>NZ_JAPKNK010000005.1:0-349841 GCF_026343855.1 Kaistia nematophila | reverse complement strand
TCACCTGGCCAACGAGCTTCTGCACGTCCTGCGCATTCTGCTTGTTGGCAAGAATGGCCGGTACGAAGCTCGTGCCGGGAACCTTCTGGCCGGCCAGGTAGCGCGCGACGTTCTGGACCGCCGTTCTGCCGATGAGCTCCGGCTGCTGGACAGCGACGGCGCCAGCGGGCGCAGCCGGATCGGCGACGAGGGCGAGATATTCCGGCGTGCCGTCGACGCCATAGGTGAGAACGTCCTTGCGGCCGGCGGCAAGCAGGGCCTGCGTCGCGCCGAGAACGGGAATATCCCAGGACGCCCAGATCGCGGAGAGCTGACCCTCGGGATATTGCGCGAGCAGCGCCGTCACCTTCTGGAACGAGTCCTGAATCGTATTGGGAACGATCTCGCGCAGATCCGGCTGGATAATCTTGATGTCCGGATAGTGCTTCAGCACGGCATGAAGCTCTTCCAGGCGGATTTCGCAGGGGACGACGCCTTCGATGGCCGTGAACAACGCGATATTGCCCTTGCCGCCGAGGTCGGAGGCAAGCTGAAGCGCAAGCTGCGCGCCGAGCGAGAAATTGTCCGACGTGGAATTGTTGATCGAGTTCTCGCTGACGACGTCTACCGTGAATACGGGAATCCCCGCGTCGCGCAGCTTCTTCAGGCCGGGATCGACGATCGGCAGCGCACCGAGCGTCTGGATGACGGCGTCGGGCTTCTGCGTCACCAGGGTCTGCAGCTGGGAAACAAGCTTCTGGTCGTTGCGCCCCGCATCGAGCCCGATGACCTTGCCGCCGAGCCGCTCGACCTCGGCGATCTGCGCCTGATAGGCCTTGATGTCGAAGAAGTGCTCGGTCCCGACGATGCTGATCGCGATCGTCTTGCCAGCGAGCGAGGGGACGTCATTCGGTCCGGCGGCAGCCTGGGTCTCGGCGTGCGCCGCCCGATAGGGCGCGGCCGCTGCGGCGGCACCAACGATACTGGCTTTCAGGAACGACCTGCGATCCATGGAAATCTCCCAAGAGCTGTGCCTGTGCTTAGGCCTGTTGCAAAGAAGCCGGGAGATTAGCCGCAACGCCGGAACGGTCTACTCATAAACGTTCCAAATAACTCTTACATATTGCCATATTTTTCTCCTGAACATTCTAGAATATTCAGGATCCATCAGATTGGGATCATAGAAATATAGAACGTCCATGTCGATATAGCGGGCCATTGTACGATTATGTTTCGATGCATCCGCTCAAAACAAAACGGATATGTCTCTGTAGCCGGATCGCCAGGACCATCCGGAAGGATGTAATTCGGGAAGAATGTTACGCTGCGGCAGATGCGGCGAGCCCTCCTGCTCGGCGCGGAGCGCGCAAGCGACCGATCGGCTATTCGTCCCGCGCCAGGCGATACACGGCCCTCACCGGCCGAAGCGGATCGAGCCCATCCGGCGCGCGAGCCGCATCCAGCGAGCGCACGCGATCGAGCAACAGCACGACATCCCTCCCTGCCGCACCCAGGCGGAAATCATTTGACTCCGCCGCGCCCATATTTATACGTATAACTAATACGTATAAATGGATGACGAATGTCGAGCAGGCCAACCCAGAAGGACGTCGCGATCCGTGCCGGCGTCTCGCAGGCAACGGTTTCGATGGTGCTGGGCGGCGCCAGCACGGCTTCGGTCTCGGCCGAAACCGTGCAGCGCATCCGCGCCGTCGCCGAGGAACTCGGCTATGTGCCGAACCGCTTCGCGCAGGCGCTGAAGACGCGGCGGACGATGACCATCGCCTGCATCGTCCCCGACATCACCAACCCCTTCTATCCGGGCCTCATCCGCGGCGTTCAGAAGATCGCCCAGGAGCGCGACTACGACGTGATCGCCGTCAACACCGACGGCGTGCCCGCGCGCGAGCGCCATTTCCTCGACTGGGCGCGACAGGGCCGAGTCGACGGCGTCATCGGCGTGTTCTTCACCGTCCGCGTGCAGGACTTCGTGCCCCTGCTCGATATCGGCATCCCTGTGGTCCGGATCGAATCGGCCAAGAAGCGCGGCGGCGACCTCGCGATAGACGACATCTTCGTCGACAGCCACGCCGCCGCCATCGCGGTGACCGAGCACCTGATCGCCAAGGGGCATCGCCGCATCGCGATGGTGGCCGGCACCGGCGGACCGCAGGGCGTCCGGGTCGAGGGCTATCGCGAGGTGCTTGGCCGCGCCGGCATCGAGCCGCTCGTCATCATCGAGAATGATTTCAGCGAAATGGCGGGGTCTCGCGCCGCCGAGGCCATCCTGGCCACGGGATACGGGCCGACGGCGATCTTCGCCGCCAACGATTTGATGGCGATCGGCGTCATGCAGGCGTTGCGCGAGCGGGGCATCGACATCCCCGACCAGATCGCGGTCTTCGGCTTCGACGACATATCGGCGGCGCGGCTGGTGACACCGCCGCTCAGCACCGTCGCGCAGTTCCAGGACCGGATGGGAGAGAAGGCCGCCGAAATCCTGATCGACCGCCTGAGCGGATCCCGCTCGGGCGGCGGCACTACCGAGGAAATGCCGTTCCAGCTGATCGAGCGCGGCACGGTCTAGACGTCAGACTGATCGCAGGAGGAAACCATGAACAGACGCACATTCATCGCGGGGTCGCTCGGACTCCTCGCCAGCACCGCCCTGGTCGGGCACGCGCTGGCGGCCGGCAAGACCATTACCTGGTGGTACGAGAGCGCCGATCCGAAGCAGCAGGGCTACATCAAGTCCGGCATCATCGAGCCGTTCAATGCCGCCAATCCCGACTTCAACCTGACCATCGACTATCGCGGCACCGAGCTCGACAAGCAGATGCGCGTGGCGCTGCTTTCCGGCAACGGCCCGGACATCGTCTATACCGCCGGCCCGACCTATGTCGCGCCGATGGCACGCGCCGGCCAGTTGCTGGCGCTCGACGACTATGTCACGCGCTTCGGCTGGACCGACCGCATTCTCCCCGTCTTCCTGGAGATGGGCAAGTATGACGGCAAGCTCTACGCGCTGCCGAAGACCTACGAGACACTCGGCCTCTTCTATAACAAGACCCTGTTCGAGAAGCACGGCTGGAAGGCGCCGACCACGATCGCCGAGGTCGAGGCACTGGCCGACGCCATGCTCGCAGAGAAGATCATTCCGTTCGCCTCGGGCAACGCCAACTGGCGCCCGGCCAACGAGCACTATGTCACGATCGTGCTGAACGCGATCGCGGGCCCGGAGAACGTCTACAAGGCGCTGAAGGGCGAACTCCCCTGGACGGCCGAGCCCTTCGTCAAGGCGATCGATACGCTGAACAAATGGTGGCAGAAGGGCTATTTCGGCCCCAACTACTTCTCGCTCAGCGACGAGCAGGCCTTCGCGCAGATGGCGACCGGACAGGCCGGCATGATGCCGACCGGCACCTGGCAGTTCCAGCGCGTCAACACCTACTTCCCGCCCAACAACGCCGAGGCCGGCTTTGTCGGCTTCCCGAGCGCCGAGGGCATTGGCGGCCCGGTCTATCCGCTCGGGGTCGGTTCGACCTTCTCGATCGCGGCGACCTCCAAGAACGCCGACGGCGCCGCCGCTGCGATCGACTACATCTTCTCCGACAAGGCCTATGGCTCGATGAATTCGGCCTGGCCGGGCGAGTGGAACACGCCGCTTTCCGACCTGTCGAAGGTGACGGTCGACAACGGCCTGCCGCTCTACGGCGAGACGATGAAGACTCTGGCCGACGCGGTCGGCGACAACCAGTACGGCTACACGAGCTGGACCTTCCTGCCGCCGGCGACCGATTCCTACCTGGTCAGCGGCATCGAGGAAGTCTGGCTCGGCCGCAGCACGACGGCGCAGTTCCTGGAACAGCTCAACGCGACGTTCCTGCAGGAAAAGGCCGACGGCAAGGTACCGGCCATCCCGGCCCGGTGAACCCAACGCCTGACGGAGCGGCGGCGCGACGGGCGCCGCCGCTTCTTCCCGCGGAGAAACCAGCATGCATCGGCTCTATCTCGTCCCGACATTGCTCATCAATGTCGTCATCATCCTTGTTCCGGCACTCCTGACCATCTCGCTGGCCTTCTTCCGCTGGGACGGCATCACCACGCCCGTCTTCATCGGCTTGCAGAATTTCCAGGCGCTCTGGAACGACCGCGTCTTCTGGACGGCGCTCACCAACAACCTGATCTGGACCGGCATCTTCCTGACCATCCCGATCTTCATGGGATTGCTGGCGGCAACGCTGCTGCTTGTCGCCAAGCGCGGCAGCATGTTCTTCCAGGTCATCTATTTCCTGCCGATGATCATCGCGACCGCCATCCTGGCGCGCGTCTGGCAGGGCATGATTTACAGCCCCGTCTCGGGCGTGAACGGCATGCTCCAGCGCATGGGCTTCCCGACAATCGATCCGCTGACGCAGCCCTCGACGGCGCTGCTCGGCATCGCCACCGTCGATCTCTGGCACTGGTGGGGCTTTCTCTGCGTGATCTTTTTCGCGGCACTCCGCCAGGTGCCGCAGGAACAGATCGAATTCGCCCGGGTCGAGGGCGTCAGCTTCTGGAACACGCTGCGCTACGTGCTGATCCCGGCGATCCGGCCGACCATCACGCTGATGATGATCATGACCGTGATCTGGTCGTTCCTCGTCTTCGACTTCGTCTACATCCTGACCCAGGGCGGCCCCGCCTTTTCCAGCGAAGTGCTCTCCACCCTCGCCTATCGCAGCGCCTTCTATGACCTCGCCGTCGGCAAGGCCGCCGCCGTCGCCGTCGTCATCAGCCTGTTCGGCCTCGCGGCGACCGCCTTCTACATCCGGGCGCAGGCCAAGGAGTTCCAGTCGTGAAGCACGAAGTGAAACTGGTCGAGAGCCGCACGACGCTGCTCCTGACCTATGGCGCGCTCGGCATCGCGCTGATCGTCACGCTGTTCCCGATCGCGCTGCTGGTGCTGAACTCGATGAAGCCGGCGACCCAGATCGTGCAGAACCCGCTCGCATGGCCGGAGACCTTCCGCTGGGACAATTTCACCCGCGCCTGGGACGACGCCCGCTTCTCGACCACCATGCTGAATTCGGCGATCCTGACGGCGACGACCATCATTCTGGTCTGCTCTACCGCCTCGCTGACGGCCTATGTGCTCGCCCGGCGCAAGGTCAAGAGCTGGAAGATCGTCACCTTCTACCTGCTCGGCACCACGACGGCGCCGATCCAGCTCTTCCTGTTCCCTCTCTATTTCGGCTTCGCCAAGCTCGGGCTGATCAACAATCCGTTCGCGGTCGCGCTGATCTACACGGCGATCTTCTCGCCCTTCGCCGTCATGCTGCTGCGGACCTATTTCCTCGCCATTCCGCGCGAGCTGGAAGAAGCCGCGCAGATCGACGGTGCCAATCACTGGCAGATCTTCACCCGTGTGATGCTGCCGATCGTCTCGCCCGGCATCCTGACGGTCGCGCTGATCATCGGGCTCTATTCCTGGAACGAGTTCCTGATCGCCACGACCTTCCTGCAGGGCGCCGACAACATGACGGCGATCGTCTCCTTCTTCCTGCTGAGCGGCCAGTACAGCTCGGACTGGGGTGAGATCATGGCCGCCGCCCTCATCATCGTCCTGCCCGTCGTCGTCCTCTTCATCCTGCTGCAGCGCCGCTTCATCGAAGGCATGGCCGGCGGCTCGGTGAAGGGCTGAGAACAGACGCGCTTTCGAGCGAAGCGGATACCCGTTCGCGTGAGGAAGACGCGACCAAACAAAGAGTTAGATCCTTTCATCGCCTGGTGATGAGAGGATCCAAGTTTCCATGGAGGCAACAGTGACCCTACCGAACGACTATCTCGAGCGCGTCTATGCCGGCGTTCTCGGCAAGCTGATCGGCGTCTATCTCGGCCGTCCCTTCGAGGGCTGGACCTACCAGCGCATCATGCAGGAGCTCGGGCCGATCGAGTACTACGTCCATGACCGCCTCGACCAGCCGCTCGTGGTCACCGATGACGACGTCGCCGGCACCTTCACCTTCGTCCGCGCGCTCGAGGACTACGGCGTCTCGCCGGACCTCAAGGCCGAGGACATCGGCAAGGCCTGGCTCAACTACATCGTCGAGGAGCGCTCGATCCTGTGGTGGGGCGGCGTCGGTAACTCGACCGAGCACACCGCCTGGATCAACCTGAAGAAGGGCATCCCCGCCCCCGCCTCCGGTTCGATGGAGGTCAACGGCCAGCCGGTCGCCGAGCAGATCGGCGCGCAGATCTTCATCGACGGCTGGGCGCTCGTCGCGCCGAACCAGCCGAAGCTCGCGGCCAGGCTCGCCGAGCAGGCCGGCAAGGTCAGCCATGACGGCGAATCCGTCTATGCGGCGATGCTCTGGGCGGCGATGGAGGCGGAAGCCTTCAGGAGCCGCGACATCGACCACCTGCTCGATGTCGGCCTCTCGGTCATCCCGGCCAACAGCCTGATCGCCAGGCTGATCGCCGACGTCCGCCGCTGGCACAGAGAAAACGCCGACTGGCGCGTCGCCCGCCAGCTGATCCAGGACCACTATGGCTACGACAAATATCCCGGCAACTGCCACGTCGTGCCGAACCACGCGCTGATGATCATGTCGGTGCTCTATGCGCCGGACGATTTCCAGAAAGCGCAGATGATCGTCAACACCTCGGGCTGGGACACAGACTGCAACGCCGGCAATGTCGGCTGCCTGATGGGTATCATGCTCGGGCTCGACGGCATCGAGGCCGGCCCGGACTGGCGCGGTCCGATCGCCGACCGCCTGCTGATCTCGTCCGCCGATGGCGGCAATTCGATCAATGACGCCGTTCGAGTCTCCTATTATCTCGCCAATCTCGGCCGCCTGCTCGCCGGCGAAGCCAAGCTCGACAAGCCAAAGGACGGTGCGCAGTTCCACTTCTCGCTGCCGGGCAGCCAGCAGGGATTCCGCCCGCAGGGCGGGTTCACCGCTAATGCGTATCTCCGCGTCGGCAATGAGGAATTCGGCCCCTCCCGTGCGCTTGCGATCGGCTATGAGGCGCTCGGTCCCGGCCAGGAGGCGGCGGCGATC
Organism: Kaistia nematophila; assembly: GCF_026343855.1. Classification (NCBI taxonomy): domain Bacteria; kingdom Pseudomonadati; phylum Pseudomonadota; class Alphaproteobacteria; order Hyphomicrobiales; family Kaistiaceae; genus Kaistia; species Kaistia nematophila. The sequence goes on along the minus strand of NZ_JAPKNK010000005.1, from coordinate 342,816 downwards.
AGCCCGACCTTCTCGCCGCCGGAGCTGCTCAACATGCGCACCTACGACTTGATGGCGACGCCGCTGGTCTATCCGGGCCAGATGGTGACGGCGCGCGTCGTGGCGCCGGCCGCCAACAAGGGCGCCGTCGAGGCGCGTCTGCGACTTCGCGTCTATGACGGCGCCGACAAGCTGCGCGACGTTGATGGCGAGGTGGTGACGCTCGCGCCCGGCGCCGACACCGTGCTCAGCTGGAAGCTGCCGGAGCTCGACGGCCAGCCGATCGCCGAAATCGGCGTCGTGCTGACCGCCTCAGGCCAGCGCGCCGATGGCAAGGTCCTGGTCGACTATCTTCGCTGGGACGGCGCGCCGGAGGTGACGCTGAAGCGTCCGGCCGGCGACGGCGATTTCTGGCGCATGGCCTGGGTCAACGGCGTCAGCTTCTTCTCGAAGCGCTTCCCGCCGAGCTTCCGCATCTCGCAGTCGCTCGGCGACGGCATCGTCTCGCATGGCACGCGCGAATGGACCGACTATGCGCTCGACGCCGACATCATGATCCATCTCGCCGTGCATGGCGGCGTGGCGCTGCGCGTCCAGGGTCTGCGCCGCTACTACGACCTGCGCATCACCAAGGCTGGCGAGTTGCAGATCGTGCGCGTCCGCGACGACAAGGAAGTGGTGCTGGCGTCGAAACCCTTCGAGTTCGCGTTGGAGAAGGCCATCCCCGTCCGCGCCAAGGTCGTCGGCTCGACGATCGCGGCCACCGTTGGTGGCGTCGCCATCGAGGCGACGGACGACAGCGCCGAAGCGTTCCGGGATGGCGGCATCGGCCTCACCGTCCGCGAGGGCGCTCTTTCGACCGACGTCGTCAAGATCTCGGCCGCCTGACGCCGGGAGCACGAAAAAAGTGGCCGCCCGGGAGGCGGGCGGCCACGGAGGCGGCTACATGCAGCCGGCGACGTACTCGTACTTGTCAGCGAGTTCCGGCTGGTCGGCGCCGATGGCGACGATCTCGGCCATGGTGACGGGCTCCACGGCCTCGCCGGCGATCAGCTTCGCCGCGATGTCCATCGCGACGGCGCCCTGCTGGCTCGGGCTCTGGGCGATCAGGCCCTGGAGCTCGCCGTTCTTCAGCGCGGCGACCTCGGCGCTGGCGGCATCATAGGCCACCATCTTCACCTTGCCGACGGCGCCGGCCTGGCGCAGCCCGGTGATCGCGCCGATCGCGCCCTGGTCGTTGGTCGAGAACACGCCGGCGAGGTCCGGGTGGGCCGACAGCGTCGAGGTGATGATCTCGGCGGCGCGCTGCGGGTCGTTCGACTGGTACTGCGGGCCGAGATACTCGATATCAGGGTACTTCGCCTTCAGCGTCTCCGCGAAGCCGGCCTCGCGGGCGTCCTGCGCCAGCGAGCCCGGCGGCTGGGTGATGACCAGAACCTTGCCCTTCTTGCCGATCAGCGCCGCCAGCGCGTCGGCCGCCATGCCGCCGCCGGCCTTGTTGTCGGTCAGCACCTGGGTCTTCAGGATCGACGGGTCGGAGATGGTCTGGTCGACAGTGATCACCTGGGTGCCGCGGCCGGCGAGTTCGCGCATCGGCGGGATCAGCGCCTGCATGTCGGTCGGGACGATGGCGGCGACCTTCGGGGCACTCGCCGTCACGGCGTTGACCACCGGGATCTGCGCATCGGCCGCGAACTGGTCGGCGGCCGAGACGGTGAGCGTGAGGCCGAGCTCCTTGGCGCGGGCCTGCGCGCCGCACTGCATGGCCTGGTAGAACGGGCTGCCGCTCGAGCCGAGCACGAGGGCCACCGAATTGGCCTCCTGGGCGAAGGCACCCGAGGCGGAGAGCGAGGTAAGCACGAGGCCCACCGCCGCCGATACGATCGTCTTGGTCATTGCTTATTCCCCTTTGGTATTGCGGAGCGTGCGTGGCGCTAGCCCCGTTTGCGAAGCCGTCGCTTCAGTTGGTCGATCCAGACGGCGAGGATCAGAACGGCACCCATGGCGACCGTCTGCCAGAACGGCGGAATGCCAAGGATGACGAAGCCATTGAGCAGGATGATGGGAATGAAGACGCCCACCACCGTGCCGAACACGCTGCCGACGCCGCCGAACAGGCTGGTGCCGCCGAGAACCACCGCCGAGATGGTGGCGAGGTTGTCCATGGCGTGGCCGTTGATGGTGGTCGTCGAGAAGCGGGCGTTGGACATGACCGCCGCGATGCCGGCCATCAGGCCCGAGATGGCGTAGACCTGGATCAGCCGCGCCATGGTCGGGATGCCGCTGCGGCGGCTCGCTTCCGCATTGGAACCGACGGCGAAGACATGCATGCCGAAGCGGGTCATGTGCAGCACGATGCCGGCGATGATCACGGTTACAGTCGCGATCACGACCAGCGCCGGAATACCGAGGATGCGGCCGGAGCCGACCTGGGTCACCAGCAGCTCCGGCATGGCGCGGACGTCGACGCCGCCGGAGAGGATCTGCGCGCCGCCGAGCGCCATGCCCATGGTGCCGAGCGTGACGATGAGCGGCGGGATCTTCGTCACCGCGATCAGGATGCCGTTGAAGGCGCCCCAGGCCGCGCCGACGAGCAGTGCCGCGACGGTTCCGATCGCGATGATGTCCCAGCCCGCAGCCGTGGTGCCGTAGGTGGTGCCGCCGGCGCCGGAGAGGAACAGCATCAGTTTGGCCGAGACGACCGAGGCGAAGACCAGCACCGAGCCGACCGAGAGGTCGATGCCCGAGGTGATCACCACATAGGTCTGGCCGACGGCCAGCACGAGCAGGATGGCCGCGTTGATGAAGAGCTGCTGGACGTTGTAGCCGGAGCCGAACTGCGCCGGCTTCAGCACCAGGAAGATCGCGACGAGCGCGAGCAGCAGGAGGAAGATCCAGCCGCCGGCAACGAGCCGCAGCAGGCGGTCCTCCGTGCTTTCGACGGGGGCGATGGCGAGGTCGTTGCTCATGCTGCCAGCTCCTTGGCTTGCCCGCTGGTCATTTCGCGCACCAGGTCGGCGACGGTGGCGTCGGCAGCGCGGAGGTCGGCGACGGTCTGGCCGAGGCGCAGCACGTGCACGCGATCCGCGACCTCCAGGACCTGGGGCATGTTGTGGCTGATCAGGACCACCGACGTGCCGGCGTCGCGGACGCGCCGGCAGAGATCGAGCACGCGCTGCGTCTGCACGACGCCAAGGGCGGCGGTCGGCTCGTCGAGGATGACGAGCTTGCTAGCCCACATCGCCGCGCGAGCAATGGCGACGGATTGCTGCTGGCCGCCCGAAAGCGAGGCGATCGCGACGCGCTGCGACTTAAGCTGGACCCCCAGCTTGGAGAACTGCTCGACCGCCTGGCGCTGCATGGTGCGGCGATCGAGGAAGCCGAGCTTGCCGAGAAAACCGCTGCGGGTGAGCTCCCGGCCGAGGAAGAGATTGTCGGCCGGCGTCAGGTCCGGGGCGAGCGCCAGGTCCTGGTAGACCGTGGCAATGCCGCATTCCTGCGCGTCGAGCGGAGAGGTGAAGCTCACCTCCCTCCCCTCGACGCGGAGCGTGCCCTCGTCCGGCTTGTCGGCGCCGGAAAGGATCTTGACCAGGGTCGACTTGCCGGCGCCGTTGTCGCCGATCAGTGCGACGATCTCGCCCGGCATTACCCGGAAATCGGCGCCTTTCAGGGCCTGCACATGGCCGAAAGTGCGCCGGATGCCTGTTGCTTCCAGCAGCGGCGTACTCATGCGGCCGTTTCCAGGCCGATATTGTTCGAGAAGGCGTAGAACTCGTTGTAGCGCGCCGCGCAAAGCGCCTGCCAATGGTTGAACGCCTCGGTGGTGCCGGCGAACTTCCAGATCTCGACCTCCTGGAAGTCGTGCTGGCCGCGGATGTGGAAGCGGCCGTGAAACTCGGCGCCGGCGGCCTTCGCGCCGTCGCGGACGGCCTGCCAGGCCTCGGCCAGCGCCTGCTTCTCCGGATCGGCGAGCAGGTACCAGTGCGGACGCGGGCGGGAATAGTGGATCCAGACGGATTGGGTCATGTCAGGCGTGCCTCGGAGCGATCAGGTCGGCGAGCGGCGCGAGGCGGCCCACGATGTGACGCGATGTGGTGAACTTGAAGTCGGCCACGCGCTCGTGGCCGCGGATGGCTGCGTCGGCGGTGTCGGGGCCGTCGATCTCCCAGGCGCCGAGATGGTGCCAGGAATGCGACCAGTCCATGCGGTGGCGGCCGGCGATGTTGACGCCGAGCGCCAGGTCGCCCTTGAAGGCGATGTCGCACTCGAAGTCGTATTCGGTGCGCTCTTCCGACGTCGCCTCGCACCACTGGTCGTTCCATTCCCAGAGCGCGAGGAAGGACCAACCGTGGTCGGTGAGCGCGCCCTTGCCCATGACCGGGGCGAACTCCTTGACGCCCATGAGCCATTCGGTGCGAAAGGCGCGCGCCCAGCCGGCCTTCTCGAGCCGGATGGTGCCTGAGATCGCGCTGTCGAGGTCGGGCGCCTCGAACACGCCGGCGATGTCGTGCGTGTGGGTGAAGCCGGTGTCGAGCGCGCGCGGCGCGTTCGGCGCCTCGGGATCGAAGACGCGGCGCAGCGACAGCGTCCAGCCCTCGGCGGCGAGTTCGTCGAGCACGGCCAGGATGGCGCGGCGGTGTTCCTCGCCATAGACGCCGGGCAACTCGTCCTGGCGGGTGGCGACGAACATCACCGAGGCTTTTGGCGCGGCGCCGGACGGGGGCGCCGACGAGAAGACGTCGGTATCTCCGGTGAGGCTCGTCATGTCCGCGCCTTCTCGACGGCGTTCATCAGCCGCTCGACGCGGGCCGGATCGACGGGGTTCCACCAGAGCGAGTCGACCTTAAGCCACTGGCCGACGATCGCGCCGTCGGCGACCGGCATCAGGGTGGGCACCTGCTCGGGCGACAGGCCGGAGCCGACGATGACGGGCAGATTGGTGCCGGCGCGGACTTCGCCGACCTCTTCCGGCTGCGTCGGCGAGCCGGTGCGGGTGCCGGTCGCGATCAGCACGTCGGCGTCGAACCACTCGGCATCCGTCGCCTGCTCGGTGATCGAACGGTCGCCGGTGATGGCGTGCGCGCCGAACTTCACATGCACGTCGGCGAAGATGGACACGTCCTTGGCGCCGATCTGCGCGCGGTAGCGCAGCGCTTCCGCCGCCGGGCCATTCAGGAAGCCTTCATTGGCGACATAGGCGTTGACCCACTGGTTGACACGCACCCAGCGCGCGCCGACCGCCTTGGCGACGGCGAGGCCGGGAATGGCGCCGTTCGCCACGCAGGTGATGCCGATCGGCGTGCTGACGGCGTTGCGGATCTCCTGGCAGACGACCGAGAGCGCCGCCACCGTCTCGAAGCCGATATGCTCGGGCCGCGAGAAGGGCATGTCGCTGGCGTTCTCGACCATGATGCCGTCGATGCCGCCATCGGCGAGCGTGCGCGCGTCGCGCAGCGCCGCGGCGACGACGTCGCGCATCGCTTCGCCCTCGTAGCGGGGAGCGCCGGGAAGCGGGCGCAGATGCACCACGCCGATGATCGGCTTCTTCTTGTCGAAATGGGTTGCAAGCGCGCTCGGCTTGGCCGGCATGACGATGGGGGGAGACATCCTACCTCTTCAGTCTTTTTCGTGGAGTTCGAGTTCGGAAAGCGTCGGATAGGCGGTCTGCGCGCCCACCCTCGTGCAGGCGATCGACGCGGCCCGCACGGCGCGCGCCAGCACGGTGTCGATGCGCCAGCCGGCGGCGATGCCGGCGAGGAACCAGCCGGCGAGGCAATCGCCCGCGCCGGTCGTGTCGACGATGACGAGCCCCTTGGGCGGCGGCGCGTACAGCACCTCGCCGGTCTCGCGATGCAGCTCGGCGCCCAGCGGCCCGCGGGTGCGCACCACGTCGCCGACACCCAGGTCACGCAGGCGGGCGATCGGATCGCCGCCGATCGCGTCGGCGGCGCGATCGTTGACGAAGACGACCCGGGCGCCGTCGAGCACGGGGGCGAGGGTCGCGATACCGCCCGAAAAGCTCGCCGGCTCCAGATCGATCGACCAGCTTATGCCGGCCTGGCGCGCCCGGGAGACCAGCGCCTCGGCGGCGGGGCCGAAGCAGGCGGTGTGCAGATGGGCGATGTCGTCGAGACGGAGCGCAGCCACCGCGGCGGCATCGGGATAGATCGAGACGCCCGGATAGAGCAGCAGCCGCTTTTCGCCATGCGGCTCGATCATCGTCACGACACGGCAGAGGCCGCCCGGCACGACCGCCGGCCGCAAATCGAGGCGCAGCACAGCCTCCAGTTCGCCGCGCACCTGGCTCGAGGCCAAATCGGTGCCGAGCTGGATGCCGAGCGCCGCGCTGCCGCCGGCCCGCGAGAAGGCCACGGCGGTGTTGGTCACGACGCCGCCCATTCCCTCGGTCGAAGCGGTGCAATGAACTTTCTCGTCCGGCGCCGGCATGTGCGGCGCTTGCAGGCTCAGATCCAGGCTGACGTCACCGACAAAAAGATAATGCGCCAAGGGGGCCTCCATGCGATGTTTCGATTTGTAACTTTGTCATTACATTTGAGCAAGCCGGGATTGCGCAAAAAATGCGCTGCAGATCGAATTGGCTAAAATTTGATCATATGGACTAAATCCACAGCAACCCTGGCTCGGCGCGGCAGACGAGCTCCAGGCAATGGGAACGGCCCGGGTCGCTACGCCCTTGCCGTTCAACCAGCGGGAGTGATACAGGATGCAATTGTCATGACATTTGGCGGGGCATCATGAGCTGGAACGCGACACGGCTTTCGGAAGACGGCGCGCCGAAGTGGTTTCAGATCGCCAATATCCTCAGGCAGTCGATCGTCGAGGGCGAATTCCAGGCCGGCGACGTCATGCCGACCGAGGCGCATCTGAACGAGGTGTTCGACGTCAGCCGCACCACGGCGCGCTCGGCGCTGAACAAGCTCGTCCAGGAAGGATTGATCACCCGTCGCTCGGGCGTCGGCTCGATCGTGCTCGGCGGCCGGGTCGACCAGCCCGTCAACCAGATCCGCGGCTTTACCGAGGACATGCTGCTGCGCGGGCTGAAGCCGTCCTTCGCCGTGCTATCGGCCGGCTGGGAACAGGCGAGCGGCGAGGTCGCGCACGCGCTCGGCCTCGCCTCATCGGACAAGCCGTTCCGCTCGGACCGCCTGCTCAGGGCGAACGACCGGCTAATGGGCTATTCAGTATCCTGGATCCGGCCCGACCTCTTCGGCAGCGTCGCACCGCCGACAGAGGCGCAGCTGGCAGATGGTTCGCTCTATGCCTGGCTGCGCGAAAAACTGGACGTAGAGATCTCGGGCGGCGTCGAGTTCATCGAGGCCAATCTGGCGAGCGACGAGATTGCGCAACTGCTCGACGTAGAGCCGGGCTCCGCCGTGCTGGTGGTGACCCGCATCGCCAAGGCGGCCGGCGGCATGCCGGTCGAATTCGCCGTCGTGACCTACCGCGCCGACCGCTACCGCTTCCGCGTCGAACTCTAGCCCCGCGCGTCAGCCAGCTCGCGGGCCAGCGTCGCGACGAGTTCTGCCGCCGGCATGGCACGCGACAGCGGCGCGCCCTGCCCCGCCCATTGCGCGCCGAAGCCATGCTCGCCCTTTGCCTTGGCCGCGGCGTGGAGCGCCTTTCCCGCGTCGTATGCGATCGGATAATCCGGCGGCAGGCGCCCTTGCGCCTTCGCTTCCAGCGCCGTGAACCGGTTGGCAAGGGCACGCGCCGGGCGGCCGGAGATCAGCGCGGTCAGGCGGGTGTGGCCGGCGCTGGGCCCGGTGAGCGCCTCGCGATAGGCCGCATCGGCAGCGGACTCCGGGCAGGCGATGAAGGCCGTGCCGAGCTGGGCCGCGACCGCACCGAGATCGAGCGCGGCGGCAATGCCCGCCCCGTCCATGATGCCCCCGGCGGCAATGACGGGCAGCCTCGTCCGGCGGACGAGCAGCCGCGTCAGCGCCATCGTGCCGAGGCCGTCATCCGGCGCCGCCGGATCGAAGACGCCGCGATGTCCGCCGGCCTCGATGCCCTGCGCCACGATGGCGTCGATGCCGGCCGCCTCGACGCGGCGCGCCTCGTCGAGGCTGGTCGCCGTCGCCCAAAGCGCGATCCCCGCCGACTTCAGCGCACGGATGACGCCCTCCGGCGGCAGGCCGAAATGCAGGCTGACGACGGCCGGCTTCGTCTCGAGCAAGAGCGCCAGCATCTCGGCATCTTCCGCGAAGCTCCTGTAGATCGTGCGCAGCTGGCGCGGCGGCTCCGCGCCGAATTCGGCAAAGAACGGAGCGAGCCAGGCCAGCCACGCGGCCTCCCGCACCGGATCGGCCTTCGCCGCACCATGCACGAAAAGGTTGACGTTGAAGGCGCGCCCGGTCCCGGCGCGCAGCGCCTCGATCATCGCCCTCGCCCCGCCGGCATCGGTTGCGCCGACGCCGATGGAGCCGAGGCCGCCGGCATTCGAAACCTCGGCAGCGAGGGCCGGCGTCGAGACACCGGCCATCGGCGCCTGGACGATCGGCAAGTTCACACCAAGCCTGTCGAGCATATGCCCTCCCTGAGACGCGCCGGCGCCGACAGCCGCCCCCTCGCCTCGTTCTTCATTCGGGAATTCTCATTGACTTGAATTCACATTAAAAGAATACATATCGAAAGATATTCCGCAATGGAGAATTTCCATGGACCTCGCCGCTCTCGCGGTGTTCCGCGCCGTCGCCCGCGAACAGAGCATCACCCGCGCCGCCGAGCGGCTCGGGCGCGTGCCGTCCAACGTCACCACCCGCATCCAGCAGCTCGAAGCGGAGATCGGCGTGGCGCTTTTCCAGCGCGACAGGAAGCGGATGACGCTGACCGCGGAGGGGCAGACCTATCTCGATTATGCGGGCCGGATCCTGAACCTCGCCGAGGAAGCACAGCAGGTCGTCAATCCATCGGGGCCGGCCGGCACGCTGCGCGTCGGCTCGATGGAGAGCACGGTCGCGAGCCGCCTGCCGATCCCGCTCGCCCGCTACAACAAGCAATGGCCCGAGGTTGTGATCGACCTCTCGACCGCACCGACGCGCCAGTTGATCGACGCGCTGCTCGCGCGTCACATCGACTGCGCCCTGATCGCCGTGCCAGCCGGCGAATGGTGGCTCGGCCCGGGCGAACTGGACAAGCTGCCGGTGTTCCGGGAGGAGCTGGTACTTTTGCTGCCCGCGGGCCATCCCGAAATCCGCCATGCGGACGAGATCCGGCCGAGGGCGCTGGCCGCCTTTGCACCGGGCTGCACCTACCGCCTGCTGGCGGAGGAATGGCTGACCGGCTTCGGTTCGCTCAAGGCGCATTTCGCGGTCCAGGAAGTGCGCTCCTATCACGCCATGTTCGCCTGCACGGCCGCCGGCTCCTGCATCAGCATCATGCCGCGCAGCGTCGTCGACCTGATGCGCCATCTCGGCGCCGTCGAAGAACAGCCGCTGATGACGGTCGACACCTACCTGGCCAGCCGCCCCGGCTTCGCCACGCCGGCCTTCGCCGCGTTCCGCGACACGCTCGAAGCGTTCGCGCACATCGGGGACTGAGGCGATACGGCGCGCTCTGCGTTGGCCGGCCGGAGCCTCCTGGCGCGGAACCGCGAAAACTCCCGGGACACGAACGTCGGGATGCTGGACATTCGGCGTCGATGCGCGAAGCTGCCCGTCGATCCACCCCGTCGCCCCCCCACCGCTCCAGGGTCTCCGAAAAATGAAAATGTATCCGCTGCCGCGAACCGGCCTCAGCGTCTCGAGCGTCGTTCTGGGCCTCATGCGCATCGCCACGATGAGCAAGGCCGAGATCCAGCACCTGGTCGGCGCGGCGCGGGACGCCGGCGTCAACGTCTTCGACCACGCCGACATCTATGGCGGCGAGCGCCACCTCTGCGAGGCGCGGTTCGGCGAGGCGGTCAGCCTCACGGCGGCCGAACGCGAGCAGGTCGTCATCCAGAGCAAGGTCGGCATCCGCAAGGGCTTCTTCGACTTTTCAAAGGAGCACATCCTGCGGTCCGTCGACGAGTCGCTTGCAGCGCTCCGCACCGACTATCTCGATCTCCTGCTGCTGCACCGGCCCGATACGCTGGTCGAGCCCGAGGAGGTCGCGGAGGCGTTCGAGACGCTGCACAGCGCCGGCAAGGTGCGCCACTTCGGCGTCTCCAACCACACGCCCGGCCAGATCGAGCTGCTCAAGAGCGCAGTTCGCCAGCCGCTGATCGCCAACCAGGTGCAGTTGAGCCTCACGCACGCGCCGCTGATCGCCGCCGGCGTCGCCGCCAACATGGCCGGGCTCGACCAGTCGGTCGATCGCGACAACGGCCTGCTCGACTATTCGCGCCTCAACAACATGATGCTGCAGGCCTGGTCGCCCTTCCAGAAGGGCCTGTTCAACGGCGTCTTCCTCGGCGACCGCGACGCGTACGCGGCGCTCAACGACGTGATCGACGACCTCGCCAGCGCCTATGGCGTCACGCCGACCGGCATCGCCGTCGCCTGGATCACCCGGCATCCGGCCAGGATCCAGGTGGTCGTGGGCACCACCAAGCCCGGCCGCGTCGCCGAGGCAGCGGCCGGTTCGGCCGTGCCTCTGACGCGCGAGGAGTGGTATCGCCTGTTCATCGCAGCCGGGCACGTACTGCCCTAGCGGGATACCACCCGGCACGATAGCGCCGAGCCCCGCCACCATCGCGGCGGCGGGCGGCGTCTGGCTAGCCGACGGCGTAGGCTTCCAGCATGGCCCAGTCGAACCGGACGCCCGTGCCAGGCTCGTCCGGCGCGATGGCGCGGCCATTCTCGACCACCAGCGGCCGGTGCGTGCAGCGATCGATCTGGAAGGCGTGCACCTCCAGCCAGCCGGCGTTCGGCACGGCGGGCACTAGGCTGATATGGAGCTCCTGCATGCCGTGACTGCAGACGGGAATGCCGAGCTCCTCGGCGAGTTTCGCCACGCGCAGGAAGCCGGTGACGCCGCCGCAGTTCGAGGCGTCCGGCTGGATGAAGCCGAGCGATGAATGGGCGAAGGCGTGCTTGAATTCCTGCAAGGTGTGCAGGTTCTCGCCCTGGGCCAGCGGCACGAAGGTGGCGCTGGCGAGCCGGCCATAGCCCTCGAAATCGTCGGGCTCCATCGGTTCCTCGAACCAGGTCAGGTCGAAGGGCTCGAAGGCCTGCGCGGCGGCGGTGGCGCGTTCGAGATCGTAGCCGAAATTGCCGTCGACCATCAGCTTCGCCGACGGGCCGATCAGTTCGCGGATGGCGCGGAGGCGCGCCACGTCCTCGGCGAGGTCGGGCTTGCCGACCTTGATCTTGATGGCGCGATAGCCCTGGGCCAGATAGCCGGCGACGCTCTCGACGAGCTTCTCCAGCGGATAGTTGAGATCGACGCCGCCGCGATAGGTGAGCGGCGAGTTGCCGGCGCCGCCCGCCATCTTCCAGAGCGGCAGGTCCTGCCTAAGGCCGCGCAGGTCCCAGAGCGCGATGTCGACCGCCGAGATGGCGAAGGAGGCGATGCCGCCGCGCCCGACATAGTGCAGGCGCGACTGCATCTCGTCGTAGAGCGTGTCGATGTCGTCGGCGTCATGGCCGACCAGCATTGGCGAGAGATCGTGGTCGATCATCGCCTTGGTCGCATGGCCGCCGGTGCCGATCGTGTAGGTGTAGCCGACGCCGGTCCGGCCGTCCGAGGTCTCGATTTCGGCCGTCACCAGCTCGTAAAACGTCTGCAGCCCGTGCCGCGCATCCTGCATCGGCTCTTCGAGCGGCACGTGGAACACACGCGTCCGGATGTCACGAATGGTCTGTCGGCTGGACATGTTTCTCTTCCCCTGGAGAAAGGATGCCGAGCGATCCGGGCCTGGTGCCGGATCAGCTCCAGTTCACGTACATGGTCTTCTTCTGGAAATAGCCGTCGAGGCCGTACTTCCCGTCCTCGCCGCCGAGGCCGGACTGGCCCCAGCCGGTATGGAAGCCCTGGATAAGCTCGCCATTGGTGCGGTTGAAATAGATCTCGCCGAATTCGAGCTCGGCCGCGACGCGCATCAGCCGCTTCAGGCTGCCGGTGTAGACGTAAGCCGAAAGACCGAAGTCGGAATCATTGGCGAGGCGGAGCGCCTGCTCGAAATCGTCGACGATGACGATCGGTACGACCGGACCGAAGATCTCCTCGCGCATCGCCGGGATGGCATTGTCCCTGGCGAGCAGGACGGTCGGGGCGTACCAATGCCCCTTCGAATAGACGCCCTCCGTCAGCCTTCCGCCCTCGAGCAGCACCTCGGCCCCAGCTTTGACACTACGGCGGACAATGTCGGCGATCTTGTCGACCTCGGGGCCGCTGATCTTCGGGCCGATGTCGGGGTTGTCGAGCGGATCGCCGATCGTCAGCGCCCGGCTGCGGGCGACGAACTTCTCGATGAATTCCTGCGCGATGGAGCGGTGCAGATACATGCGCTCGTTGCAGGTGCAGATCTGGCCGCAATTGGTGTAGCGCGCCGTCACCGCGCTCTCGACCGCACGGTCGATGTCGGCGTCCTCCATGACGATGAAGGGCGCCTTGCCGCCGAGTTCGAGGCGGATCGGCTTGATCCGCGCCGCGCCCGACGCATAGATCTCGCGCCCGGCCCGCGTGCTGCCGGTCATGGTGATCAGGTCGGAGTGCGGGCTTTCGACCAGGGCCTGGCCGACCGAGCGACCGGTTCCCGTCACCACGTTGAAGACGCCGGCCGGAATGCCGACCTTTTCCGCCAGAGCGGCAATGGCCAGACCGGATAGCGGCGTGAATTCATGCGCCTTGAGGACGAAGCTGTTGCCGGCGACCAAAGCGGGGCCGAGCTTGCGCCCCGTCAGCGCCGAGGGATAGTTCCAGGCGGTCAGGCCGACGACGACGCCATAGGGAACGCGGCGGATCCAGACCTCCTCGTTCGCGGCATCGGACGGCATGATATCGCCCTCGATGCGGCGGGCGCTCTCGGCCGCATAGCGCAGAAAGGTTTCCGTCGCGCCGATCTCGCCATAGGCCTGATTGAGCGGCTTGCCCTGCTCGGCGACGACGACATGGGCGAGCAGGTCGCGATGGTCGCGCACCGCATCGGCAAGCAGCGAGACCAGCCGGCCGCGCTCCGGCGCCGGGATCGCGGCCCAGGCCGGCTGTGCCTCGCCAGCGGCATCGAGCGCCGCCTCGGCATGCTGGGGCGAGCCGGCCGGCACGGTCGCGACGACGTCGCCATGCGCCGGGTTTTCGACCTCGACCGTCGGCACGGACGCCTCCTCCCGCCACTGGCCGCCGATATACATGCCCAGATGCGACGGCGTCCCCGCCACCGCGCTCCTCAGCTTGTCGAGCACGTCCCCTCCCCCACTTTGGTCCGACCAAATATTCTCATGCGTTGGACCACACAAGCACATATCTGTCAAATCCGGACCAATTTTCGGCGGCTAGACCAACGCTCCGGCCATTTCTTTCCAAAGCTATCCAGATTTGGTCCGTCCATAATGGTCGCCTCTTGATCTTGAGCGCCGATTGGTGGATTGCTGCAAAATCGACTTCGCGCCGGATAGAGCCTTATGCCGAACGACGTTTCCCCGCTCGACGACCTGCCGGCCCGATCCGGCGAGCACCGCGCCGCCGACGCGGTCGTGGCGACGATCGAGCAGGACATCGTCTCCGGCGTCCTGACGAATGACAGCCCGCTGCCGCCGGAGCGCGACCTGATGGGCCGCTTCGGCATCAGCCGCACCGTCGTGCGCGAGGCGATCGCGACACTGACGACGCGCGGCCTGCTGGAAAGCAAGCCGCGCCACCGGCCGATCGTGCGCAAGCCCGGCTATGACGCCGCCTTCTCCGCCGTCGGCGGCGTCGTCAGCCACCTGCTGCGCCAGGATGGCGGGGTGAAGACGCTCTACGACGTGCGCATTTTCCTGGAATCGTCGCTGGTCCGCCACGCGGCCCTGCACGCGCGCAAGGAGGACATCGCCGCCCTGCGCGCCGCGCTGGAGCAGAACCGCGCCGCGATCGACGATCCCGTGCTGTTCGACAACACCGACGTCGCCTTCCACGCCATCTTCTACCGGATCCTCGGCAATCCAGTTTTCCCGGCCGTGCACAAGGCCTTCGTCAGCTGGCTGTTCGAGCACTGGCAGAGCATGAACCGCTCGCCGGAGCAGAACCTCATCTACTACGCGGGGCACAAGGCGATCTTCGACGCCATCATCGATCGCGACCCCGACGCCGCGGAGCAAGCGCTGCTCGCCCATCTCGGCGAGGCCTGGGAGACGGTTCGCGGCACGTTCTAGCTAACAAGAAATCAGGGAGGATTTCGGGAGTGGCTCGGGAGGAGTTCGACTACATCGTCGTCGGCGGCGGGTCGTCCGGCTGTGTCGCCGCGGCGCAGCTGGTCACCAAGGGCAACCATCGCGTTCTGCTGCTCGAGGCCGGGCATTCGCACCACCATCCGCTGCTTGACATGCCGCCCGGCATCTTCAAGATGATCAACGGCAGCAAGTACATGAAGTACCACACGACGGTGCCGCAGCCGCATCTCGACGGTCGCGAGCACGACATCCCGCAGGGCAATGTGCTCGGCGGCGGCTCGTCGGTGAACGCGCAGGTCTATATCCGCGGCCGCCCCTCCGACTATGACGACTGGGACCAGATCCTGCGCGGCAACAATGACGGCGCCGACTGGAGCTGGAACGCCGTCCTCAAGCACTTTCGCGGCATGGAGGGCAACAACCGGCTGAACAACGCCGCGCACGGCGCCGACGGGCCGCTGCTCGTCTCCGACCCCGGACATGTCAACGAATTGTCGCGCTGGTTCGTGCAGGCGGTGCAGGCGCTGGACGAGCCGTTCAATCCCGACTTCAACGGCCCCACGCAGCGCGGCGTCGGCTTCTACCAGTTCATGAACCGGGCCGGAAAGCGCAGCAGCGCCGCCTATGCCTTCGTCGAGCCGCTGAAGAACGATCCGCGCCTGACGGTGCGCCTGCATGCCGAAGTCTCGCGCGTGCTGATCGAGGACGGCAGGGCGGTCGGCGTCGCCTATCGCATCGGCGGCACCGAGCACACAGCCCATGCGAAGGGCGAGGTGATCGTCTGCTCCGGCGCGCTGGTCAGCCCGAAGCTCCTGATGCTCTCCGGCATCGGCCCGGCCGCCCATCTCGCCGAGCACGGCATCGCCTGCAAGGTCGATCTGCCCGGCGTCGGCGCCAACCTGATCGACCATCCGGAAGTGCCGATCACCAGCACGGCCAATGGCCGGTACGGCTATTTCAACCAGGGCAATGGCTGGCGGATGCTGAAGAACGGCCTGCAGTTCAAGCTGTTCGGCAGCGGCCCGATCACTTCGGCGGGCGTCGAGGCCGGCGCCTTCGTCAATCCGCTCGATCCCGATGCGCCGCCCACCATCCAGGCCTTCTGCGTGCCGATCGTCTATCTCGACCGCGACACGCGGAAATCGATGAAGGATACCTATGGCCTGACCATCACCACCGTCGTGGTGAAGCCGAAGTCGCGCGGCTACGTGAAGCTGCGCTCCGCCGATCCCGCGGCGATGCCGCTGGTCTCGCCCAATCTGCTCAAGGACGAGGACGACATGCGGCAGATGGTGGCCGGCCAGCGCTTCTTCCTGCGCGCCTTTCACACCGAGCCGCTCGCGAGGCGGATCGAGCGTGTCGCCCTCCCTGCCGAACCGGAACCGGACGAGGAGGCGCTTCGCAGCCATTGCCGGCGCTTCGTGAAGACCAACTATCACCCCGCCGGCACCTGCAAGATGGGCGCCGATGGCGATCCGATGGCGGTGCTCGATTCCCGCATGCGGGTGCGCGGCGTCGAAGGCCTGCGCGTCTGCGACATGTCGGCGGTGCCGAACATCAATGCCGGCAACACCAATGCGCCGGCGATGATGCTGGGCGACCGCTGCGCCGACTTCATCCTCAATTCGCGCTAAGTGGCACCCCCTCGCCCTACCCTCTCCCGCGCGGCGGAAGAGGGAGACCGCCGGTGTCTGACGTCCTCGCCGTTCCGACGCACCCGAATCACTGAAGGCCAAGAAAGCCCCCTCTCCCGCGCGGCGGGAGAGGGCTGGGGTGAGGGTCTTGCTGGCTTCAAAATTCGCCTGTGACCGCAAGACGGGCATTTAGCGATTGACCGCGCGCGGCAAATCATGAAAGCGTTTTCAAACGAAAGTCTGGAGCCGCTCCAGGGAACGTTCCGGGATAGGAAAATGCTGCTCAACGGAATTCGCATCGTCAGCTTTTGCCACTTCCTGCAGGGTCCTGCGGGCGCGCAATATCTGGCCGACATGGGCGCCGACGTGATCAAGGTCGAGCCGGTCGATGGCGCGCATGAACGGCGCTGGTCCGGCGCCGACGTCTTCGTCGAGGGGATCAGCGGTTTCTATCTCTGCGCCAACCGCAACAAGCGCTCGATCGGCATCGATCTGAAGAGCGAGGAAGGCCGTGAGGTCGCCCGTCGGCTGATCGCCGGCGCCGACGTCGTGATGGAGAATTTCCGCCCCGGTGTGTTCAGCAAGCTCGGCTTGAGCGAGGCGGAACTCAAGGCGATCAATCCGAACGTCATCTTCGCCTCGGCTTCCGGCTTCGGCTCTACCGGGCCGATGGCGCAGAAGCCCGGTCAGGACATCCTGATGCAGGCGCGCTCGGGGCTGATCGGCGTCACCGGCACGCCGGACCGCGCCCCCACGCCCGTCGGCGCCGCCATCGTCGACCAGCATGGCGGCGCGCTGCTGGCGCTCGGCATTCTCGGCGCGCTCGTGCGCCGCCTGCGCGAGGGCGTCGGCACCCGCGTCGAGGCCAGCCTGCTCAATGCCGGCCTCGACCTACAGGGCGAGGCGCTGGTCAATTTCTTCGCCGGCGGCATGACCCGCGACATCCTCAAGCGCGAATCCAACCTCGCCACCTGGTTCCACGCCGCGCCCTATGGCGTCTATCCGGTGACCGACGGCCACATGGTGATCTCGCTCTGCGACGCCGGCGTGCTGGCGGAAGCGCTCGACAGCGACGCGCTGCGCGAGGTCGCCGGCGTCGATCGCTACCAGGAGCGCGACGACTATGCCCGCCGGCTGCGCGCCGCGACCGCCCGCTTCTCGCGCGACGAGTTGGGCGAACGGCTCGATGCCCATGCCATCTGGTGGGCGCCGATCAATTTCTACGACGACCTGCTCGCCGATCCGCAGATCCAGCATGCCGAGGTTTTCCGGGAGATCACCGTGCGCGGCCGCACGGTCCATCTGGTCAATCACCCCAACCGCTATGACGGCCAGGTGCCGGAACTGCGCGTGCTGGCGCTGGAGATCGGCGAGCACACGCACGAGATCATGGACGAACTCGGCTACGCTCCCGAAGAGGTGGCAAGGCTGGTCGCGACGCGCGCCGTCGCTGCCTCGCGACAGGCGGAAGCCCGCGTGGCCGAGGCAGTCTAGCCACGTCGCCGGCCGAACTTGGCATCCGCCAGGTTCGGCAACAGAAAGCGCTTTCACCGGAAACGCCGGCTCGCTCAGGTGTGAGGCGCTCGATTGCCTTGCAAGATCGCGGCAACGAAGGGCGCCACCGCCGCCAGCACGGCCTGCGGCTGCTCGCGGTGCGGCGAGTGTCCACAGCCAGGCAGGATCCGCCGCTCCGCCGGCCCATGGACGCGCTCGACGATCTCGTCGACCTGGCGCAGGCTGCCATGCTCGTCCGCGTCGCCCTGCACGATCAGAACCGGGCATTCGATCGCCGCGAGCCTTTCGAGCATCGTCCAGTCGTCGCGCCCCGGCGCCTGCCAGAAGTCGGCCCAGCGATGGAACATCCGATCGAGATGGCGCGGATGGTGCCTGGCGAGCTTACGGGCGAGATCACCGGTCTCGAATTCCGCGCGCAGCGCCTCGATGCCGCCGGTCTCGGCCACCTCGGAGAAGACATGGGCGGCCTCGCTGACGAGGCCCGCCAGTGCGGCGGGACGCTCCGACGCGTAGAGCAGCGCGATGGTGCCGCCGTCGCTATGGCCGTAGAGGATCGGCTGCTCGACGCCGAGCGCGTCGAGCAGCGCCGGCAGCCGCTCCCATGCCTCCCGCTCCAGGAAATCGCCGCGCTCGTCATCGGGAAAATCCGAGCGGCCATAGCCAAGCCGGTCATAGGCGGTGACGCGGCAAGCCGTCGCCGCGCCGAGCGCCTCGGGGAACGAGCCCCATTGCGTGATCGAGCCAAGCCCCTGGTGCAGCAGCACGATCTCGCCACGCGCCGGCCCGTCCGATGGCGTCCAGCGAGCAACCTGGACCATGCCCTCCGGCAGGCGGACCGCCAGCGTCTCCATTTCCACCGTCATGACGGACCGCTCAGGCAGCGGCCGCGCGCGTGCGGCGCTTGCGGGCGACGGGGCCGGCGACCGGCCCGGTCGACCCACGCACCACCAGGGCCGCCTCCAGCGGCGCGATCGGGGCGATCGTCGCCGCCGGGCCGCCCTCGATGATGCCGATCAACCGGTCGGCGGCGATGGCGCCGATCTCGGCGGCAGGAACCTTGACGGTCGTCAGCGGCGGATCGGTCTCGGCGGCGATCTCGACGTCGTCGAAGCCGGTGATCGAGACATCCTCGGGCACCCGAATTCCCTCGCGCCGCGCTTCTGCGACCGCGCCGACCGCCATCGCATCGGTGGTGCACAGGAAGGCGGTGACGCCGGGATGGGCGGCCCGCAGGCGGCGGAACGCCTCGCGACCGGCGGCGATGCTCGGCAGCGGCGCCTCGAAGATGCGATCCGGCGGCAGGCGGATGCCCTCCTCCGCGATGGCGTCGAGGAGGCCGTCGAGCCGCGCCTGCGAGCGGTCGTTCGGCAGGCCGGTATTGGCGATGACGGCGAATTCGCGATGCCCGAGCTCGAGCAGGTAGCGCGCCATGCGATGGGTCGCCTGGCGATTGTCGATGCCGATCGCCGGAATTCCCTGGCGCGAGGCGCAGACATAGGTGGTGACCAGCGGCGTGCGGTGATGACGGATCAGCGGCAGCGAATCCGGAGCGAAGGTATCGCCGACGAGGACCAGGCCGTCGACGCCATATTCCAGCATGCCGCGGATCTGGCGGAACTCGCGCGCCGGGTCATATTGCGAATGCGACAGGATCAACGTGTAGCCGCGCGCGCCAAGCCGCGCCTCCAGCGCCTCGACGCCATCGGCGAAGATGGCGTTGCCGAGCGTCGGCACCACGGCGCCGACCGTATGGGTGCGGCCGGAGCTCAGGGCCTTCGCCATGCGATCGGGCGTATAGTCGAGCATCTCGACGGCATGCAGCACGCGCTCGCGGATCTCGGGACGCACGATCTCGGGCTGGTTGATCGCCCGCGACGCAGTCGCCAGTGAAACCTTGGCGAGCCGCGCCACATGCTCCAGCTTGGCGCGCGCCGGGGCCGGCGAGGCGTCGGCCTGCGCCTTGCGCTGCGAGGGCGGTTTCTTGTCCGTCTTATCCATGCCGGGACTCTGGATCAGAAGCCCGGACGCCGCAAGACGGCCGGCCTGAATTGCCACGGGATGCGCAGAACGTCGCCGCGCCGCCGGGGCTGCAGCGCCCCGGCCAACGATATGCCGCAACGACCGCCGTCAGGCAGTCGCGGCCGAGCGGGTCAGGCGGCTCTGCAGGATGACGACCACCAGCAGGAACGCGCCGCGCAGCACGGACTGCCAATAGGCGCTGAGGCTGATCCAGCCCATGCCGTTCTCGAAGTTGAGCACGGTGAACAGGATGCCGAGCAGAAGCGTGCCGACCAGTGTGGCGCCGACCGAACCCTTGCCGCCGGTAAGCAGCGTGCCGCCCACCACGACCGAGGCGATCGCGAAGAGTTCCCAGCCCACGCCCTCGATCGGCTGTCCGGCGCCGAACTGCGCCGCCAGGATCACGCCCGCCATGCCGGCGAGAAAGCCGGACAAGACATAGACCAGGAAGATCGTCCGGTCGGTGGGCAAGCCCATCAGCCGCGAGGCCTCCTCGCCGCCGCCGACCGCCAGCACATGGCGTCCGAACGGGGTGCGGTTGAGGATCAGCGAGCCAAGGAGATAGGCGAAGAGCGCGATCCAGGCAGGGATCGGGAAGCCGAAGAAGATACGGATCAATCCGCCGAGCAGGCCCGCATCGTCGCCCGTCACCCATTCGGGGGCGTAGGCGAGAAAATCGCCCTGTCCGAGCGCCATGAAATTGGTGTCGTAGGAGGCCGGCACGGATTGCTGGTTCGACAGCAGCAGCGCGACGCCGGAGGCGGCGAGCATCGTCGCCAGCGTGGCGATGAACGGCAGGATCTTCATCTTAGAGATAATGAAGCCGTTGATGATGCCTGCGGCAAGGCCTGCGGCGAGGCCGCCCAGCAGACCCGGCAGCAGACCATAGGGGCTGAGATAGGCCGAAACCACGCTCGACAGCGCCGCGACCGAGCCGACCGACAGGTCGATGCCGCCGGTCATGATCACGAAGCACATGCCGAGGCCGACCAGCGCGAACATCGAATTGTAGCGCAGGACGGTGAGCACGTTGTACTCGCTGATAAAGCCGTCATAGCGCCAGGCGCCGAAGGCGATGATCAGGACGAGAGCGAGAAGGGCGCCGAAGCCGGCAGAGGCGTGAAGACGGGGCATTAGGCGCGATCCTGCCTTTGCAGCCAGACGGCGAGAACGATCAGCCCGGCCTTGACGACCAGCGCCGCCGCATCGGGCACGCCATTGGCGAGAAGGGTGTAGCGAACGAGCTGGATGATCAGCGCGCCGAGCAGCGTGCCGATGATCGTCGCCCGGCCGCCGCTCAGCAGCGTGCCGCCGACCGCGACCGCCGCGATCACGTCCAGCTCGATGCCCATGCCGATCAGGTTGGCGTCGGCGGCCGAGTTCATCGCGATGACGATGAGGCCGGCAATGCCGCTGCAGACGCCGGAGATGACATAGACGAGGCGCTTGACGTGGCGAACCGGGATGCCGGCGAGCCAGGCCGCCTGCTCGTTGCCGCCGACCGCCAGCACCTGGCGCCCGAACACCGTCCGCTGCAGCGCCCAGGCCGAAAGCAGCACGAGCGCCAGCATTATCCAGACCTGGAACGGCACACCGAACACACGGCCAATGGCGATCTGCTGGAATTCAGGAACCTTGAAGACCTGCAGGTCGCCATTGGTCCAGACCTGCGCGATACCGCGACCGGCGATAAAGAGGATCAGCGTCGCGATGATCGGCTGCACGCGGACATTCGCGACCAGCCAGCCGTTGAACAGGCCGAAGCAGCCGGCGAGGATCACCGGCAGGATGATGCCGAGCGCGATGCCGACGTAGAGATTGGGCACCGGGAACAGCATGCCCTGGAAGATCTGCGGTGCGAACGCCCCGGCGATCGCCATGATCGAGCCGACCGAGAGGTCGATGCCGCCGGTGGCGATGACCATCGTCATACCAACGCCGACGATGACGATGACGCAGACCTGCGTCAGGTTCACCGACAGCGTCTGCATGGTGGCGAAGTGCGGCGTGAACAGGAAATTGAAGACGAGCAGCGCGATCAGCGCCGCGATCGTGCCGACATGCCGGCGCGAGAGAATCGAGGCGAGCCCCGCGCGCCGCGGAGTGCCGACGCTTCCCGGCACCGGCGCGGGTGCGTTTTCGAGGGCGGAACTCATACGGCGTCTCCATGTCCGTGGGCCATTGCCCCCATCACGGCGGGCTCGGTGATCGCCTCGCCGTCGAGCTCGACGGTGGTGCGGCCATCACGCAGGACGAAGACGCGATCGGCGCCCTCGACGATTTCTTCGATTTCGGACGAAATCATCAGCACGCCCAGCCCGTCATCCGCGAGCTTGCGGATCAAACGCTGGATCTCGGCCTTGGCGCCGACGTCGATGCCGCGCGTCGGTTCATCCAGGATCAGGAGCTTCGGGTTCATGCAGAGCCAGCGCGCCAGCAGCACCTTCTGCTGGTTGCCGCCCGAGAGTTCGCGGATCTTCTGCTCGGGGCTCGAGCACTTGATGCCGATCTCCTTGATGAAGCGCAGCACGATTTCGCGCTGGCGCGCCTCGTCGACGATGCCGGCGCGGGCGAGCGCCGGCAGCAGGGCCAGCGTCAGGTTCTCGCGCACCGACATGCCGGGGATGATGCCCTCGTGCTTGCGGTCCTCGGAACAGAAGCCGATGCCGGCGCGGATGGCGTCCGCCGGCTCGGTGAAATCGGTCTTCTTGCCGAGCAGGCGGATCTCGCCCTTCTCGTGCGGGCTCGCGCCATAGATCGCGCGCGCGGTTTCGGTGCGGCCGGCGCCGAGCAGGCCGGCGAGGCCGACGATCTCGCCGCGGCGAACCGAAAGGCTCGCATCATGCACGCGGCGGCCGACGGCCACATCCTGAACCGAAAGCAGTTCCTCGCCGATCGCGCGCGTGCCTTCGGTGAAGGCCGTCGCGCCGGCGCGGCGCACTTCCGCGAGATCGCGGCCGAGCATGGTGGCGACCAGTTGCAGCTTGGACATGTCCGCCATCGACGAGACCGCCACCGTGCGCCCGTCGCGCATGACGGTGACGCGGTCACAGACGGCGTAGAGCTCGTCCAGCTTGTGACTGACGAAGACGACGGCGACCCGCTTTGCCTTGAGACGGCGAATGGTCTCGAACAGCACGGCAACCTCGGTCTCGTCGAGCGAGGAGGTCGGCTCGTCCATGATCACCAGCCGGGCCTCGAACGAGACGGCCCGGGCGATGGCGACCATCTGCTGGATTGCGGTGGAGAATTCGCCGAGCGGCCGGCGCACGTCCACATCGACGTCGAACTCGGCCAGCAGCTTCCGCGCGCCGTCATGCATCCGCTTGAGGTCGAGCAGGCCGATGCGGTTCTTGAGCTCGCGGCCGAGATAGATGTTCTCGGTCACGGTGCGGAAGGGAATGAGGTTGATTTCCTGGAAGATCGTCGAAATGCCGCCGCGCTGGGCCATCTCCGGCGAGGACGCCGACCAGGGCGCGCCATTGAAGGTGATCGTGCCGGCGTCCTTGCGGCAGAAGCCGTTCAAGACCTTGATCATGGTGGACTTGCCGGCGCCGTTCTGGCCGATCAGGGCCATCACCTCGCCTTCGCGCACTTCCAGCGATGCGCCGGTCAGGGCGGGAACATTGCCGAAGGACTTGTCGATGCCTTGCATCGACAGAAATGGTTCTGCGGTAGCCATGGACGACTGTCTCGTAGCTGACGGCAGCCGCCGCCGATGGCCGGCAGCGACTGTCGCAAGGAATGGTCTGGGCCGGATCGGCGGGCGCCCCAGGGCGCCCGCCTGCAAGGCTCAGTAAGCCTCGGGCAGATAGGCCGCGACGTTGTCCTTGGTAAAGACGCGGTCCTTGTTGACCAGGCGCGGCGCCACGGCCTCGCCCTTGCTGTACTTGACGACGGCATCAAAGGCGGCCGGACCGAAGTTCGGGTTGCATTCCACGACGACGACGACCTTGCCGTCCTGCAGCGCCTGAGCGGCGTCCTTGGTGCCATCGATCGAGGCGATGATCAGGTCCTTGCCCGGAACCTTGCCGGCCGCTTCCATCGCGGCGATGGCGCCCATCGTCATTTCGTCGTTGTGCGAATAAAGCGCCGTCGCCTCGGGATGCGCCTGATACAGCGTCTCGAAGACCTGGCGCCCCTTGTCGCGGGCGAAGTCGCCGGACTGCGAGGCGATCACTTCCATGCCCGGATGGTCCTTGATGTAGTCTGCGAAGCCCTTGGCGCGGTCGTTGGCGGGCGACGAACCGACGGTTCCGACCAGCTCGATGATCTTGGCCTTGCCGTCGACGGCCTTGACCAGCGCCTCGGCGGCCAGGCGGCCTTCCTCGACGAAGTCCGAGCCGATGAAGGCGACGTAGTCTTCGCCGCCCTTGGCGAGGCTCGGATCGACGCCACGGTCGATCAGGAACAGCGGAATGCCGGCCTTCTTGGCTTCCATGACGGCCGGGATCAGCGGGCGCTCTTCACGCGGGGCGAGCAGGATGACATCGACCTTCTGGGCGATCATCGAGCGCACGTCGGCGACCTGCTTGGCAGCCGAGCCGGCGGCGTCGGTGTAGACCAGCTGCCAGCCGCGCTTCTTGGCCTCGTCCTGCATGCTCTTGGTCTGCTGCAGGCGCCAGGGGTTGTTGCTCTCGGTCTGGGCGAAGCCGATCTTGTAGGTGTCCTTCTCCTTCAGCTTCGGCATATTCGCGTAGGCGGGGCGCAGACCGAAGGCTCCAATGGCGGCTCCACCGGCGGCGATCTGCAGCAACGAACGACGATTGATCATTTCAGTTCCTCCCTCGGACCGGTTTGCGCGGGGTCCGATCTCCGCATCCTCTGACGGAAGCCCCTCTCCCAAAGGGCTCCCCATTCCCCACTTCAGGCCACGCTTTCCGCGTAGTCCGTGCCTTGCCGGAGTATCATGTCCGCGCCCTTCTCGGCGATCATGATCGTCGCGGCATTAGTATTCGCACTTACCATCTTCGGCATGATCGAAGCATCGATCACCCTCAGACCCGCCAACCCGTGGACCTTCAGATTGGTATCGACTACAGCCTTCGAGTCCACCCCCATCTTGCATGTCCCCACGGGATGGTACTGCGTGTGCGCCGAATGACGCACATAGTCATCGATCTGAGCATCTGTCCTGACGTCACGTCCAGGGGAAATTTCGGCCCCGCGATAACTATCAAAGGCTTTCTGGCCCAGGACATCCCGGCAGATCTTGATGCCATCGCGCAGCACGCGCACATCCTCCTCGGAGGCCAGATAGTTCGGATCGATCTCCGGATGCCGGGTAGGATCACTGGAGCGGATCAGCACCGTGCCGACACTCTCCGGACGCTGCACGTTGATCAGCGGCTGGTAGCCATGCAGCTCGTGCAGCTTCCGCCCGTGCTCGCCATACATGATCATGATGAAATGGTACTGGATATCCGGAGCGACCAGCTCCGGCCGAGACTTGACGAAGCCAACGGCCTGAATGCCAGGATGGGCGACCGGACCGCCGCGGGTCAGCGCGTAGCGCACAAGCGACTTGGCGACGTTCAGTGGCTTCAATTCCCGCAGGAGCGAGATCGGCTGGGTGCATTGCTGCTGGATCTCGGTCGCGACATGGTCGGAGAGGTTCTGACCGACGCCCGGGAGCTCATGCACGGCGCGAATCCCGACCGAGCGCAGATGGTCGCCGTCACCGACGCCGGAAAGCTGCAGGAGCTGCGGCGAGTTGATCGCGCCACCGGCCAGGATCACCTCGGCATCGGCGCGCACCACTTCGGTACGGCCGTTGCGGACATACTCGACACCGACCGCGCGACCGCCTTCGATGATGACGCGCGAGGCAAGCGCGCGGGTGATCACCTTGAGGTTGGGCCGCGCCAGTGCTGGCTTCAGATAGCAATAGGCCGTGCTGGCGCGGCGGCCGTTCTTGATGGTGCTGTCGAGAGGGCCGAAGCCCTCCTGGCTCGACGCATTGACGTCGGGATTGCGCGGATAGCCGGCTTGCACGCCCGCTTCCAGCCAGGCCCGCGCCAGCGGATGGAATTCGTGAACGCGCGTCGTATGAAGCGGACCGCTACCGCCGTGGAACTCGTCCTCGCCGAGTTCCCAGCTCTCGGCGCGCTTGAAATAGGGCAGCACGTCCGAATAGGACCAGCCGCGATTGCCCATCTGGGCCCAGCCGTCATAGTCGGAGGCGTGGCCGCGGATATAGACCATGCCGTTGACCGAGCTGGAACCGCCGAGAACCTTGCCGCGCGGCCAATGAAACGAGCGGCCATAACAATGCTTCTGCGGCACCGTCTGGTAGCCCCAGTCGACCGCGCCCGATATCATGAGCTGGCGGTAGCCGGCCGGCATGTGGATGAACGGATTGCGGTCGCGCCCGCCCGCCTCCAGCAGCACGACGCTGATGGAGGGATCCGCGCTCAGCCGGTTGGCGAGCACGCACCCCGCCGAGCCCGCGCCCACGATCACATAGTCGGTCATAGTCTCTTCCTCCCGATCCTGCCCGCGGTCCTCCCGGCCGGAGCCGCCCGCGGTGCTGGTGCCGAAACGCTCAGGCAGCCTCGCGCTCGGAATCCTCGTTCTTCACCCATTTCAGCAGATGCTCGCCGACGGCGACCAGAATGCCGTTCTGGTTATGCACCTCGACCTGCGACCGGGTCCGGCGGCGCTCCTCGTCGACTTCCTTGATCGTGTAGGTCACGTTCACCGTATCGCCGAAGAAGACCGGGGCCAGGAAGCGCACGCGGTCATAACCGAGCGACACCGGCGTCGAGTCGATGCCCTGCGACAGGCTGCGCTCGATCATCAGGGTCGACGCGGTGGACATGAAGCCGATGGTCAGCGCGCCATGGGCGATGCGGTGGCCATAGACGGACTTCTTCATGAACTCCTCGTTGACGTGGTTGCCCGAGAAGTCGCCCGTGATGCCGGCATAGAGATAGACATCCGCCTCGCTTACCGTCTTGGAAAAGCGGACCGCGTCGCCGATCTCCGCATGCATCGATTTCATCGTCATCGTCTCATCCCCTGCCCGGTTTCCGGGCCGTGCCTATGAAGAATGGAAGGCGACCCGACAGCGGGCCGCGCGGTGGAGCGTGGTTCAGGCCGAGGCGACAGCGCTCCGCGCCGCGCCATCGACGTCGAATTCGCCGCCGACGACCCCGTCGCGAAGCAAGGCGGCGATGGCGGCCTCGTCGTAACCAAGCTCGGCGAGAATATCGGCGGTCTGCGCGCCCAGCTTCTGCGGCGGCAGCCGGACCTCCGGCGCCTGGCCGTCATAGCGGACCGGATGCGCAACCAGGGTCACGGGCGAGCCGGTCGCGCCGGGGACGGTGACGAAATTGCCGTTGTGGAGGACCTGCGGATCCTCGGCGAGGCGGCTGTAGTCATTCACCGACGAATGCCAGATGCCGCGCTCTGCGAAGATCCGGCTCCAGGTCTCGGTAGTGCCCTTCTTCAACGCCCGCGCGATGCTCGCCGCCGCCTCCTCGCGCCGGGCATAGGCCTCGCTGTTCGGGATGCGCTCGGCCTCGGGAATGTCGATCGCCTCGGCGATCGCCTCCATCGTGCCGAGCGAGATGGCGATGAAGCTGTCGCTCGTCGCGTAGATCCCGTAGGGCGCGCCATAATACCAGCCGGAGATGCGACCGGTCTGGCGTATGTCGTCGTCGCCCGGCCCGTTCATGTAGCAGACCAGCGATTCCATCTGCAGGTCGAGCGCGGCATTGAGCAGGCTGACATCGACGCGGCCACCCTCGCCCGAGCGCTCGCGCCGCAGGAGGGCTGCGAGAATTCCGGCAGCGAACAACGCTGCGCCATGGTGGTCGACCACCGAGACGCCGACGCCGCGCGGCCCGTCCTCCTGGGTGCCCGTGATCGCGGCAAGGCCGGACATCGCCTGCACGATCAGGTCCTGGCCCGGCCGCGCCGCATAGGGACCATCCGGACCGAAGCCGGATGCGGCAGCATAAATGATGCGCGGATTGACCTTGCGGATATCCTCAAAGCCGAGGCCAAGCTTGTTCATCACGCCGGGACGATAGTTCTCCGCCACGACATCGGCGCCCTCCACCAGCTTGCGGGCGATCGCCAGGCCCGCAGGGCTCTTGAGATCGAGGGCAAGGCTGCGCTTGTTCCGGTTGCCGGTCAGCTGCAGCATGGTCTGGCCATCGAGGAAGCGGTTCGCGCCGCCCCATTTGCGCTGGAACGCGCCTTCGACCGGCTCGATCGCGATGACGTCGGCGCCGAGGTCCGCAAGGAACTGGATGCCGACCGGACCCATCAGGAAATGATTGAAGCTGACGATCCGAATACCCTCGAGATGACGCACTGTTCCTCCGCACGAAACCGGTTTCTGAAAGCGATTTCATAAACGCATAACGCAAGTTTTCGGCCTTGGCAATGGGGCCGGGCAAGGCCCTGCCAGAGAGCCCGATCGTGACCCGGGCCGCCCGGCAAATCAACCGAAACCTTATATATCGGCGCGACATGCCGACGACCGATACGCCACAACAACCGTGATTGGGCGTTGCATCCCCCGAGAAAAGTCGATAGCATCGCCTTAATGAAAGCGGTTTCATTTGATAGTCGGCGACGCGGTAGGGACAGGCGCCGCGCGAGAAGTCGAGACCGCCCCAAGCGACGCCCGCGTGGATGAAAGCCGGCCGCAGTGCCGCCGCGCCACAGAGCGGGCCCACCGGCGCACGCCCGGATTGAGGCCAGGGAGGATAGACGCGTGACGGATTTCTACCTGAAGGTCGACGACGCCGTGACGCTCGAGCGCGAGGTCAGCGAGGCGGTCGTGAACGCCTTCGCCGAGGTCAGCGGCGATCATTCGCCCAACCATGTCGACGAAACCGCCATGTCGGGAACGGCCTATGAGGGGCGCATCGCCCATGGCGCGCTGATCATCGCCTTCATGTCGACCTGCTCGACCCAGATCGTCGAGCGCGTGCCGAATGTCCGGGCGACGGAGACGCCCGTCTCGCTCGGCTATGACCGGATCCGCTTCCTGAAGCCCGTCTATATCGGCGACACGGTGCGTCTGCGCTACGCCGTCCGCGAGGTCGATCCCGAGCGCCGTCGCGCGCGCTCCGAAATCACCGTGACCAACCAGAATGGCGACACGGTCTGCGTCGGCGAACACATCCTGAAATGGGTGAACTGACGACGAGCAAAACAGCCGGGATCGGACCGGGAGGGGTCCGGACCCCGAAGAGCAGAAAATCGGGAGGACAGCCATGTATGATTTCATCGTCGTCGGCGGCGGATCGGCCGGGTCCGCGCTTGCGACCCGCCTGTCCGAGGATCCGGACGCCAAGGTGCTGCTGCTGGAGGCGGGACCGCGCGACTGGAACCCCTATATCCACATGCCGGTCGGCTTCTACAAGACGACCAAGGGTTCGCTCACCTGGCGCTACGAACTGGCGCCGCAGCAGCACCAGGGCGGGATCACGCCGCTCTATCCGCAGGCGCGCGTGCTCGGCGGCGGCTCCTCGATCAACGCGCAGGTCTATATCCGGGGCAATGCCGAGGACTATGACACCTGGGAGGAAATGGGCTGCCTCGGCTGGGCCTATCGCGACGTGCTGCCCTACTTCCGGCGCGCCGAGAGCAACGAGAAGTACTCTGCCCCCTATCATGGCATCGACGGCCCGCTGAGCGTGGTCGACCAGCGCCATCCGCACAAGCTGAGCAAGGCCTTCGTCCAAGCCTGCCAGGAATACGGCATTCCCTACAATCCGGACTTCAACGGGGCGACGCAGCCGGGAACCGGCCTCTACCAGACGACGAACCGCGACGGCAGGCGCTGCAGTGCGGCGGTGGCCTATCTGCGCTCGGCGCGCAACCGACCGAACCTGACCGTCCGGACCGGCGTGCTGGCGAAGCGCATCCTGATCGAGAACAACCGCGCCGTCGGCGTGGAGTTTTTCCAGGGCAACAGCGTGGTGACCGAGCGCGCTGCGCGCGAGGTGATCGTCACGGCAGGGGCAATCGGCTCGCCCAAGCTGCTGATGCTCTCCGGCATCGGTCCCTCTGCCCATCTCGCCAGCCACGGCATCCGCACGCTGGTCGAACTGCCCGGCGTCGGCCAGAACCTGCACGACCATCTCGACGTCTTCATGATGTACAACGTCAAGAACGTCGACAGCTACGACGTCTACAAGAAGGCGAGCCGGAAGATCATGCCGGCGATCCAGTACGCCCTGTTCCGCAACGGCCCGGTCGCCGGCACCATCGTCGAGGGCGGCGCCTTCTGCTGGAGCGACCCGAAGCTGCCGGCGCCGGACCTGCAATATCACTTCCTGCCGGGCACCGGCGTCGAGGAGGTCAACGACACCGACGCCACGGTCACCGGCAATGGCTGCACGCTGAACGGCTATTTCATGCATCCGCGCGCCCGTGGCGCCGTGACGCTGAAGAGCGCCGACCCGCGCGTCTCGCCCTCGATCGATCCGAACTTCCTCGGCGATCCCTATGATCTCGAACGCACGATCGACTGCGTGAAAGTCGGGCAGGAGATCATGACGCAGCCCGCCATGAAGCGCTTCGTCACCGACGAGTTCATGCCGGGCCCGAAGTGCCGCAGCCGCGCCGACTACGAGGCCTATGTCCGCGAGCGGGCGCGCTCCGGCTACCACCCGGTCGGCACATGCAAGATGGGCCAGGACGAGATGGCCGTCGTCGACACCGAATTGCGGGTGCATGGCGTCGATGGCCTGCGCGTCGCCGACGCCTCGATCATGCCGCGCCTCGTCTCGGGCAACACCAACGCCCCCAGCATCATGATCGGCGAGCGCGCCGCCGATTTCATCCGAGGCAACCGCGCCGGGATCGCCTCCCGATCCCCGGCGCTGGAGCGGGCCGGCTAGCCGCCGCCCGCTCCCCTCCCTTCCGCCCATCCGAAGCTCAGCAAGGAACCAACCGATGAACCAAGTTTCGACCACGCGCGACTACGCGCACCACGTCTCCGGCGGCGACCGCGCTCCGGCGGCCATGATCGAGCGTCACTCGCCCGCGACCGGCCGCCTGGTCGCCCGCTTCGCCGAGGGGACCGCCGCGGACGCAGCGGCCGCCATCGCCGAGGCGCGCGAAGCCTTCGACAACGGCCCCTGGCCGCAGATGACGGGCATGGAGCGTGCGGCCGTCGTGCGGCGCTGGGCCGACCTGATCGAGGAGAACCTCGAGCGCCTCGCCCGCATCGAGGTCGACGAGGTCGGCAAGCCGATCCGCCAGGCGCGCGGCGACCTGCGCAACGTCGTCTCGCTCACCCATTTCGCCGCCGGCCTCGCCATGCAGGTGCACGGCGAGACCTACACCAATCTCGGCCCGCAGAAGGCAGGCTGGATCCACCGCGAGCCGGTCGGCGTCGTCGGCATGATCATCCCGTGGAACTTCCCGGCGCTGATCTTCGCCCAGAAGGTGCCGTTCGCGCTCGCCGCCGGCTGCACCGTGGTGGTGAAGCCGTCCGAGTTTACTTCCGGCACGGCGCTCGAACTCGCCCGCCTCGGCAAGCTGGCGGGCCTGCCGGACGGCACGCTCTCGGTCGTCACCGGCTATGGCGACCCGGTCGGCGAGACGATCGTCAAGAGCCCGGAGGTCGACTTCGTCTCCTTTACCGGATCGACCGCGGTCGGCCGCCGCATCCTCGCCAACTCGGCCGAAACGCTGAAGCGGGTGTCGCTCGAGCTCGGCGGCAAATCGGCCAATATCGTCTTCGCCGACGCCGACCTGGACGACGCCATCGACGGCTCGCTCTACGGCATCTTCTACAATCAGGGCGAATGCTGCTGCTCGGCGACGCGCCTGCTCGTCGACGAGAAGATCGCCGACGATTTCGTCGAACGCCTCGTCGCCCGCGCCCGCACGCTGAAGCTCGGCGACGTGCATGCCGACGACGCCGATGTCGGCGCGATGATCAGCGACAAGCACTTCGACAAGGTCTGCTCCTATCTCGCCAGGGGCAAGGCTGAGGGCGCGACGCTTCGGCTCGGCGGCGAGGCCGGGGCGCAGGCGGACGGCCTGTTCGTCCAGCCGACCATCTTCGACAACGTCACGCGCGACATGACGATCTTCCGCGAGGAGATCTTCGGGCCGGTGCTATCGATCATCCGCTTCAAGGACCAGGACGAGGCCGTCCGCCTCGCAAACGACACCGCCTATGGTCTCGCCAGCTCGCTCTGGACCAAGAACTTCGACACCGCCCACCAGATCACGCCGAAGCTGCGCAGCGGCTCGGTCTGGATCAACACGACGATCGACGGCGCGCCGCAGATGCCGTTCGGCGGCTACAAGGCGTCGGGCTTCGGCCGCGAAATGGGCCAGGCGGGCTTCGACGAATTCACCAACATCAAGACGGTGTTCGCGCATCTCGGCAAGCGCGAGCCCTACTACCCGTCCAAGGGATGACAACCCCGGGGCCGGCGACCTCCCCCTCCCGATAGCAAGCCGGCCTCAAACTCATGGGCGCTACGATCCTTCGTAGCGCCCCTTTTTTGCCCACCACCGACGGCAACCGGCGCGCCCGGCTCGGGCACGCCGACAGGACAGAGGCTATAGATCGCCGAGCCGGGCGCGGAAGAAGCCGCCCTGGGCGTGACGATCGAGCAGGATGTTGTGCTCGAAGGCGGGATCGCGGTCGGGATGGTCCTCGCGATAGTGGCTACCGCGACTTTCGGGCCGCGCCAGCGCCGCGAGCGCCATCAGTTCGCCAACCTCGATCAGGTTCTTGAGCTCCAGCGCCTGGACCGCATCCGCGGGCGTCTCGATCCGCGCGGAACCGGCGAGTTCGTGCCGCAGTTGCGCGCACTCAACGCGGAACGCCTGCAGGCCCGGCGCGTCGCGCAGGATCAGCAGGTGCCGGTTGGCGGCGTTCTGCAGGCGCTGCCGCAGCGTCGCCAGATCCACCGTAGCGCCAGCGCCGGCCCCGGCCGGCAGCGGATCATGCCCCTCGAGCGGGTCGGCGATGGCGCGGTGATCGATCTCGCGCGCCCGCGCCGCCGCGGCGCGGCCGGCGCGGCGGCCGAACACCTGGCAGGTCACCGACATGTTGCCGCCGAGCCGGTCGGCGCCATGCGGCCCCGCCGCCACTTCGCCTGCCGCGAACAGGCCCTTGATGTTCGACTGGGCGTCGGGATCGATCCGCAACCCGCCATTGATGGCGTGGGCCGAACAGGTGATCTCGACCTTGTCCTTGCGCAGGTCAGTGCCGCGCTCCTTGTACCAGTCATAGGTCAGCGGCCACATCTTGGCGACGCTTCGGCTCTGGTCCGCCAGGATGGAATCAAGGTCGTCGTGGATGAAGTCGAGCAGCAGGCCGCCCTTGTCGGTGCCCCGACCCTCGTTGATCGCCTTCTGGATCGAGATCTCGATGAAGCGGGAGATGTCGCTCGAACTGAACGGGAAGTGGCGCTGCTTTTCGCGGATCACCGCCGCGATGCCGAGCCCCTCGGGCAGGTAGTCCGACAGGAAGGGTCGCCCGTCGCGGTCGGAGAGGTTCGGCCGCGCGTCCCAGAGATAGTTGCCGAACAGGTTGACGAAGGGATCGATGATCGAGACGCCGGCCTGCATGAACTCCATGTTGACGAGATGGGCGCCGGCGCGATGCGCCATCGCGTAGCCGTCGCCGGTGATGTCGGACGGATAGAGGTTGGTGCGGAAAAGCTGACTGGCGCCGCCGGTGGTCAGGATCGTCGCCTTGGCGCGGATGACGACCAGCCTGCCCTCGGCGTCGACCGCAACCGCACCGAGGCATTCGCCGTCGCGCACGATCAGGTCCTTGATCATCAACCTGTCCATGGCGGAGAGGCCGCGCTTCGTCGCCTCTGATCCCAGCGCCTTCACGATCGGCTTGAAGTGATCCTTGATCACATGCGAACGCGGCTTCGACGAGAAGCAGGCCTGGAAGGTCAGGTAGGGCTCGCCTTCCTCGGGGCCGACGCGCTCGAAATGGACGCCGTAGCCCTCCAGGTAGCGCAGGGCATTCTCGGCCTCCTCGGCAAGGATCGCCGAGAGGCGCGGATCCGACATGCCCTGCCCGGCCGTCAGGATGTCGTGCAGGAACACGTCCGGGCTGTCGCCCGCATCGCCGGCGCCGTCCGGCACGTTGAAAGCGCCCACCTCGGCGACGCTATGGAAAGTGGCGCCGCTCCGGCGGAACTCGCCCTTGATCACCACCGTGACCTCGGCCCCGCCCTCCTGGGCGTCCAGTGCCGCGCGCAACGCCGCTCCGCCGCTGCCGATGACGAGCACGTCGGTCCTGATTTCCCTCACATCCCTGCGCATTCCGGTCCTTTCCCGCCGGCGCCTGCAACCGGCCGGTCGGTCGTCGAGTGAACGAGCCTGCTGAACCACAAATGAAAGCGGTTTCATAAATGATATAGCCAGTCGCGAGGCGGAGGGCAATCGGCGGATCCCGATCCACGGACCAGCTTCCGAGCAGGGCGCCGGGCCGGGATCGAAAACCCACCACGAACCCACCATCCGGGGAAAACGGAAAGCTTTGTTATCTCATGCGGTCAGGCTTTGCAGTCCGACCGCTCTCTGTGCTTCACTCCGTCGGGGAGCATCCCGCCGCAGGAGGAAACAGACAAGTGAACGACGTCAGCACCAGCCCATATCATACCGCCCTCAAAGAGCTTGAAAGCGTCTTCAGTCGCCTCGACGACGCCAAGGTCGACGCGGTCGTGGACGCCATCGCGAAGGCCAAGAGCACGGTGGTGTTCGGCGGTGGCCGCGAGCGGCTGCAGATCATGGGCTTCGCCATGCGCCTCTACCACATGGGCGTGCCGGTCGCCGTCGAGGGCGACATGACGACGCCGCCGGTCGGCCCCGGAGACGTGTTCCTCGTCACGGTCGGACCGGGCGAAATCTCGACGGCGCTGGCGCTGATCGGTGTCGCGCACGAGGCCGGCGCAACGGTGATCGTGATCACGGCGCAGCCGAATGGCCGAGCGCCCGCGCTCGCCGACCTGGTGCTGCATCTGCCGGCGCAGACCATGGCCGACGACCAGGGCGCGGCGAAGAGCTCGATCCTGCCGATGGGATCGCTCTACGAAGGCGCGCTTTTCGTCTTGTTCGAGGTCATGGTGCTGAAGCTTCGTGAACGGGTTTCCATCACGCCCGAGGCCATGCGCGCCCGTCACACCAATCTGGAATAGCGCATCTCCGACCAGCACAGTCGGGATGGGCCATCTGTCAAAGGCAGAGTTGGTCCTCCCGCCAAGACGCCGCCCCGGCGCGAAGAGGCCTCTTCAGGACGCCGGGGTCGGCAGGATTTCAGGGCGGGACGTCGCGGCGTCCCGCAGCGCCGGCACGGAGCGGATAACGAACTTCTCCAGTTCCACCACCAGGAAAAAGAAGACGCCGCCGACCAGCAGCCAGAGCCAGGCATAGATCGGCAAGGCGTCCGTATCGAAGATTGCGTGGAACGGCGGCGCGTAGGTGAAAAGCAGCTGCAGCACGACGACGCCGGCGATGCCGTACCAGAGATAGGGATTGCCGAGATGGGCGCGGACCGACAGGGATGAATCGAGCAGATAGCGGCTGTTGAGCAGATAGAAGATCTGGCCGAGCGTGATGGCGTTGACGGCGACGGTGCGCGCCATCGGGTCCGACGCCCCCTGCGCCTTCATCCAGAAGAAAGCCGCGAGCGTATAGAGCACCAGCGCCGCGCCGACGAAGAGGATGCGCCAGAGGCCGAAGGCGGTGACGATCGGCCGGTCGACGGCCCGCGGCGGCCGCCGCATCACGTCCGCCTCGTGCGGCTCGAACGAGATGACGAGCCCAAGGGCGACGGAGGTCACCATGTTGACCCACAGCACCTGCGGCGCCGTGATCGGGAGCGTGAAGCCGAACAGGATGGCGATCGCGATCACCGCGCCCTGCGCGACATTGGTCGGCAGCAGGAACAGCATCGCTTTCTCGATGTTGTTGTAGACGGTGCGCCCCTCCTTCACCGCCGCCGAGATCGAGGCGAAATTGTCGTCGGCAAGGATCATGCCCGCCGCCTCCTTCGTCACCTCGGTGCCCTTGATGCCCATGGCGACGCCGATATCCGCCTTCTTCAGCGCCGGGGCGTCGTTGACGCCGTCGCCGGTCATGGCGACGATCTGCCCGTTGGCCTGGATCGCCCTGACCAGGCGCAGCTTGTGCTCCGGGCTGGCGCGGGCGAAGACGTCGACGTCGCGCACGCATTCCTGCAGCGCGGCATCGTTCATCGCCTCGATCTCGGTGCCCGCAACGGCGGTCTTGCCGTCGCCGATCCCGAGCATCTTGGCGATCGCCGCGGCGGTGATCTTGTGATCGCCGGTGATCATGGTGACGCGAATGCCGCCGCCATGGCACTCGCGCACGGCGTCGACCGCCTCCTTGCGCGGCGGATCCATCAGGCCGACGAGGCCGAGGAGCACCAGGTCGCGGGGCAGATCCGCCGGCCCCAGGCCTCCGGCGGTGAGGCCGGGATTCTCTAGCCAGGCGAGGCCCAGCACCCGCTCGCCCTGCGCGGCGAGCCGGTCACCTTGCTGCAGGAAGCGGTCGCGGTCGAGCGGCGCCGGGCCCGTCGCCAGTTGCTGCCGGTTGCAGTGCTCGAGGATCACCTCCGGCGCGCCCTTGACCAGCAGCATCTCGCCTTCGGCCGCGCGGTTCAGCGTCGCCATGAACTTGTGCTCGGATTCGAAGGGAATCGCATCGATGCGCGGCGCGGCCGCCGCCTCCCCGGCCCGGTCGAGGCCGAGCTTGGTGGCGAAGGGATAGAGCGCGCCCTCCGTCGGATCGCCCTCCACCTTCCACTTGCCGTCCTCCTGGAACAGTTCCGCGTCGTTGCACAGCATCGACACCCGCCCCATCAGCGCGAGCACGCCCGGCGCCGTTCCGACCGGTTGGCTGTCGGCCTTGATCTCGCCTTCCGGCGCATAGCCGTCACCGGAAACGTCATAGGCCGCCTCCGCCGTCACGACGGAGGTCACCATCATCTCCATCAGCGTCAGCGTGCCGGTCTTGTCCGAGCAGATGCGCGAGACGGAGCCCAGCGTCTCGACCGCCGGCAGGCGACGGATGATGGCGTTTCGCTGGGCCATGCGCTGCACGCCGATCGCCAGCGTGATGGTGATCAGTGCCGGCAATCCCTCCGGGATCATCGACACGGCGATGCCCACCACCGCCTGGAACAGCTCGACGAAGGTCATGTGCCCGAGCCAGTGCCCCCAGGCGAACAGCAACACGCTGATGACGGCGATGGCGACCGTGATGACGTAGCCGAACTTCTTGATCTGGCGCAGCAGCGGGGTCTCCAGCGCGCTGACTTCGGCGAGCATCTGGTTGATGCGGCCGAGTTCCGTCCCGCTTCCGGTCGCCACGACGACGCCGGTCGCCCGGCCGGACACCACCATGGTGCCGGAGAATGCCATGTTATGGCGGTCGCCGACCGTCGCCTTGGCCGACACGGGGTCTGTCGTCTTGTCGGCGGGCACGGATTCGCCCGTCAGCGCCGCTTCCTCGGTGCGGAGGTTCTTGGCGTCGACCAGGCGCAGGTCGGCCGGGATCCTGTCGCCGGATTCCAGCAGCACGACGTCGCCCGGCACCAGTTCCTCGGCCGGGATCAGCCGCGTCTCGCCGCCACGCAGGACGCGGGCCTCAGCGGACAGCATGTTGCGGATGGAATCGAGCGCCTTCTCGGCCCGCCCTTCCTGCAGGAAGCCGAGCAGCGAATTGAGAATGACCACCGCGAAGATGATCGACGCGTCAAGCCACAGGCTCAGCATGAGCTTGACGAAGCCGGCGACGAGCAGGACGTAGATGAGGATGTTGTTGAACTGGGCAAGGAAGCGCATCAGCGGGCCCTTCTTCCTGCCCTGCGGCAAGCGGTTGGGCCCATAGGTCTTCAAGCGCTCGGCCGCCTCGGTCGGGTCGATGCCGCGTGCGGGATCGACCCGCAATTCGCTTTCGACCTGCGCCCCCGGCAAGGCATGCCAGGGCGCGCCCTCCGCGCCGGAAACGGTGGCTTCATGTGTGCTCATGTTGCTCCCTCACCGTGTCTTCCAGTTGCGGTTGCGCGTCGAGATCCTCCGCCCTGCCGCGGCCGAGCAGATGCGCCGCGGCGCGCCAGGCGTGGTTGGCGATCCGGTCGAGCGCTCGCACGGCGTCGATCTGCGCCAGGGCATCGGCGGCGCTCAGCTGCGACGCCGCGACGGCGGCGAGCGTTTTCGTGCGGTAGTCGCGCTGGTTGGCCTTGAGCTCGCCCGCTGCCGCTTCCGCCTCGGAGAGCGCTGACGCCATCTCCGGCGAAAGGTTCCAGCCGATGGGGCTCGCCTGCTCGCTGATCGCCGATTCCGTGGTGATCGAGTTGGCCACCGTCTCCGCCGCCCGCATCGCCCTTTCGCAAAGCACGGCAGCGTCCCGATCCTGCGCCTCGCCGGCAAGCGGACGGGGAAGCCCGTTGGTTGCCAGCACCTCGACGAGGCGCGAGGTATGATCGAGCGCGTGCAGCGTGCTGGTCATGCGATGGCGTTCGGCCCCGGTTTCCGGCGGCTCCTTCAGTTCGGACAGGAAATCCCGCACCTTGCGAAGGGCTGCCGCCGCGCTCCCAATGCCAACTTCCGCGCGGCTACCCGCAAGCGCCGCCGAAACCGAGGCAGCGACCGTCTGCAGGACCTCGGCGACCACCCGCCGCGCGGTCTCGACGGCGACCACCGGACTGGCGAGCGCGCTCGGATCCAGCGCCCGTTCCAGCGCCGTCTCCTTCGAAGGCAGCAGCCGCTCCACGACGCGGGTGAACCATTGCGTCGCCGGCAAAAGCACCGCGACGCCGACCACGTTGTAAACCGTGTGGTAAGCGGCGAGCAGCGTCGTGCCGTCGACCGATGCGGAGAAGCGGCTCATCAGCGCCGCCGTGAAGGGGAAGGCGACGATGGCGATCAGCGCCGCGATCAGCTTGAACAGCACATAGGCGAGCGCCAGGCGCTTGGCGGTCGTGCTGGCGCCGATCGCCGCCAGAGCCGAACTCGTCGCCGTGCCGATGTTCTGGCCGATGATCAGCGCCGCGCCCTGCTCCAGGCTGACGGCGCCGGCGAAGAAGGCCGATATGGTGACGGCGATGGAAGCGGTCGAGGATTGCATCACGGCCGTCATCACCAGACCGATCGCGATCAGCGCCAGCAGGCCGAACGCGCCGGAAGCCCAGCCGACGCCGGGCATGCCGAGCACCGCCGGCAGGTCGGACGGATGCAGGCTCTCGGCCAAGCCGCCCATGCCCTGCTGCAGCGTGGTCAGGCCATAGAGAACGAGGGCGAAGCCCGCGAGCGCGCCTCCGGCCGCCGCCGCCCGGCCGCTGGCCAGCAACTTCGCCAGCGCGCCGATGAAGATCAACGGCAGCGCATAGCTCGACAACGAAACCCGCACGCCGATCAGCGCCACCAGCCAGCCCGTGCCGGTGGTGCCGACATTGGCGCCAAACACCAGGCCAAGCCCCTGCGGAAAGGTCAGAAGTCCGGCGCTGACGAGGCCGATGGTGGTCATCGTCACCGCGCTCGACGACTGCACCAGCAGGGTGATCATCGCGCCCCAGAACGCCCCGGAAAGCGGCGTCGCCGCCGCCTTGCCGAGGACCGTGCGCAGCGACGAGCCGGCGAGCGCCTTCAGCCCGTCGGTCATCACCGTCATGCCGAGCAGAAAAAGGCCGATCCCCCCGAGTATCGCGATCGCCGTCGACATGCCGCCGCCCTCCTCGTCGCGCGCTATTCGCGCTCCAGCTCTTCCCGCGCTGCTGCGAGGTCCTTCCGCTGCGCGTCCGAGACCGTCGGATATTCAAGGTCGAGCTTTTCGACCGCATCGACGATCGCCGCCGCCACGACGAGGCGCGTGAACCACTTGTTGTCGGCCGGCACGACGAACCAGGGCGCGTTCTTCGAGGCGGTCGCCCGGATCGCCTCGTCATAGGCCTTCATGTAGTCGTCCCAGTAGCGGCGCTCGCGGACGTCACTCGCCGAGAACTTCCAGTTCTTGTCCGGCTTGTCGAGCCGGTCCATGAAGCGCCGCTTCTGCTCGTCATAGGAGAGGTTCAGGTAGAATTTGAGGATGATCACGCCCTGCCGGGTCAGATAGTCCTCGAAGCGGGCGATATCGGCGAGCCGCTCGTCCCAGATATTCTTGCCGACCAGCTTCGGCGGGAGCTTCTGCGCCTTCAGAAGCTCCTGGTGCGTGCGCACCACGAGCACTTCCTCGTAGTAGGATCGGTTGAAGATACCGATGCGGCCGCGCTGCGGCACCTTCATCGCATAGCGCCAGAGGAAATCGCGCGACAGTTCCTCGGCCGAGGGCTGCTTGAACGAATAGACGTCGCAACCCTGCGGATTGATGCCGGACATGACGTGCTTGATCGTCCCGTCCTTGCCGGCCGCGTCCATGGCCTGGAACACCAGGAGCACCGACCAGGAATCCTGCGCGTAGAGCATGTCCTGCTCCATCGCCAGCCAGTCGGCGCCGCGACGGAGAAGGTCGGCCGCGTCCTTCTTGTCCATCTTCAGCCCCAGCGTATCGCCGGGATCATAATCGGCGAGGCGGAAGTTCTTGCCCTTGGTGACACGGAACGGCTCCGTATATTGCCTCACGACCTCGATGACTTCCTTGCGAGACATCTCGGTTCCCCTCGCCTTGTGCCAAGGTTCGGCATTTCGGCCGGACGAAACGACCGGCTTCCCGGGCGCGGCGCGCAGCGTCGCCCGGACACCCCGACGCAAGCCCCTTTCCCTACGACTGTCAAACGGAATGTCGAAGCGACCGGAACCGTCCGGCAGCGGCCCGGCGCGGCCTCGACATCACAAATCCTGGACACCCGTAGAAGGCGGTGGCGTTGCCTCACCCGGGGGAGGAAAATGGAGGCCTGGCCAGGTGCCACCGGCGCTGGTCACTCCTGAGGACGGCAACATCTGGGAGAATATCATGAGACATCTCCTTGGTCCGATGATCCTGGGCGGATCGATGATCCTGATCTCCGTCGGCCCCGCACTCGCCGCCAACGTCCATACGGTGACCGGCACGACAGGCCAGCCGAACCAGACGATCGGCAGCGCCGAGACCGGAAGCGCAACGCCGGGCAATGCCGCCGGCGCGCCGGGCTCTGCCTTCAATCCAGACGGAACATCGGGAACGCACTACGCGGGAACGCAGCCGCAGAACTCCAACAACCCGAAGAGCGTTTCGCAATACGACGTGGCCGGCTTCCAGCAGTCGCACAACTGACGGAAGCGAACCGCTCCACGATAACCGGCGCCAGACGTCAGGGCGAGCGCGTCAGGCTTTCGAGGATGCTCTCATAGGTCTCGGCCGTCCCGACGGCAGGGGCCAGATCCGCCTGCGCCTCCGACCGGGCAGCATGACGACGAACGCTGCTCGGGCTGTAGCCGAACTGCTGCGCAAAGGCGCGGCTGAAATTGGCGGCGGAGTCGAAGCCGAGGGCCATCGCCACGTCGACGACCTTTCGCGTGTTCAGTTCATCGGCAAGCATGGCGTGCGCGGCGAGCAGGCGGCGCTCGCGGATGTATTTCTGCACGCCGCCCGAGCTCTCGAACAGTTCGTAGAGCCGGGTGCGGGAAATCGCCAGTTCGCGACAAAGAGCGTCCGGCGTCAGATCCTCGGAAGCCAGATGGCCCTGGATGAACCGGCGCGCCCGGGTCATCAGGCCGGTATGCGACACAGGATCGTTCTCGTTGGACGGCCCCACCAGGAAGGTGACCGTATCGAATACGATCTCCAGCAGGCTGCTCCGTACGCTCGCGAGGCCCTCCGGCGACAGGCGGCTCAGGCTGTCCTCGATACTGGTCACGAAGTCGATCAGCAGCTTGGCGCGATGACCGCCCAGAACCGCGTGATGGCTGCCCGCCGGCAGCCCTCCCCGCTCGGCAAACTGGTCGACCGGAACGACCAGGGTGACCGATTTCGTCGCCGTCGCCCGTCCACGAAACGACTGGCCGAGCGAGCAGATCTCGACCATGCCGGGACGGTTCGCGGCGACGCGCTGGTCGACCGCCGTCCAGCTCTGGCCGAAACGGAGAAAGGTAAGCTGCCAGTGGTCGATCGGGCTGAAGCGGACCTGATCCCGCGACCGCTCATAGCTGAAGGCCGGAGCCGATTGCTCCACCAGCAGGATGCCGCGCAGGTTCCAGATCGTCTGGTGCGCCACGAAGCCATCTTCCGCGCGAACGTCGTCCGGCAATCGGACGCCCAGCACCGGCGACAGATGCGCCCGCCAAGCAGCGAACTGCTGGTCGTCCGGCAGGCTTTCCGTCGAGAAGTACTGCGGAACAAGCGCGGGAGGCTTACCGACATCTTCGCCAAGCGGCATCAGCTGCAAGCGTGGCGAACGGCGGCGCTCGACAAATTCGGACTTCGGGCGAATACCCCTGGGCTCGCTGAATACCACTACACTACCCCGTCACGTCTGTAGATCAGAGTAATTCCAGACCTTGCTCGTTTCAAGCGCGGCCATCTCATGTCGAAGCCAAGTAAATATGGACAACTTATCAATTTCACTTGAGAAAACGTCACACCACAAAGTTGTATCAAGAAGTCATATTGCCTTACCAAAGTCCCTTAAGACTCCGGCACCCGACGGCGCGGCACCGGCCAACCACGCCGAAACTGGTCCCGCGATGACGCGGATTTGAGGAAAATTGTCCGGACTTTCCGGCAGGAATGTTAGAGGACAGGCCGTAATACGTCCCTGGATCAAGAGCCTGGAGGCAAATCCCGTGAGACGCAATGAACTGGTTCACAATGCCCGCCGGAAGAGCCTGAAGTGGATGGCGGCCGCCACGATCGGCCTCGCAGCCACGGTCGCGATGTCGGCCGGGGCCGAGGCGAAGGAGCTTCGCAAGAAGAAGGACGACACCCG
This sequence comes from Kaistia nematophila, assembly GCF_026343855.1. Taxonomy (NCBI): domain Bacteria; kingdom Pseudomonadati; phylum Pseudomonadota; class Alphaproteobacteria; order Hyphomicrobiales; family Kaistiaceae; genus Kaistia; species Kaistia nematophila. The sequence continues at coordinate 300,478 of NZ_JAPKNK010000005.1, read as the reverse complement.
TTCCGTCTATCTGGTGAAGTACCGCGTCAATGGCGATGTCCGCTACAACAAGGCGGCAAAGGGCACCGTCGTCCAGATTTCCGAGACGGAGTATCTGAACAGCAACTCCCTCGTCTGCACGGCGAGCGGCTTCGGCCAGAGGTCGCGCTGCTTCCGGCGCGACATGTTCTAGGCCGCCAATTCCGGGCGGCCAATTCTGGGCGGCCACGACGACCGGCGGACAGACAAAAACATCCGGAGAGCGTTTCCACGCTTTCCGGATGTCGTCATTTGACGCCGGCGGCCGGCAGACCGCCTTGCCTTGTTCAGCGCATAGCCTCGAGACGGGCCATGTTCTTGGCGACATGGTCGCCCGGGACGAGCTTGCGGATCTCGTCGTCCGGCCGGGCGGGATTGTGCTTGAAGACATACCATTCGCCGCCGAGGGCGGGCTTCTGGTAGATCACGCCGTCCTTCTCGCGATGCAGGATGCAGGACGGGTTGTTGCCGTATCCGGTGCGATAGTACCAGACGGCCTGCATGCAGAGCTTGCCGGTATTGGTCGTCTGCCACTTGCCGCGACCATAATACCAGAGCGCGCCGCGCTGGATCCAACCGGAGAAGCGGTGACCGTCGCCGAAATAGCCGGCGCCGTCCTTCCAGCTCCACGTCTTGCCGGTATAGAGCGCATCCAGCGCTGCGGCGGTCATCGGCGTGGCGGCGGCCGCGAGCTTGGCGGTCGCCGCCGCCGAGGCCGATTGGGGGGCGGCGTCAGCCCCCATCACGAAGAGAGCGGACAAGGCCACGCTCACCACGGACAAACGGATCAGGGACATCTTGATTTCCTTTCGCCAGGGGGCATCCGCGCACACTCGATGACAATTCCGGGGGCGGATGCGCATGCCAACAAGGACTTGGGAGCGGCCCCGGCGCGGAAGAGCGGGGCCGCTTCCAGGATCAGTTCATGGGCCAGTCGAGGGGATGGTTCGCGACCCGCCAATCCGGGCGTCCCACGTTCTTCGGCCAGGGATAGACTTCCCGGTCGTTGAAGTAGATCACCGCCGTCATGGCCGGGAATTCCGGATGGGGCCGGTTCGCCTCCAGCGCCCAGGCGCGGACATAGTCGTCCTTGCCGGCATAGCCGAGCTCGGCGACGACGACCGGCTTGCCATAGCCCTTGACGCGGTCATAGCCGGGCCGGGTGCGCTCGACGAAGCCGACGTCCCGCCCCATCGTCAGGTGATCGTAGGGCTGGTAGCCGAACACGGACAGGCCGATCGTGTCGACATAGTTGTCGCCCGGATAGTATGCCTCGAGACCTTCCTCGCCCTTCGGAGACCACATGTATTGCGCGGAAGGCAGATGCTGCCGGCACACGTCCACCACGTGCCGATAGGCCTTGATGTAGTCTTCCGGCTTCCAGGCGGACCAGGTGAACTGCCCCGACTTGTCGTCCATTTCCTGGGCCCAGCGGATCGTCACGGGGCTCTTCAGCTTCGCGGCCGCCGAGCAGACGCCCGCCATGTTGGAATCGTAGCGTCCCGTGAGAATGCCGTGCAGCAGGTCTTCGGGCGTGGCCCGCCAGTCCCGGGCCCAGGACCAGGGCTCGACACTGATGAGCAGAGAGCGGCCCCGCTGGAGAGCGTAGGCATCCGCCACGGCGAGGCTCTCCAGGTCGACGTCTTCCCAGGGCAGGAAGAGATGCTCGATCCTGGAATTGGTGTCGGTGGCGAAGTCGCCGTGCGGATCATAGGCGCCGGCAACCAGCGACTGCGGCCCGATGACCGGCCGCTTGTCCTGGAACTGGCTCCGGTTGTCGACATTGGCGCCGGAAACGCCGCTGGCGGCATAGACCGCGCCGGAGAAGAAGGCCCCGCACAGCAGGGCCGCGACCATTACGAATTGCGGCTTCATGACCGCCTCACTGCTTGGCTTGTTGCTTCAGAGCCGGAGGCGCCGACTTGAACTCATCGAGGCGACCGGAAACGATGTCCTCCGAGACGAGCTTCGTCGCCTCGTCGTCGGCGCGGAGGGGGGCGTGGCGGAACACGACCCATTGCCCTTCCGGCTCCTTCTTCTGGTAGATCGTGCCGCCGGCGACGCGATGGGCGAAGCAGGTCCTTGCGGGAAAGACCTCCTGGCCGACATGCCAGTCGGCGGTGAAGCACAGATTGCCGGCATCGGTGATCTGCCAGCGACCTTCGGCCCAGGACTTACCCTTCTCGCCGTCGACCCAGGCGGTGAAACGCCGGTCGGCGGTGTCCATCCGGCCGGCGCCGTCCGGCCACTGCCAGCTCTTGTCGTGGTAGAGCGCGTAGAGCTCGGCCGCGGACAGGGGCGTCGCCCCCGCCGGCAAACCATTGTCCGCCGCGGCTGTGGTGGATGCCGCGGCCGCTCCGGCCAGGGCGGACGCCATCAGGATCGCAAGCCCGCCGGCCTTCAGCCGGGTCGAGGCCCGACGCGCCTCAGAATTCCATCCTCTCATTCGAACCTCCTGCCGTTGTCTGTTTGTCGCCCCCACCAAGTCGCGCGCGTGCGCGCCGCTCGCCCGCCTGCGTGCCCTCCGCTTCCCGCCATGCCGAAGCCGACCGGCCGATCGCCGAAACGTGGAAGCCGAGCTCCCTGGCGACGCCGTGAGACACGGCATTGCGCAGATCGACCAGCACCGGCTGCCGCATCGCCCGCTTGACGCGGGCGAGGTCGAGCTTGCGGATGCTCTCCCACTCGGTCACCACCACCACCGCGTCGGCGCCGCGAACGCACTCATAGGCGTCGAGACAGAATTCAACGTCGGAGAGAAGGCGGCTGGCGTTTTCCTGGCCCACGGGATCGTAGGCGCGGACATTGGCGCCGAAGCGCTGCAGCGTCTCGATCAGCGGCACGGAAGGCGCATCGCGCATGTCGTCGGTGTCCGGCTTGAAGGTCAGGCCAAGCACCGCGATCGTCGCGCCGTCAACGTCGCCGTCGAGCGCGTCGATCACCTTCAGGGCCATGCGGCGCTTGCGCGCCTCGTTGGCGGTGACGGTCTCCTCGACCAGCCGCAGCGACACGCCATGATCCTGCGCCGTGCGCAGCAGTGCCAGCGTATCCTTCGGGAAGCAGGAGCCGCCATAGCCGGGCCCGGCGTTCAGGAAGCTCGCGCCGATGCGCTTGTCCAGGCCCATGCCGAGCGCAAGCTCGCCGACATCGCTGCCCACCTCCTCGCAGAGATCGGCCAGTTCGTTGATGAAGGTGATCTTGGTCGCCAGGAACGCGTTGGCGGCGTACTTGATCAGCTCCGAGGTGCGGCGACGGGTGACGACGATCGGCGTGCCACGCATCTCGAGCGGCGGCCGGTAGAGGTCCATCAGCGCCTTGCGCGCACGCTCGTCCTCGACGCCGATCACGACCCGGTCGGGGTCGAGGAAGTCGCGGACCGCCACGCCCTCGCGCAGGAATTCCGGGTTGGAGGCGACCGAGAAGCTGCCGGACGGCCGGATCGAGCCGATGATCTTCTCGACGACGTCGCCCGTGCCGACCGGAACAGTCGACTTGATCGTCACGACCGCCCCCGTCTCCAGATGCGGCGCCAGTTCGCGCGCCGCCATGTAGACGAAGGAAAGATCCGCATCGCCATGGCCGGCTCGGGCCGGCGTGCCGACCGCGATCAGCACCAGCGCCGCGCCCGCCAGGGCCTCGGCGAGGTTGCAGGTGAAGTTCAACCGGCCCGCGGCGGCGTTGCTCTCGACCAGATCGGCCAGGCCCGGTTCGTAGATCGGCAGCACGGCCTTCTGGAGACCGGCGATCTTCTGGGCATCCTTGTCGACGCAAACGACGTCGTGTCCCCAGGCGGCAAGGCAGGTACCGCTCACCAGCCCGACATAACCTGTTCCAATTACGGCAACTTTCATGCTGAGCCTCCTTGCTGGATTTTCATTCGTCTTGGTTATTCCTGCCCGCCGGCCGAACTGTCGCGCCAACGGGGGTTGAAGACCGTTCTGTGCAGGTCGCGGCGCCCGACGCCCGCGCCGGCGGCGGCGAAACGGTCGTCGAAGAGGGAGAAACTCTTGGAACCCCGGGTCAGCGCCGCCATGCCGTCCATGCCGCGCTCGGCGGATGCGACGGTGATGAAGGCGCAGAGCGTGACGAGACTGCTCGCCAGAACCGGGCGATAGAGGCGACTGCGCGTCCGAACCCGGTTTTCCCGGGCGTGCTGCAGCACGATCATGGCGATCAGCAGCAGGTAGAAGCATGCATTGATGATCGCGAAGAGATAGAAGCCGCGCGTGTCATAGGCCTCGTCCACCCAAAGCACCGGCAGGATCGAGAAGAAGACCACCAGGCCATAGGGCGCCAGCACCCGGAACGGCAGCGGATCGACTTCAGAGGCGCCCTTCGGGGTGACGCGGAAATTGACGAAGGAACCCGTCGCCCAGTCGCGCAACGCCGCCAGCGATCCGGCCAGTCCCCAGGGCCAGCGGGCGAGGACGAAGAAGGTCGATTCCCAGCTGAAGATCTTGCCATCGACCGGGCGAAAGGTCTTTTGCGACCGCAGCCAGAACGACAGCGCCAGCAGAACCAGGGTCTGCGGCAGGAAATGAAGCAGGAAATCCGGATAGGTGACGTCGACGATGCTCTCGCCATAGGCCAGGACGATGATCGGCATCAGGAACGTCATGGCGAGGAAGGTCGTGTAGATCGGATACCAGAACTGCGCGAAGAGGAACTGGAACTTCAGCCGCGCCGGCAGCCGCTTCAGGAGCCCGGGGGTGTATTGCAGCAGGATCATCACCATGCTGCGCGACCACTGGAATTCCTGCGTGATCAGGTCGGAGAAGGTCCGCGGCCCGTCGCCATAGGCAATCGCGTCGATTGCATGCACGCCGCGCCAGCCATGCGCAGCCATGAACAGCGTGGTCGAATGATCCTCGGCCAGCTCCGGTCCAAGGCCTCCGATCTCCTTCAGCGCCGCCGTGCGGACGGCATAGTGCGAGCCAAAGCAGATCGGCGTGAAGCCGCCGCCATTGTACCCGGCCTGCAGCGGGCCATGCAGACTGGCCTCGTAGTAGAGACGGCCCCGGGCCGACCAGCTTTCGCCGGCGTTGCGATCGCAGATGCTCGGCGCCGTGACATAACCGACGGCCGGATCCGAGAACGCGCGCAGGACTTCCAGGAGATAGCCAGGCTGCGGCGCGTGATCCGCGTCGAGCTGGACCACGAAGTCATACCGATCATAGCCATAGTGGTCGTAGAAGAAGGCGAGGTTGCCTTCCTTGCAGCGCGTGCGGCGCGGCCAGGTCTTGCGGTGATAGTCCTCGCGTCCCTTGCGGGTGGAGACGAACACGCCATGCTCGCGGCACCAGGCGAGCGTCTCCGGCGACGGATCCTCGTCGGCCAGCCACGTATCATGCGGCACGTCCTGCGCCAGCATGGCCTTGAGCGTCTCCGCGACAACCGGGAACGGTTCGGAGGGAGCCTTGGTGACGACCATGGCGACACGGCTGTCGCTCGGGATGCGAAGCGGCCCGGAAGGCCGGCGCGCATGGCTGAAGACGCCGATGAAATAGCCCGGCTGGATCGTCACCCACGCAAGAACCACCGAGACGAAGGCCGAGCCAATGGGATGGAGATGCACGGCGGTGAAGAACCACCAGTGCCAGAAATAGCCGACGGCCGCCGCCCACAGGGCAACGATGGCCCAATACTCGACCCGCTTGCGGCCGACGAAGATCGGCTCCAGGAACGGCGCCTCCGCTCCATCCGGCGCCGCAATGCGGGGCGTTTTCATGTCCGCACCTCGAGGCCGAAGAAGGGGGCCGCGGTGCGGATGATCGTGTCGAGATCCGAATGCTGGGCGCGGAAGCCGAGCGTCTCCGCCGCGAGCGCCGGATCGGCATAGAGGATCGGCGGATCGCCGGCCCGCCGCGCGCGCAGCGCCACGGGCACCTCGCGGCCGGTCAGCCGGCCGATCGCGTCAAGGATCTCCTTGATCGAGGTGCCGCGCCCGGTGCCGAGGTTGACGGCGAGATTGCCGCCGCCGCGGATCAGGTGATCCACGGCCAGCACATGCGCCCGCGCCAGGTCGATGACATGGATATAATCGCGGATGCAGGTGCCATCCGGCGTGTCGTAATCGTCGCCATAGACCTCGAGGAAATCGATGAACCGGGCCGCCGCCAGCATGGCGCGCGGGATCAGGTGGGTCTCCGGATCATGCGCCTCGCCAAGCTCGCCATCGAGATCGGCGCCGCAGGCGTTGAAATAGCGCAGCGCCACGTAGCGGATTCCATAGGCCGTCGCGTAGTCGGCCAGCATCTGCTCGGCGATCAGCTTGGTGCGGCCATAGGGATTGATCGGATGCTGGGCCTCGCCCTCGCGGATCGGCAGATGGTCCGGCACGCCATAGGTGGCGCAGCTCGACGAAAAGATGACGGGCGGCGCACTGGTCCGGCGGCACGCCTCCAGCAGGGACTGCGTGCCGTTGACATTGTTTCGGTAGTACTTGGCCGGATTCTCGACCGACTCCCCGACATAGGCGGAGGCGGCAAAGTGGATGACCGCGACAGGCTCGAATGCCTCGATCGTCGCGATCAGCCGGTCTGTTTCGAGAATGTCGCCCTCGACCAGCGGCCCCCAGCGAACCGAGCCGGCGCTTCCCGTCGAAAGATTATCGTAGACGACCGGATCATAGCCCTGTCCGGCAAGGAGCTTGGCCGTGTGGCTGCCGATAAAGCCCGCGCCACCGACCACGAGGACGGCTTGCCTGCTCATCACGATACCCCGACGAGTTTCCCGACCTGCCTGGTCAGCTGGCGTTCGAAATAGGCGATGGTGGATGTCAGCCCTTCCACCAGGCTGATGTCCGGTGACCAGTCGAGGTCTCGCCTGGCGACCGAGATGTCGGGCCGGCGTTGGCGCGGATCGTCGGTCGGCAGCGGCCGATGCACGATCTTCGACGAGGAGCCGGTCATCGCGATGATCCGCTCGGCGAGCTCGCGAACTGTGAACTCGCCCGGATTGCCGAGATTGACGGGCGTGCGGATCGCCCTCCGGCTGTACATGAGCCGGTGGAACCCTTCGATCAGGTCGTCGACATAGCAGAAGGAGCGCGTCTGCGAGCCATCACCATAGACGGTGATGTCGTCGCCCTTGAGGGCCTGGACGATGAAGTTGGAGACGACGCGACCGTCGTCGGCGCGCATCCGCGGACCGTAGGTATTGAAGATGCGGACGATGCGGATATCGACGCCATGGCGATCGTGGAAGTCGTGGAAAAGCGTCTCGGCCGAACGCTTGCCTTCGTCGTAGCAGGATCGCGGACCGAAGGAATTGACGTTGCCCCAATAGGCTTCCGGCTGCGGATGCACATGCGGATCGCCATAGACCTCGGATGTGGAGGCCTGGAAGATGCGCGCCTTGTGCTGGAGCGCCAGCTCGAGCAGGTTGAGCGAGCCGATGACGCTCGTCTTCATCGTATGGATGGGATCGGCCTGGTAGTGCGGCGGCGACGCCGGGCAGGCCAGGTTGTAGATCTCGTCGACCGGCAGATCGAGCGGATCGACGATGTCGTGCCGGATGACCGTGAAGGCATCCGAGCGCAGCAGGCCCTGGACATTCTCCATCCGGCCCGTCGAAAAGCTGTCGACACAGATGACTGCGTTGCCTTCCTGCAGAAGTCGTTCGCACAGATGCGATCCCAGGAACCCCGCGCCACCGGCAACAAGTATGCGACGTCTTGGCTTCTTCTCCGAGATTACAGTCGAAGCTCTAAAAAGCTCGCCCAATTCGCCCTCCATCAGAATGGTTGAAATTCTGACCAATCACCGAGAATACAAGAAAATCTTCAGAAAATTCCCCCAATGCCCGACGATGCCGAGCACCTATACGTCCATAGATGTTCTTGTGTTTGATGATTGACGGTATCAACCCTGAAGGGGCCGGTCGTTATCAGGGGATCCGGAAAGTTGTCTTCGCGTCCATTTCTCGCCCCGGCGCGACGAGAGATTTTAATAAAGATTTAATTCATATCGAAAAACTAATACTGGACCATCCGGACGCCTCACCGGCACCCGGATGCCGACCACCAGAACGATGAAGGCCGAGCCCCGCGAGGGGCCCGGCCTCCACTTCATCGATCTGCCATCCGCGCGTTGACGCGGGTTCGCCGAATCTCAGGCGGGAACCAGTTGGCCCCTTGCGCGCGCGGTCCGCTCCGGATCGACCTGGCCGTCATCCGTCAGCACGACGCCATAGACGGAGGCGGCCCGCTCGCTACTGACCCAGCCTTCCCTCACATCATGCAGGACGCGGGCCGGATCGCGCTCGTGCGGATGACCGTAGCCGCCACCGCCGCCGCTGATCGAGACCATCGTCTCGTCGGGGCCAATGACGACTTCGGCGCAGGCCGGCACTGGTTGCAGCGAACCATCGGCCAATCGGCGGAACTGCGCGGAGGTCGCGCCGGCGAGGCCGCCCCGCGTTCCGAGCGCCGGATTGACGTTGCCGTCGCTGACATAGGCGACCGTCATCGAGCAATCGACCGGCGCGAATTCGGAATAGGCGCCGAGCGCGCCGCGGAACCGGCCGGCGCCCTCCGAATCGGCGATCAGACGCCGCTCATGCACGAAGATCGGGTGGCGAAGCTCGTCGATCTCGATCGAGTCCTGGTAGCACATGCCGGCATTGCCGACATGCAGGATGGTCAGCCAGCCGTCCGTCCACGGCGTGCCGGCGCCGCCGGTGCAGCCGAGATAGACCTCGTTGACGAAGGGCTTGCCGTCATGGACGCCCGAGACGACGCCGCAGGAGGGCGGGATCAGCGCGCCGGTCTCGGCCTGGCCGAGGCCATCGGCGAGTTCGGCCAGCGCCGCCTGCACCGGATTGGCGACGCGGTCGGCGATGTTGGTGGTCGCGACCGAGCAGGAGGTCGGATGGCGCGGCCTGCCGACGACGCAGCCGTCGCGCAGATGGATCTTCACCCGCCGGAAGCTGCCCTCGTTCTTCGGCACGGTATGATCGATCGAATTGAAGATGCCGATCATCGGCGCCGACAGCGAACAGGCTTCCGACAGGTTGAGGCCGTTCGGCATCGAATCCGGGTTGTCGGTCATGTCGACCTCGATCATCGCCTCCTCCGGCTTGACCTCGACCGTCGCGGTGATCTTCACGCCCTCGGCCGGCGTTCCCGGGAAGGCGTCATGCGTGCTGGTGCGGGTGACGCGGCCCTTCGGCAGCGCGCGGATGACCTCGATCATCCGCTTCTCGCTGTAGTCGAACCATTGCTGCGAATAATCCTCCAGCCGGTCCCAGCCGATCTCGGCGCCGAGCGCCAGGATCTCGCGCTCGCCGACGCGGGCGGCGCCGAGCGTCGCCAGATAGTCGCCCCACCACTGGTCGGGAACGCGGATGCGCATCTGACACATGCGGATGATGTCCATCACGTGCTGGTAGTTGTCCTGCACCTTCACGGCCGGGAAGATCAGCGCGCCCTCATTATAGACGTCGAGCGCGGCGCCCATGTAGGTCGTCGGCAGCGAGTTGCCGCAATCGGCCTGGTGCGCCTTGGCGAGCACGGTGAAGCGATGCACGCCCGCTTCGTCGATGATCGGGATCAGGATCGAGTGATCGGCCGGATGGGTGCAGCCGTGATAGGGCGAATTGTGCAGGAACGCGTCGCCGCGCTTCAGCACGGGATGATTGTCGGTCATCGTGCGCGACATGATGTCGGGTCCGCGCAGGACGTGGTTGGGCAGGCTTTCCGCCGTGGCGAGCAGTTCGTGCTTGGCCGTCAGCACCACGCAGGAGAAATCGCGCGCGATCGTCAGGATGCCGGAGCGACCGGTCCGGTGCAGCGTGTTCGCCATCTTGCGGGCGATGCCCTCGAAGCGGGCGGTCAGCACCGCGAGCGTCGAGCCATCCATCTTGTTGGTGTCGGACATGGTTCTCTCTCCGCTCAGACTTCAATGACCAGATTGCCGGAAGCGTCGCGCCAAGCCTTCGCGCCCGGATCGATGACGATCGACGTGAAATCGGATTCGACGATGGCCGGACCGAGCAGCGGCTGGCCCTCGGGAATGGATTCGAGACGCCAGACGTCGGCGTCGATCCAGTCGGTGCCGAGGAAGCGGACCGGGCGCGACGGCAACTTGGCCGGGCGGCTGTCCGCCGCGAGACGGCCCGGGACGCCGGAGCCGATGCGGCAACGCACCTCGGCGTTCCAGCTAACCGTCTCGATCTCGGCCTTGTCGTCGCTGACGGCGAAGATGTCCTGGTGCATCTGGTGGAAGTCGGAAACCAGCTCGCGCACGTCGTCGCCGCCGGCGAAGCGCGGCACCCGCAGCGGCACCTCGATCTCCCACGCCTGGTCCTGATAGCGCGCCTCCGTCGACCAGTCGATCTCGACCGCCTTGGCGCCGGCGCCGGGGCCTGCCGCGAAAGCGTCACAGGCGGCCTGGAGGCCGGCGAGCACCTTGTTGACGCCCTCGACGTCGAAGCCGTCGCTGCGCGAATGGAACATCGCCTGCTGGTGCGCCGTCAGGTCGGAGATCAGCGCGCCGGAAGCGGAGAGCGCCGCGCCGGCCTCGGTCACCAGGACGCGCTTGCAGCCGAGACGCCGGGCGATCGCGACGCAGTTGATGCCGGCCGCGCCGCCACCGGCGACGAAGGTCGCCTGCGTCGGGTCGATGCCCTGGTTGACGGTGATGTCCATGATCGCCTGGACCATGTGCTCGGTCGCAAGCGCGACGATCACCTCGGCCGCCTGCTCGACGGTCTTGCCGAGCGGTTCGGCGACGTCGGTGCGGATGGCGTCGAGCGCGCCCGCCTTGTTCAGCGCCATCTTGCCGCCGAGGAAGAACTCGGCATCGATGAAGCCGAGCGCCACGGAGGCGTCGGTCAGCGTCGGCCGCGTGCCGCCACGGCCGTAGCACACGGGACCCGGAACCGCGCCGGCGCTCTTCGGGCCGACATGCAGCAGGCCACCGGCATCGACCCAGGCGATCGAACCACCACCGGCGCCGATGCTCTTCACGTCGACGGACGGCATGCCGGTCATGTGGCTGCGGAAGGGCTGGCCGAGCCAGGTCTCGCGGCTGCGCGGAATGCGGCCGCGCCGCACCAGCGAGACGTCGAAGGTGGTGCCGCCGGTGTCGCCGACGATCAGGGTCTCGGCCGCGTCGTCGGCGCCATAGGCCTTGGCGGCGACCGGCGCCATGCTCGGTCCGGAATTGATCAGGTGCACCGGCGCCTCGGCCACCCGCGCGGCGTCCATGACGCCGCCCTGCGAGGTGACAACGAGCACGCGGCCCTGGAAGCCGGCGTCGCGCAGGCGCTGTTCAAGACCGCGCATATAGGCGCCCATCACCGGCTTCAGCGAGGCGTCGATGCAGGTCGACGAGGCGCGGCGATATTCGCGGATCGACGGGTTGATCTCGTGCGAGAGCGTATAGGGCACGCCCGGCAGATGCTTCTCGATCAGCGCGCCGACCGCCAGCTCATGCGCCGGATTGACGACCGACCACAGGAACGACACGCCGATCGCCTCGACCTTGGCCGCCTTCAGGGAAGCGAGGATCTCGACGACCGCCGCCTCGTCGAGCGGCGTCTTGACCGCGCCGCTGACGGTGATGCGCTCCGGCACCTCATAGGTGAGCGCGCGCGGCACATAGGGCTCGGTATAGGGGACGGTGAAGTTGAAGGGCTCGATGCGCCCGCCCTCGCGGAACACCAGCGTATCCGGGTGACCCTTGGTGGTCAGGAAGGCGGTGCGGGCGGTCGAGCCGGTGACGATGGCGTTGATCGCGTGCGTCGTGCCGTGGACGAGGATCTCGCCCCGGCCGAGATAGGAACCGAGTTCCTCGCCGGCCGCCTCCGCCGCGATCCGCAGGCTGTCGATCACGCCGGCTACGGGGTCGGAGGGCGTCGTCGACGCCTTGTGCATGCTGAGCACGCCATCTTCCGTGGCGACCATCAGGTCGGTGAACGTGCCGCCGGTATCGACGGCAAAACGAAGGCCCATTGTCGGCTCCAGGGATGCGGGCGCGACCGAGTTCGGCGGCGCCTTCAGGAAGAGATCGGTGAAAGCCGGAGGCCGATCGCGGCTCCGGAAACAGGCTGAACCTAGAAAAGCGTGGCGATCGCCCGGCGCGCGTCACGGGGCGGCGACATCGCGATCCGCCGGGAGCGCCGGGCGGCTCGAACCAAGACGGCATTGGCCAGTTCGGACGGGATCGGCATCAAGCGCCTCCCCCGGTCCCGCAAGTCGAGCTTTCGGACCGCATCCTGCATTTCCCTGTCGAGACCATTATCTGTTCTGTTAAGCCGAACATGGTTCTGTTATGCAAATCGTAGGAGCAGTTCGTGGATGTTGTCAACGGGCCATCGTTCCGCTTATCGGTTGTACGAATGGCCCGATCCGACCTGCAGTTTCAGGCGAGACCAAAAAGCAAGAGGCGCAAACGTGTCGACGACCCCGGAAGAGAGCCCCAACGACAAATACCCGCTGCGCAGCGTCGGCCGGGCGCTGGACGTGCTCGAGGCGCTGGGCGCAGGCGACAGCAAGGGCATGGGAGTCGGCGAGATCGCCGCCGCCATCGGCGTCTCGCGCAGCACCGCCTTCACCCTGCTGCAGACGATGGTGGCGCGCGGCTTCGTGGCCGACACCCGCATCGGCAACGGCCGGCTCTACCGGCTCGGCCTGGCGCTGGTGCATCTCGGCGACCGGGCCGTCGCCGGAATGGGCATCACCCAGTTCGCCACCCCGATCCTCCAGCAGTTGACCGACACGACGCGGCTGACCTCGCGCCTCGCCGTGCTCGACGACGGCTATGCGGTGGCGATCGGGCGCGTCGATGCGCCCGGCCCGTTCCGGATGATGTCGTCACTCGGCAGGCGCGAGCTGCCGCATTGCTCCTCGGTCGGCAAGGCGCTCCTCGCCGGCCTGCCGAAGGAGGAGGTCGAGGCCATCCTGAAACGGCTCGGCATGCCGCGCCGGACAGAGCATACGCTGACCACCCCGGCGGCGCTGATCGACGAACTGAAGATCGTCGCCGAACGCGGCTATGCCCTCGACAACGAGGAGGACAATGTCGGCGTGCTCTGTGTCGGCGCCGCGATCCATGACCGCAGCAGCGACGCCGTGGCGGCGATCAGCGTCACCACGATGAAGCTCGGCACCGACGAGGATATCCACCGGCTCGGCGCCATCGTCCGCGCCCACGCCGACCGGGTCAGCGTCCTGCTTGGCGGCCCGACGCACGCCGCGCTGCCGCCCCGCCGCTAGCCGCTACCCGCCTCGCTTTCGACCGGGCCCGCACCTGAATGCCGCAGGGGCGCGCTGACGCGCGCCTCGGCGAACCTCCGCTCCCGCCCGAAATCGGATGCCCCCGAGGCCGTATTGACAAGCGTCGGCCCTCCGTTACAGTTCAAGTGCACAAAACATAGTTCTGCATAACAGAACACCTTCCAGAACCGAACGGAGATCCTCATGTCCTGCCTGAGAAGCCGCATGCTCGCGGTAATCGGATCCGCGCTGCTTGCCGGCGTTTGCGGCGCAGCCACATCGGCGCATGCCGGCGGCATCACCGTGCCGGACGGCGCGAAGAGCCGCACCATGCCCTGGGGCGAGTTCAAGCTTGCTCCGCGCATCGTCAAGAAGCTCGAGGCGGGCGAGACCGCCAACATCGTGGTCGGCATCGAGGGCACCGGCCTGCCAATCCAGGGCGCGGAAATGCGCATCGGCACCAAGAAGGGCTGCGAGAACGCCAACAAGGCGCTTTCGGCCGAGTGCCGCATGGTCGGCCCGGTCAATCCCGATACCGCCAAGCAGCTTTCCGAGCTGGAGACGCTACTGAATTCCGGCCAGGTCGACTGCCTGGCGCTGCAGCCGCCGCTGCCAAACCAGTTCACCGGCATCATCAATAAATATGCCGACGCCGGCATTCCGGTGTTCACGCTGAACATCGACGCGCCGAAGGCCAGGCGCTTCGCCTTCTACGCCCTGAACGAGGTCCAGGCCGGCAAGATCAACGGCGAGACGACCGCCCGGCTGATCAAGGAAAAGGGCGTTCAGGTCAACAAGATCGCCATGGGCAGCGGCGCTCCCGACCAGCCCTGGGCGCAGGCGCGCATGGAAGGCTTCATGGAAGGCTACAAGTCGGTCTTCCCGGACGCGAAGTTCTTCAACGACGTGAAGAGCGGCATCCCGACCGGCAAGAACTTCACGACGCAGGAAGTGCTGAACTCGGTCACGCCGTTCCTGACCGCCAACCCCGACGTCACCTTGTTCTTCCACACCGACCAGGGCATCGAGGGCGTCGGCAACGTCATCCGCAACCTGAAGCTCAACGGCAAGGTGTACGCTTCCGGCTTCAACGTCAGCGGCGCCATCCTCGACTCCATCGGCGAGGGCACGACGCTCGTCACGATCGACCAGGGCTTCGACAACCAGGCCCAGGCTCCCGTCGAGCAGTGCGCCCAGTTCCTGGCCAAGGGCGAGACGCCGGCCGATCCGATGCAGTTCCTGCGCCCGATCGTCATCACCCAGGCCGGTGGCGAGAACGAACTGACCGTGGACGCAGGCCGCGAGCGCCTCAAGGCCGCCCGCTAGCCTCCAGCGCCGACATGGCGGCGCGGCGATCCAGCATCTCCGCGCCGTTTTCGCCTGTCCCCTGACTCTGCCGTCCCGGAGCCACCATGACCCAATCCGCCCTTGCCCTCCTGGGGCAGCAAAAAGTCCTGAACAGCCTGCGAACCCTCGGCCTGGCGCTGGCAATCCTTCTCATCGCCGCCATCGTCCAGTCGCAGCGCTCGGCCTTTCTCAGCCCGGAGAACATGCTGACGCTGGTCCGCTCCATGGTGGCGCTCGGCATGGTGGCGTTCGCCCAGATGCTGGTGATCCTGCTCGGCGAGATCGACCTTTCCGTCGGCGCCGTCTACGGACTGGCCGGCACGGTGACGGCGACGCTCTGGCTCGGCGGCGGCAGCCTGCCCTTCACGACGTCCCTGCTGGTCGCGCTCGCCGCCGGCCTCGGCGTCGCCCTGCTGACCGGCCTGCTCAACGGCTTCCTGACCGTGCGCGCCGGCCTGCCCTCCTTCATCACCACGCTCGGCATGCTGAACGTCGCCGACGGCCTGTCGCTCCTGATCAGCAACGCGACCACCTTCACGCCGGCCTATAACGACCCGCTGCCGCCGGAGTGGGAGCTTTCGTTCTTCCACGGCCTCGGCGGCGCGCTGATGGCCTACAACATTCCCGTCGAGACGCTCTGGCTGGTCGGCGCCTTCATCCTGTTCTGGATCCTGCGCCACCGCACCGTCTTCGGCTTCCGCCTGATGGCGATGGGCGGCAATGCCGAGGCGGCGCGGGTCGCCCGACTGCCCCTCAAGAAGTACAAATATGTCGTCTTCATCCTGAGCGCGCTGATGGCGGGCCTCGCCGGCATCCTCGACTTCTCCTATGTCGGCTCGGTCGGCCCGACCCAGTCCAGCTCGCTGTCCTTCCAGGTCATCGCGGCGGTCGTCATCGGCGGCGCCAGCCTGAATGGCGGCCGCGGCACCATCCTCGGCACGCTTCTGGGCGTGATCCTGCTGGCGCTGCTCAACAACGGCCTCGCGCTTCTCGGCGTCTCCTCCTTCGTCCAGCTTCTCTTCATCGGCCTGGTGACGATCGGCGCGGTCTGGCTCGATCTTGTCTCGCAGAAGCTGATCCGCAGCGCCGGCCAGCGTTCGGTTCGCTCCGGCGCGGGGGCGTCGGCATGATCCGGCTCACCGGCAAGGGCATCACCAAGCGCTATGGCGCGACGCGAGCGCTGAACGGGCTCGACCTCGACATCTCGTCCGGCAGCATCATCGGCATCGCCGGCCCCAACGGGGCCGGCAAGAGCACGCTGATGCGCATGCTCGCCGGCGAGGAACAGGCGGATAGCGGCGACATCACCCTGCTCCGCCCGGACGGGCCGGTCGCCGATGTCTGGCGGCGCGTCGCCGTCGTGCACCAGGAGCCGCATGTCTGGCCGAACATGACCGTCGAGCAGAACCTCGCCGTCGGCCGCGAAGGAAACTGGTTCGGCCGCATCGCCGTCGATCCGGCGGCGGCCAAGGCGGTGCTGACCAGGCTCGGCATCGCCGCCTTCGCGCATTACGAACTGGCCGACCTGTCGCTCGCCGTGCAGCAGCGCGTCGAGATCGCCCGCGCCATGCTGAGCGACGCCGACGTCTATCTCTTCGACGAGCCGAACTCGGCGCTGACCGAACAGGAATCGGAAGCGCTGTTCACCACCATGGGCGAACTGGCAGCGGACGGCCGCATCGTCCTGTTGATCACGCATCGGCTGAACGACTTCGTCCGCTGCTGCGATCGCGTTCTGGTTCTCCGCGACGGCCGCATCAGCGCCGAGATCAACGGGGCGGAGATCAGCGAAACGGCGATCGCCGCGCATCTGACGGCGAGCCATGCCGGCGACAAGAAGCCGGAGGCCGTCCGCGCAAGCGCAAGAAGCGCGTCCGGCCAGGCTCTGTCGCCGGTCTGGCGGCTCAGCAACTGCGCCGACCGGCTCAACGCGTTTCGCGATATCTCGATGGACCTGATGCCCGGCCGCATCATCGCGCTTTCCGGCGTCGAGGGATCGGGGGCGCGCGAACTGGCGCAGGCGATCGGCGCCTTCCGCCCGATGTGCGAGGCGGACGGCCGCAGCCTGACGCCGCGCGGCCGCACCACCGTCTCCTATCTCGCGGCCAGCCGCCGGCACACGGTGTTCCACAATATGAGCGTCGGCGAGAACCTCGCAGCCCGGCTTGGACTCGGCGCGCTTGGCGGCGCCACGAAGCTGCTCGATCCCGCGCGGCTGGAAGCGCTCGCGCGCCAGGGCGTCGCCCGCTACCGGGTGAAGACGGGCAGCATCGAGCACCCGATCACGTCGCTCAGCGGCGGCAACCAGCAGAAGGTCGTGCTCGGCGCCTCGATGGAGGAGAACACCGACATCGTCGTGATCGAGGAGCCGACGCGCGGCGTCGACATCTCCAGCAAGGCCGACATCTACGAGCTGCTGCGCGACTTCGCCGCCCAGGGCCGCTCGGTCGTCGTCTTCTGCACCGAGGTGCAGGAGATCTTCGACGTCGCCGACGAGGTGGTGGTGCTGGCCCGCGGCCGGATCGTCGGACGCATCGACATGGCGACGATCGACGACATCCCTGCGCTCGGCGAACAACTGGCGCGGTTCGAGAGCCTGCCGGACGCCACCGTTTCGTCCGGCCCGGCCGCGATCGGCGGCAAGCTCACCGCCGGGGCGCTGGGCTGACCCGGCGCGCCCCGCAGCAAGTGGCGCGGCCGACGCCTAGTCGGCCGTCGCGTCGGCGAGGAAATCCGCCATCTCGGCATGATAGAACACCTTGGTGCGCGGGCCGGTCTGGATCGGCTCCAGCAGGCTGACGCATTTCTGGTAATGCGGCGTGCGGCGGTGTTCCTCGAGCGCGGCTTCCGACCTGAAGACTTCGTAGATCAGGAACTTGTTGGCGTCGTCCGGGTCGCGCAACACGTCGAAGCGCAGATTGCCCGGCTCCTGGCGCGTGCCTTCGTAGTTGATGCGGAAGGCCTCGAGAAAATCGTCGGCATGGCCCGGCTTGACCATGATGGTCACCATCTGGATGAGCATTTTCACTCCTTTGCAAACAGGTCGTCGCCACGCCAGGAGCGCGGCGAAATCGCGAAATCAGAGGCCGGGCGCCTTCCACATCGACGTGGTGATGCCCTCGTCGACGAGCTGCCGCTGCAAGGCATAGGCCCGCGCCCAGCGCTCGCCGGCGTCGTCATAGATCGCCTTGTGGGCCGCTTCCGGCTCGAAATGCCGGTCCCAGCGCACCCAGTTTTCGGCGGCGGAAACAAAGTCGCGCTGCAGGCCGGCGCCGATCGCGGCGGCGGCGGCGCAGCCGAGCGCGGTCGCCTCCTTGACCACCGGCGTCACCACCGGCAGGCCGGTCGCGCTCGACAGGATCTGCGCCCAGTGGGCCGATTTGGCCGCGCCGGCCGCGAAGACAATCTGCTTCGGCGTCACGCCGGAGAGCTTGAAGATGGCGGCGAGATTACGCGCCGCGACGATCGCCGCATTCTCCTGCAGGGCGCGGAAGATCGCCGCCTTGCCGGATTTTTCCGGATCGATCGAGAGGTTCAGAAGCGACGGCGCCGCGTGGTACCACTTGCCGTAGCGCATCACGTCGGAGAACACCGGGATGATGCCATAGGCGCCGGGCGGGACATGCGCCGACTGCGCCTCGAGCAGCGAATAGGCATCGCCGCCGCCGGCGTTGGCCGCCGCCACCTCGGCCGCGCCGAAGCTGTCGCGGAACCAGCGCATGACGATGCCGACGAAGAAGCTGATCGCCTCCGCCTGGTTGAGGCCGTCGACGACATGCGGATTGATGCGGAGGTTCATGGAGGGATCGGTCAGCGTCTGGTCGACATTGACGATCTGCTGCCAGAACGTGCCGCCGAGCACCGCGCAATCGCCCTTGTTGACGACGCCGAGGCCGGCCGTGCCGATCTGGCAGTCGCCGCCGCCGGCGACGACCCGCGTGCCGGCCTGGAGCCCGGTCGCCTCGGCGGCGGCGGCGGTGACATGGCCGATCACCACGCCGGGCTCGACCGTCTCGGGGAAGATGTCGTCGCGCATACCCGCCCAGCGCATCGCCTCCGGCAGCCAGCGCCGCTCGCGCAAATCGAGCAGGCCGGTGGTGCCGGCATTGGACGGTTCGCTGACGAGGACGCCGGAGAGGCGCGCCAGCACCCAGTCCGACAGCATGCTGATCCGGTGCATGCGGTCGTAGACGTCAGGCAGATTGCGCTTCAGCCAGAGCAGGCGCGGCAGCGCGCCGAGCGCAAAGGTCTGGCCGGAATGCTGGTAGAGCTTCGCCTCCAGCTCGGGAAATTCCTGCTTCAGCTCGCGTACTTCGCTGTTCGAGCGGCTGTCGACATTGGCGCAGGCCCAGATTTCCCGGCCCTCGGCGTCATAGACGACGAGCGCCTCGCGCATGCTGGTGGCGCTGACGGCGGCGATGTCGGCGGCCGAGATGCCGGCGCTCGAAATCCCCTGGCGGATGGCGCGGGCGAGATGGGCCCAGTTGCCCTCGACGTCGAAATCCATCGAGCCGTCGAAGCGCGGATCAGGCTTGTGCCACCACTCGTGCTGGGCGGCGGCGATCTGGTTGCCGGCCGCGTCGAAGACGACCGCGCGGCCGCTTCCCGTCCCGGCGTCGACCGCCAGAAGATATGTCCCCGCCATAACCCTCTCCCTAGTCCTTGAGGTCCATCAGACCCAGCGCCGTCGTTTCATCCGTGATCAGGATGCCGACGAACTTCCCCTTGAGCGCGGCATGGATCGCCGGCACCTTTTCGAGGCCCCCGGCTGCCGCGACGACCTTTTCCGCCCGCGACAGCGCGGCGAGCTTCACGCCGATGACCCGGTCGTGCAGCTGCAGATCCAGCACTTCGCCCTTGTCGTTGAAGAACTGGCAGAGGATGTCGCCGACCGCGCCCTTGCGGCGCAGCGGCTCGACCTCGTCCGGCGTCACATAGCCGGAGCGCACCACGGTCGACGCGCCCGAAAGCTCGCCGATGCCGACCAGCTGGTAGGAGGCGTTCAGCGCCATATCGAGCAGGTTGGCGACGGCGGGCTCGGAGGAAAGGTTCTTGGCGACGTCGGGGTCGCGCACCACCAGCGGGGCCGGCACGAGATGGACGCTGCTGCCCCAGTTGGCCGTGCGCATGCCGTCGACATAGGTGCCGACGCCGCCGGTCAGGCTGACGAGGCCGATATTGCGTTCATTGGCGAGATGGCCGAGGCGCTGGATGGCGTTGCTGACCGTGGCGCCCCAGCCGACGGCGAGCAGGTCGTCCGGCTGCAGACGCTGCATGAGGAACTGCGCCGCCGCCTGGCCGAGCCGATCGCTCGAACTCTGCTCCGGCAATTCGGGCACGACATAAGCTTCGAGCAGGCCATAACGGCTCTTGATCTCGCGCTCGAGCGACAGGCAACCCTGATAGCGCGAATTGATGCGGACCTGGATGATGCCGGATCGCCGGCCGCTCTCGAGCAGGCGCGAGACCTTGATCCGCGACATGTTCAGCTTTTCGCCGATCTCGTTCTGCGTCAGGCCGTCATTGTAATAGTACCAGGCGATGCGCGTGAGGATCTCCTCGTCGGCATCGCCATAGCTCCACTCGTTGCTGTCCAAGGCCATCCGCCGAGCTTCCCTTCTCGCGACTTGTGATCACATCGATATCGTAAAAACATTTGATACGTCAACCGCGCAAGCCCGGCCTGCGTTTGGAAGCCGGCACAACCGCCAGAAATCCAATAAAATCCTTATATTGCACCGCAATATCGAGACCGCATCGCGATATTGCCAGATCTGACCATATTGACGCCCCTCGAATCTTGTGATCACTTGAAAGCAACAAGAGACATCTGAACAGGTGCGGAATGACTGCGGACACAGCGGCCGGGAGGGCTGCACAGCTCACCGGCATATGGAAATCCTACGGTCCCGTTCCGGTCCTGAAGGGGGTTTCGCTCGCCTTGCAGAAGGGCGAGGTGCATGCGCTGCTCGGCGGCAACGGCGCCGGCAAATCCACCCTGATGAAGATCATGTCCGGCCTCGTGCCGGCCAATGCCGGCTCGATCGAGATCAATGGCGAGAAGCTCACCCATGCCTCGCCGGCGCTGGCGCAGCAGCTCGGCCTCTATCTGGTGCCGCAGGAAGCGCACATCCTCGGCAACCAGTCGGTGCTGGAGAACATCTGTCTCGGCCTGCGCCCGTCGCCGCGCGCGCTGCGCAAGCGGGTCGAGCAGCTGATCGCCGAACTCTCCGTCACCCTCGACCTCGACGCGCAGGCGGCGACACTGGAAATCGCCGAGCGCCAGATCGTCGAGATCCTGCGCGGCCTGATCCGCGAAGCGCGCGTGCTGATCCTCGACGAGCCGACCTCGGCGCTGACGCCCTTCGAGGTGCACGCCCTCTTCCAGCGCGTCCGCAAGCTGCAGGCCCAGGGCGTCGGCATCTTCTTCATCTCGCACAAGCTGCGCGAGATCCGCGAGATCTGCGGCACGATCAGCGTGCTGCGCGACGGCGCGGTGGTCCTGAGCGGCCCGCTCGATGGCTACAGCGACGCCGAGATCATCGACGCGATGAGCCGCGTCGCCACGGGCGCCACGCCGGTCGTCGCCGCGAAGTCCGGCCGCGACGACGGCGCCGTGCGCCTCTCGGTGCGCAAGCTGAGCGGCGAAGGGTTTCGCGATATCAGCCTTGATGTGCGTGCCGGCGAAGTGCTGGGCCTTGCCGGCGTCGTCGGCGCCGGCCGCACCGAATTCTCCGAAACCCTGTTCGGCCTGCGCCGCCAGAGCGGCGGCTCGGTCACACTCGACGGCGTCGAGCTTTCGAACCGCTCGCCGCGCCGCTGCATCGACGCCGGCCTCGTGTACCTGCCGGAAGACCGCCAGCAGAACGGCCTGTTCCTCGATGCGCCGCTCTACTGGAACACCTCGTCCTACCTGATCCACCGCCTGCCCTTCCTGCTGCGGCCCGGCCGCGAGCGCGGCCTCTTCAACGGCTTCCGCCAGAGCATGGGCATCAAGTGCACCGGCCCCGGCCAAGCGGCCAAGGCGCTTTCCGGCGGCAATCAGCAGAAGGTGCTGATGTCGAAATGCCTGTCGGCGAAACCCAAGGTGCTCGTGCTCGACGAACCGACGCGCGGCGTCGACGTGGCGGCGCGCAACGACATCTACGCGCTGATCCGGCAGCTGGCCGCCGACGGCGTCGCCGTCATCCTGATCTCGTCCGATTTCGACGAGATCGAGCTGCTCGCCGACCGCGTCACCGTCATGGCCTTCGGCCAGCTCGGCGGCGAACTCACCGACAAGATCAGCGTCGACGCGATTGCCCGCCTGGCATTCGGCGCGGGGGAGCAGGCCCATGCTTAACATCATCGCCCGCAACCGCGTCATCATGCTGGTGCTGGTGATGGCCGTCGCCTGCCTGGCGCTCGGCTTCGCCGCGCCCGGCTATCTCTCGGCCGCCACCGCCTCGGTGATCCTGTCGAACAGCCTCGTGCTGCTCCTGATCTCGCTCGGCACGATGCTTGTCATCCTGACGCGCAACATCGACGTCTCCAGCGGCTCGATCCTGGGCTTGAGCGCCGCGACGCTCGGCCTGTCGCTCAATGCCGGCGTCAGCCTGCCGCTCGCCATCGCGCTCTGCATCCTGACCGGCATCGTTGCCGGCGCGGTGAACGGCCTGCTCGTCGCCTATCTCCGCATCCCCTCGATCGTCGCCACCCTCGGCACGCTCGGCCTCTATCGCGGCATCATGCTGATCCAGACCGGCGGCCGCTGGATCGAGGACCTGCCGCAGGATCTGAAGGCGCTCGCCGGCAGCATCGGCTTCGGCATCTCGATCCTGACCGTCACCGTGCTGGCGCTGTTCGCCATCGCCTGGTTCTTCCTGCGCCGCACCCGCTTCGGCCGCTATTTCTACGCTGTCGGCGACAACCGCGAGGCGGCGCGTCATCTCGGCGTGCCGGTCCGGCGCGTGCAGTTCACCGCCTTCGTCGCATCGGGCGCCTGCGCGGCGATCGCCGGCCTGATCTTCGCGGCGCAGATCGGCTTCATCCCCAACCAGGCCGGCAACGGCATCGAGCTGAAGGCGATCGCCGTCAACGTGCTCGGTGGCGTCAGCCTGCTCGGCGGCAGCGGCTCGGTCGCCGGCGTCTTCACCGCCGCGATCTTCCTGACCTCGATCGACAGCGCGCTCGTCTTCCTGAAGATCCCGGCGTTCTGGAACGACTTCATCGCCGGCGCGATCCTGCTGATCGTGCTGCTGCTCGACGGCCGCATCCGGCTCCTGATCGACCGGCGCATCCGCGCCCGCCGCTACGCCGTCCATGCCCGCGCGCCGCACAGCGCCGAGGCGCCCGGAAACCCGGCCGACAAGATCGCCGACAAGACCCTGCTGGCGGAGGCAAGCCGATGAAAAACCTGTTCTTCCGCTGGGAAGCGGCGCTGTTCCTGATGCTCGTCGCCGAGCTCGCCGTGTTCGGCTTCATCAACCCGCGCTTCCTCAACGTCGGCAACCTGATCTACGGCACGTCCGACTTCGTCCAGATCGGCATCGTCGCGCTGCCGCTGACGCTCGTCATCATCGCCGGCGGCATCGACGTCTCCTTCGCCTCCGCGATCGGCCTCTGCGCCATCGTCTTCGGCGTCTCCAACTTCTTCGGCCTGCCGCTGCCGCTGGCGATCGGCTTGGCGCTCGTCGCCGGCGCCCTCGCCGGCCTGCTCAACGCCACGGTCATCCATCTGTCGAAAATCCAGCCGCTCGTCGTCACGCTTGGCAGCCTCTATCTGTTCCAGGGCGCCGCCACGGTGCTGTCCGGCGTCGTCGGCGCCGGCGGCTATGAGGGCATCGGCAACTTCCCCGCCAGCTTCACCGCGTTCGGCTATGCCGAGTTCCTCGGCCTGCCGGCGCCGCTCGCCGTCTTCCTCGGCCTCGCCGCCGTGCTGGTCGTGCTGCTGCACTTCACCCGTTTCGGCCGCGCCGTGTTCCTGATCGGCCAGTCGGCCGAAGCCGCGCGCTATTCGGGCCTGTCGGTCGCGACGACCCAGACCATCACCTATGTGATCACCGGCGTCTGCGCCGCGATCGCGGGCCTGGTCATGTCGGCCTATTTCGGCTCGGCCCGCGTCGATCTCGGCGCCTCGACCCTGCTGCCGGCCGTCACCGCGGCGGTGCTCGGCGGCGCGTCGATCTATGGCGGCCAGGGTTCGATCCTCGGCACGCTGCTCGCGACGTTCGTCATCGGCTACCTGCAGCAGGGCCTGCAGGCGAGCGGGGTACCAAGCCAGATTTCCAGCGCGCTTTCGGGAGGTTTGCTGGTTGCGGCGGTCGCATTGCGCCACGGGAGCGCGCTGCTGGCCGATTTCATCGCTGTCGCCCGACAGAAACGAAACGATCAGGCGACGGCCTTTTGAGGAGGAAACGACAATGACGATGAAATTCCTGAAGTCCGGACTGATGGCGGCAACGCTACTCGCGGGCACCATGCTCGCCTCGGGCGCGGCGCAGGCCGAATCCCAGATCGCCTTCATTCCGAAGCTGGTCGGCGTCGGCTTCTTCACCAGCGGCGGCGCCGGTGCGGTCAAGGCCGGCGAGGAAGTCGGCGCCAAGGTCACCTATGACGGCCCGACCGAGCCGAGCGTCTCCGCCCAGGTCCAGTTCATCAACAACTACGTCAACCAGGGCTACAACGCGATCGTCGTGTCGTCGGTGTCGCCCGACGGTCTCTGCCCGGCGCTGAAGCGCGCCATGGATCGCGGCGTGCTGGTCATGACCTGGGACAGCGACGTCAACCCGGACTGCCGCAGCTACTACATCAACCAGGGCACCCCGGACCAGCTCGGCGGCCTGCTGGTCGACATGGCGAAGGAAGGCGTGACCAAGGAGAAGGCCAAGGTGGCGTTCTTCTATTCGAGCCCGACCGTGACCGACCAGAACGCATGGGCGGAAGCCGCCAAGGCGAAGATCGCCAAGGAGCATCCGGGCTGGGAGATCGTCACCACCCAGTACGGCTACAATGACGCGCAGAAGTCGCTGCAGACGGCCGAAAGCATCCTGCAGACCTACCCCGACCTCGACATCATCATCGCGCCGGACGCCAATGCGCTGCCGGCCGCAGCCCAGGCGGCGGAAAACCTGAAGCGCGCCGATGGCGTCAACATCGTCGGCTTCTCGACCCCCAATGTCATGCGCCCCTATGTCGAGCGCGGCACGATCAAGCGCTTCGGCCTCTGGGACGTCACCCAGCAGGGCAAGATCTCGATCCATGTCGCCGAGCACGTGCTGAAGAACGGCAAGATGAAGGTCGGCGACAAGCTCGACATTCCGGGCGTCGGCACGATCGAAGTCTCGCCGAACAGCGTCCAGGGCTATGACTACGAGGCCGACGGCAACGGCATCGTGCTGCTGCCCGAGCGGACCGTGTTCACCAAGGAAAACATCGGCAACTTCGACTTCTAGTTCGCGAAGCCAATACGGGCGGCTCCAGTCGGAGCCGCCCGATCCATTTTCCCAAAACAAACGGATCCAGACCCATGCAAAGCCGCTGGAACGGCGACGAGGCCAATCGTTTCATCCAGGCAGCCCTTGCCGCCGGCCAGAGCGAAGCGCTCGGGCTGCGCATCTACACCTCGCGCATCATCGGCCAGGATCCGGATCTCGTGCTGCATGGCGGCGGCAATACCTCGGCCAAGGTGACGGCCGAGGACGGCAGCGAGATCATGCACATCAAGGGCAGCGGCTGGGATCTCGACACGATCGAGGCGCCGGGCCTGCCGGCCGTGCGGATGGAGCCGCTGCTCGCGGCGCGCGACGGCGGCAAGCTCTCCGACCCCGAGATGGTCGCGCTGCTGCGCTCCGCCCTGCTCGACGCGGCTTCGCCCAATCCTTCCGTCGAGGCACTGCTGCACGGTTTCCTGCCGTTCCGCTTCGTCGACCATACCCATGCGACGGCGGCCCTGGCGCTCGCCAACCAGCCCGATATGCAGGAGACCGTGAAGCGCGTCTATGGCGACCGCCTCGCCTGGGTGCCCTATGTCATGCCCGGCTTCGACCTCTCGATCGAGGGCGACAAGGTCTATCGCGCCCATCCCGGCTGCGAGGGGCTCTGGCTCGAGAACCACGGCCTGTTCAGCTTCGCCGACACGGCCGAGGCGTCCTATGAGCTGATGATCGAATTCGCCACCCTGGCCGAGCAGGAACTCGCCCGCGCCGGCGTGACGCTGGAAGGCCCGCAGCAGAGCGACCAGCAGGCCGACCCGGCCCTGGTCGAGCGGCTCACCACCGCCCTCACCCGCGCCGGCTCGCCCTTCGCCAAGGGCCTTTCGCTCGACTACCGTTCGACGCCGGCGATCCGCCGCCACGTGTCGAAGCCCGATGTCGCTGATATCGCGCTGCGCGGCACCGTCACGCCCGACCACGTCATCCGCATCAAGCCGTTCCCGCTGATCATCGATGCCGGCGCTTCGGAAGCCGACATCGACAGGGCGCTGGCCGGCTATATCGAGCGCTACACCGCCTATTTCGAGCGCAACGCCGCCAAGGCGAGCGAACCGAAGACAATGCTCGACGCCTATCCGCGTGTCGTTCTGGTGCGCGGCGAAGGCATGTTCGGCCTCGGCAGCAATGCCAAGGCAGCGAAAATCGCCGGCGACCTGATCGAACAGTCGACCCGCGTCATGAACGCCGCCGAAGCCTATGGCCGCTTCACGCCGATCTCGGAGGCGGACCTGTTCGACATGGAATACTGGTCGCTCGAGCAGGCGAAGCTGAAGTCGGCCTGACGCAGACTGAGATCGTGGACGTCTCGCGACGTCCACGATCGTAGGCCGGCCTCAGGCTCGCTATCCAGCGGCGAGCGCCGACGCTTCCGCCGCGCGGACCTCGCCGGGCGTCCGCCATCGGCGCGCTCCACCCGCAAATCATCTGGGAGCGTCGGGGCGCCCCCGCGATCCCAGCCAAGCGCCGGGTACGCTCATGCTGGTTCCCGACGCCACAGGTCGAGCCCGGCATCCGACATGTGCATCATCGGGCCGAAAGAATGCGGCATATGCGGCTCGTCGATCGGCGGCGAGGCTCGCAACGAGGTCTCTGCCGGACCGATCTGGCCCACGCCGAGGGCGCAAGGCCCCGCCTCACCTCCATTGATGAAAAGCGGAACGCACAGCTCCGCCGGACCGCCATCCGACTTCCCTGCTCTTCCCGGTCTCGACCTGCCAGCGACCGCCACGTACCAGCCGCGCCAATCAAGCCCGCGATAGCGAAAGTGCGCGCCCCGCGCAGAGCACCGTCGGAAACGTTCCGCAACGGCTCCAGCAAAAGAATGCCATTCCTTTCAAACAACAGGCCGAAACCTAGAATGATCAGGTCTTCGACAAGACGTCGCGCCTCAAGGTTTCCTGACTGCGAGTCGAACAATGCTCAAAAGTATTCTGCCGGATCCGCCAGGTTTCCGGACCCGGTGCTTTGACGATTCGGACCACCCGACGATGCCGGGTGCGGCCGTAGACGCGGAAGCGTCGAATATCGATACAGCGACGCGGCGCGACAGGCTGATCATTTCGACCGAGCTCTGGAGCGGCCTGCACGTGCTCGGCGAACGCGCCGGCCGACATGTCGAACGCAAGGCAATCCCGGCGCGGCCCCGCTGACGGGCCGGACGATCCACGACAACCAGTTGACGGGCGCGACGCACACAGACGCCCGACCAAGGGAAGAACCAATATGCCGGCAACAGCCACACTCCCGATCCTCGATATCTCGCGCCTCGACAAGGGGCCGGCGGAGCGTGAGGCCTTCCTGTCCGAACTGCGCGACACGGCGCGCGAGGTCGGCTTCTTCTACCTGACCGGCCACGGCATTTCCGAAGACCTGACCCGCAGCATCGTCGCCGCCTCGCGCGATTTCTTCCGCCTTCCCGAGGCGGACAAGCTCGCCGTCGAGATGGTGAACTCGCCGCATTTTCGCGGCTATACCCGCGTCGGACTGGAGGTGACGCGCGGCCAGGCCGACTGGCGCGAGCAGATCGACTTCTCGTCCGAGCGGCCCGCCCTGCCGACCGGGCCGGGCATCCCGAACTGGGCGCGCCTGCAGGGCCCCAACCAGTGGCCGGCCTCGCAACCCGCGCTGAAGCCGCTCGTCGTCGAATGGCAGAACCAACTGACCCAGCTCGGCATCCGCGTTCTCGAAGCCTTCGCGATCGCGCTCGGCCAGCCGAAGGACGTCTTCGCGCCGATCTACGAGACGGCGCCGATCCAGCATCTGAAGCTGATCCGCTATCCCGGCCGCGACGCCACCGGCGGCGACCAGGGCGTCGGGGCGCACAAGGATGGCGGCTTCCTGACGCTGCTGCTGCAGGACGTGCAGGGCGGCCTGCAGGTCGAGGCCGACGACGGCAGCTGGATCGACGCGCCGCCGATCCCCGGCACCTTCATCGTCAATATCGGCGAAGTGCTGGAGATGGCCTCGAACGGCTATCTGCGCGCCACGGTCCACCGCGTCGTGACGCCGCCGGCCGGAAAGGACCGGCTCTCGGTCGCCTTCTTCCTGGGCGCGGCGCTCGACGCGACCATCCCGCTTCTCGAACTCGACCCCGAACTCGCCGCCGCCGCGCTCGGCCCCACCGCCGACCCGCAGAACCCGCTCTTCCGCGAGATCGGCCAGAACTATCTGAAGGGCCGTCTCCGCTCGCATCCCGACGTGGCGCAGCGCCACTACGCCGACCTGCTCGACCCGGCGGCCAAGCGCGAGCCCGCATCGGCCTACTGACCCCGCCCATCCCATCGGCATCCGGAGACGCACCATGACCTTCCAGCCGACGCAATTCGAGACCAAGCGCTTCGAAACCCTCTCCGTGCACGGCGGAGCCTATCGCGCCGATCCGGCGACCGGCGCCGTGGCCGTGCCGATCTACCAGTCGACCTCGTTCCAGTTCCAGGACACCGACCACGCCGACCGGCTCTTCGCGCTCGACGAGCTCGGCTACATCTACACCCGCGTCGGCAACCCGACGCAGGACGCGCTGGAGCAACGGATCGCGGCGATCGAGGGCGGCGTCGCCGCGCTCGCGCTGGCCTCGGGCCAGGCGGCGTCGGCCTATTCGATCCTCAACCTGACCCGGCCGGGCGACAACATCGTCTCCTCGACCGGGCTCTATGGCGGCACCTACGCGCTGTTCAACGCGACGCTGAAGAATCTCGGCGTCGAGACGCGCTTCGTCGATCCGTCCGATCCAGAGAATTTCCGCCGCGCCACCGACAGCCGCACCCGCGCCTATTATGCGGAATCGCTGCCCAATCCGCGGCTGGAAGTCTTCCCGATCGCCGAGGTCGCCGCGATCGGCCGCTCGCTCGGCGTGCCGCTGATCGTCGACAACACCGCCGCGCCGCTGACAATCCGTCCGTTCGACCATGGCGCGGCCGTCGTCGTCTATTCGGCGACCAAATATATCGGCGGCCACGGCACCACGATCGGCGGGCTGATCGTCGATGGCGGCAATTTCCCTTGGGCCGATCATCCCGAGCGCTTCCCCAACCTGCATGAGCCGGACCCGAGCCATCACGGCGCGACCTGGCTCGAGAAGGCGAAGCCGCTCGGCCCGATCGCCTATGTGCTGCGCACCCGCGCCGTGCTGCTGCGCGACATCGGCGCGGCGATCTCGCCCTTCGCCGCCTTCCAGTTCATCCAGGGGCTGGAGACGCTGCCGCTGCGCATCCGCCAGCACAATGAGAATGCCATCAAGGTGGCGAATTTCCTGAACGCGCATCCGAAGGTCGAGAAGGTGATCTTCCCCGGCCTGCAGAGCGGCATCGCCAAGGAACGGGGCGACCGCTACCTGAATGGCGGCAAGGGGGCGCTCGTCGGCTTCGAGGTCAAGGGCGGCCGCGACGCCGGACGCGCCTTCATCGATGCGCTCAGGCTCTTCTACCATGTCGCCAATATCGGCGATGCGCGCTCGCTCGCCATCCATCCCTCGACCACCACCCACTCGCAGCTTTCCGCCGAGGACCAGCTCTCGACCGGCGTCACGCCCGGCTATGTGCGCCTCTCGGTCGGCATCGAGCATCCCGACGACATCATCGCCGACCTCGCCCAGGCGCTCGATCGCGCCTGACACGCCATCCCTTTTCAGGAAGACGTCATGAGCATTCTCGACGGAAAGAAGCCTTCTCTGTTCGGTCGCCGCATCTCGCGACGCACGGCCCTGACCGGGGGCGGCGTGCTGGCCGGCACCGCCTTCCTCGGCGTCGCGCCGACGTTTTCGGCCCGCGCCGGCAACCGCACCAAGATCCGGCTCGCCTGGACCGAGTTCGCCGCCTGCCATTCGCCGATCGCCTTCGGCGTCGCCAAGGGCATCTATGACAAGCACGACCTCGACATCGAGCTGTTCTACCAGGGCGCCAGCGGCCAGACGCTGGTGCAGTCGCTGGCGACCGGCAAGGCCGATGCCGGCGCCGGCCTGCTGCTCGACTGGGTCAAGCCGCTGGAACAGGGGCTCGACGTCAAACTGTTCGTCGGCTCGCATGGCGGCTGCACGCGGCTGCTCGCCTCGAAGGCGTCCGGCATCACCACGCTGGAAGGGCTGAAGGGCAAGACCATCGTCAGCTACGATCCGGCCAGCCCGCCGAAGCATTCGTTCCAGATCGCGCTTGCCCGCGCCGGCATCGATCCCGAGCAGGACGTCAACTGGAAGGCGGTGCCGTTCGATCTCGTCGGCGCGACGGTCGATCGCGGCGAGGCGGAGGCGCTCGCCCATCTCGATCCCTGGGCCTATTCGCTGAAGAAGCAATACGACCTGGTCGAGATCGCCAACACCCAGACCGGCATCTTCGAGAACAAGGTCTGCTGCGTGCTCGGCGTCAACGGCCCGTTCCTGGAGGCGAACCGCGACGCCGTCCGCCGCCTGGCCGAAGCCAATATCGAGATCCACGAATATACCGGCAAGCACCCGGAGGAAGTGGCGAAGTGGTATCTCGAAAACCTCAAGCCCGACCTGGCGCTGGCCGATCTCTCCGACGATCTCGGCTCCTTCGTCTACCACATCCACCCGATCGGCCCCGAACTGGTCGAGCAGGTGAAATGGGCGGCCGAGGACCTGCAGCTGATCAAGGTGATCGACGCCTCGACCGATCCGGCCGAACTGGCGCAGCGCGTCACCGCCAACCTGCTCGCCTGAGCCTTCCGATGGCGGACACCACGCAGACGGCCGGAGGCGCGCTCGCGGCTTCGGCGCTTTTGGGCGACGTCTGGCGCAACGGCCTGCTGGCGGCGGCAAGCTGGCTGCTGGCGGCCGCCGTCACCGTCGGCTTCGCCGACGTCGTGCCCTGGGGCCAGACGCAGCTTTTCGCGCTGCTGCTGGTGGTCGGCGCCGGCGCATTCCTGGTGCTCGCCTTCACGGTCCACCGCCTCGGCACCATCGGCCGCAGGCTCGTGCACTACGGGCCATGGTGGATCGCGCTCGGCGCCTGGTTCACGGTCTGGGAAATCTCCACCGCCAAGCTCGGCTGGCTGCCGAAGCCGTTCTTCTCGCCGCCGCAGGGGCTGCTGCATGTCTACCTGACCGACTGGGACCGGCTGCTCGTCTGCGTGCTCTATTCGCTGCGGCTCTGGGGGCTCGGCTTCTTCTCCGGCGTCGCCATCGGCTTCGTCGTCGGCGTGGCGCTCGGCTGGTCAAAGCGCTTCAGCTATTGGGGCATGCCGCTCCTCAAGCTGATCGGCCCGGTCCCGGCCAGCGCCTGGATCCCGAGCGCCTTCTTCGTCTTCCCGACCACCTTCGGCGCCTCGATCTTCCTGGTGGCGCTCGCCTCCGGTATCCCGGTCATCATCCTGACCGCCTCCGGCGTCGCCTCGGTCAACCGCTCGCTCTACGACGTCGCCCGCACGCTTGGCGCCGATCGCCGCTTCCTCGTGCTCAAGGTGGCGATCCCGGCCGCGCTGCCAAACGTCTTCGTCGGCCTGTTCATGGGGCTCTATTCCTCCTTCGCCGTCCTCGTCATCGCCGAGATGCTCGGCGCCAAGTACGGGCTCGGCTGGTACCTGCAGTTCCAGACCGCCTACTCGGCCTACGCCAATGTCTATGCCGCGCTGATCCTGATGGCACTGCTCTGCTCCGGCCTGGTCAAGCTGCTCTTCGTCGGGCGCGACCGCCTGCTCGGCTGGCAGAAGGGGATCGTGCAATGGTAGCCGCGCTCGCCTCCGCCCCCGAAGCGGCGTCACCCGGTCTCGCGGTCGAGCTGCGCAACGTCTCGCACGGCTATGACCTGCCATCCGGGCCGCTGCCCGTGCTGGAGAACATCGATCTCAAGATCGAGCCGGGCTCCTTCGTCGCGCTGCTGGGGCCGTCCGGCTCCGGCAAGTCGACGCTGCTGCGGCTCGTCGCCGGCTTGGAGCCGCCGGTCGCCGGCAGCGTGCTCGCGGATGGCGTCGCGGTCGAGGCGCCCGATCCGTCCCGCGTGCTGGTGTTCCAGGATCCGACGCTATTTCCCTGGCGCACGGTCCGCCGCAATGTCGCGCTCGGGCTCGAAGCGCAGGGACGCCTCAAGACCGAAGGCCACCGTATCGACGAGGCGATCGGCCGCGTGCGGCTCTCGGAATTCGCAGACGCCTTTCCGCATCAGCTTTCCGGCGGCATGGCGCAGCGCGCGGCGCTGGCCCGGGCGCTCGTCAACGATCCGCGCCTGCTGCTGCTTGACGAGCCGCTCGGCAAGCTCGACCAGTTGACCCGCCTCACCATGCAGGGCGAGTTGCTGGCGCTCTGGCAGCAGTCCGGCTTCACGGCGCTGCTCGTCACGCACGACGTCGAGGAGGCGCTGCTTTTGGCCGACCGCATCGTCATCTTCAGCGACCGCCCGGCCCGCATCCTCGGCGAGCGGCGCGTCGAACGCGCCCATCCGCGCCATCGCGGCGATCCCGAACTGGTCGCGCTGCGGCGCGAGATCCTTGCGCTTCTCGGCGTCAGCGAGGCGATATGAGCCGGCGATCCCTTTCACCCGAAGCCCTGTTCAGGCGCGACGCCCTCGGCACCGGCCTGCTCTTCGCCGGCATCCTGGCGCTCGTCGTCGCGCTCGCCTGGTGGGCGGTGGTCTTCCTCAACGTGGCGGCCAACACCAGTCTCACGATCCCGGCGGCGGTCCCCTGCCTCGTCAACACCTCCGACCTCTGCTCGCTCGCCATGTCGCTGTGCGGCGCGGGACACTGGCTCGGCATCCCGCGCTATTGGGAAGGATTGTTCTGGGCAGGCGCGGTGCTGACCCTCGCGGCGGGGGCCTTCCAGCTCGCGTTCACGACCGCCAGTGCCGTCGAAACGGGATCGCGGCGCGGCGGCGAGAATTGAAATGGATTTTCCCGCACTCTGCCCGTTTCCTGAGCAGGCATGCTTCGCCATTCGGCGATGTTGATGGAATGATCATCCAAGTCTCGCGGCACCGAGACAGCAAGTTTGAAGAATAGACAACAATTGATTGAACCAGACGGATGATATCCGTTCGAGGAACGATAAATCATGGCAATTTTTGATCGGAATATCTTCGCGAAGACCGCGACGACGCTCGGCGCCCTGCTGGTGTCGGCCTCGATGCTGGCCGGCGTGGCGCAGGCGGGCGAAACGCTCGACAAGATCAAGTCGCGCGGCCAGATCAAGGTCGGCGTCGGCACGCTTCCCGGCTTCTTCGCCCCCGACAGCAACGGCAAGTGGCAGGGCTTCTTCATCGATTTCGGCCGGGCGCTGGCGATCACCGTCTTCAACGATCCGGAAAAGGTCGAGTTCACCTCGTCCTCGCCACAGCAGCGCCTCCCCGCCCTGCAGGCCGGCGAGTTCGACATCCTGCTCTCGGGCGTGACGCAGACCATCACCCGCTCGTTCAAGCTCGGCTTCCATTTCGGCCCGATCATCTTCTATGACGGACAGGGCCTGCTGGTCGCGAAATCCCTCGACGTCACCAAGGGATCGGAGCTCGACGGCGCCACCATCGGCGTGCAGAGCGGCACGACGGGCGAGCTGAACATCGCCGACTTCTTCCGCAAGAACGGCAAGACGTTCAAGCCGGTCGTGATCGAGGACACCAAGGAGTTCGTCGCCGCGCTGGAAAGCGGCCGCGTCGACGCGCTGACGCAGGACGCCTCCGACCTGGCGCTGAAGCGGGCGCAGTTCGCCAAGCCGGATGACTTCCTGCTGCTGCCGGAGCGGCTGTCGAAGGAACCGCTGGCGCCGGCCGTGCGCGCCGGCGACGACCAGTGGCTCGAGATCGTCAACTGGACCGTATACGCGACGATCCAGGCGGAGGAGTTCGGCATCACCAAGGAGAATGTCGACAGCTTCCTGACCAGCGAAGACCCGGCGATCAAGCGCTTCCTCGGCGTCGACCCGTCGCTCGGCGAGGCGATCGGCCTCGATCCGAAGTTCGCCTACAACATCATCAAGACGCTCGGAAACTACGGCGAGATCTACGAGCGCAACATCGGCAAGAACACGCCGGTCGGCTTCGAGCGCGGCTACAACCAGCCCTGGACCCAGGGCGGCCTGCTGTACTCGCCGCCGTTCCGCTAGGCCCGGCACGGCCGATGGCCAGCGGCTCCATTCCGGGCGCCCCGGCGCCCGGCCCCCTCTCGCCTCGAGACTTTCTGGGTGAGCGTCCGCTCACCCAGATTTTCGTGTTTGTCGGCATCCTCGCGCTGCTCGGCCTGTTCGGCCAGAGCATGGCGACCAACATGCATCGCGTCGGCATCACGCCGGGCTTCGGCTTTCTCGCCCGGCCGACCAATTTCGAGATCGGCGAAACGCTGATCGCCTATTCGTCGCAAAGCAGCTTTGCCCGCGCCATCCTGGTCGGCCTCGTCAACACGCTGGTCGTCTCCTTCGTCGGCTGCGTGATCGCCACCATCCTCGGCGTCGCGCTCGGCGTCGCGCGCATGTCGAGCAATCCGCTTCTGGCCGGTTCCGTCCGCGCCTATGTCGAGCTGATCCGCAACACGCCGCTGCTGCTGCAGCTCTTCTTCTGGAGCGCGACGTTCCACGCCCTGCCGTCCGCGCGAAAGGCGCTGCAGCCGGTGGAAGGCGTGTTCCTCAGCAATCGCGGCATCTACATCCCGGCGCTGCGCTTCGAGAGCGGTCTGGCGGAGATCCTGGCCGCGGCCGGCATCCTCGCCGCGATCCTGCTGCTCCTGCGCGGACGGCGGATCGGCCTGTCCTTCCGCGCCCGTGCGCTCGGATCGGGCGCCGGCCTTGCGATCCTCTTCCTGCTTCTCGCCCTGAGCGGGCTGGCGCGCGCCGAACTGCCGGCGCTGAAGGGCTTCAACATCGTCGGCGGGCTGTCGCTGACGCCCGAATTCGCGGCGCTGGTCGTCGGTCTCTTCGTCAATTCCTCGGCGCTGGTCGCCGAAATCGTGCGGAGCGGCATCCAGTCGGTGCCGCAGGGCCAGTGGGAGGCGGCGCGCTCGCTCGGCCTGCATCCCGGCCAGATCTTCCGCCTCGTGATCCTGCCGCAGGCGCTCCGGGTGATCACGCCGCTGATGACGTCGAACTATCTGAGCCTGACGAAGAATTCGAGCCTCGCCGTCGCGATCGGCTACCCCGATCTCGTCAGCATCATCAACACCGCCGCCAACCAGACCGGCCAGGCGCTGGAGACGATCATCATCATGGTCGCCGTCTATCTCGCGATCAGCTTCTCGGTCTCGATCGCGATGAACCGCTACAATGCGCGCCAGGCCCTGAAGGGGCTCAGCCGATGACGATCGCCTTCTCCGGCCCCGCGCCGGCGGCGCCCCGATCCTCGCCCTGGCGCCAATGGCGACAGGGCCTGTTCGGCTCGCCGGCCAACATCCTGATCACGCTCGGCTTCGCCGCCTTCGTCGCCCTCGTCGTCCTGCCTTTCCTGCGCTGGGCGGTGATCGACGCGACCTGGACGGGGACGGCGCAGGACTGCGCGGCGAGGACCGGCGCCTGCTGGGCCTTCATCGGCGAGAAGGCCCGCTTCATCCTGTTCGGCCTCTATCCGAACGATCGCGACTGGCAGGCGGCAATGGCGGTCTTCCTCCTGATCGGCCTCGTCGTCGCGACCGGAATCCCGCGCCTCTGGGGGCGCTGGCTCGCGCTCGCCTGGCCGGTCACCCTCGGCGCCGCGATCGCCATCCTGTCCGGCGCGCTGACCGGGATCTGGGTCGCTACCGACAAATGGGGCGGGTTTCCGGTGACGGCGCTGCTGTCGGTCGTCGGCTTTGCCGCCGCCTTCCCGATCGGAATCGGGCTGGCGCTGGCGCGGCGCTCGAACATGAGGCTGATCCAGCTTCTCGCCGTCGGCTTCATCGAGACGATGCGCGGCGTGCCCCTGATCGCCGTGCTCTACGTCTCGACGCTGCTGCTGCCGCTGATGCTCCCGGCCGGCTTCTCGCTCGACAAGCTGCTTCGGGCCCAGATCGCGATCGTCCTGTTCGTCTCGGCCTACATGGCGGAGATCGTCCGCGCGGGGCTGCAGGCGGTGCCAAGCGGGCAATACGAGGCATCGCGGTCGCTCGGCCTCTCCTGGGGAACGACCATGCGCCGGGTGGTCCTGCCGCAGGCGCTGCGGGCGGTCATCCCCGCCTTCGTCAGCCTCGCCATCGGCCTCTTCCTCGACACCACGCTGGTGATCGTCATCGGCCTGTTCGATTTCCTGAATACGGCGCGCGTCTCGGCGACCGACCCGAACTGGATCGGCTTCTACAACGAAGCCTACGCCTTCGCGGCGGCGATCTACTTCGCCCTCTCCTACGCCGCCTCGCGCTACAGCCTCTGGCTCGAGCGGCACCTCAGGGCCGTGTCGACATGAAGGCAGGGCCGCGGCGCGGCAGCGCTAGGCATAAGCGACCCAGCCACGGAAGCTCAGCCCCGCGTAGAACAGGCCGACATTCGAGAACCCCGCCTCGCGCAGCAGCGCCTCGTCCTGCTCCGGCGACAGGATCGACAACCGCGTGGCAATCGCCTGCCGGGCGCTCTCCGCCTGGGCGGGATCGGTCCCGCCGAACGCGACATGACGGGCGATCCACCGCGACCGCTCCGGCTCCGCCTGCGGAAAGCTCAGATGGGCGACGACGAAGGGCGCGCCCGGCGCAAGACGGCGACGGATCTCCAGGAGCGTATGGAGGCGCTGCTCCGGCGGAACGAAATGGAACGTCAGCAGGCAGGTCGCGCCATCGAACGGCCCCGCCGGCGCCGTGTCGATATAGCCTTCCTGCAGGCGGATCCGCCCCGAATGGGCCCCGACGATCTCCGCCGCCACGCGCAGCATCTCGGCCGACGGGTCGATGCCGTCGAAGCTCCAGCCGGGATGATCGTCGGCCAGCGCCTTCAGTTCCAGGCCGCCGCCCGCTCCGAGCACCAGCACCCGCCCCTGCTGCGCGACATGCTCGGCCAGCAGCATCGAGGTCATGCGATGAAGGGCGGCAAATCCCGGCACCTGGCGCGGCGGCCCCTCCGCATAGAGGCTCGCATGCGCGCCGCCAAACGCCGGCGTCACGAGGCGGGAAGCGCCCGCCCGTCCATCGTCTCGTTGCATGCGATCTCCTCCGGCCACGACTGAATTTCATGCAACTATATAAGTTACATTACAGGACAGGCAAGGCCGGCGTTGCGGGCGCAATCAAGCCCGCGCCCTTGTCCTCGGACCAGTTCCTTCGCTATCAGCGAGGCTCACCTTGCAAGGACGGAAGCACATGACGAAGCTGGTTGGAAAAGTCGCCTGGGTCACCGGCGCGGGAAGCGGCATCGGGCAGGCGGTCGCCAAGGCGCTGGCCGGCGCGGGCTGCACCGTCGTCCTGACCGGACGGCGTCGGGAGGCCCTCGACCAGACGGCGGCCGCGATCGCCGAGACGGGCGGCAAGAGCCTCGTCCAGTCCGGCGACCTGACGCAGCCAGAGACCGCCGGAACGATCGTCACCGAGATCGAGGCGCGGTTCGGACGGCTCGATCTTCTCGTCAACAATGCCGGCGGCAACATCGTCGAGCGCGCCTGGAAGGACCTCACGCCGGCCAGTATCGACGGCCTGATCCACAGCAACCTGTCGGCCGCGCTCTACTGCGCCGCCGCCGCCATGCACCCGATGCGCAAGGCGCAGCAGGGCCAGCTGATCCACATCGCCTCCTGGGCCGGCAAGTTCATCCATCCCGTCAGCGGCCCCGTCTATACCGCTGCCAAGCATGCGGTCGTGGCGATGAGCCAGAGCATCAACATGGAAGAGTACCGGAACGGCATCCGTTCGACCGCCATCCTGCCGGCCGAGGTCGCGACGCCGATCCTGGAGAAGCGCCCGACACCGCCGAGCGCGCAGCAGCGCGCCGAGATGCTGCAGCCGGCCGATCTCGCCGAACTCGCCCTCTTCATCGCCACGCAGCCGGCTTCGGTCTGCCTCAACGAGGTCGTCATCAGCCCCCGGCTGAACAAGTTCTACGAGAGATAGGAAGGACGCCGATCCTTTCCGGCGTCCGGGTCCGCTCCGGTCCGGACGCCGCTCCCGATCGATCCACCGCGCCGCTCCATCGCAGCGCGGGTCTCCATTCACCAAGACGACTAATTTAATCGACAAAATAGCAATTCGGTTTTTTCTTCTGCTCGCGCCGCCGCTTCGAGCAAGGAAAGTCCCCGTCGCGCGCCGATCTAGATCGCGACGGTCTCGTCTTTCCTCGGCCTGCCATGCTGGAATGGGGCATGCCCAGTCCTACCCGCCCGGCCCTTCGCCGCCGACCTCGACATGCCCGCCTGTCCCCGCCGAGCCGCGCACGCGTGCCGGCGCATGCCTTCGGCCGCATGCCGGATCCCGTCTTCGCGCCGGCGGCGCCGGACGCTTCCCCCCTCATTCCGTCGACCTGACGTCCCCATGGAGAAAACCATGTCGCTTGCCGCCGCCTACCCCTACACGGCGAATTCCGATCGCTTCCAGGCCGGCGTCGAGACGGCGGCCTTCAAGAACTCGATGCGGTTCCTGGCCGGGGCCGTCAGCGTCATCACGGTCGGACAGGGTCAGGACCTGACGGGCTTCACGGCGACCTCGGTCTCCTCGCTCTCGGCCGACCACCCCTCCATCATCGTCTCGCTCAACCGCGCCTCGTCCTCCTGGCCGGCCATCCAGCGCTACCAGAGCTTCTGCGTGAACGTGCTGGCCGACGACCAGCAGCACGTGGCGGACAATTTCGCCGGCCGGGGCGGCCTCAAGGGCGCCGACCGCTATGAGGGCGCCTCCTGGCAGAAACTCGTCACCGGCAGCCTCGGCCTCGTCGGCGCCCTGACGGTCCTCGATTGCGAACTGGAAGAAGCGATCGAACGGCACTCGCATTCGATCCTGATCGGCTCCGTCCGGGCCATCACGACCACGGCGGAAGCCCAGCCCCTGCTCTACTGGCACGGCGGCTATCGCCAGCTGTCGAACGAGACGGGCCCGGCATCGCGCTGATCCCTTCGCCGCCGGCTCCCGACCGATCGAGCGCCGGCGGCCACTCTCAGTATATTCCAATGCGATTCTCGTATATTTACGAAGCGATCCAAATTTATCTCTCTCCAATCGAAATAATTACTAATCCAAATCCGCCGAATATTTTCTAAATCATCAGACGAATCGCAAACACGATTTCTTTCAGAGGTGGATATCTCATTCTACCCTGATGCAGATGATCGTCATCGATACGATCACGGACAACACACATCGTCGATGTGCCCATTGCCTTGCTCTCGTCACCAAAGTCCTTCTCGGACGGGTGCGGACAGGGCCTCCATCAGAAACGAATGAAATCATGCGCCTGAAATTCGGCTTCCATGCCCCGTCTCTCGCCCTCGTGGCCATCGCCATGCTCTCGAGCAGCGCCTTCGCCGCCGACGAGGCGGTCAAGGTCGGCCTCGTGACGCGGACCGACAGCAATCCCTTCTTCGTCAAGCTGCGCGAGGATGCCCAGGCCTATGCCAAGACGGCCGGCGCGGAGATCGTCGCCATCACGGGCAAGACGCATGACGACGCCGCCGGCCAGGTCGCCGCGATCGAGGATCTGACCGCACTCGGCGTCAAGGGCATCCTGGTCACGCCGAGCGACGCCGAAGCGCTGAACGACGCCATCGCCAAGGCCCGCGCCGCCGGCATCCTCGTCATCGCGCTCGACGGCCGCGTCTCTCCCGACAGCGCCGTCGACGCCACCTTCGCCACCGACAATCTTCAGGCGGGCGTCCTGCAGGGCCAGTGGGTGCGCGCCGCGCTCGGCGACACGGCGCCCCGCGTCGCCTTGGTCGACGGCACGCGCGGCACCGTCTCGACGCGCGAGCGCCATGACGGCTTCCTGAAGGGCTTTGGCCTGCAGGAAGGCGCGCCCGAGATCATCGCGCAGCAGAACATCTCCAACCAGGCGGAAGCGCAGACGGCGCTGGAAAACTTCTTCCAGAAGGATCCGACGATCAACGCCGTCTACACGGTCTATGAGCCGGCGGCGGTCTCCGCCCATGCCGTCACCTCGGCGCTCGGCCTCGCCGGCAAGGTCGCGATCGGCTCGATCGACGGCAGCTGCGACGGTATCAAGGCGGTCGCCGATGGCCAGGTCGGCGCCACCGTGGTGCAGTTCCCGGGCAAGATGGCCGAGCTCGGCGTCCAGGCCGTGGTCGACTATGCCAAGACCGGTGCCAAGCCGAGCGGCTTCATCGACTCCGGCGCCGTGCTGGTGACCGACAAGCCGTTCGAAGGCATCACCTCGCAGGATTCCGCCTGGGGCCTGAAGAATTGCTGGTAGCACCCGCCCGCCCGGACGTGGCGGGGAAGACCGGTGAGGGCCGGGTGGCCGCGTGGGGAAAATCCCTGCGCGGTCATCCGCTTGTCGGCCCGGCGCTGGCGCTGCTGCTGCTGGTCATCGTCTTTTCCTTCGCCTCCGATCGTTTCCTGACCGCGACGAACGTCTCGCTCGTGCTGCAGCAGACGCTGGTCCTCGGAATGCTGGCGCTCGGGCAGACGCTGATCATCCTGACGGCGGGCGTCGATCTGGCGCTCGGCGCGATCACGGTGCTGGCAACCATCGTCGCCGCCAAGGTCGCCGTCGGCGGCGCGCCGGAAGGACTGGCGCTGCTGCTGGCCTTCGTCCTGGCGATCGCCGCCTCCACGCTGAATGGCCTGCTGGTGGCGCGGGTCCGCCTGCCGCCCTTCATCGTCACGCTCGGCGCCTTCACCGTACTGACGGCGGTCTCCTATCTGCTCTCCGGCTCGCGCAGCCAGACGATCCCCAAGGGCCTCCTGACCTTCCTCGGCCAGGGCTTCAGCATCGGCGGCGTGTTCATCAGCTGGGGCATCCCGACCCTGCTCGCCGCCTATGCGCTGTTCGCGCATATCCTCGGCAACACGGCGTGGGGCAAGCACATCTACGCCGTCGGCGACAATCCGGATGCCGCCCGCCTCGCCGGGGTCCGCGTCGAACGGACTTTGATCGGCGTCTATGCCGTCGCCGGCCTGCTCTATGCCGTCGGCGCCTGGCTGTCGCTCGGCCGCATTCCGAGCGCCGATCCCAACGCCATGGCCAATATCGCGCTGCAGAGCATCACCGCCGTCGTGCTTGGCGGCACCAGCTTCTTCGGCGGACGCGGCAAGGTGCTCGGCACGCTGACCGGCGCGCTGATCGTCGGCGTGCTGCGCAACGGACTGACCCTCGCGGGCATCGACAGCCTGTTCCAGGACATCATCACCGGCATCCTGATCGTCGCGACGGTCTCGCTCGATCAATATTCGCGCAGGAAATCCAATTGAGCACCGCTCCCCTCGTTCCGGCCGGCACCATCCTCGCCGCGCGCAGCCTCGTGAAGACCTATGGGTCGGTCGAGGCGATGCGCGGCGCCGATTTCGACCTGAAGCAGGGCGAGATCCTCGCCGTGGTCGGCGACAACGGCGCCGGCAAGTCGACGCTGATCAAGTCGCTGGCCGGCGCGACGGTACCGGATTCCGGCCAGATCTTCATCGACGGCAAGCCGGTGCAGATCAGCGACCCGACGCAGATTCTTGGCGCCGGCATTGGCGTCGTCCATCAGGATCTCGCGCTCTCCGGCGAACTCGATCTGGTCAGCAACCTGTTTCTCGGCCGCGAGATCCGCAAACCGTCCTTCAGCGGCCGCGTGCTGCGAACGCTCGACCGCGCGGCGATGGCGAAGATCGCCGGCGAGCAACTGGCCAGTCTCGGCCTCGGCAACGTCTCGCTGACGACGCCGGTGCGCAAGCTTTCGGGCGGCCAGCGCCAGGCGGTGGCGATCGCGCGCGGCATGGCGTTCGGCGCGCGGGTTCTCGTCCTCGATGAACCGACGGCGGCGCTGGGCGTGCGCGAAACGGCCGTGGTCATAGACCTGATCCGGCGCGTGCGCGACAAGGGCGTCAGCGTCACGCTGATCAGCCACAACCTGCCGCAAGTGCTCGAAATCGCCGACCGCATCCACATCCATCGCCAGGGCCGCCGCGCCGCGGTCGTCCGGCCGGCCGAGACGAGCCTTCGGGGCGTGGTAGGCATCATGACCGGCATCGACGAGATCGCCGCCTGAGCGGGCGCGGAGCCCGCCAACAGGCGGGCTCACCATCTCCGCCTTCCCTTCTAGCCGATCAGGCGTTCGACGATGCGATCCGCGACGAATTCGGCGTGCCGGGTCACCTCCAGCAGCCCCATCAACTCGCCGAACGAGCCGCGCGCCAGCGGGCCGGCGACATAGAGGCCCGGCACCGGCGATCCCCCTGCGTCGAGAGCGACGGCTTCGGCATCGACCGCGAGCCCGAGCCCATAGGCGTCCAGCCCGACGAGGCCCGCGGCATGGAGGGAAGCGATCGCCGGGTTCTCGCGGATAACGGCGGCATGAGCCGGACCGGTCGCGACGATCACCGCGTCATATCGCTCCTGACGGATGGTCCGCCGCGAACGCGGCCGGATATCGATCACGAAGGACCGCGCATCCCGGCTCGCCGCCACGAGCGATCCGGCGAGAACCTCGAGCGTTCCATCAGCGATCCGGCGATCCAGCGCGGCCTCGACCTGCGGCGCGACACGGAAGCGATGCACGTCCCAGAACACTCGCAGGTGACGGACGAGACGGCGGCGCTCGGCCAACGACAGCGCGGCCCAGATCGCCCCGCCCTGGCCGCGCAGCGCGTCGAAGACGGGATGCCAGGTCTCGCCGGCCGTCCGGCCGGCTTCCAGTTCGACGCGGATCTGCCCGAGCAGCTTCAGGACGGTCGGGGCTGGCGCAGTGGTGAAATCGCCGCGCGGCTGCCACGTCCCTGGCGCATGCCCCTTCGAGCGCAGGCCATGGCGGGAGAGCGAGGTGATCTCCCCGCGATGGCCGCGGGCGTCGAGCGAGGCGACGATATCGGCCGAGGTCAGGCCGTTTCCGACGATCAGGACGCGGTCGTCCGGGGCGATGCCCTCCAGCGCGTCCGAGGCATAGGCGTTGGCGACGAAGCCCTTTCGTTCCGCCAGCGGCCGCAGCACGGCCGGCACAGACGGCGCAGGATGGGTCGTCGCGAGGACGAGAACGTCGGCCAGCAGCACGCTGCCGTCCTCGAGACCGATGCGGAAGCGCTTGCCCTGCTTCTCGATCGCGATCGCCCGGGTTTGGCTGTGCCGGACCAGCCCTTCGCCGAGCAGCGGCAGCAGTGTCGCGTCGACATAGAGGCCGAACAGGCGGCGCTGCGGAAAGACGTGGCCGTCCTCCGTCACCGCGCCCCTGTCGGCAGCGCCGGTCCGCTCCAGCCACTCCGCGAAATGGCCTGGCTGTTCGGAGATCAGGCTCATCCGCGCCGCCGGCACATTGATCCGGTGCGCCGCGTCATGGGTCGAATAGGCAAGGCCGGCGCCGAGCAGCGGGCGAGGTTCGACTACCGTGACCGGGCCGAGGCGAGGCAGGCGACGGGCAGCGAGATGATAGGCCACCGCGCCACCCGTGAAACCACCTCCCACAACGACGACAGTCGGCGGCTTTCTGCGGCTTGTCATGAATGGATGCTCATCAGGCTGCCGGGCGATGGTCGCCGGCGATGGTCTCGCCGAAGGGCCCGGTATTGACCGCGCTGCTGCGGGACGAGATCGGATGATCGAGCGGCAAGTTCGGCAGCACAAGCTCGCCGAAGCGATAGGCCTCCTCCAGATGCGGATAGCCGGAGAAAATGAAGGTATCAATGCCGAGACGCCGGTATTCGTCGATGCGTTCGGCCACCGTATCCGGGTCGCCGACCAGCGCCGTGCCGGCGCCGCCGCGCACGAGGCCGACGCCAGCCCAGAGATTGGGCGATACTTCGAGCTTGTCGCGGCGACCGCCAT
Source organism: Kaistia nematophila (assembly GCF_026343855.1). NCBI lineage: Bacteria > Pseudomonadati > Pseudomonadota > Alphaproteobacteria > Hyphomicrobiales > Kaistiaceae > Kaistia > Kaistia nematophila. The sequence continues at coordinate 256,641 of NZ_JAPKNK010000005.1, read as the reverse complement.
GCAACCGGCTCATCCGCGCCTGGCCTTCCGAGTCCATGCGGGCAAATACCTTCTGCGCCGCCGCAATGGTGTCATCATCGAGATACCGGATCAACTCCTCCGCCGCCGCCCACGCCTTCTCGCTGGTCTCGCGGACGATCACGTGCAGGCGGATGCCGAAGCTGACATCGCGCCCTTTCGCATCGGCGAGGCGCCGCACCGTGTCGAGCTTCTCCGCCACCTGCGCCGGCGGCTCGCCCCAGGTCAGGTACTTGTCAATCTGCTCGGCCGCCACGTCATTGGCCTCGGCCGAGGAGCCGCCGAAATAGAGCGGCGGATACGGAGCCTGCACCGGCGGAAACAGCAACCGCCCATCCTCGATGCGGAAGTGCGGCCCCTCATGCGCGACCGTCTCGCCGCTCAGCACCGCCTTGTAGATATCGAGGAATTCGCGCGTGACGGCGTAGCGCTCGGCATGGCTCAGGAAGATGCCGTCGCCCTTGTTCTCCTGCGGGTCGCCACCGGTCACGACATTGATCAGCAGGCGCCCGCCGGAGATCCGGTCGAGCGTCGCCGTCATGCGCGCGGCCAGTGTCGGCGACTGCAGGCCCGGCCGCACCGCGACCAGGAAGCGAAGGCGGCGGGTCAACGGCGCGAGCGCCGAGGCGATGACCCAGCTGTCCTCGCAGCTGCGACCCGTCGGCAGCAGCGCGCCATAGAAACCGAGCGAATCGGCGGCCTGGGCGATCTGGGTCAGATAGGGGAGATCGACTGCCCTGCCGCCGACGGACGTACCGAGATAACGGCTGTCACCATGAGTGGGAATGAACCAGAGAACCTTGATGCGCTCGGGCACGTTCACACTCATGTATATCTCCGATCAATTCAGAATTATCCAGACCTTTCCGCCATCGTGGAAAGAAGCGGCAATGTATTATCGAACAAATCCGGACAAAAGGAAACAATTGCCAATTATGCCTGCAATATAGAAATTCGATGGCTTCTCGCAAACGGCTTCGGCGGAGAGATTTGGACGAAGCGCGCGCCGGCCCTGCCAGCGCGCCCTCCTCCCGTTCAATCAGGATCACCGCATGTCGCTCTCCACCGCATCCGCGATTTCATCCACGCCGGCAGCCAGGCGGATCGCCAGCGACCAGGAGGCACTGGACATTGCCCGGACGCTCGCCGCCGAATTCGCCCGCGGCGCCTCGCAGCGCGACCGCGACCGTCAATTGCCCTGGACCGAGTTGGAGAAGCTGGCCGCGTCCGGCCTGCTCGCCATCACCGTGCCGCGCGAATATGGCGGCATCGACGTTTCGGCTGCGACGCTCGGCGAGGTGTCGGCGATCCTGGCCGAGGCCGACAGCTCGATCGGCCAGATCCCGCAAAACCACTTCTACATCCTCGAGGCGCTGCGAGTGGACGGCACCGAGGCGCAGAAGCGCTTCTTCTTCGGCCGCGCGCTCGCGGGTGATCAGTTCGGCAACGCCCTGTCGGAAATCGGCACCAAGAATGTCGGGCAGCAGAACACCAAGATCGAGCCAGACGGCGACTCCTTCCGCATCAACGGCCGCAAATTCTATTCGACCGGGGTGCTGTTCGCCGACTGGATCGTCGTCTTCGCCAACGACCCGGAAGGACGGACGACCATGTCCTTCCTGCCGCACGACGCGGAAGGCCTGACGGTTCTCGACGACTGGAGCGGCTTCGGCCAGCGGACCACTGGTAGCGGCACTACCATCGTCGACAATGTCCGGGTCGACAAGGACAGCATCGTCGAGCACCAGAAGGGCTTCGATCGTCCGACGACGATCGGCTCGCTCGGGCAGATCATCCATGCCGGCATCGATCTCGGCATCGCTCGCGCCGCCCTCGCCGAAACCCTCGATTTCGTCCGCAACCGCGCGCGCCCCTGGAGCGATGCGGGGGTCGAACGCGCCTCCGACGACCCGCTGACGATCTCGATCGTCGGCAGCCTCGCGATACGCCTAGACGCCGCCAGCGCGCTTCTTGCCGAGGCCGGCCGCAAGGTGGACACCGCGCGCCGTTCGCTTGCCGAGCCGGACGTAATCGCCGCCACCATCGCGGTTGCCGGCGCCAAGGTGCTGACCACGGAAGTGGCGCTCGCAGCCACCAACGCGCTGTTCGAGCTCTCCGGCACGCGCTCGACGTTGATCGAAGAGAACCTCGATCGCCACTGGCGCAATGCCCGCACGCACACGCTGCACGATCCCGTCCGTTGGAAGTACCACGTCGTCGGAAACTGGGTGCTCAACCAGGTCGCGCCGCCGCGCAACGGCGCGCTTTAGGACAGGACGCGTGCGCGGCCGGTTCGACGGCCGCGCACTCTTTCGGGAGCGCGGGATCAGGCGACCTTGCCGATCCGCCACTGGGCAGGATGCGGGGCGCCATTGACGGCGAAATCGCCGATGATCCGATCCTTGTAGATGCGCGGATTGTGAGACGACAGCGTCCGCGCATTGCGCCAGAACCGGTCGAGCGCCACGCCCCTCCGCGTCGCCGAGGCGCCCAGCGCATCGAAGACCGAGGCGGTGGCATCGAGAACCAGGCTAGACACAATGACCTGCGCCTGCGCGACCTCGATATCCGCGATTGCGGCGGCCGCCGCTTCGCCCGCCTCGTCGCCGGCGATCCGGCGCTCGAATGCGCGCTGCACCGCCTCCGCCGCCTTCAGCACGATCGTGCCGGCGGCATAGGCGGCGGCGCGGATGCGGCCGACCACCTGCAGCACCTGCGGATCCTCGCTCGACCGCGCGCCGGCGCCATTGCTGTAATGGCGGGTGCGCGCCGCCACCGCCTCGGCGAGTTCGAGCGCCGCCGCCCGGCCGATACCGGCGAGCGTCGCCAGATGTATAAGCTGGAAGAAGGCCTGGCCGTATCTGACCCGCCCCTCGTCGGCGACCAGCTGCGCCGGCTCGATGGCGACATTGGTGAAGACGGTTGTCCCGCTTGCCGTGCCGATCTGGCCGAAGCCGTCCCAGTCATCGAAGATCTCGACCCCCGGCGCATCCGAGCGCACCAGCACGCCGACCGGCTTGTCGTCTTCGCCGGTCGCGGTGACGTCGATCCACTCGGCGAACAGCGAACCGGTCGTGTAGTATTTGGTGCCGTTCAGCCGCCAGCGCTCGCCATCGCGGTCTAGCCGGGTCGAGAAGGTGAGCTGCTTGGCCTCCCCCACCTCGCTCCAGGCATTGCCGACCGTGTCGCCGGCGACCAGCCGCTCGAACCAGTTCGCCTGCCAGGCCCTCGAGCGCGTGCTGACGATCTCCTCGGCGAAGCCGAAATGCGCGCGCAGCGCCTGCGTGACGTTCGAATCCGCCGCCGACAACTCGATCAGCAAGGCGAAGAGTTCCGGCACCGAGGCGCCGAAGCCACCCTGCTCGCGCGGCACGCGCAGGGCGCCGAAGCGCGCGACCTTCAACAATGCGAGCTCTTCATAGGGCAGCCGACGCGCCACCTCGCGATCGACGGCGCCGGCCGCGATCTGCCGGAAGACGGGCCGGAACGTCGCGGCCAGCGTCTCGTAGGAAGCGCTCGGGCCGGCGCCCCAGCCGGCATCGATCTGCGTCATCTCTGTGGTCCTCGCCTGCGTGAAAAGGAATAGCTTCCGCGATTGCCGGCTGCGCGCCGCGCGCGAGCGGCGGTGCGGGTCGACGGGCGTTGCGCCAGTCCCGGAAGCCGTCCACCAGCGATATCCGATCGATGCCAAGGCGGACAGAAACCCCATCATGCGCTGCGGCACGGGGCTAAAAAATCATTCCCATCGCCGGATCCATCGCCCCGAAGGCCGCCGGCGGGGGAGGAAATTTCCATGGATGCGGCGAAGAAGGATACCCGCTGCCTGTAACCGGTCAACGCGCCCCGCTAGTCTTTTCTTACAAATATTATGAATTTCGAAGGAATTCCCTTTGCCTCGACACATCCGATTCAATGCCTTCGAGATGAACTGCGTCGGCCATCAGTCTCCCGGCCTCTGGGCGCATCCGGACGATCAATCCTGGCGATACAAGGACGTCGAATATTGGGCTGATCTGGCACGAACGCTGGAGAAGGGCATTTTCGACAGCATCTTCATTGCCGACGTTATCGGCTACTACGATGTCTACAAGGGCGACCTTGACGCCGCCTTACGCCAAGGTGCGCAGATCCCGGTCAATGACCCGCTGCAACTGGCGCTGCCGATCACCCTCAGCACCCAGCATATCGGCGTCGGCATCACCGCCTCCACCTCGTTCGAGCATCCCTATACCTTCGCGCGGCGGCTCTCGACGGCCGACCACCTCACCAAGGGCCGCGTCGCCTGGAACATCGTCACCTCCTATCTGGAGAGCGGCGCCAAGAATGTCGGCGAAGCGGGACTGCGCCAGCACGACAACCGCTATGATGTGGCGGAGGAATATCTCGAGGTTCTCTACAAGCTGCTCGAAGGCAGCTGGGAGGAAGGCGCCGTGCTCCGCGACCGCGAGCGGCGGCTGTTCGCCGATCCGGCCAAGGTGCACGAGATCGGCCATCACGGAAAATACTTCCAGGTGCCGGGCTATCATCTGAGCGAGCCCTCGCCGCAGCGCACGCCGCTGCTGTTCCAGGCCGGCCAGTCCGAGGCCGGGCGGCGCTTCGCCTCCCGCAACGCGGAGTGCGTCTTCGTCGGGGCGCTGACCAAGCCGGCGCTAAAGAACTACGTCTCCGACATCCGCGCCCGCGCCGCGGCGGAGGGACGCGATCCGCGCAAGCTGCTCGTCTACAACCTCATCACCATCATCGTCGACGAGACAGACGCCAAAGCGCAGGCGAAGTTCGAGAAGCTGCAGGAATACGCTTCCTATGATGGCTCGCTCGTCTTCATGTCCGGCTGGACCGGAATCGACTTCGGTCAGTACGCGCCAACCGACCTGGTGCGGCAGGTGGCGCCCAAGGGCCTGACGTCGCTGGTCGAATCCATCGAGGAAACCGGCCGCCCCTGGACGATCGAGGAACTCGCGCAGTGGGGCGGCATCGGCGGCGCCGGGCCTGTCTTCATCGGATCGGCGGAAACGATCGCCGACATCCTGCAGGACTGGGTCGCGGAAACCGACGTCGACGGCTTCAACGTCGCCTATGCGATCACGCCGGGCTCGTTCGAGGACATCGTCGGCTATCTCGTCCCCGAACTGCAGCGCCGCGACGCCTATCCGACCGCCTATGCCGAGGGAACGCTGCGCGAAAAGCTCTTCGGCGATGGCCCCTATTTACCGGACGACCATCCCGGCGCGCGCTACCGCGACATCGAGGCCGTGAAGCGGGCCGAGGCCGCGGCGCGGCAGCGCTCCGCCCCGGAAGCCGCCTGACAAAGCCGACACGCTGACATCGCCTGTCGCGGCCTTCACCGGGCCCGAACGGCACCAATCCGGATGCTCGCCCCCAGCATGGACGGCGCGAGGTTCCGCTTGCCCTTAGCAAAGGACGATCTGAGCATGAAACGCATCCATCGCCGTGCCTCGCTGGCACGCGGATCCACCGCCCTCGCCACCCTGTTCCTGCTCGCCGGGGGCATCTCGCAGGCGAGCGCCGAGGACGCGACGACGCCGGTCAAGGGCGGCACGCTGATCTACGCGACCGACCGCGAGCCGACCTGCCTCGACCCGCATGTCGACGGCGACATGCCGCAGGTCTTCATCGCCCAGCAATATACGGATTCGCTCGTCTCGCAGGACAAGCAGGGCCGGATCGGCCCCTGGCTGGCGAAGAGCTGGACCATCTCGCCGGACGGCAAGACCTACACCTTCCAGCTCCGCGACGACGTCACCTTCACCAATGGCGAGAAGTTCAATGCCGCCGCGCTGAAGGCGAACCTCGACCACATCAAGAACCCTGCGACGCAATCCTCGACCGCCGGCGGCTACATCCAGCAATATGTCAGCACGGAAACGCCGGACGAATTCACCGCCGTCGTCCACCTCTCCAAGCCCTATGCGGCCTTCCTCGAAGTGCTGGCGCAGGGCTTCCTCGGCATCCAGGCGCCGGCGGCGCTGGCCCGCGACCGCAACGTCAATTGCGAAAGCCCGATCGGTTCCGGCCCGTTCAAGGTGGTGAAGTGGGACCGCCAGAGCGAGATCGTGCTGGAGCGCAACCCCGACTACAACTGGGCGCCGCCGACCGCCGACCACCAGGGCCCGGCCTATCTCGACCAGATCATCTGGAAGTTCATTCCGGAGCCGTCCGTCCGCTACGCGTCGCTCGCCAGCGGCGATGTCGACGTCATCGAATCCGTGCCGCCGGAATCGGAGGCCGAAGCCGAGCAGAACCCGGACCTGAAGCTGATCGTCACCGATCGCCCCGGCAATCCGACGAATGGCAGCCTCAACATCACGCGCGCTCCGTTCGACGACATCCGCGTCCGCGAGGCCTTCATCCGTTCGGCCGATATCGGAGCCGCGCTCGACAGCGTCTTCTTCGGCCGCTATCGCCGCGCGCCGGGCCCGCTCAGCGGCGTGACGCCCTTCGCCACCGCGGACTTCCAGAGCCTCTACGACTACGATCCCGATCGCGCCGCCAAGCTGCTCGACGAAGCGGGCTGGACCGAGCGGGATTCGGCCGGCATCCGCTCCAAGGACGGCAAGAAGCTCACCATCCACATCCCGATCGGAGACTTCCAGGGCCCGGCCGATCGCTCGCTCTGGGAGCAGATCCAGGCAACCGCCGGACAGGCGGGCTTCGACGTCCAGCTCGAAAATGTCGGCTTCTCGGACTGGCTCGACCGGGATTCGCGCTGGGACTACGACGTGATCGGCGCGTACTGGAACACCAACACGGCCGACGTGCTGCGGATCGTGCTGAGCTCCGAGTTCATCGGCGCGGCGGGCTCCGGCGGCTACCACCAGAACGCCTCCGGCTTCAAGGACGCCGAGTTCGACGCGACCGTCGCCAAGGCGCTGGAAACGCAGGACGAGGCGAAGCGCCGCGAGCTTTATCACCAGGCGCAGAAGATCGTCGCCTCCAACTTCCTGCAGGTGCTGACCTATCCGCAGAGCACCCGCCTCGGCGTCTACAAGACCGCGCAGGGCGTCCGGCTGGAGCCGTCGCTGTCGGTGACGACGCTCTACGACGCCTGGGTCAGCAAATGAGCGCGGGCGTCCTAGCTCTTCCATCGGGCGACGGGCTGGGACGCCTCGGCCGGCGCGTGGCGATCCGCGTGCTGGTCGGTATCCTGGTGCTGCTCGCCTCGGCGACCGTCACCTTCTTCGCGCTGAAGCTGACGCCGGGCGATCCCGTCCGCGCCGTGCTGGGCGGCCCGACCGCCAATCCGAGCCCGGAGACGATCGCCGCCACCATCCGCGAATTCGGTCTCGATAGGCCGATCGCCGTCCAGTACGGCCTCTATCTGGAGCGGCTGGTCTCCGGCAATCTCGGCGTCTCGTTCTCGCAGCGCCAGCCGGTAGCCGCCGTCATCGCCCAGCAGATCGGGCCGACGCTGCAACTGACGGCTTCGGCGATGATCGTCGCCTGGGCTCTCGCCCTCGCCTCGGTGATCGGCACGACGCGGCGCAACCGCGTCCTGAGCGCCCTCGGCTCCGGGCTCGAGGCGATCGCGGCGGCGCTGCCGCAGTTCTGGCTGGCGCTCGTCCTGCTCGCGGTCTTCGCCTTCGGCCTCAAATGGTTTCCGCCGCAGAGCCGCGACGGCTTCGCCGGCCTCGTCCTGCCGACGCTGGCGCTCGCCATTCCGCTTGCCGGCTTCCTGGCGCAGGTGACGCGGGAATCGCTGGAACTGGTGCTCGACCAGCCCTTCATCCTGTCGGCCCGGACGCGCGGCCTGTCCGATCTGTCGGTGCGTCTGCGCCATGCGCTTCGCCACGCCGTCCTGCCGGGCATCAGCCTCTCGGCCTGGGCGGTGGGCTCGCTGATCGGCAATGCCGTGCTGATCGAGGTGATCTTCTCGCGGCAGGGTCTCGGCCGCATCCTCTATCAGGCCGTGACGCGCCAGGACATTCCGCTGACCATTGGCGTCACGCTGGTGGTGACGGTCGTCTACATCCTCGCCAGCACCATCGCCGACATCCTCTTCGTCCTCGTCGATCCCCGTATCAAGGCAGCCACGCGATGAGCTTTTCCGACACGCTCTCGATCCGCTCCGGCGCCTGGCGGCTGCCGGCCCTTCGACTGCCGCCGCTGCGAGCGATCCTCGCCGGCGTGTTCCTGCTCGCCCTGGCGCTGGCCGCCATCGAGCCGCGCCTGTTCACCGCCGCCAACCCGCTGGCGATCGCGCCGCGCGAAGCATTCCAGCCCCCGAGCTGGGTCCATGTCTTCGGCACGGACCAGTCCGGCCGGGACATCTTCACCCGCGTCATCTATGGCGCGCGCCAGTCGCTGCTGCTCGGCATCGGCGCCGTGGCGCTATCGATGAGCGTCGCCATCGTGCTCGGCCTGATCGGCGGCTTGGGCGGCCGCTTCGCCGAGCGTGCCGTCTCCTGGCTGCTCGACGTGCTGTTCTCCTTCCCGACACTGATCCTGGCGCTGCTTTTCGCCGCCCATCTCGGCAGCGGCATCGGCCCGCTGATCATCGCGACCGGCATCGGCACGGCGCCAGGCTACGCCCGGATGGTGCTCGGACAGGTGATCGCCGCCCGCAATGCCGGCTATGTCGAAGCGGCGCGCGCGCTCGGTCATCCGCCGATCCGCACCATCGCGCGGCAGATCCTGCCCAACGCCATGCGGCCGCTGATCGTCACCATCACCATGGGCATCGGCCAGGCGATCGTCTGGTCCTCGGCGCTTTCCTTCCTCGGCCTCGGCGCCAAGCCCCCGGCGGCGGAATGGGGCACCATGCTCGCCATGGGCCGCGATTTCGTGCAGCGCGCCTGGTGGCTGACCTTCTTCCCCGGCTTCTTCATCGTGCTGACGACCCTCGCCACCACCGTCTTCGGCCGCTATCTGCAGCGCCGGCTGGAAGGACGCGGCGCATGAGCGGATCGTCCCTGATCGTCGACGGACTCTCCGTCGAGCTTGGCCATGGCGCGAGCCGTCGCCGCGTCGTCCACGACATTTCCTTCACCGTCGAGCCCGGCAAGGCCGTGGCGCTGGTCGGCGAATCCGGCTCCGGCAAGAGCGTCACCGCGCGCACGCTGGTGGGACTGGCCGGCAGCGGCGCCGGCATCTCGGCAAAACGGCTGCAGTTTGGCGATAGAGACCTGCGCCGGCTCGGCGACCGGCAATGGCGCGGCCTGCGCGGCAAGGATATCGGCTTCGTCCTGCAGGACGCGCTGGTCTCGCTCGATCCGCTGCGGCCCGTCGGCGACGAACTCATCGAGGCGCTCGCCGCGCATGGCTGGGGCAACCGCGAGACCCGGCGGCAGCGCATGCTGGAACTGCTCGATCTCGTCGGCATCCCGGAGCCGCAGCTCCGCGCCCGCCAGCGGCCCGACCAGCTTTCCGGCGGCCTGCGCCAGCGCGCGCTGATCGCGACCGCTCTGGCGCTCGATCCGGCCATCGTCATTGCCGACGAACCGACCACCGCGCTCGACACCACCGTACAGGCGCAGATCCTCAGAGTTCTGGAAGCGGTGAAGCAGCGCGGCAGCGGCCTGCTGATCATCAGCCACGACCTCGCCGTCGTCTCGCAGATCGCCGACGAGGTGGTCGTCATGCACCAGGGCGACGTCGTCGAACAGGGCCCGACCGACATCGTGCTCGGCCAGCCAAGCCACGCCTATACCCGCCTGCTGCTCGGCTCGGTCCCCGGCGCACGGCGGCACAAGGCCCGCGCCGCCGCCAGTGCCGCCAATGCGCACATCGTGCTGGAAGCCTCAGGGCTGTCCAAGACCTATGTCGGGCCCGATCGGCAGGATCGCCGCGTCGTCGACGACGTCAGCTTCACGCTCCGCTCCGGCCAGACGCTGGGAATCGTCGGCGAATCCGGCTCGGGCAAGACGACGGCGGCGCGGATCGCGCTCGGCCTCGTCGGACCCGACCAGGGTGAAGTTACCTTCGACGGCAGCCGCTGGAACGCAGCCGGAAAAGACGCCGTCCCCGAGCGGGAGCGCCGGCCGCAGCGGCCGCATTTCGGCGTGATCTACCAGGATCCGCTCAGTTCCTTCGACCCGCGCTGGAATGTCGGGCGGATCCTCGCCGATGCGCTCGAAGCCGGCGGACTGCCGCGCCGCCAGCATACCGAGCGGATCGCATCGCTGCTGGAGAAGGTACGGCTTCCAGCGGATTACGCCAGCCGCTGGCCGTTGCAGCTTTCCGGCGGCCAGCGCCAGCGCATCGCCATCGCCCGCGCCATTGCCTCGAACCCGAAGGTGATCGTCTGCGACGAACCCGTCTCGGCGCTCGACGTCTCCGTCCAGGCCCAGGTGCTCGACCTCCTGCGCGAATTGCAGGACGAACTGGGCGTCTCCTATCTGTTCATCTCGCACGATCTCGGCGTCATTCGCGAAGTCAGCGACGAGGTCGTGGTGATGCTGGACGGCAAGGTCATCGAGCGCGGCGCGACAGAAGATCTGTTCGCCAATCCGCAGCACGAATTCACGCGCCGCCTGCTCGCTTCCGCGCCGCATCTTCCCGGTTCGGGCGCAGCGCCGCCATTCTAGTCGCCTTAGGCGCGCTACGGACTCTTCATTGCCGAAGGCCAGGCCGACAAGGCCAATTTCTGCAAGCCGGCAACAAAACTCAAAGAGAGCCCCGGCGGCTTGCCTGTATTCTTAAAGTAATTCTTTACGTCGCGAGCCCTAGGGTGCTCGGAACGCCGAGATGATCCCGCCGCTTCGGGGATGATCTCGGCGGCTGTCGTCATGCTCGAACAGGATATCGCACAAGATGAAGATGCAGCTCGTCGCGATGGCGGCAGTTCTGGTCGGAGGTCTCTCGGTCGCAGGGCCGGCAACGGCGCAGGATGCAGCGACTGTCCGGGTCGGCACGCTGGCAGCGACGCCGCAGCCCATCAACCCGGCCAAGGAATTCGTCGGCCGCATCGAGGCGCGCGAACGGGTCGATGTCCGCGCCCGCGTCACCGGCTTCCTGCAGGACGTGCTGTTCGAGGACGGCCAGACGGTCAAGGAAGGCGACCTGCTCTACCGGATCGAGCCGGAACCGTTCCAGGCGGCGCTTTCGCGCGCGCAGGGCGCGCTCGACCAGGCCCGCGGCCAGTCGGCCTATGCCGACCAGCAATATGCACGCGCCGAAGAACTGCTGAAGACCCAGACCGGCACCGCCGCGACGCGTGACCAGCGCCTCGCCGAGCAACTGACCGCCAAGGGCAATGTCCAGATCGGCGAAGCGAATGTCCAGACCGCCCAGATCGACCTCGGCTACACGGAGATCAAATCGCCGATCTCCGGCCTGATCGGCCGCACCGCCGTGACCAAGGGCAATGTCGTCGGCCCGGACCGCGGCGTGCTGACGACCATCGTCAGCCAGGATCCGATGCATGTGATCATCCCGGTCAGCCAGCGCGAATTCCTGAAGCTGAAGAGCGACGACCGCACCGCCGCCAAGCAGGAACTGACGGCGCTCATCCGCTTTTCGGATGGCTCGGCCTACGACCATCCCGGCAAGATCGACTTCATCGACGTCTCCGTCGACCGCGCCACCGACAGCGTGACGATGCGGGCGGAAGTGGCAAATCCGAATGGCCGCCTCATCGACGGCCAGCTGGTCAAGGTGACGATCGAGCTCGAAAAGCCGGTCGAGAAGATCCTGGTGCCGCAATCGGCGCTGCTCGCCGACCAGCAGGGCTTCTATGTCTTCGTGGTCGAGGACGGCAAGGCTGCCGTCCGCCGGGTCACCCTCGGGCGCGAGGTCAACATGAACGCCAGCGTCGAGACCGGCCTGTCGCCGGGCGACCAGGTAATCGTCGAAGGCCTCGCGACGGTGCGCCCCGGCGCGCCGGTCTCGACCTATCCGGCCCCCGTCCTGCCGAAGGCGAGCTAAGACGATGATCTCCGCATTGTTCGTCGACCGGCCGCGCTTCGCGATCGTCATCGCCCTGGTGACGGTGATCGCAGGCCTGCTCTCCCTCTTCGCGATCCCGATCGCCCAGTATCCCGACATCGTGCCGCCGCAGGTGTCGGTGACGACCTTCTATCCCGGTGCCTCGGCCTCGGTGGTGGAATCGACCGTCGCCCAGCCGCTCGAAAGCCAGATCGTCGGCGTCGACAGGTCGATCTACATGAAGAGCGTGTCGGGCAATGACGGCAGCTATACGCTGACCGTGTCGTTCGAGCTCGGCTCGGACGCCGACATCAATACCGTCAACGTCAACAACCGCGTCCAGGTGGCGCTCTCCAAGCTGCCGCAGGACGTGCAACGGCAGGGCGTGACCGTCAAGAAGCAGTCCTCCGCGATGCTGGGCGTGATCGCGCTGACGTCGCCAAAGGGCACGCACGACCAGCTGTTCATCTCGAACTACGCCACGATCAACCTGCTCGACGAGATCCGCTCGACGCCGGGCGTCGGTCAGGCGACGCTGTTTGGACCGCAGGATTATGCCGTCCGCGCCTGGGTGCAGACGGACCGGCTGACCGGCCTCGGGCTCACCACCGCTGACATCGTCCAGGCGATCCAGGGCCAGAACGTGCAGGCGGCCGTCGGCCGCATCGGCGCGCGCCCGATCTCCGACGACCAGCAGCTCCAGCTCAACATCCAGACCAAGGGTCGGCTTTCCTCGGTCGACGAGTTCAATGACATCATCATCCGCACCAATTCGGACGGATCGGTGCTGCGCCTTTCGGACGTGGCCCGCGTCGAGCTCGGCGCCGCCAATCTCGACCGCTCCACCCGCCTGAACGGCCAGCCGGCGACGCTGATCGGAATCTACCAGTCGCCCGGCGCCAATGCCCTGACGACGCTCGCCGCCGTCAAGGAGAGGCTGGCCGAAGCGCAGAAGCAGTTCCCGGACGATCTGACCTGGAGCGTCACCTACGATCCCACCACCTTCGTCACCGCCACGATCGACATCGTCGAGCACACGCTGTTCGAGGCCTTCGTGCTCGTCGTGCTGGTGGTGTTCCTCTTCCTCGGCAATCTGCGCGCCACGCTGATCCCGACGATCGCCGTGCCGGTCAGCCTGATCGGCACCTTCATCGTGCTGAACGCGATCGGCTATTCCGCCAATACGGTGTCGCTGCTCGCCCTCGTGCTCGCCATCGGTATCGTCGTCGACGACGCCATCGTCGTGGTCGAGGCGGTCGAGGCCAAGATGGAGGCCGAGCCCCACCTGACGCCCGGTGAAGCCACCAAGGCGGCCATGGGCGAGATCACGGCGCCGATCATCGGCATCACGCTCGTCCTGCTCTCGGTGTTCGTGCCGGTGGCCTTCATTCCCGGCATCACCGGCGAGCTGTTCCGCCAGTTCGCGGTCACGGTCGCCGTCTCAATGCTGCTTTCGGCCATCAACGCGCTGACCCTGTCGCCGGCGCTCTGCGCCATCCTGCTGAAGCCGCGCCATGGCCCTCGTCGCGGCCCGATCGGCGCGCTGATGCGCGGCATCGACCATGTCCGCGACGCCTATGGTTCGGTCGTCGCTCGGCTGCTTCGCATCTCGATCATCGGCATCGTCATGGTGGTCGCCTCCGCCATCGGCATCTACGTGCTGAACGGCGTGACGCCGACCGGCTTCCTGCCGGAAGAGGATCAGGGCGCCTTCTTCGTCGTCGTGCAGACGCCGGACGGCGCCTCGGTCGGACGCACCAGCGCGGCCGTCGCCGAGGTCGAGGCGATCCTGAAGCAGGAAGAGACCATCGCCGATACCTCCTCGATCATCGGCTTCAACTTCGTCGACGGCTATTCGCAGCCGAACGCCGCCTTCGTCATCGCCACGCTGAAGCCGTTCGAGGAGCGCAAGGGCGCCGATCAATCGGCGGCGGCGGCGATCCAGCGGCTCGGGCCCAAGCTCCGCACCATCTCGGGCGGTTTCGCGCTGCCGCTCGCGCCGCCGCCAATCATCGGCCTCGGCACCGGCGGTGGTTTCACCTACATGCTGCGCTCGCTCTCCAGCAGCGACCCGACGGCGCTGGCGCAGACCCTTCGCGGCCTGCTGGTCGCCGCCAACCAGGATCCGCGCCTCTCCAACGTCTTCTCGTCCTTCTCCGCCTCGAACCCGTCGATCTATCTCGACATCGACCGCGACAAGGCCGAGATCCTCGGTGTCGACATCTCGTCGATCTTCCAGGCGCTGCAGACCTCGCTCGGCGGCGGCTATGTCAACGACATGAACCTGTTCGGCCGCACCTGGCAGGTCCAGGTCCAGGCCGAAGCGCAGGACCGCCGTGCGATCACCGACATCGATCGCATCAATGTGCGCAGCCGGACCGGCGAGATGATCGCGCTGCGCAGCCTGGTCGAACCGAGGCTGGTGCTCGGCCCGCAGGCGCTGATCCGCTACAACAACAAGCTCGCCGTCACCGTGCAGGGTGCTCCGGCGCCGGGCGTCTCGTCCGGCCAGGCGCTCGCCGCGATGGAGGAAGTCGCCGCCAAGTCGCTTCCGGCCGGCTATGGTGGCGCCTGGACCGACATCGCGTTCCAGGAAAAGAAGGCCGAAGGGCAGACCAGCATCATCCTCGGCTTCGCCGTGCTGTTCGCCTTCCTGTTCCTGGTGGCGCTCTACGAGAGCTGGACCATTCCGGTGCCAGTGCTGCTCTCGGTCTCGGTCGCGGTGCTCGGCGCCTTCTTCGCCATCCTGGTTGGAAGGCTGACGCTCGATCTCTACGCCCAGATCGGCCTGATCGTGCTGATCGGCCTCGCCGCCAAGAACGGCATCCTGATCGTCGAGTTCGCCAAGGAGCGGCGCGAGCACGGCATGCCGCTGCTCGAGGCGGCGATCGAGGGCGCGCGGCTGCGCTTCCGCCCGGTGATGATGACATCCTTCGCCTTCATCCTCGGCCTGGTGCCGCTCGTCTTCGGCACCGGCGCGGCGATGCTGGCGCGACGCCATGTTTCCACGCCGGTCTTCGGCGGCATGCTCGCGGCCTCGCTGATCGGCATCTTCGCGATCCCCGCGCTCTATGTGATCTTCCAGGGCCTGCGCGAGCGGGCACGGCCCTCGATCGTGCCACGCGCCGCTTCCGACGGCGAATGACGAAGGGACCGGAGATGCGGAAAGCCGCCATTCTCGCAATTGCAGCGCTGGCGCTGGCAGGCGCGACGCCGTCGCTCGCAGCGCCGCAGAAGGGCCTGAAGTCGCCGCACGCCGGGGTTCTCTGCGACCACTACCTGTGCGCCGACAAGGCCGGGATCTCGCGTGAGCTGACGACGCGCTATCTCGGCAGGGCCGCCGCCAGGAAACTGTTCTCGCAGGGCGATTTCGACGCGACCCGCTTCACCTTCGACAACGGGGTGTTCTGCGATACGTCGGAGCGAAGCTGCTACAAGGACCGTTACTTCGACAGCAACGGCAAGCGCGGCCCGGTCGACCCGAAGGCGACGGCGGCCCTGTTCGGCAAGCCTTAGCCTTTCCTCCCCATCGACGGATTCCTGTCCCGGCCGGGCGGCGCACTGCCCGGCCGAACGCATTTGGCGGGCGGTTTAGCGAGCCTTCTCCTTCCGTAGCGGGAGTTTCGTCGCCGAAGAACCTAAGTCCAGCTAAGCGACCCGGAGCAACACTTTGAAAAAATTCAAATCTGGGCAAGCCGAGGCTACCACTTGCCCCATGGCGGGCGTACACATGATAAACCATATTCGGCCACGTCCCGTGGCCGATTCCAGCGAACTGTCGTCTAGCGCGGTTCATGAAGCGCATCGTGCCCATGAACCGATAAGAGAACTTCTGTGTTTCCGAGGCGCCAGCCCTGATGCCCAAGATAGTCATCGTCGACGACAGCTCGACCAATCAGCGCATCTATTCAAAGCTGGCGAGACAGCTCGAATCCGAACTCGACATCCGCGCTTTCGGGAATCCGCGCAAGGCGCTGGAGTGGATGACGGAGAACACCGCCGACCTGATCATCACCGACTACAAGATGCCCGACATGACCGGCGCGGACCTGACCGCCGCCATCCGGACCGACGTCCGCAACTGGGACGTCCCGATCATCGTCGTCACGGCCTATAGCGACCAGGAGTTCCGCGTCACCGCGCTCGAGGCGGGAGCGACCGACTTCCTGCTGAGCCCCGTCGACCATGTCGAATTCCTGGCTCGGGCCAAGAACCTGCTGAAGCTGCGGGCGCAGCAATTGCTGATCTCGAAGCGCGCCGACCAGCTCGAAATCAGCCTGCACGCCAAGGAACAGCTGCTGCGCGAGAGCCGCGAAGCGCTCGCGCAGGTGATCGATACCGTGCCAGCGATGATCAATGCGACCGACCGCGACGGGCGCTGCGTCTTCGTCAACGCGCACCAGGCCGCCTTCTTCGGCAAGGCTCCCGCGGATCTGGTCGGCCAGCCGATCGAGGCGCTTCTCGGCGAGGACCGCGCTCATATTAGCCGTCGCCTCGACCAGCTCGTGCTCAAGACCGGTCGCGCCATGCCGCCGCGCCAGGAGGATGTCTGGGCGCCCGACGGCGAGCACCGCATCTACCTGACCAGCAAGGCGCCGCTCTATGACGGCATGGGCGAGATCGCCAGCGTGCTCTCGACCTCGATCGACATCACCGAACAGCGCCACGCCGAGCGGCGCCTGCTCCATATCGTCAACCACGATCCGCTCACCGGCCTGCCCAACCGGGTGATGCTGCGCGACCACCTGCGCCGCGAACTCGCGCGCGGCCGTCGCGGCGACCAGAACTTCGCGCTGCATTTCATCGATCTCGACCGCTTCAAGGCGGTGAACGACGCCCATGGCCACCATCGCGGCGACGCGCTGCTGCAGCGGGTCGCCGAAGCCCTGCGGACCCTGGTCGGCGAGGACCATACGGTAGCGCGCCTCGGCGGCGACGAATTCGCCATCCTGCAGCCGGACATCGACGGACCGGAAGATGCCGGCCGGCTTGCGGAGTCGATCCTCGCCCTCCTGAACAGCACGGAAGACAGCCCCCTCGCCCTCAATATCGGCGCGAGCATCGGCGTCACGCTGGCCCCCCTCGACGGCACCGACCCGGACGAGTTGCTGAAGAACTCCGACCAGGCCATGTACCTGGCGAAGTCGCTGGGCGGCGGCACCTGGCGTTTCTTCGCCGCCGACATGCGCCCGCGCGCCAGCCAGACCGCCCATCTCGAGACCGAACTGCGCGGCGCGCTCTCGCGCCAGGAATTCGTGCTGTTCTACCAGCCGCAGGTCGATCTCCGCAGCCAGAAGATCGTGGGCGCCGAGGCGCTGCTGCGCTGGCAGCATCCGCAACGCGGCCTGCTGGCGCCCGGCTCCTTCCTCGGCCTCGCCGAAGAGACCGGCCTGATCCTGCCGATCAACGAATGGGTGCTGAACGAAGCCTGCCGCCAGGGCGCGGCGTGGGAGGCGATCGGCTTGGGCGACCTGCGCATTGCCGTCAACATGTCGCCGATCCAGTTCCGCCGCCAGGGTGTCGAGGGCCTTGTGAAGGACGCGCTGCGGGCAAGCGGCATGCGGCCCACATCGCTGGAACTGGAACTCACCGAGGGCATCCTGCTCGGCCATGACGAGCAGATCGTCAAGCAGATGCACGTCCTGCGATCGCTCGGCGTCACCCTGTCGGTGGACGATTTCGGCACCGGCTATTCGTCGCTAAGCTACCTGCGCAGCTTCCCGCTGCACCGGCTGAAGATCGACCGGTCCTTCGTCCAGGATCTCGGTAGCGATCCGAGCGCGCTCGCGATCGTGCGCACCATCATCGACCTTGGCCACATCCTGAACCTGCAGGTCCTCGCCGAAGGCGTCGAAACGGAGGCCCAGCTCTCGCTCCTGCGTCTGGAGGGATGCGACGAGGTGCAGGGCTACCATTTCAGCGGACCGCTCCCGCCCGATGCCTTCGTCGCCTGGGTGGCGCGACATGGCCGGGCAAGCTCCGGCCCCTCGTTTGGGGCGACGGAGACCGAGCATGCGCGCGCCGACTAGGTTCCTCCAGGCGCTGGCCGCGCCCTTCCGCAGCGTGATGGCGCGGCTGCGGGAGCGCCCCGACAGCGAACACGAGATGAGCTTTAACCGGCTCGTCTTCGCCATCATCATCGTCATCGTGCTGCTGGTGAACCGCGGCAGCGGCGACATGGGCTATGCGCTGGACGTGATGGCGCTCTACATCCCGCTCGCTCTGGCGGTGCTCGCCCACATCCTGATCTATCCGGGCGTCTCGCGCGGGCGCCGCTTCTTCGCGCTGGTGATGGATTGCGGCTTCCTCTCCTGGCAGCTCCATCTCGGCGGCGAGGTCGCCGCCCTGTTCTTCCCGATCTATCTCTGGGTGATCTTCGGCAACGGCTTCCGCTTCGGCCTCACATCGCTCGCCATCGCCATTCCGGTCGCCACCATCTGTTTTGGCATCGTGGTGATGACGACGCCGTTCTGGTTCCAGCGCTGGCACCTGTCGGTCGGCCTGCTTGGCGGGCTTGTCATCCTGCCCGCCTATGCCGGCACATTGATCCGCAAGCTGTCGCTGGCGACGCAGGCCGCCGAGGAGGCGAGCCAGGCCAAGAGCCTCTTCCTCGCCAGCGTCAGCCACGAATTGCGCACTCCGCTCACCGCCATCGTCGGCATGACGGGCCTGCTGCGCGCCAGCCCGCTCGTCGCCGAGCAGCGCGACATGGTCGAGACGGTCGAGGTCGCCTCCCGCTCGCTGCAATCGCTGATCAACAGCCTGCTCGATCTCTCGCGCATCGAGGCGGGCCGGATGCCGGTTTCGAACGGAGAGATCGACCTGATCGCCCTGCTGGTCGATTCACGCCGGCTCGTCGAGAGCCAGGTGCGCGAGCGCGGCCTGAGCTTCGATATCCACGTCACGCCGCGCACCCCGCTGCGGCTCTATGGCAGCCGGCAGCACCTGCACGAGATCCTGGTCAATCTCGTCGGCAACGCCGTGAAATTCACCCGCGACGGCGGCGTGACCATCGCGGTCGACGGCCAGCCGGAGGAAGACGGCCGGCTCCGGCTGACGATGGAAATCACCGATACCGGCATCGGCATCGCCCCGAAGGACCAGGAGCGGATCTTCGAGGATTTCACGCAGGCCAATGCCAGCATCATGAACCGCTTCGGCGGAACCGGGCTCGGCCTCGCCATCGCCCGGCGGCTGGTCGGCCTGCTCGGCGGCTCCATCTCTGTCGAGAGCGCGCTCGGCGAAGGCAGTACGTTCCGCTTCGACATCGTCACCTCGACGCTGCCGGACGAGGGACTGGCGGTCGACGAACCCTGGCGCGAGCGCGGCGTCGTCCTTGTCTGCCGCGATGCCGCGCCGCTGGAGGATCTGGTCGGCGCGCTTTCGTCGCTCGGGGTGAAGCCGATGATGGCCGACCCGCTGCTCGGCCCGGCGCGCATGTTCCCGCCCGAGGCCGCCAATGCGATCCGCCTGCTCTTCGAGCCGAACGGCCGCAACCTGCCCCTACCCTTCGCGGTCGCGACCGGCGCGCCGACCAAGGGCGTCCTGATCCAGCCGGAGGCCGCACCCACGCTGCCCGGCCTCGCCACGCGGCAACGCTGCACCAGCCTCCTCTCCGACCACCCGACGACGGCCGAGCTCCGGCGCGCGCTGACGATCGCCTGCCGGCTGAACACGCCGGCGCCGATGGCCGCCCCGCAGCATGCCGCCGCGCCACGGCCCATCCGCCCCATCCGGCCACGCCGCGTGATGCTCGCCGACGACAACCGCATCAACCAGCGGGTCTTCTCGCGCATCCTCGAAGGGGCCGGCCATTCCGTCCTGCTGGCGGAGACCGGCGACCAGGCGCTCGACCTGCTGGAGGAAAAGGCCGACCAGATCGACATCGTGCTGATGGACTTCAACATGCCCGACACGGACGGGCTGGAGGCGACCAAGCTCTACCGCGTGATGGCGACCGGCAGCCGCAGATTGCCGATCGTTGGCCTGACCGCCGATGCGACCGCGCTCAACGACAGCCGCTGGCGCGACGCGGGCATGGATGACTGCCTGATCAAGCCGGTCGAACCGGCTGCGCTGCTCGCGGCGATCGAGCGGATCACCGGCGACGGCTCCGATCCCTCGGCGCGGCCCGAGACACGCCTGACCCTGGTGCGCTCCAACATCCTGCCGACGCTGGACGAGAAGGCGGTCGAGCGGCTGCAACGGCTCGGCAATGCCGAGTTCGTCAGCGAGCTCATGGAGGACTACCTCGCCGACGCCGAGATCATGCTGGACAGGCTGGCGAAGAGCGCGACGCGGGGCGACCTGGAAGCATTCCGCAGCGACGACCACGCGCTGCAGAGCAGTTCCGCAAACATGGGCGCTCTCGCCCTCGGCAGCATCTGCAGGCCCTGGCGGGACCTGCGCGGCGAGGAACTGCGGGCGAGTGCGACCGAGTTCACCCGGCAGGCAAGGGCCGAGCTACGGCGGACCCAGAAAGCCATGCGCCTCTATTCGGGGCGCGAAGCCGGACTGGGCTGAATTTCCGGCGGCTGGCGATGCGCCCGCGGGCGCATCGCCAATCGACCTCACTCGGCAGCCACGAGAACGGAAACGTCCGATTGCAGGCTGGCGAGGCGCCGGTTCTGAGCCGAGCAGAGACGATCCATCTTGCGCAGGTCGGCTTCCGTCAGGTTGAGCGCCGCTTCCGCCCAGATGTCGACGACGTCGATCAGTTCCGAGAGCGTCACCGGATTGACCCGACGCCGGGCCCGGTACATGGCGTGATGCGCGTTGTGCTTGCGGTTGTGGCGGGCGATGTAGTCGAGCACGGCCGCCTGGCCCTGGCCGTCCTCGGCGAGGACATCCACCACGCCCATCTCGTAAAGCTCTTCGGCCGTATGGATGCGGCCCGAGAGGATCAGCGCCTCGGCCTTGTCGCGCGACATGCGGCGGGACAGGAAGCTGTAGGCACCCATGCCGGGGAACATGTTGAAGAGGATTTCCGGCAGGCCCATCTTGGCGCTCCGCTCGGCCACGATCAGGTCGAAGGACAGGGCGTGCTCGAAGCCGCCGCCGAGCGCGTCGCCCTGCACCAGCGCCATGGTGACGACCGGCGCATCGAATGCCACGGCATTGCGGTGGATGGCCTCGACGGCGACATGGCCGTAGTGGCGCATCGCATCGAGGTCCCGGCTGCGGATCCGCTGCGCGAAATGGCCGAGATCGCCGCCGAGATTGTAGATGCCCGGCACCGCCGAGGCCATGACGAACCAGGAGAACGGCGCGTCGGCCTGGGTCGGCAGCTTCGAGAAGGTCTGGGTGATCGCCGTCTGCATCCGGCTGATGTCGTGCATCAGTTCATGGGTGTAGGAGGGCTTGTCGACCGGGTCCATGTAGCACCAGCAGGTCGAATTGGTTGTGTCGATATCGATATGAAGATTGTCGTAGCCGATATCGCGGATCGCCCGCACGGCCTCGGGCGCGGGCGGGTTTCCGGCGCCGACCGACATGGCGTTAAAAGCAATCGGTGCACTATTCATTTGAAGGGCAGTCATCTTTTGTCTCCATTTTTGAACTAATCAGCAAGAACGCCACGCGTGAGAGTGCCGCTAGGACACCCTCCAATACATTAGGCCCACGACACGCGACGAGAATGAGAAAGTAGCGGCCCGCTGGGCTGATCAAGACCGCATCTGCGTTCAAGGTGAATCACGGGGTACGCAGAACAAAAGTCCATCAAGGCTTCGAGCCGTCGCGGCCCTGAGGTCGCGGCGAAATGCCCGTCGACCGGCTGACATGCTCCGCCGGTCCGCCCCTTGCCGCCTAGCGCTACATGGCAACGGCGGGGCTCCACAACCGAGCCTATGCAATTTCTGGACAATCGGCAGCCGACGTTTCACTCTCGGCCGGATCGAAGACCCGTCTGGCAGCCAAAGATTCGTGATGCCGCTCGAAGCGCCCCCCGACCATCGCCCCGAGACTTTCGGCGATCCAAGCCTTCCACGCCTGCGGCAGGCCATCGACGAGATGCCGGAAGCGCTCTCGCGGATCGGCAAGTACATCCTCGACAATCCAGAGCGCGTCGTCCGTTCGTCGCTGGCGGAACTCGCCGTGCTGGCGCAGAGCGGCGAGGCCAGCGTCGTCCGTTTCTGCAAGCATCTCGGCTATGCCGGATACCGCGATCTCAAGATCGCCCTGACGGCTGAGCTTGCGAGCCAGCGGACCGTCCGCCTGATGCGGGTATCCCATGTCGGCGGCCTGACGCCGCTGGCGGCCCGGCTCGCGGAAGCGATCAGCAGCACCGCGCAGAACCTCGATCCCGACCTGCTGCTCCGCCTGGCGGTGCAATTGAAGAAGAGCCGGCGCATCGACGTCTTCGGCGCCGGCATCTCCGGCATCGTGGCCGAGATGGTCGCCTATCGCCTGATGCGCGTCGGCCTCATCGCCCAGGCCTTCCAGGATGCGACGCTCGCGCATGAGGTGATCACCAAATTTGATGCCTCCTGCGTGGCGATCGGCATTTCCGAAATCGGCGTCACGCCGGATACGGTGCGCTTCCTGGCCGGCGCGCGGGCGGCCGGCGCCTTCACGCTCGCGATCACGGGCCGCGCGCAGAGCCCGCTTACCCAGAACGCCGACGCCGTCCTGCTGGCGGTCGCCACCGATCCGCCACCCATGGGCGGCGAAATGACGGCCGTCCCCGCCAAGATCCTCGTCGTGGAAGCACTCGCCGCCGCGATCGCGGCCGAGTGAGCGGCCGACGCTCCACCGGCATGAAGAGATTATGGAGTTTTAATCCACATCCGTCATGCGAGTGAAATAAAACTCCGCCATGTTCCGCCCAACGCAACGGGGGCAGAACATGACGGCGACCGTTTCCATCGCTTCGATCGAAAAGAGCTTCGGCGCGGCCAGAACGCTGAAGGGGGTTTCGGTGGATATCGCCGCAGGCGAATTCCTGACCCTCGTCGGCCCTTCCGGCTGCGGGAAATCAACGCTGCTGCGCATCCTCGCCGGCCTCATTCCGCAGGACGGCGGCTCGATCCGCATCGACGGCGCTCCCGTCGACCACCTGCCGCCCCGGGCGCGCGACGTCTCCATGGTGTTCCAGAGCTACGCGCTCTATCCGCATATGAGCGTGCGCGAGAACATCGCCACGCCGCTGAAGGTGCGGCGTCTCAGCAGCGCGGCGCGCTGGCCGCTCGTCGGCCGTATGGTGCCGGGCCAGTCGGCCGCGCGCGCCGCCATCGCCGAATCCGTGAACCAGGTGGCGGCGCAGGTCGAGATCGAGGCGTTGCTCGACCGCCGGCCGGCGCAGCTCTCCGGCGGGCAGCGGCAGCGCGTGGCGCTCGCGCGCGCCATGGTGCGGCAGCCGCGCGTCTTCCTGATGGACGAGCCGCTTTCCAACCTGGACGCCCGGCTGCGCGTGCACATGCGCGGCGAGCTTTCCGAACTGCACCGCCGCCTCGGCGCGACCTTCATCTATGTGACGCACGACCAGGTCGAGGCGATGACCATGTCGAGCCGCGTGGCGCTGATGATGGACGGAGAAATCATCCAGGTCGCGACCCCAAGCGACATCTACGCAAATCCCGTCGATGTACGCGTCGCCCGTTTCATCGGCAGCCCGGAGATCAACCTGGTCGACGCCCGCGCCGACACGAACGGTCAGGTCTCGATCGCCGGCAAGGCGACGGGGTTCCGCGCGGAGACGGTCGGGGCGCTCACGGTCGGCCTTCGGCCGGAAGTGCTCGCCATCGACGACGGCTCGTCCGAGATCGTCATCGACAGCCGCCTGCAGCGCATCGAGCGGCTCGGCCACGACGTGCTGCTCCACATGCGGCACGACGCCGGCGGCAAGAAGAACATGACATTGCGCGTCTCGGCGGCGGATCTCGAGAAGCTGCAGGCAAACGGCCGCCTGAACGAGAACGTCGCGATCGGCGCGCGCGCCGGTTCGGCCCTCCTGTTCGGCGCCGACGGCAAGCGGCTGCCGGGCCTGCAGGGCGCGGCCCCGACCGAGCTGATGAACTTCGCCATGGGCCGCAGGGCGGTGGGAGCCTGATCATGGCCATGGTTCTTTCCTCCGGCGCGAGCCGCACCGCATCGCGGCGCCGGCTCGGCGCCGAGATCGCACCCTCCGTCGCCTATTGGTTCGCCACGCCCTCCGTCATCCTGCTGGTCGGCACGCTGCTGTTGCCGATCGCGGTGATGGTTACGATGAGCTTCACCGACTACGAGCTCGGCGCCCTCGACTATTCCTTCCTCGGCTTCGACAACTATGTCACGCTTTGGAAGGACCGGAGCTTCTGGAAGGCCCTGTTCAACACGATCTACTATGTCGCGCTGGTCGTTCCCGCCTCGGTGGTGATCGGCCTCCTGCTCGCCGTGATGGTCAATGGACTGAAGCACGGCCGCAAGCTCTACCAGATCGCCTTCTTCCTGCCGGTTACCTCGACGCTGATCGCGATGGCGACGGTATGGAAATACCTGCTCCATGGCACGATCGGCCCGATCAACCACCTGCTGACCGCCATAGGCCTGCCGGCAATGGAGTTCTTCGGCAATCCGTCGCTGGTGATGCCCGCTCTCGCCATCATCGGCGTCTGGTCGCTCGCCGGCTTCAACATGGTGCTGTTCACCGCGGGCCTGACGGCGATCCCGCAGGAGCTCTACGAGGCCTCGGCCGTCGACGGCATCGACGGTCCGATCGAGCGCTTCTTCACCGTGACGCTGCCCATGCTCGGGCCGACCACGATGTTCGTCATCATCACCACCTCGATCACCGCCTTCAAAGTGTTCGACACCGTCGCGGTGCTGACCCGGGGCGGGCCGCAGGGGGCGAGCGACGTGCTGCTCTACGTCAACTACCTCGAGGGCTTCCAGTACATGCGGATCGGCCTCGCCTCGGCGATCACGGTCGTCTTCCTCGGCATCATCCTCCTGCTGTCGCTGATCCAGGCGAAGGTTCTGGAACGGAAGGTCCACTACTGATGTCGCGCTCCGCCTCCTTCCTCACGCGGGCAGGCTTCACCCCCGGCCAGCTCGTCATGCACGCCGTGCTGCTGGCCTGCGCCTTCGCTATGCTGTTTCCGTTCTACTGGATGGTGCTCACCGCCTTCCGGCCGTCGCCGGAAGTCTTCTCCGCCACCTTCCACTGGCTGCCGCAGACCTTCGCCGGCTTCGACAATTTCCGCGAAGCCTTCGCCAAGGCGCCGCTGCTGCGGTTCATGCTGAACGGCGTCGTGATCTGCGCTGGCATCCTCGCGGTGCAGTTGCTGACGGCGATCCCCTGCGCCTATGCGCTGGCGAAATACGAGTTCCGCGGCCGCGGCCTGCTGTTCGCGCTCGTGCTGTTCGCCCTCTGCGTGCCCGTGCAGGTGCCGGCGCTGCCGCTCTACATGGGCCTCGCCTTCACCGGCACGCTCGACAGCTACTTCGCGCTGATGCTGCCGTTCTTCCTGTCGGTCTTCGCGATCTTCCTGTTCCGCCAGGTGTTCCGTTCCTTCCCGGACGACATCATCCACGCGGCGCGGCTCGACGGCATGGGCGAACTGGAAATCCTCTGGCGCGTCGTCGTCCCGAGCGCCAGCCCGGCGATCGCCGCCTTCGCGGTCTTCTCCATCACCGCGCACTGGAACGACCTCTACTGGCCGCTGATCGTCGTCACCAGCCCGGAGCTCGCGCCGCCGCCTCTCGGCATGATGTACTTCTCCGACACCGACCTCGGTTCCAGCTTCGGCGCCCTGATGGCGGCCGCCACCCTGCTCACCGCCCCGCTCGTGGTCCTCTTCCTCTGCGCCCAGCGCCATTTCGTCCAGGGCGTCACCATGACCGGCGTCAAGTGACCGCCGCGGCCGGCGATCCGGCCGCACCCCAGTGAACTCCACCAGATGCCGGGCCCGACGATCGTCGGGCCCGCGACGGATCCCTCTGCCCTACGCATCCACCCTCAAGGAGCCAATGATGAAGACCCTCAAGCAGGCCGCGCTGGCCGGCGTGGTCGCCCTGCTCGGCGCGTCCACGGCACATGCCGACCCGATCACCATCGAAGTCGAGCACTTCATGCCCGCCCACAACGTCTTCCACGAGAAGGTGGCGGCGGCGTTCATGGCGAAGCACCCCGACATCGTCATCAAGTTCCGCAACGCGCTGCCGAGCTATGACGAGCAGCACCAGGCGCTGCTGCGCGAGGCCATCACCAACAACCTCCCGGACGTCTATCACTCCGGCTACCACCTGCTGCCGGAAGTCGTCCATCAGCTCGAGAAGCGCGGCCAGGTCATCGCGCTCGACGACTACATGGCCAAGGAAGGCGAGGCGTGGGTCAACGCCAACTACGAGCCCTCGATCCTCAATCTCGGCAAGGTCGACGGCAAGCAGTACGGCATCGGCTTCAACGCCTCGACGCCGATCGTCTTCTACAATGCCGACCTGGTGAAGCAGGCCGGCGGCGATCCCGATCACTTCCCGACCAACTGGTCGGACATGATCGCGCTCGGCGCCAAGATCAAGGCAACCGGCGGCGACGTCGACGGCTTCGCCTACGACATCCACGCCTGGCCGGACGACTGGCTGTGGCGCTCGCTCATCCTCGAGCAGGGCGCGCAGGTCATGAAGGACGACAACAAGAGCGTCGCCTTCGACAATGGCTCGGGCCTCGAGGCTCTGAAGCTCGCCCGCAGCTTCGTCACCGACGGCAAGATGACGCTGCGCGATTTCGAGCAGTCCCGCCAGCAGTTCGCCGCCGGCAAGCTCGGCATCATCTTCGCCTCGCCGAACAGCGCGCGCGGCTTCTCCGACCTGATCGGCACCCGCTTCACGCTGATGTCCTCGACCTTCCCCGTCTCCAACCTGGAGAAGGGCGTCGTGCCGACCGGCGGCAACGGCATGATGATCCTCGCCAAGGACAAGGCGAAACAGGACGCGGCCTGGGAATACATCAAGTTTGCGACCAGCGCCGAAGGCCAGACCATCGCCGTGCTCGGCTCGGGCTACATGCCCACCAACAAGGCGGCGCTTGCGCCGGAATATCTCGGCAAGTTCTACGAAGAGAACCCGAACTGGTACACGAGCATCAAGCAGATCTCCCGCGCGGCGCCCTGGGGCGGTTACCCCGGCACCAATGGCGTGAAGATCTGGCGCACGCAGCGTGACATCATCGGCCAGGTGATGAGCGGCGACGTCTCCCCCGAGGACGGCATCGTCAAGATCACCGAGGCGACCAACGCCCTGTTGCCGAACTGAGCTTCCCACATCAGAAGCCATCCGCCGCGCGTGCTTCCACGCGCGGCCTTTCATCAGGTAAGACCTTGATCGATCTTGTCATATTTGACTGCGACGGCGTGCTCGTCGACAGCGAAATCCTCGCCGCGCAGGTGATCAGCGAGACGCTCGGCGCGATCGGACGGCCGATGTCGGTCGAGGATGTCGTCGCCGGGCTGGTCGGCCTGGACGCCGGCGCCACCCGACGCAAGCTGGAAGCCATGCACGGTACGGCCCTGCTGCCGGAATTCGAGGCCATGGTCGCGGAGCGGCTGGAGGCGGCCTTCCAGTCGCAGCTGAAGCCGGTCGCCGGCATCGCCGAGCTGCTGCGCGGCCTCGGCCAGCCCTATTGCGTCGCCTCGAACAGCGGCCACGAGCGGCTACGCTGCACCTTCGCGGCCACCGGGCTGGCGCCGCTGGTCGAAGGACGCGTGTTCAGCGCCGACGACGTGGCGCGCGGCAAGCCCGCCCCCGACCTGTTCCTGCACGCGGCGAAGTGCATGGGTGGCATCCCGCCCGAGAGATGCCTCGTGGTGGAAGACAGCGTCACCGGCGTCACCGCGGGCGTCGCCGCCGGCATGCGCGTGGTCGGCTTCTGCGGCGGCGGCCACATCCTGCCCGGCCACGACCAGCGCCTGCTGTCGCTCGGCGCCGACCTGGTCCTCACCGAACACCGCGAACTGGCCGCCCTGCCCTGGCTTTCCGCCAGCGCGGCTGCCCTTGCCTGAACCAGCCTTCCCGATTGCACAAAGGACCGTTCCCGATGAGCAGCATCGCTCCCTTCTCCCTGCCCGGCCGCTTCCTGCGCGGCAACATCCACACCCACACCACGCGTTCCGACGGCGCGCTCCCGGTCGAGGCGGTGATCCAGGCCTACCGCCAGTCCGGCTATGACTTCCTGTCGATCACCGACCATTTCCTGAAGCAGTACGACTTCCCGGTCACCGACACGCGCGCCTTCAGCGACGAGAGCTTCACCATGCTGCAGGGCGCCGAGATCCATGCGCCGCGCACCGAGGTAAGCGACCTCTGGCACCTCGTCGCCGTCGGCCTGCCGCTCGACTTCGCCCCGACCACGCCCGACGAGGATGGGCCGGCGCTCGCCCGCCGCGCCAAGGCGGCCGGCGCCTTTGTCGGCATCGCCCATCCCGGCTGGTACAGCCTGTCGCTCGCCGATGCCGAGACTTTGGTCGACGCCGCTCATTCGGTCGAGATCTACAACCATGGCTGCCAGGTCATGCACGACAAGGGCCATGGCGCCTATCTGCTCGACGGCCTGCTCGACAAGGGCCATCGCCTGACGACCTATGCCTGCGACGACGCCCACTTCAAGGCGGCCGATTTCGGCGGCGGCTGGATCGAGCTCAAGGCCGAGAGCAACAGCCCCGAGCACATCCTGGAGGCGCTCAAGGCCGGCAGCTTCTATTCGACCCAGGGCCCGCGCATCGACGACATCGATGTCACGGCGGACGCCGTCGAGGTCCGCTGCTCGTCCGCTTCGCGCGTGCTGGTCGCCGGACAGGGCTATCTGATGAGCCACAGCAGCGGCATCGCCATGACCCGCACCCGCGTCTCGCTGGCGCCGCTCGAAAAGAGCCCCTGGCTGCGCGTGATCGTCGTCGACGATACCGGCCGCAGCGCCTGGTCCAATCCGATCTGGAAGTGACGCCTTTGTCCCGGCCGTCGTCGACGGCCGGGTCATCTATCGTTGGAGACGGCGCCATCGTGGATGGACGCCGTCCCGATCGACCGGTCAGACGCGTTCGAGCGCGATGGCGATGCCCTGGCCAACGCCGATGCACATCGTCGAGAGCGAACGGCGGCCGCCATTCAGGCTCAGTTCCAGCGCGGCCGTGCCGGTGATCCGGGCGCCGGACATGCCGAGCGGATGCCCGAGCGCGATGGCGCCGCCATTGATGTTCACGCGCGCGTCGTCATCGGCGATGCCGAGATCGCGCAGGGTCGCGAGCCCCTGCGAGGCGAAGGCTTCGTTCAGTTCGATCACGTCGAAATCGGCTGCCTTGAGCCCGAGCCGCGCCATCAGCTTCTTCGAGGCCGGCGCCGGGCCGATGCCCATGATCCGCGGCGGCACGCCGGCCGCCGCCCCGCCGAGCACGCGGGCGATCGGCGTCAGGCCATGCCGCTTCGCGGCTTCCGCCGAGGCCAGGATCAGCGCGGCGGCGCCGTCATTGACGCCGGAGGCATTGCCGGCCGTGACGCTGCCGCCCTTGCGGAACGGCGTCGGCAGCTTGGCCAGCGCCTCGATCGTGGTGGCGCGCGGATGTTCGTCCCGATCGACCACGACCGGATCACCCTTGCGCTGCGGTATGGTTACAGCCGTGATTTCGCGCGCCAACCGTCCGTTTGCCTGCGCCGTTGCCGCCTTGGCCTGGCTCGCCAGCGCGAAGCGGTCCTGGTCCTCGCGCGAGACGGCGAAGTCCTCGGCGACATTCTCGCCGGTCTCCGGCATGGAATCGACGCCATACTGCGCCTTCATCAGCGGATTGATGAAGCGCCAGCCGATCGTCGTGTCATAGATCTCTGCGTTGCGGGAATAGGCGGCCTCGGCCTTCGGCATGACGAAGGGCGCGCGCGACATGCTCTCGACGCCGCCGGCGATCACCAGCTCCGCCTCGCCCGCCTTGATGGCGCGGGCAGCGGCGATCACGGCGTCCATGCCGGAGCCGCAGAGACGGTTGATCGTCGTGCCGGAAACGCCGACCGGCAACCCGGCCAGAAGCGACGACATGCGCGCCACGTTGCGATTGTCGTCGCCTGCCTGGTTGGCGCAGCCGAAGATCACGTCGTCGACGGCCTCCCAGTCGACGCCGGCATTGCGGGCGACCAGCGCCCGGAGCGGAACGGCGCCGAGATCGTCGGCGCGAACCGAGGCGAGCGCGCCGCCGAAGCGGCCGATCGGGGTCCGGATATAGTCGCAGATAAAGACGTCGGTCATCTCAGAGCTCCGGAACGATCAGATCGGCAACGCTGCCGTTGTTGACGAGTTCGGCGCCGGTTACGGCCTGCAATTGGTCGAGCGACAGGGATGGCAGCTTCTCGCGCAGGACGAAGCGGCCACCCTCGATGTCGATCACCGCCAGCGAGGTATAGACGCGCGTCACGCAGGCGACGCCGGTCAGCGGCAGGGTACAGCGCTGCAGCAGCTTCGGCCTGCCGTCCTTGGTGACATGGTCGGTGATGACGGCGACGCGCTTGGCGCCATGCACGAGATCCATCGCGCCACCCACCGCAGGCACGCCCTTGGGCCCGGTCGACCAGTTGGCGAGGTCGCCGTTTTCCGCCACTTCATAGGCGCCGAGGATCGCCACATCGAGATGGCCGCCGCGCACCATGGCGAAACTGTCGGCATGGTGGAAGAAGGCCGAGCCGGGCTTCAGCGTCACCGCGCGCTTGCCGGCGTTGATCAGGTCCCAGTCTTCCTCGCCGCTCGGCGGCGCCTCGCCGAAGTTCAGGATGCCGTTCTCGGTGTGAAAGATCGCCTCGCGGCCGGGCGGCTGGTACTGCGCGACCTTCTCCGGGAAGCCGATGCCGAGGTTGACATAGGCGCCGTCATGAATGTCCTGCGCGGCGCGCCAGGCGATCTGATTGTTGGTCAGCTTGGCGGCCATGTCAGGCAACTCCCGGATAGACGGCGTTGGCGCGGTTCAGATCCTCTTCCTGCTGCGCGTGGGCGACCTCGACCACTTTCTGGACGAAGATGCCGGGCGTCACGACCGTCTCCGGGTCGATGCCGCCGGCGAGCACGATCTGGCTCGCCTGCACCACGGTCTCGGCCGCGGCCATGCACATCAGCGGATTGAAGTTCCGCGCCGCGGCCCGATAGGCGAGATTGCCATGCGTGTCGGCCGTTTCCGCCTTCACCAGCGCCACGTCGGCCTTCAGCCAGCGCTCCTGCACGTAGGAGCGGCCGTCAAACTCGGCGACCGGCTTGCCCCTGGCGAGGTCCGTGCCATAGGAGGTCGGGGTGTAGAAGGCCGGGATGCCGGCGCCGCCGGCGCGGATGCGCTCGGCCAGCGTGCCCTGCGGCACCAGTTCCAGCTCGATCTTGCCGGCCAGGTAGAGCTCGGTGAACACCACCGGATCGGCGGAGCGCGGGAAGGAGCAGATCAGCTTCTTCACCATCCCCGCTTCGATCAGCGCGGCCAGGCCGACATGGCCGTTGCCGGCATTGTTGTTGATGATCGTCAGCGCCTTGGGATGGCCGGTGGCGCGGAAGCGATCGATGAGCGCGTGGATCAGTTCGATGGGCGAGCCTGCTCCACCAAAGCCACCGATCATCACGGTCATGCCGTCCCCGATCCCGGCCACGGCGGTGGCGAGGTCTGTGACTGTCTTGTCCATGCAAATTCCCCTGGCGCCCTGGCCCGGAACCGCCCGGCGCAGCCAAGGGATAGGCCGGGTACGCTCTTCCGTCCATCCAATTTGTGCGATATCATTCATTTGTTCGAATATCGCTCAAATTGGATAACCGGCGCCATGACCATTCCCGAACGCGACCTGATGGGCGGCCTCGCCAAGGGGCTATCTGTCATCGAGACGTTCAGCCCCGACCATCCGCGCCAGTCGATTTCCGAAGTCGCGGCGGCGAGCGGGCTCGACCGTGCCACCGCGCGGCGCTGCCTGCTGACGCTCGCCCATCTCGGCTATGCCGACTATGACGGGAAATACTTCACGCTGACGCCGCGCGTGCTGCGGCTCGGCACGGCCTGCCTCGCCACCATGCCGCTGCCGCAGCTCGTACAGCCGCTGCTCGACCAATTGTCCGAGACGATCGGCGAGAGCTCGTCGGTCTCGATCCTCGATGGCGACGAGATCGTCTATGTCGCCCGCGCCGCGCAGCGAAAGGTGATGTCGATCGCGCTGATGCCGGGCTCGCGCCTGCCGGCCTATTGCACCTCGATGGGCCGGGTGCTGCTCGCGGCCCTGCCGGAGGCCGAGGCCCGCGAACGCCTGGGCGCCGGCCCGCTGCCGCGCCGCACGCCGCACACGCTGACGGACCCGGAAGCGGTGCTGGCCGAGATCGCCCGCGTTCGCGCCAATGGCTATGCCGCCATCGACCAGGAAGTGGAGATGGGCCTGCGCTCGATCGCCGTCCCGCTGATGACGGCGCGGCGCGTCACCGTCGCCGCCGTCAATCTAGGCCTGCCGGCCCGCGGCGAGCCGATCGAGGCCATCATCGAGCGCTATCTGCCGGCCCTCCAGGAGGTCGGCCGGAAGATGCGGGAAATCCTGCGCTGAAGGCGCTCCAGCTCTTTGCTTGGTCGCGTCTTCTTCACGCGAACCGGTATCCGCTTCGCTCGAAACGCTCTAGCCCTTGCCCGCGGCGGTGATCAGGTCGGCCGCCCGCTCGCCGATCATCACCGCCGGCGCGTGGGTGTTTCCCGACACGATCGTCGGCATCACCGAGCAATCCGCGATCCGCAATCCCTGCAGCCCGTGCACCCGGAGTTCCGGATCGACGACGGCCTGCGCGTCATGCCCCATCCGCGCGGTGCCGACCGGGTGGAAGATCGTGGTGCCGATTTCGCCGGCCAGCCGCGCCAGCGTTTCGTCATCCCCCGGGCCGGGACCCGGCTTGATCTCGGTCGGCCGATAGCGGGCCAGATGCGGCTGCGCCATCAGGCGGCGGGCGTGGCGGATGCTGTCGGCGGCGACCACGCGGTCCGCCTCGGTCGACAAATAGTTCGGCTGGATCGCAGGCGCGGCCTGCGGATCGGCGGTCGCGGCATGGGTCGCGCCCCGGCTCGTCGGCCGCAGGTTGCAGACCGAGACCGTCAGCGCCGGCGTCCGGTGCAGCGGCTGGCCGAAGGCATCCAGCGACAGCGGCTGGACGTGATATTCGATGTTGGCGCGGTTATGCGCCGGGCCGCTGCGGGTGAAAATGCCAAGTTGGCTCGGCGCCATCGACATCGGCCCGCTCTGCGTCAGCGCATACTGAAGCGCGATACCGGCCTTGCCCCAGAGCGTTGCGGCCCGGTCGTTCAGCGTCCGCGCCCCGGTGATCGAATAGATCGTGCGCAGCTGCAGGTGATCCTGCAGGTTCTCGCCGACGCCCGGCAGGGCGTGCGCCAGCGGAACGCCGATGCGCTCCAGAACGCCCGCCTGGCCGATGCCCGAGAGTTCGAGGATCTGCGGCGAGCCGATCGCACCGGCGGAAAGAACCACCTCCTGGCGGGCATGCGCCTCGAACAGATCGCCGCCGCGCGCGAAGACGACGCCGGTGACGCGCCGGCCCTCCATTTGCAGCCGCCGGACATGGCATTCCGTCAGGATCGTCAGGTTGGGCCGCCGGCGCGCCGGATCCAGGAAGGCCTTGCGCGCGTTCCAGCGAATGCCGCGCTTCTGGTTGACCGGAAAATAGCCGACACCTTCATTGTCGCCGGCGTTGAAATCGGCGGCGGCCGGAATGCCCATCTCCTCGGCCGCCCTCGCCACCTCGTCGAGAATCGGCCAGTGCAGGCGCTGCTGCTCGACGCGCAGTTCGCCCGTCGTGCCATGCGCCTCGTCGGCGGCGCCGAAATGTCGCTCGGAGCGGCGGAACAGCGGCAGCACGTCCGACCAGCCCCAGCCGTCATTGCCGAGTTCGCGCCAGCCGTCATAGTCCTGCGCCTGACCGCGCATGTAGATCATGCCGTTGATCGAGGAACAGCCGCCGAGCACCTTGCCGCGCGGATAGAGCAGGCTTCGACCATTCAGGCCCGGGACGGCCTCGGTCTTGAAACCCCAGTCGAGCCGCGGATTGCCGATGGCGAACAGATAGCCGACCGGAATGTGCACCCACGGGTGGTTGTCGCTCTTGCCGGCCTCGATGAGCAGGACGCGCCGGGCCGGATCCGCCGACAGGCGGTTGGCGATCACGGAGCCGGACGATCCGGCCCCGACGATCACGACGTCAAAGGTGCCGAAATCGGCCGGCCGCGGGTTGGCATGGTTCATCGAATTGGTTCCGGGGGCGGCCTGACGACGCGCATTTCGGGCAATCGGGGACGGCGATCGCCTACATGAAGCGCGAGGAATCCACGAGGTCGAACATGCCGCCGCCGAGTTCCTTGTGCAGGCGATGCCAGCGGCGGTCCAGATAGACGAGCGAATGGTCCTCCGGAGCGGTGTCCTCCGGATGCGCCTCGCCTTCCAGCAATTCGGCCGCAACCAGCGTCGCGCCCTCGATCGGCAGGACGCCGAGCCTCCGGGCGCGGAACCAGGTGGAGACGCCCGTATAGCGCGGTTCGCCGGAGGGAAGCCGTTCCCAGGCGCCGCCCGGCGGGAAGCGGTCCGCGCCGCTCGACGCGCAGAGTTGCGCCAGGTCGATATCGGCGTAGCGCAAGAGATGGATCACCATCGTCTCGGCCCGGAGCAGCGGCTCGGACGAACCCGACTTCATCGACAGCGAGAAGGCTACCACCGGCGGCGCGGCGCTGACAGAGATCAGCGAGGACACAGTCATCGCGACGGGCCGCTCGCCGGGATCGGCGGTAATCACGGCCACGCCGGCAGGATGGCGGCGGAAGGCCTCGCGGAAGGCGTTGGTCATCGGGTGCAGGCTCATCGACGTGCCTCTTCTCAGCATGGAAAGGGGGCCGGGCGGCAAGACCGCCCGGCCCTTCGAACTACTTCTTCTCGATCAGATCGTAGAACTGCCAGACGCGGTTGTTCCAGCTGCCTCCGAGATCGCGGCCGGCCGACGTCACGACCGACGGAGCGATGGTGAAGTGGTTGGCCGCCACCATCATCTCACGGAAGGTGCGCTGGATCACGCCCGCGCGCAGCGAGGCGCCGCCGCCGGCGCGATAGGCGAAGTTGCAGACGTCGACGCCGACCTCGTGGATCTCCGACTTGGCGAGGTGCACCAGGCTGATCTGATGGGTCGAGACGCTCTCGCCGGCCTCGACCGTCGCCTCGATGCCGCGCCAGACTTCGAAGACGAAGGCGCGGGCGGCGCGGTAGCGGGCCTCGGCCCGGCCGTAGTCATACCAGAACTTCTCGCTCTCGCCGATCAGGCCGGCGCGGCCCGACTTGGCGCGGGCGAACTTGGCGATCTCGTCGAGCATGCGGCGGCCGGTGCCGAGCGCCCAGCCGGTATGGCCGATGGCGGCGAGGCCGACGACGCCGAGGCTGAAGAACTCCTTCTGGCGCAGCGGCGGCGCGGTCAGGATCGGGAAGACGAGGTCGTCGGCGATGAAGACGTCCTCGGCCGCATAGTCGATGCTGCCGGTGCCGCCGAGGCCGAGCACGTCCCAGTTGCCGAGTTGCTTGTGCTCGGAGATCGGCGCGTGGGCGCACATGACGATGACGTTGCCGTTGGCGTCCTTGGCCGGCTTGCCGGTGCCGTCGTCGACGAAGGCGGCGCTATGCGAATAGGTGGCGTGGCTGAAGCCGCTGCCATAGCTCCACTTTCCGGTCAGGCGATAGCCGTCCTCGACCTTCTTCAGCATGCCGAGCGGCGCGCCCTGCCCCGAGAAGCGGTTGTCGGTGCCCGGCGCGAACAGCCGCTCGACGGCGCTGTCGGGCAGGAAGGCGGCCGACATCGCGCCGATGCAGCAATGCACCATCGAAACCCAGCCGGCGGAGCCCGAATGCCAGGTGATCGCCTCGAGCAATTCGAGCGCCTGCGTCGGCGGCAGCTGCGCGCCGCCAAGGCTCTCGGCCGCGAAGACGTGCGACATGCGAAGCTGCTTCAACGCCTCGAAGGTCTCCGGCGTCAGTTCGCCGTTCTTCTCGTCGGCGTCGGCATTGGCTTCGAGGATCGGGCCGATCTCGGCGATCTTCTTCAGCAGGTCGCGATAGTCGACCGTCGTGCCCCAGGGGCTGTGCTTGATGGGCTTGTTCATGAACTTTTCCTCCACTTTGAAATCGGTTCAGCCGGCGAGGAAATCGCCGACCTGGGTCAGGGTCCCGGGCTTTTCCTGCATGACGAAGTGACCGGCGTCCTCCACCAGGATCAGCCTCGCGTCCGGCAGGGCGTCGACGAAGAGCGGCGCCTGGCTGGCCGGCAGAAGGCGATCCTCCTCGCCCCAGACGACCAGCGCGGGATTGTTGATGCGTCCCAGGAAACGCCGCAGGTTCGGGTGCCCCATGCCGAAGGGCGCAAGCAGGCGGCCGAGCGTCTCGCCCTCGCGGGCGCGGTCGGTGCCGAACGCCTCGGCGAAGGCGGCATCCGAGCCGTCCGGGAAGTAGCGGAGCGCCACGGAGACGTCATGCGCCAGATAGGCCGGCAGGTCCTGCGGCGCGAGCGCGCCGAGATTGGTGGCCGGATGGGCGGGATCGTTCAGGCCCGCCGGCGCGACCAGCACCACCTTGTCGAAGCGCTCGCGCGCCACGCCGGCGAGCTCAGTCGCCATCCAGCCGCCCATAGAGAAGCCCATCAGGTGCGGCTTCTCCTCAAGGTCCAGCGCGTCGAGCAGGTCGAGATAGTGAACGACCATGTCGGACATGCCCGCGACATGCGGCGCGGCGCCGGAAAAGCCGAAACCCGGATGGCTGGCGCAGAGTACCCGGAAGCGGTCGGCGAGGCCGGCGGCGAAGTCGAAGCCTTCCAGCGTCGAAGCGCCATGCAGGAAGAGGATCGGCTTGCCCTTGCCGATCGCCTTGATCACCGTCCTGGTGCCACCGACGTCATATTCGAGCGTCTCGAATGAAACGGCCATGTTCATACCTCCTCAGACAAATTCCGGTTGGATCAGCACCTTGCACTGGGTCGTGCGACGGCGAAGGCTTTCGAAGATCTGCGGCACGGGCGACAGATCGATACGGTCGGTGATCAGCCCCTGCGGCGCGAACGGCCCGCCGCGCAACGCGTCGAGCGCGACGCCGAATTCGCTGCGCTGGTCGAAGAAGACCGAGAAGAGCAGGTTCACTTCCTTCGACAGGGCGACGAACGGATCCCATTCGTCGCCGCCGATGCAGAGACCGACGCCGACCACCGTGCCCTGCAGGCGAACGGATTCGACCGCCTTGCCGAGCAGGCCGCGCTTGCCGACGCATTCGAAGACGATGTCCGGCGCGCCGCCGCAGGCATCGGCGAGGTTCTCGCTAAGGCGCTCACCGGACAGGACGAAGCCCGTCGCGCCGAGCGCCAGAGCCCGCTCCCGCTGGTGTTCATGAATGTCGGCGACAACCACATGCGACGCGCCCATCCGCCGCGCCCAGAAGGCGACGAGCAGGCCGATCGGCCCCGCGCCGATGATGGCGACGCGGTCGCCAGGCTTCATGCCCGAACGGACGATGCAGTGGAGCGCGACCGAAAGTGGCTCGGCCAGAGCACCATCCTCGAGCGGCACGTCATCGGGCAGGATCCGGCACTGGCGCGCCGCGACCGTCGCATATTCGGCATAGCCGCCGCCGATCAGAACCATCTCGGCGCAGCGCGCCGGATCGCCACGACGGCAGGAGGCGCAATGCCCGCAGCCGCGCATCGGCACGACGGCGACACGATCGCCGATGCGGAGATCGGAAACCTCCGAACCGACGGCGACGACATCGCCGGCGAATTCATGGCCGAGCACGAAGCCCGCGCCGATGCCGAACGGCACCGGGTCCTCGGTGATATGCAGGTCGCTACCGCAGATGCCGCAGGCGGCGACGCGCAGGACGACCTCGTCCGGAGCCGGCGCCGGGTCCGGCACGCTGCCGATCCGCAGCGGACTGCCAACCGTGTCGAAAATGGCCGCTTTCATGAAACTCCCTCCTGTCAGCGGTTCGGATCGACGAGCTTGCGCCGGATCGGGAACCATGGCGCATCCCATCGTTTCGAGATCAGGCCCCAGATCCCGGTGCGCGCGTAGAGCGCGACCAGCAGCGTCATGACGCCGAGGACGACGAAATAGGTGGCGCCGTACTCGCCGAAATAGCGATCCGCGATGAAGAAGATCAGCGCGCCAATCAGCACCCCCTCGATCGAGCCGATGCCGCCGACCATGACGATGAAGATAGCGACGTTGGCCCACATCGGGTCGAAGGCCGAGCCAGGCGTGATGCGCAGCTGCGCCATGAAATAGATCGCGCCGGCAAGGCCGCAGCCGACCGCCGAGGCGACGTAGATCAGGAAGCGGAGCTTGGCGACGTTGACGCCCTGGCTGGCGGCGGCGACCGGGTTGTCGCGCATGGCGATCAAGGCGAGCCCGTAGCGCGAACGCAGCAGCCAGTAGCTGCCGCCCACCGTCAAGAGCAGCATCCCGGCGCAGAGCAGCGACATGGCGAGGTTCCGCTCGAAGGCGGAATAGTCCTTCATCACCCGCAGCGACATGCCGGCGCCGGCATTGACGAGCGGCAGGTTGGAGCAGACCAGCCGGAACACCTCCGCCACCACCCAGGTGCCGATCGAGAAATACGGCCCGTCGAGCCGATGCAGCAGCAGGTAGATCGGCACGGCCAGCACGGCCGGCACCAGCAGCGACAGGAAGACCGCCACGAAGGGATTGATGCCGAAGGTCTGCGCCAGCACGAAGAGCGCATAGCCGGCCGCGCCCATGAAGGCCTGCTGGCCGACGGACACCAGACCGGCATAGCCGGCGAGCAGGTTCCACATCTGCGCGACGGCGATGTAGCAGCAGAGGATGAGGATCGACCGGATCGTGCCGGTCGACGCCCACCACGGCATGGCGGCGACCGCGACCACGCCCAGCACCGCGAGCGTCATGGCGATGCGGCCGGACGAGGTCTGGCGCTGGACCAAGACGTCGGGAGCCTCGGAGACGGCATAGGGAATTGCACTCATGTCGATGCCTTTCCGAACAGGCCCTGCGGGCGGGTCGCCAGCACGATCAGGAAGACGATGTGGCCGGCGAGCACGCCGAAGCCCGGATCGATACGGAAGCCGATGGCCTGCGAGATGCCGAGGACCATCGAGCCGAGGAAGGCACCCCAGACGGCGCCCATGCCGCCGATGATCACTGCCTCGAAGGCATAGATCAGCTGGGCCGGACCATCGGCCGGCGCCACGGTCGAGCGCAGCGACTGGAAGACCGCCGCGAAACCGAGGATGCCGACCGCTACCGCCGTCGCCAGCGCATAGACGGCGCGCGGGTTGATGCCGGTCATCGCCGCCGCCTCGACATCGGCCGAAGCGGCGCGGAGCGCGCGGCCGAAGCGGGTGTGCTTCAGCATCATGTCGACGCCCCAGGTCAGGCCGGTGGCGACCGCGAGCACGATCAGCGGCAGCAGGCCGACATAGATGCCGCCGATCTCGATCGACTGGCTCTCGATGCCGTGGCCAGGCAGCGAGCGGCTGTTGGCCGACCAGATCTGCAGCATCAGGTTCTGCAGCGCGATCGACAGGCCGAAGGTGGCGATCAGCGAGGGCAGCGGGTCGCTGCCGACGACGCGGTTCAGCACCGCCTTCTGCAGCACCCAGCCCATCAGCACCGCGAGCGGCACCAGGATGATCAGCACCGAGACGGGCGCGAGGCCCCAGGCGGTCGCCATCGAGATGCCGATCAGCGACAGCAGGATGACGAGGTCGCCATGGCTGATGTTGACGATCCGCATGACGCCGAACATCAGCGCCATGCCGAGCGCATATTGGGCATACATGCCGCCCAGCAGGATGCCCTGCACCAATGCGTCAAACCACTCCATGGCCCGCTCCAAAGTAAGCTTTGCTGATTTGGTCGCGCGTGACGTCGCCGGATTTGCCGGTCAGGGTCACGCGCCCTTCCAGCATGCAGTACAGGCGGTCGGAGGCGGACTGGGCGAGGCCCACGTCCTGCTCGACCACGATCACCGCCGTGCCGGTGGCGCGGATCTCCGGCAAGGCGGCGTAGATCTCGCGGATCACCTTGGGCGCGAGGCCGAGGCTGATCTCGTCGCAGAGCAGCACGCGCGGCTGGCAGAGCAGCGCCCGGCCGATGGCGACCATCTGCTGCTGCCCGCCCGACAGGCTCTGCACCTGCGCCCTCGCCTTCTCGGAGAGGATCGGGAACAGCTTGTGCAGCCGCGCCAGCGTCCAGCCGCCCTTGGCGCCGATACGGGCCGCCTGATCCATGGCGACGCGCAGATTGTCCTCGACCGACATGCCGGTGAAGAGGCGGCGGCCTTCCGGCACGATGGCGATGCCCTTCTGAACCATGCGGTCGGTCGCCGTGCCGCCGACGGGCTCGCCGTTCAGCCGCACCATCTCGCGCGCCACGGGCAGGAGCCCCATGATCGAGCGCAGGAAGGTCGACTTGCCGGCCCCGTTGGCGCCGATCAGCGCCACGGCCTCGCCCTCGTGCAGTTCGGTATCGACGCCGTAGAGCGCCTGGAAATCGCCATAGCGGGCGACGAGCCCGTGGGTGGAAAGGACGGCGGTCATACCTCGATCCCCATATAGACGCGCTGGACCTCGGGCAGCGCGATCACCTCGGCCGGCACACCCTCGGCGATCTTCTCGCCGAAGTTCAGCACCATCAGCCGGTCGGCCACCGCCATCAGCGCGTGCAGCACGTGCTCTATCCACACGATGGTGACTCCGCGGTCGCGGATGCGGCGCACCAGCGCCACCAGCGCCTTCGATTCATCCTCGGTCAGGCCGCCCGCGATCTCGTCCAGAAGCAGGAGCTTCGGATCCGAGGCGAGCGCGCGCGCCAGTTCGAGCCGCTTGCGGTCGAGCAGCGTCAACGCACCGGCGGAGACATTCGCCTTGTCGGCGAGTTCGCACTGGCGCAGCACCTCGGCGCAGAAAGCGTAGCTCTGCTTCTCCGACCGGCCGCCGCCGAAGGCGGCGGCGACCAGCAGGTTCTCGAAGGTGGTCATGCCCGAATAGGGACGCGGGATCTGGTAGGTGCGCCCGACCCCCATCTGGCAGCGTCGATAGGGTGGCTCGCCGCGCAGCGCCGTTTCGCCGAGTTGGATCTCGCCGCCCGACACCTTCAGATCGCCGCTGATCATGTTGAACAGCGTCGTCTTGCCGGCGCCGTTCGGGCCGAGGATGCCAAGCACCTCGCCCCGACGGACATCGAAGCTCACCTCGTGCAGGACGCGGGCGGCGCCGAAGGACTTCGACACACCGCGCGCTTTCAGCAGGATTTCCCTGTCCATCACTCCCCCCGCGTCCCGGTTCATGTCACCAGACGATCGCCTGGATCTTCTGCTGCGGCGCGAAGAGCTGATTGACCGTGTTGTCGACGATCTTCAGGTCGTAGGGCCACTTGTCGCCCTTCACCCACTGGCCGCCGAAGATTGGCGTCTTGCAGATGTTCTTGTGCGGCGAGCCATCGAACTTGATGTGGCCGACAAGCGTCTGCAGGTCGGTGGCGACCATCGCGTCCCGGTTGGCCTCGCGGCTCAGCGGGTCGGACGAGCGCTTGAGGATGTCGATGGCGACCTCGAGCAGCGCGTGCGAATAGCCGAGCGGCTGCGTCCACTGGCGCTTCGTGTCGACTTCCCACTGGGCGGCGATGTCGTTGCTGACCTGGCCGGTGAGCGACGACTTGAACGGGAAGGCCGGCGTCCACCAGACTTCCGACGACATGCCGTTGCCGAGCGGTCCCATCGCCTCGACGCCGCCCGGGAACAGGAGCGCCGCCGCGACCGTGATCGCCTTCGGCTTGTAGCCCTGCTGGTTGCACTGGGTGACGAAGGTCTTCAGATCATCCGGATAGGTGATGCCGCCGATGATCTCGCAGCCCTGCTTCTTGAACTCGGAGATCTGGGCCGAGAAATCGTTGGTGCGGGGCTGGAAGTAGCCGGGGACCACGACCTCGTAGCCGGCCTTGCGGGTCGGCGCCGGCAGGCCGTATTCCTCGTTGCCCCAGGTCTCGCCGTCGATGTTCTGCGGGAACAGCATGCCGACCTTCTTGTTGGTCTCGAGCTGGTTCCACAGGCCGACGAAGGTGTTCAGCGCCTCGTCGAGACCCCAGAAGAAGTGGTTGGTCCACTCGAAGGTCTGCTTGCCGCCGCCGCGCGGGAAGACGACGGCCTGCCAGGGCGCGCCGGCGGAGATGCAGGGCGTCTCGTAGAGTTCGGACTGTTCGGCGGCGGGCAGGATGGTGTCGGTCGTCGACGCCGGGACGATCAGGTGCACCTCGTCGTTCAGGATGAGGTTGCCGGTGATTTCGGCCGATTTGTTCGGATTGGACTGGCTGTCGCGTTCGAGGATCTCGATCTCGTAGGTCTTGCCATTGGCCGACTGCAGCTTACCGCCGAGCAGATCGCGGATCTTCTGGACGGTGTAGCCGTCGGTCTCGCCGAACAGTCCGAGCGGGCCGGTGGCGGGGGTGATGTACCCCATCTTGATCTTGCCGGCAGTCTCGGCGCGGGCATAGCCCGGCAGGGCGAGCGTGCTGACGGCGGCGCTGGCGCCGAGGCCCTTGAGGATAGTCCGGCGGCTCGGCCGCAGGCCCGATTTCACCAGCTTGTTGTAGTAGGTCATTGTCGTTCCCTCCCGTTGATAAGGTATCTCCGGCCCGCCCTCCTCGACGGAACCGGCCTCAGGTCGAAGCGTCAGGTCATGCGGGTCAGCGAGCCGCCGTCGATGACGATGAGCGAGCCCGTGAAGAAGGCGCCGGCCGGCGAAGCGAGCAGCAGCGCCAGCCCCTTGATGTCCTCGACATCGCCGATACGGCCGATCAGCGACTGGCTCTCGAAGGCCGCGCGATCGGCCTTGTTGCGCAACCGGCCGCCGGCAATGTTGGTGATGAACGGCCCCGGCAGGATCGCGTTGACGCGGATGCCGTAGGCGCCGAGTTCCATCGCCATGTGGCGCACGAAGTGGTTCACCGCCGCCTTGGCCGGCATGTAGGACGTGCCGACGATGCTCTCGTTGATCAGCGAGGCGATGGACGAGGTGACGATGATCTCGCCGCCGCCCTTCGGCTTCATGTGGCGGACGGCGTTCTTCACGGTCGTGTAGACCGAGGTCAGGTTGAGCGCGATGCCGCGGTCCCACTGCTCGTCGGGCGTGTTCTCGATCGCCCCGTCCGGATTGCGCTCGCCGGTCGGCGTATTGAAGCCGGGCCCCGGATCGATGCCGGCATTGGCGAAGACCGTATCGATACGGCCGTGCCGCTCCGCGACCGCGTCGAAGGCGGCGGCCATCGCCGGGCGATCGCCGACATCCACCACCTGGCCC
The DNA here is from genome assembly GCF_026343855.1 of Kaistia nematophila. NCBI lineage: Bacteria > Pseudomonadati > Pseudomonadota > Alphaproteobacteria > Hyphomicrobiales > Kaistiaceae > Kaistia > Kaistia nematophila. Next base: position 213,425 of record NZ_JAPKNK010000005.1, on the reverse strand, counting down.
CAGACGTCCCACCCCTTCGCCGTCATCTCGGCCGCCACCCGCGACAGGCCGTCCGGATCGATGTCGAAGATGCAGACCCTCGCGCCATGCTCGGCCATGATCTCGGCATAGGCCCTTCCGATGCCGCTGGCGCCGCCGGTGACGACCACCGACTTGCCCCTGACATCGAACATCTTTTCCAGTGCGGCCATGAATTCCCTCCCCTTCGTTCCCTGGAAACCTGCGCGCCGACGCTTCCCAGCGCCGGCTTCGCGGTCAGCCCTTCCTGCGCGACAGCACGAAATCGAACTCGACGTCGTAGAACGGCGCGGCGACCTCGACCTTCGCCGCCGCATCCGCGTCCTCGACCTTGCGGAACTCGGCAAGCAGGCTCTGCTTCACGCCGAAGACGGCATCCGAGTTGATGTACGGATCGTCGGGATCGAAGATGTGCGTGGTCAGCGCGTCGAAGCCGTCGGCCTCGACGATGTAGTGGAGATGCGCCGGCCGGTTGGGATGACGCCCCAGCGCGCCGAGCAGCTTGCCGACAGGGCCATCGTCCGGGATCGGGTAGTATTTCGGCTTCACGCCGCGGAACCAGTAGCGGCCGTCCGGACCCGTGCGGAACACGCCGCGCAGGTTGAACTCGGGCTGGATGCCCTGCTGCTGGACGTCGTAGAAGCCTTCGTCATTCGCCTGCCAGACGTCGATCTTGGCGTTGGCGATCGGCCGGCCCTCGGTGTCGAGGATGCGGCCATGCACGAACATCGGCTCGCCCTTCTGGTCGAGGCAGATGTTGGAGCCCATCGGCAGTTCCGGCGCGTCGGCGACATGGAACGGCCCGAGCACCGTCGATTCCGAGGCGCCGGACGGCTTGCGGTTGTCGATCGCGTCGACCAGCATCGAGACGCCGAGCACGTCCGACAGCAGGATGTATTCCTGACGCCAATCGTTGCAGATCTGCCCGGTCTGGGTGAGGAACATGATGGCGGCGAGCCATTCCTCCTGGGTCGGCTCGATCTCCTTGACCGCCTCGTGCAGCTTGCGGGTGATGACGTCCATCACCTGCTTCAGCCGCTCGTCCTTGGCGTTCCGGTTTCGCGCCACGACGACTTCGGCCGAATTCGCCTCGGTGAAATAACCGTATTCGTGTGCTTCGATCATGCGATCTTCCTCAGCGCGCCAGAACGGATTGGAAAACGCGGCGCAGTTCGGCCGCGGGGTCGGAGGCGATCGTCTCGGCGCGCCAGGCGACGTGATGATCGGGGCGGACGACCAGGCAGCCGGCATCGCGGATCTCGCGGGCGCGGGCCCAGTCGCCGGTGTGATCCTCGATCGCGCGGCGAGGCCCGATCACATGGGTGCGGATCGGCAGGCCGAGTTCCTGGCCGACCTGCTCGGCAGCCTCGACCCAGGCCTCGCCGCCGATGCCGGTCAGGAGCGTGAATTCGCCCTTACCGGTGAGATCGAGGGTCGAGACCTTGCGACCGGAACGCTCGAACACCCAGGCATGCGGCAGGCGCGCGCCCGGCCAGGTCGTAGGCGCATAGTGCAGCTCGCGATCCCGCTCGAACGCCGGCTGCGCCGCGCCATCGGCCAGCACCGCGCCCGACACATAGCGCTGGTTCATCTCGACGCCGTGGGCATCGAACTCGTACTTCTTGAAGGCGATCGCCTTGCGGATCGCCTCGCGCTGCGCCTCGGCGGCGACGGTCGCGTCGGCGCGCGCCTCCATGTTTTTCTGGATCTTCGCGTGATCGACGCCGCCATCCATGCCGAGCGCCTCGAAGATCGGCCCGAACTCGCCGATCGACTGATTGGCGCGGGTGACGATCTGGCGGGCGATCGGCGCGCGCTCGGCCGAGTAGCTCTCAAGAAGGCCGAGACCCGCCTGGCCCTTGACGACCTTGGCGAGCTTCCAGGCGAGGTTGAAGCCGTCCTGGATCGAGGTGTTGGAGCCGAGCCCGTTCGACGGCGGATGCCGGTGCGCGGCATCGCCCATGATGAACACCCGCCCCTTCTGCATGTGCTTGGCGAAGCAGTTGTTCACCGTCCAGGTATTGGCGCCGAGCAGCTCGATCTCGAGCTCGGGATCGCCAACCAGCTGGCGCGCGACCTCGGTCGCGAGCTCCGGCGTCACCTCCGGCGGCGGCTGGTTGATGTCATAGCCCCATACGATCAGCCACTCGTTCCAGGGCCGCACCATGCGGACGAGACCCATGCCGATGCCGCCGACATCGGCGCCGGGCTGCATCACCCAGTAGAGGACGCTCGGACGGTGGGCGACGTATTTGGAGAGATCGGCGCGGAACAGGATGTTCATCGAGCCGCCGACGCCCATCTTGCCCTCGAACGGCAGGCCGAGATGCTCGGCGACGAGCGAATTGCCGCCATCGGCGCCGACGAGGAACTTCGAGCGGACGGTGAAGGTCTGGCCCGACAGGCGATCGCGACAGGTGGTGGTGACGCCGTCCTCGTCCTGGACGTGGCTCACATATTCCGTGCTCATGCGGGCCTGCGTGCCGCGCGAGCAGGCCGTCTTGAACAGGATCGGCTCCATGAAGGTCTGCGGCAGGTCGTTCATGAAGGAGGGCGACGCCTGCAGATGGGCGGCCTTCGAGACGGGGTGCGTGCCCCAGCTCTTCATGCGGCCGATCTCCTCGCCGGCCAGGCTTTCGCAGAAAACGTTCTCGCCCATCAGTTCCTGCGGCGAGGCATGCATCATCGCCTCGGCCTCGACGTCGGCGCCGAGGTCGCGCAGCACTTCCATCGTGCGCTGGTTGGTGATGTGGGCGCGCGGCGTGTTCGACAGCCAGCGGTAGCGGTTCACTACCATGTTGGCGACGCCATAGCTGGAGAGCAGCGCGGCCGTGGCCGAGCCGGCGGGGCCCGTTCCCACGATCAGCACGTCGGTTTCGATATCGACCATCAAATTCCTCCCTCGATCTTCGGCCCGACCAGCCTGCGGCGGACGGGAAACAGGTGCAGGCCGCTGCGGGCCGAGATCAGCCCCCACAGGCCCTTCGGCGCGAACAGCATTACGGCAATGGCGATCAGCCCGAGCGTCATCAGGTACCAGCTGCCATAGTCGGCCAGCGCCGAGCGCAGGACGAAGAAGACGAGCACGCCGACGATCGGCCCCTCGATGGTGCCGATGCCGCCGATGACGACGATGAAAATGACGTAGGCGGTCCAGTCGGTGACGGCGAAGGCCGCATCCGGCGAGATCCGCGCCGTCTGCAGGAAGATCAGCGCGCCGGTCAGGCCGGTGGCCGCGGCGGCGATCAGGAAGACGGCCCATTTGAGCCGCCTGGCATCGACGCCGACGGAGCGCGCCGCCTCGACATTGTCGCGCACGGCGGAAAGCGCCAGCCCGAGCCGGCTGCGCAGCAGCCAGTAGATGCCGCCGGTCACCGCGACGACCAGCACCAGCGCCAGCCAATAGGCGAGGATGTCGCGCGCCGCCGCCTCGCGCACGCTGAACAGCGCCCGGATCAGGTCGGTGCCGAGGATGTTGCTGGTCGCCTCGCGCGGCAGCGACGTGCCGGTGCCGCCGCCGAGCGCCTTCCACTGCGCGATCAACAGGCGCGTGACCTCGGCGATCACCCAGGTGCCGATGGCGAAATAGGCGCCCTGCAGGCGGAAGGCGAAATAGGCGGTCGGCACGGCCAGCACGAGGGCGGCGAGACCGCCGAGCAGGATGGCCCAGACCGGGTTCCAGCCGAGCAGGATCACGCCGGCGAACATGGCGTAGGCGCCGAGGCCGACAAAGGCCTGCTGGCCGACCGAGACGAGGCCGCCATAGCCCGCCAGCAGGTTCCAGATCTGCGCCAGCGTCAGCATGGTGAGGATGAAGAACAGGTCCTGGATGACACTGCGCGAAGCGACCGCCGGCAGGGCCAGGCCGGCGACGGCAAGCGCCAGCACGACGATCGCTGTGGCGGCTCCGGCACGGGTACGGGTTGTCGATCGGTACATGCCGCCCCTCAATCCACGGCGCGCGGGAACAGCCCGCGCGGCTTCAGCAGCATCACGATCAGAAAGGCGATGTGGCCGGCTAGGATCTGCCATTCCGGGTTCACGGCCGCGCCGAAGGTCTGCGCGACGCCGATGATGACGCCGCCGGCGAGCGTGCCCCACAGGCTGCCGAGGCCACCGATGATCACGGCCTCGAAGGCATAGATCAGCCGCGCCGGTCCGATCGCCGGATCGAAGTTGGAGCGCATGCCGAGATAGAGCGCGGCGATCGTCACCACGACCATGGCGATGCCGGTCGCCATGGCGAAGATCCGCTTCGGCTCGATCCCCATCAGTCCGGCCGTGACAGCGTCATCAGAGGTGGCGCGGAAGGCCCGGCCGAGCGGGGTGTGGTAGAATAGCCCGTTCAGCGCGACGATCGCGAGGACGGCAGAGGCGAAGGTCAGGAGCGGCATAACGCCGACAGTGACGAGGCCGAGATCGAGCGACGCTCCTTCGAGCGCTCCCGCCGGAATGCGGCGGCTGTCGGCCGAGAAGGCTTCGAGCAGGCCGTTCTGCAGCGCGACCGACAGGCCAAAGGTGACGAGCAGCGGCGGCAGGATGTCCTTGCCCAACACGCGGTTCAGCACGGCGGTCTGCAGCAGCCAGCCGAGGCCGAACATCAGCGGCATGGCGACGAGCGCCGCGGTCCAGGGCGACAGGCCGAGCAGCGTGACGCCCATCAGCACCAGATAGGCGGCGAAGACGATCAGGTCGCCATGGGCGAGATTGACCAGCCGCATGATGCCGAAGACGAGGCTGAGGCCGGCCGCGAACAGGGCATAGAGACCGCCCAGAAGGATGCCCTGCACCAAGGTGTCGACCCAGATCATGCCGCCTCCCCGAAATAGGCGGCATGGATGTCCTGACGCGAAACCGCGGCGGCCTGCGCCGCCAGCGTCACGCGGCCTTCCATCATGCAATAGACCCGGTCGGCGACGGCGAGCGCCTTGCCGATGTCCTGCTCGACCACCACGACCGCCGCGCCGCCAGCACGGATCTTCGGTAGCGCCGCGTAGATGTCACGGATGACGACGGGGGCGAGGCCGAGGCTGATCTCGTCGCAGAGCAGCAGTTCTGGGTTCGACATCAGCGCCCGGCCGATCGCCACCATCTGCTGCTGGCCGCCGGAAAGCGCGGTGCCGGGGTTCTTCCGCCGCTCGCGCAGGATCGGGAAGAGATCGTAGATCGCCTCCAGGTTCCACGGCCCCTGCGCCTTGCGCACCTGGCCGCCGATCAGGAGATTTTCCTCGACCGTGAGCGAGGGAAACAGCCGGCGGCCCTCGGGCACCATGGCGATGCCGCGCTTCATGACCTCGGCCGAGGACAGCGCGCCGATCGGCTCGCCCCGGTGCAGCACCATTCCCGGCTCGTTGCGGATCACGCCGGTGATCGAGCGCATCAGCGTCGACTTGCCGGCGCCATTGGCGCCGATGATCGCCACGCATTCGCCTTCGCCGACGGCGATATCGACGCCGAAGAGAGCGCGGAACTGGCCGTAACTGGCGGTGAGACCGTGCGTCTGCAGCATCAGACCTCGAGCCCCAGATAGATCTCGCGCACCGCCTTCGAGGCCATGATCTCGTCCGGCGCGCCGATGCCGATGACGCGACCGAAATCGAGCACGAGCAGGCGCTCGACCACCGAGGTCAGCGCATGCAGGACGTGCTCGATCCAGATGATCGTCGTCCCGCGCGCATGGATGCCTCGGATCGTCGCGACGAGCGCCTTGCACTCGCCCTCCGTCAGGCCGCCGGCGATCTCGTCGAGCAGCAGCAGTTCGGGACCGGTCGCCAGCGCACGGGCAAGTTCCAGGCGCTTGCGATCGAGAAGACTCAGCGAGCCGGCGACGACATTCGCCTTCTTCAGCAGTTCGGTTTCCTCGAGGATCTGCGCGCAGGCGTCGACCATGTCGGCCTCGCGCCCGCCCCGGCCGAAGGCGGCGGCGGTCAAGAGGTTCTCGAACACGGTCAGGCCTTCGAAGGGCTGCGGGATCTGGAAGCTGCGGCCGACGCCCATCCGCACCCGTTCCATGGCGGGGACGCGCGTGACGTCGCGGCCGAGGAACTCGATCCGCCCGGCATTCGCCAGCAGGTTGCCGGTGATCAGGTTGAACAGCGTCGACTTGCCCGCGCCGTTGGGGCCGATGATGCCCAATGCCTCGCCGCGCGGCACCGAGATTGTCACGGCATCCGTAACCTTCAGTGCCCCGAAAGACTTCGAGACATTTTCCAGCCTGAGTATCATTGCTGCCTTCCTCGGGCGCACCTGGGGAGCCGAACGGAACGGGGCGGCGGCATGCGCCGCCCCTTTCGCGTCAGGCCAGCGCTTCCATCTTGCCGGCGGTGGGGATCTCCGGCGCGGTGGCGTTCTCGACGATCACCAGATCGAAGCCGCCATCCGCCTTCTTCCGCCACTGGCCGCCGACGAGCGGCGTCTTGCAGACGTTCTTTGCCGCGAAGGGCGGCACGCCGGCGCCGTTCCAGGCCACCTTGCCCACCACCGTCGTCATGTCGGTGGCGGCGATCGCCGCCGCGATCGCCTCGGCGTCGCTCGGATCCGAGACCCGGCCCATGACATTCGCCGCCACCTCGAACAGCGAATGGGAGAAGCCGATCGGCTGCGTCCAGGGACGCCCGGTCTTGGCGGTGAAGTCCGCCGCCAGCTCCGCCGAGCTCTGCCCGGTCAGCGACGACTTGAACGGATGCGAGGCCGACCACCAGACTTCCGAGGACAGGTTGTTGCCGGCATCGCCCAGCGTCTCGACCGATTGCGGGAAGAGGATTGCCTTGGCCACCGTCACGGCCTTGGGCCGGAAGCCCTGCTGGCGCGCCTGGTTCCAGAAGGTGGTGAAGTCGGGCGGGATGACGACGCCGGTGACGATCTCGGCATTGGCGGCCTTGAATGCGTTGACCTGCGCGGTGAAGTCGTCCGAGAGATTCTGGTAGCGGCCGGGATCGGTCAGGCTGAAGCCGGCGGCTTCCAGCCCCGGTTTCAGGCCGTTCTTCGGATCGCCCCAGGCATTGCCGTCGGCATCGTTCGGGAACAGGCCGCCGACCTTGCCATTGGTGTCGAGCTGCTTCCACATGCTGGTGTAGACGGCGATGATGTCTTCCAGGCCCCAGAAGTAATGGAAGGCGAAGTCGAACGGCTTCCACGACGACGGGTCGCCGGGATTGCCCTGCTGGCCGATGAACCAGGGCTGCCACGGCGCGGTGGTCGAGATGACGGGCATCCCTTCCGCCTCGCAGGTGGTCGCGACCGGATTGGTGTTTTCCGGCGTCGAGCCGACGAGCATCAGGTCGATCTCGTCGTCGACGATCAGGCTTTTCGCCACCTCGGCGGCCCGGTTCGGATTCGACTGGCTGTCCTTGACGATGACGTCGAAATTCTTGCCGGCCTCGGATTCGAGAAATGCCTTTATGTTATACGCGTCGCTCTCCGCGAAGCCCGCCAGCGGGCCTGTCTGCGGCGAAACATAACCGAGCTTGATCTTCGCGCCCTGCGCAATGGCCGGCGCGGCCAGCCCGACGCCGGCCATCGCGACACCCGTCGCCGCCGACGCTTTCAGAAACGTCCGTCTCGTAAGCATGCGTCCCTCCTCCCTGGTCGTCACTCTCAGAGCCCCGGACGGCGTCCCTCCCACGCCGCCTGGAGCAGTTCCCGTATCGATCCCGGGTCTATTGGCCTCGGGTTCGCATAGGCATTCTTGACGGCGATCGCCGTGGCGCGGTCGAGATCGCTCTCCTCGATCCCGATCGCCTTGAGGCTCAGCGGCGCGCCGACCGACTGGGCGAAATCCCAGATGCCGCCGCCGGCCGAGCCACCGCCGAAAGCCTCGGCGATCGGGCGCAGCAGATCGGGCACCGCCTGCTCGTTGAAGGCGGTCGTGTAGGGCAGCAGGATCGCGTGAGTTTCGGCGTGCGGCGTATCGAACGAGCCGCCGAAGACATGCGCCAGCTTGTGATGCAGCGCCATCGACACGTAGCCGAGCGCGGTCGAGCAGCACCAGGCGGCGTAAAGCGCCTGCGCCCGCGCCGCACGGTCGTGCGGATCCTGGATCAGGCGCGGAATGCCATCGCGGAAGGCAGTCATCGCGTCCCTGCACATCAGCACGATCACCGGATTGCGGTCGGGCGCGTAGAACGCCTCCATCGCATGGGCGATGGCGTTCATCGCCGAGGTGACCGTCAGCCCGAGCGGCAGGCTCAGGGTCAGGTCGACGTCGTAGATGACCGTTTCAGGCCGGATATCCGGCGAGCGGCGGGTGGTCTTCTCACCCATCGCCGTCTCGCCCAGGATGTCGGTCATCTCCGAGCCGGCATAGGTGGTCGGGATCACGACCTGGTCGGCGCCGGTGCGGACGGCGATCGCCTTGCCGAGCCCCGTGGTCGAACCGCCGCCGAGGCTGACGACCGCCGTGGCGCCGCTGGCGCGATAAGCTTCCAGGGCCGTCTCGGTCACCTCGACGGGCGTATGCATGGTCGCGCCGGCGAAGACGCCGGCGGCGAGGTCGCCGAGGCTGGCCGCCAGCTTGTCCGCGTCGTCCTTCTGATGCGGCGTCGAGAGGACCAGAACCTTGGAATGACCGAGACGGCGGACTTCCTCGCCGGCGCGGCTCATCGTGCCGGCCCCGAAGACGACGCGGGTCGTCAGACCCGGAAAGACGAAGTTCTCCATCATCGCGCCGCCTCCATGCGCGGGTGCCGGCCAGCGACCAGATCCGCGAGGATGGTTCCCAGCATGGCGATCTCGGCATCCGAAACTTCATGCCCCCGGCGCGGGAACAGGTCCGCCCGCAGGCTCGCGCCCTTGCTGCCGAGCGTCCTCGCGGCATCGGCGAAGGCCGAGACCGGGATCCAAGGATCGGCATCGCCTCCGGAGAGATAGACCGGCACGCCCGGCGGCACCGCCTCGGCGCGCGCATCGGCAGGAACGCCGACGCGGCAGCCGGTGAGCGCCGCAAGAGCTTCCGGCGGCGGCAGCCCGGCGCAGAGATATTCGATGGCAAGGCAGGCGCCCTGCGAGAAGCCCGCCAGCAGCAGCGGCCGGCCGGGCAATTCACCTCGAGCCGCCGCGACGGCGGCCGCCACATGATCGAGCGCGGCGGAAAGCTGCGCGCGGGCGACCGGCGTCAACGGATCGACGGCCCGCGCATCCCACCACGCGCCCTCAGGGGCGCGCGGCAGGACGAAGGCCACGGCCGGCGCGGAAAGCCGCGCCAGCACATGGGACTGCATCTCCTCCGGCGATTGGCCGCGGCCGTGGACGAAGACGCAGATCGCCTTCGCCTCCGGGGCCCTCGAGCCAAGCCTGAGCGGTCCGCCGCCTGGGTTCATGCGAACTCCGCCTGCTCCAGCCCGGAACGAAGCTCGTCCTCGCGGTCCTTGAACCAGGGCGGGAAGACCAGCGTCTTGCCGATCGCGCCCGGGGGCTCGTCCTTGGCCCAGCCTTCCGGCGTCGTCCAGGCGAGTTCGAACAGCGCGCCGCCCGGCGAGCGGACATAGCAGGACTTGAAGTAGTTGCGGTCCTTCTGCTCCGAGATATCCGTGAAGCCGAGGCCCTCGATATGGGCGCGGAGCTTCAACTGGTTCTCTTCGTCGCCGGTGTTCAAGGCCAGGTGGTGGATGGTGCCACCCGCCAGCGTCCAGGTGCCTTGCAGCGTCTCGCGGTCGAGAACGACCTCGACGCGCTGGATGACGCCGCTCGCGTCCGGCACGCGGTAGACGAGGCCCTCATGCGTGTCGGCCTCCTTCGTGAGCGGCAGCGCGATGGTGAGGAAATCGTCCATGGCGGTGCGGTCCATGACGGCGACGACGCTGCCATAGATGCCCTTGATGCCGTGCTCCCTGCCGATGCCCTGCGCGGCATTGGTGATCGGCTCGCGCGGATCACCGTCGCTTTCCACCAGTTCGTGCGGGATGCCGCACGGATGGGCAAAGGCGACGCGGACAGCGCCGAAGCGGGTGATCTTGGCGGCTTCGATGCCGCGGGCGTTCAGCCGGTCGACCCAGAAATCGGCGGCGCCGACGGGGATCGACTGCAGGATGGTGCGGGACTGGTTGGTGCCGCGACGGCCGTAGACGGCCGGCTTGCGGAACGGGAAGGTGGTGATGATGGTCGAGGCATCGCCGTTCGGCGAACCGTAATAGAGGTGGTAGACGGGGACCACGCCGTCGAACAGCACCGTCCGCTTCACCGAGTGCAGGCCCAGCGCCTTGGTATAGAAGTCGAAGTCTTCCTGCGCGCCGTCGGTCGACATCGTCAGGTGGTGGTAGCCACTAATCCGTGACATGTGAATCTCCTCCCAGTATTGCAGCGTCGCCCCGCCCCTCCGGGCAGAGCACGAGATTGAGGTCGAGGCCGTGGTTCCGCTTGCCACCATTCGGCTGCAAGGTCTGGAAATCGGCCAGGAGCTCGGGTTTGACCCCAAAGATGGCATCCCGACCGATGGCGGCATCCGCCCGGTCGAAGATGTGGGTCGTCAGCGTCTCGAACCCCTCCGCCGAGACGCGGAAATGCATGTGCGCCGGCCGTTCCAGGCAGAGGCCTAGCGCCGCCATGAAACGTCCAACAGGCCCGTCGGACGGCAGCGAATAGCCCTTCGGCTTGATCGTCAGGAACTTGAACCGCCCCTGCGCGTCCGTGCGGAAATTGCCGCGCAGATTGAACTCCGGCTGCCGGTCCGGCTCCTGGTTCTCGTAGAGACCGTCGGCATTGGCATGCCAGACCTCGACCGACGCGCCGCCGATGCCACGGCCGTCGAGATCCAGCACCCGGCCGGCGACCTGCATCGGCTCGCCCTTGCGGTCGCGGGAGATGTTGGCGCCGAGCGCCATCTCCGGCACGTCGGCGCGGTAGAACGGGCCGGCAAGCGTGTTCGGGGTCGCCCCGGCCGGACGCGGGCTGTTCTGGTCCTCGATCAACGAAGAGACGCCCAGCACGTCGGCAAGCAGCACCCATTCCTGCCGCCGGGCGTCGGCGTAGTGGCCGACCTCGGTCAGGAAATCGATGGCGAGCCGGAACTCGTCCGGCGTCGGACGCAGGGCGGAGATCAGGGCATGCAGGCCGTTCACCGTCGCCCGGGCCGCGTCGGCGAGCCGGGTCGGATCGGAAGCGGCGAGCCGTCTGGCGAACTCGTTCGCCTGCGCCGAAAACGCATCGGGACTTCCACCCCTGCGCGAGCCGTCGTGCTGGCCGTGCATTCCGCCGGGGCCTCCCTTCCCCTTGGCAAAATGGGTAGCACGGCCCGGTGGCAGTCTTGATGAGTTCTACGTCCATCGGTATAGCACTTTGCTATGCGACTGAACGAACGCCATCTCATGCAGCTTGCCGCCGTGCTCGATGCCGGCGGTGTATCGGAAGGCGCCGCGATGCTGGGCCTGACCCAGCCCGCGGTCAGCCGGTCGCTCGCCATGCTGGAGGCGCGGGTCGGCGAGCCACTTTTCCTCAAGGGTCGCCGCCCGCTGCAGCCGACGCCGCTCGGCGCCCAGTTGGCGGCGCAGGGCCGCACGATCATCACCGCGTCGCGCAAGGCTTCCGACGCGGTGCAGGGCTTCATGAAGGGCACGAAGGGCGTCGTCCGCGTCGGCGGCGTGCCCTTCTTCATGGACGCGATGATCAGCCGGATGGTCGGCGAGTTCCAGAACCTGGAGCCCGAGGTCACCGTCCAGCAGAGCTACCTGAACCTGCCGGAGATGGTCGCCGCGCTCGAGGGCAACCAGATAGATCTCGGCATCGTGCCGATCGGCGTGCTCGACCTCGGCCCCGGCTTCGAATTCACGGAAATCCTGCCCGGCCGCAACATCGTCGCCTGCCGGCCGGACCATCCGCTGCTGCGCAACCGTCGGCTGCGCGCGCATGACCTGACGAGCTTCCCCTGGGTGGCACCCCTGCCCGGCTCGCCGCTGATGTCGGACCTGCAGATGATCCTGATGAGCATCGGCATGTCGGACCTGAACGTGCGCTATTCCGGCGGCTCGCTAATGAGCGTCATCAACTTCCTGGCCGAGACGGACGCGCTTGCCGTGCTGCCCTTCTCGGTGGTGTTCGCCCAGCGCAAGGAAAACCGGGTCACGGTGCTTCCCTACGAGATCCCGCAGCCCAACCGATCACTCGGCATCCTGCGCCGGGTCGGCGGGCCACGGTCGCCGGCGGCGGAACGCTTCGCCGGCCATGTCATCACTGCGTTCGAGAACCTGAAGCACATCATCAAGCGGCACGAGAACGCCGTGATCTGGGGCCGCTAGGGAGCGGCCTGGCTCAGCAGCGCCTCGAACGCCTTCTTGGCCTTGCCGGGGTGCTTCACCGCCTTGGCCTCCTCGAGATTCACCGGCTTGCCGGCCACGATCAGCGCCACCATGCCCATGCCGTAATGCGGCGTGCACTTGATGCCGTAGACGCCCTCGGCGCCGATCTCGACCGTCACCTTCTCGCTGATCTTGCCCTTGAACGGCGTCGTACCGGCCGGCGCCATGCCCGGCACGGATTCGGCATCATGCGACTTGTCGGTCGGCACGAAGGTCACCGTGTCGCCAACCGCGACGGAAATGAAATCCGGCTCGAACACCATGAAGCCCTTGGCGCCCTTGTTGAGCATCCTGACCTCGTGATCCGCGGCAGCCGCGGTTCCCGCCGCCAGGCACGTCGCCAGAGCCACCGCCACCAGAGCCATCCGTCTCATCCTGCAATTCCTTCCATCAAGCCAATGACATCCGTCATCGGTCCGCTTATAGGCAGGAAGCAACGGATCGCATTTGCGCTGGCGCAATAAGGGATCGCGAAGACGCTTCGCCCGCAAGTCGCCGTCGGAACGGGTCCAGGAGAAACGACATGTGCGGCCATGCGATCGCAACACAGCTTGGAATGGATCGTGTCCCAGCTTGACCGCTCCCTGATCGCGACGCTGCCGCTGTTCCGCTCGGCTCGCGCCGAGGATCTCGACCGTGTCCTTGCCGGCGCGCGCCCGCTTCGCTTCGCCAGGGAAACGGCGATTTTCGAGCAGGAGGGCGACGCGCACTCCTTCTTTCTCCTGCTCGACGGCCATGTCCGCGTCGTCAAGACGACGCCGGCCGGCGACCAGGTCATCGTTCGCTACATCAGCGCCGGCGAGATGATCGGCATCGCGCATGCGTTCGGCCGCGACACCTACCCGGCCAGCGCCATCGCCGCGGTCAACTGCGTCGCGCTCGCCTGGCCTTCGAGCCTGTGGCCGAGCTTCGTTGCGCAGATCCCCGGCTTCGCGGCGAGCACCTACCAGACCGTCGGCAGCCGCCTGCAGGATGCGCAGGCGCGGCTGGTCGAGATGGCGACCGAAAAGGTGGAACAGCGGGTGGCGCGGGCGCTGCATCGACTGGTCGAGCAGAGCGGCCGCCAAACCGAGAGCGGACGACAGATCGACTTTCCGATCTCCCGCCAGGACATTGCCGAAATGACCGGCACGACGCTCCATACCGTCAGCCGGCTGCTCGCCGCATGGGAGGCCAAGGGGATCATCGCAGGCGGCCGCCAGCAGGTGACCGTGGTCGAGCCGGCGCGCCTGCTCGTCCTTGCCGAAGGACGCGCGCCGCGCGGCTGACGGAAACGGTGTGGCCGATCCGCCGCGCCGCCTCCGATCGCCGCGCTATTTGATCTAGAACAAATACAGCCTGCCGAATCTCGTCCACCTAGTTGGCCAGCATTCGACGTCGGAAGACGCCAGAGCGCTTCGGTGTGACAAGATGGGGGCTCCCCGAATGGTAGCGGGATTGACGAAAGGGGAACGGCAGCTATCGCTGGCCGTCCTGACATTGCTGGCCTTGTGCGGCCTCGCCTTCGCGGCAGTCGGTAGCGACGATCCGATCGGAACGCACGGCTTCATCATCCTGCTGGTCTCGATCGGCCTCGCCTGCGTGGTCATCGCGGGCTACTACGCGCCCGAGCCCGACAAGGCGCAATTGTCGCGCTACTATGACGACCCGACGCGCGCCGGCATCGTGCTGGCCATGGCCTGGGCCGTGTTCGGCCTGTTCTTCGGCGTCTGGGTCGCGGCCCTGCTCGCCTGGCCCGAACTCACCTTCGACGCCGCATGGTCAAGCTTCGGCCGGATCCGGCCGGTCCACACCACCGGCGTGATCTTCGGCTTCGGCGGCAACGCGCTGATCGCCACGTCGCTGCACGTGCTGCAGCGCACGACCCGCGCCCGGCTGCCCGACCAGTTCAGCCCGTGGTTCGTGCTGATCGGCTACAACCTCTTCTGCGTGCTCGCGGTCAGCGGCTACTTCATGGGCCTGACGCAGTCCAAGGAATATGCCGAGGCCGAGTGGTATGCCGACATCTGGCTAGTCATCGTCTGGGTCGTCTATTTCCTGATCTACATCCGCACGCTGCAGCGGCGGAAGGAACCCCATATCTACGTGGCCAACTGGTACTACATGGCCTTCATCCTGGTCGTGGCGATCCTGCACATCGTCAATAATCTCGCGGTGCCGGTCTCGTTCGGCCACGCCAAGAGCTACTCGCTCTTCTCCGGCGTGCAGGATGCCATGACCCAGTGGTGGTACGGCCACAACGCCGTTGCCTTCTTCCTGACCGCCGGCTTCCTCGGCATGATGTACTACTACCTGCCGAAGCGCGCCGGCCGGCCGATCTTCTCCTACCGGCTGTCGATCATCAGCTTCTGGGGCATCGTCTTCATGTACATGTGGGCGGGCTCGCACCACTTGCACTACACCGCCCTGCCGCAATGGGTGCAGACGCTCGGCATGACCTTCTCGGTCATCCTGCTGGTGCCGTCCTGGGCCTCGGCCGGCAATGCGCTCGCCACGCTGAACGGCGCCTGGGGCAAGGTGCGCGACGATGCCACGCTGCGCTTCATGATGGTCGCCGCGGTCTTCTACGGCCTGTCGACCTTCGAAGGCTCCTTCATGGCGATCCGCGCCGTGAACTCGCTCAGCCACTATACCGACTGGACGATCGGCCACGTGCATGCCGGCGCGCTCGGCTGGGTGGCGATGATCTCCTTCGGCTCGATCTACGCGCTGGTTCCGTGGATGTGGAAGCGCGAGCGGATGTATTCGTCCAAGCTGATCGAGGTCCATTTCTGGCTCGCCCTCTCCGGCACCGTCGTCTACGTCTTCGCGATGTGGAATTCCGGCATCATCCAGGGCCTGATGTGGCGGACCTACAATGAAAGCGGGACGCTCGCCTATTCGTTCGTCGACTCGCTCGTCGCGATGCATCCCTATTACATCGCCCGCACCTTCGGCGGCCTGCTGTTCCTGCTCGGCGCCCTGGTCGGTTGCTACAACATCTGGATGACGATCCGGCAGGCCGGCGGTCGCGTGGTCCTGCAGAATGCTCCCGATGTCGACGAGCCGGCGCTCGCCCCCACCGCACTTCAGGCCGGGGAGTAACCGACCATGCCGAACTTCCATCGCAAACTCGAACGCAGCGCGATCGGCTTCGTCCTCGCCATCATCGTGGTCTCGTCGATCGGCGGCTTCGTCGAGATCGCGCCGCTCTTCACCATCGACGAGACGGTCGAGAAGGCGCCCGACATGCGGGTCTACACGCCGCTGGAGCTCGCCGGCCGCAACATCTACATCCGCGAGGGCTGCTATGCCTGCCATTCGCAGATGATCCGCACCCTGCGCGACGAGGTCGAGCGCTACGGCCCCTATTCGCTGGCGGTCGAGTCGCAGTACGACCACCCCATGCTCTGGGGCTCGAAGCGGACGGGTCCCGACCTCGCCCGTGTCGGCGGCAAGTATTCCGACGCGTGGCAGGTGGCGCATCTCCGCAATCCGCGCGACGTCGTGCCGGTCTCGGTCATGCCAGCCTATCGCTGGCTCGAGGACAACACGCTCCGGACCGAGGATCTCGGCCTGCATCTGAAGGCGATGAGCCGCGTCGGCGTTCCCTACACGCAGGCGATGATCGACAACGCCACCAACGACGCCTACGGCCAGGCCAATCCGGACTCCAACTACGCGGCCGGCGTCACCGAGCGCTATGGCGAGGCGACAAACATCCGCGCCTTCGACGGGGAACCCGGCCGCGTCACCGAGATGGACGCGCTGGTCGCCTATCTGCAGGTGCTCGGCAAGCTGACCAACGCCGCGACGGCGGCGAACGTCGCCATCAAGGAGTGAGGCGATGGATCTCGATCATCAGACGGTCGTCGGCTTCGCCAAGAGCTGGGGCCTGATCTACCTGCTCGTGCTCGCCGTCGGCGTGCTGGCATACACCTTCTGGCCCAAGAACAAGAAGCGCTTCGACCGGGCCAAAGAGAGCATTCTCGACAAGGATGACAAGCCGTGGAACTAGGCAAGCGTGATCCCGTCACCGGTCGGACCACCACCGGACACGAGTGGAACGGCATCGAGGAACTCGATACGCCCGTGCCGCGCGTCGTGTTGTTCTTCCTCTCTGCAGCGGCCCTGTTCTGCGTCGTCTACTGGATCCTGATGCCGGCCTGGCCGCTGGGCTGGACCTACACCAAGGGCCTGCTCGGGCGGAGTGACCGCGCGGCCGTGACCCAGGCGGTCGAGGACGCGGCCGCGGAACGCGGTGTCTGGACCGACCGCGTCGCCAGCCTGGACTACGCAGAGATCCAGGCCGATCCGGCGCTGATGCGCTCGGTCAAGGAGACCGGCAGGACCCTGTTCGCCGACAATTGCGCCGTCTGCCACGGCACCGAGGGCACGGGCGGCCCCGGCTTCCCCAACCTGAGCGCCAAGGCATGGCTCTGGGGCGGCTCGCCGGATCAGATCGCCGAGACGATCCGCGTCGGCATCAACGCGGAAAACGCCGACACGCGCAGCTCGCAGATGCTGGCCTTCGGCCGTGACGGCATCCTGACCCGCCCGCAGGTCAACGACGTCGTCGCCTATGTCCGTTCGCTCTCGGGCCTCGAACCCGGCGCCGGCTCCACGCCGGAGCGGATCGCGGCGGGACGCGAGGTCTTCGCGGCGAACTGCGTCGCCTGCCATGGCGACGCAGGCAAGGGCAATCGCGAGGTCGGCGCGCCCGACCTGACCGACGCCAACTGGCTCTATGGCAGCGACGTCCAGTCGGTGTTCAACACCGTGCATGGCGGCCGCCAGGGTCACATGCCGCACTGGCAGAACCGCCTGTCGCCGGTCGACGTCAAGATCCTCGCGCTCTACGTCCAGTCGCTAGGAGCGAAGACGCCATGACGCTCGCCCGTCCGATCGACAGCCAGCCGGCCGTCGCGCGCCGGTCGCCGAACTGGAAGTGGATCTCGATCGCCATCGCGACGATCGGCATTCTCGGCCTCTTCGGCGCCAATGCGCATCTCGTCTATGTCGCCCTGCGCTCGCAGCCGGAATGCGTCGCGCATACGAAAGCGACCGATGGTTCCGGCAGCGCCTACAGCGCCGCCAAGTCCGCCTGCTGAGCGAGGAGAGGCTCATGGCTACCACAACAAAGGCATCCGAAGCCTTCCAGCGCCCGCTCGCCGAACAGCGGCGACGCCATCTCCCCGCCAGCGCCGCGCTCGGCTGGCTCGCGGCCGGCTGGCGCGACCTCAAGGTCCGCCCGCTCGACAGCCTGGCCTACGGCCTCGCCGTCTTCCTCGTCTCCGTCGTCGTGGTCTGGAGCCTGTTCGCGCTCAATCTCGATTACATCCTGTTCCCGGCCCTTGCCGGCTTCATGGTGGTGGGGCCGCTGGTCGCGATCGGCCTCTATGCCAAGAGCCGGGCGATCGCCAAGGGCGAACGGATCTCGCTGGCCGGCATGCTGTTCGTCCGGGCGAATTCCGGCGGCCAGGTGCTGTTCACCGGCGCAATCCTCTGCCTGCTGATGCTGGTATGGATGCGGGCGGCGGTGATCATCTACGCGCTGTTCTTCGGCCTGCACCCGTTCCCGGGCCTCGACCATGTCGCGACCATGCTGTTCACGACGCCGGTCGGCCTCGCCATGCTCCTGGTCGGCACGGTAGTCGGCGGTCTGTTCGCGGCGTTTTCCTTCGCCATCAGCACCTTTTCGATCCCGATGCTGCTCGACCAGAAGACCGACGCCTTCACCGCGATGGGCACCAGCATCTCGCTGGTCTGGAACAATCTGCCGGTGATGCTGGCCTGGGGCGCGATCGTGCTGGTCCTGTTCCTGGCCTGCGTGGCCACGGGACTGCTCGGCCTGATCATCGTGTTTCCGCTGCTCGGCCACGCCACCTGGCACAGCTACGAGGCGATGAAATGAGCTGCTGCGCGGTCGACGCGGCAGCCGCCGCCCGGCCGACCAACCTCGTCGTTTCGAAGGAAGAGCTGCTGCTCGCCAGCCGCGATCTCGGCGACGGCCTGCGTCAGGTCGATCTCGCCGTGCCGGAGATGCATTGCGCCGATTGCATCCGCAAGATCGAGCGGGGCCTCGCCGCCCTGCCCGGCGTCAGCCATGCGCGGGTCAATCTCTCGACCCGCCGCGCCAGCGTCAAATGGAGCGGCGAGGTGCCGCCGCTGATCGAGACGCTGGACGGCCTCGGCTACGCGGCGCATCTCTTCGATGCCGACGCCGAGAACGGCGATCCGCAGCTCGCCTGGCTGCTGCGCGCGCTCGCCGTCGCCGGCTTCTCGGCGATGAACATCATGATCCTGTCGGTGTCGGTCTGGTCCGGCGCCGACCCGAGCACGCGGCAGGCCTTCTACTGGATCTCGGCGCTGCTGGGGCTGCCGGCCCTGCTCTATTCCGGACAGGTCTTCTTCCGCTCGGCATGGAGCGCGCTGCGCCGCGGCCGCTCGAACATGGACGTCCCGATCTCGATCGGCGTGCTGCTCGCCTTTGGAATGAGCGTCTACGACACCTATCACAACGAGCCGCATGCCTATTTCGACGCGGCGATCTCGCTGCTGTTCTTCCTGCTGATCGGCCGCGTGTTCGACCACATGATGCGCCAGCGGGCGCGGCAGGCGGTGAGCGGGCTGGTCCGTCTCGCGCCGCGCGGCGCCACCGTCCTGCGCGCCGATGGCGGCCGCGACTATCTTCCGCTGGCCGAGATCGAGCCGGGCATGACGCTCCTCGTCGCCGCCGGCGACCGCGTGCCGGTCGACGGGCGCATCGCCGCCGGCGTCTCGGAACTCGATTGCTCGGTCGTCTCGGGCGAGAGCCTGCCGCAGCCGGTCGGCATCGGATCCGAGCTGAAGGCCGGCATGCTGAACCTGACCGGCGCTCTGACGATGACGGCGACGGCGCGCAGCGCCGATTCCTTCCTGGCCGAGATGGTGCGGCTGATGGAGGTCGCCGAGGGTGGCAAGGCCCGCTACCGGCAGCTCGCCGACCGCGCCGCCCAGCTCTATTCGCCCGTCATCCACGCCACGGCCCTGCTCGCTTTTCTCGGCTGGCTCTGGGCGACCGGCGACTGGCATCATTCGATCAGCATCGCGATCGCCGTCTTGATCATCACCTGCCCCTGTGCGCTCGGCCTCGCCGTGCCGATCGTCCAGGTCGTCGCCGCGCGGCGCCTGTTCGAGAATGGCATCATGGTCAAGGACGGCGCCGCGATGGAGCGAATGGCCGAGATCGACACGGTCGCCTTCGACAAGACGGGCACGCTGACGCTCGGGCGGCTGCGGCTGGAAAACGGCGAAACGGTCGCGCCATCCGCCGCCGCCATCGCGACAACGCTGGCCGCCACCTCCAACCACCCGGTATCGCGGGCGATTGCCGCCCATTTCGGCGCCCGCCCCTCCGGCCTGACCTTTGCCAGTGTCCGCGAGATCGCCGGCTGCGGCATCGAGGCAGAGGCTGATGATGGCGCCATCTATCGCCTCGGCCGGGCCGAATGGGCGGCAACGCCGCCTTCGCCCCAGACGCAGGCGGGAACGGTCCTCAGCCGCGACGGGTCGCCGCTCGCGCGCTTCGCGTTCCGCGACGATCTCCGGCCGGATGCCGCCGTTGCGATCGACGCGCTGCGTGCCGACGGGCTGGCGACGCTGATCCTTTCGGGCGACCAGCCCGCCGCCGTGGCGACGGTGGCCGGCGAACTCGGCATCGGCGACTTTGCCGCCTCCGTCCTGCCGGCCGGCAAGCTGGAGCGCGTGGCGGCGCTCTCCGCCGCCGGCCACAGGACGCTGATGGTCGGCGACGGCCTGAACGACGCGCCCGTCCTCGCCGCGGCGCATGTGTCGATGGCGCCGGCGACCGCGGCCGATATCGGCCGCAACGCCGCCGACTTCGTATTCCTGCGGTCGAGCCTCAGGGCGGTGCCGCTGGCGTTCTCCATCTCGCGCGAGGCCGGTCGCCTGATCCGGCAGAATTTCGGCCTCGCCATCCTCTACAATCTGGTCGCGCTGCCGATCGCCATCGCCGGCTTCGTCACGCCGCTGATCGCCTCGCTCGCCATGTCGCTGTCGTCGATCGTCGTCGTCGCCAACGCACTGCGACTGAAGGCGAATTTCGCCGAGCCCCGCGACAGGACGACCAGAAGGACCAAGCAGACAGTCGTCGTCCCGGCCGCCAAGCCCGCAGCGATCGTGGCGCGGGGAGCACGCTAGCCATGCAGAGCCTCGTCTTCCTCATCCCGCTCGCCATCGCCGTCGGCATTGCCGCGCTCGGGATCTTTTTCTGGTCGATCCGCAGCGGCCAGTATGATGATCTCGACGGCGCCGCCGAGCGCATCCTGCTCGACGACGAGGACGACCGATCCCCGTCCTGACGGCCGCGCCGCGCGCGGCCTACCAGTTGGTCACCGAACCGTCGCGCCGCTTCAGATGCGGCGCCTCCCAGAACTTGAAGCTCTGCTTCTGGATCAGCGCCTCGTTCACCTCGACACCGAGGCCCGGCGCATCCAGAACCGGGTAGTGCGCATTCTCGATGCGGGGCTGGACCGGGAAGAATTCGGAACTATCGAAGCCGAGCTGCTCGGCCGTCGAGGTCCGCGTCTCCAGCCAGGAGAAGTTCGGCACCGCCGCCGCGAAATGCACGGTCGCGGCCGTGCAGATCGGCCCGAGCGGATTGTGCGGCATCATGTCGACATAGTGCGCCTCGCTCCAGCCGGCGACCTTCATCGACTCGGTCAGGCCGCCGACATTGCAGATGTCGATGCGGTTGAACTGATGGATGTCGCGCTCGATGTACGGCAGGAACTGCCACTTCGAGGCGAACTCCTCTCCGATGGCGAAGGGAACGTCGACCATCCGCCGGAGCGCCTCGTAGGCCTCGGGCGTCTCGTCCCGGATCGGCTCCTCCAGGAAGTCGAGCGTGCCGGAGGGCATCTTCTGGCAATAGCTCGCCGCCTCGGCGACCGAGAGCCGGTGGTGATAGTCGATGCCGAGCACCACCTCGTCGCCCAGCGCCTCGCGCGCCTTGACGCACCATTTCGCCGTCGCCGCGATGCTCTCGCGCGGCTCGTAGATGTTGGAGTTGCCATGAAAGGCCGGCGACAGGCGCATGGCGTTCCAGCCAGCCGCCATCAGTTCGCGCGCCTGCTCGATCATGGCCTCGCCGGGCGGCGCCGACGTGCTGGCGAAGGTCGGGATGCGATCGCGCTGCTTGCCGCCGAGCAGTTGGTAGACCGGCACGCCGAGCGCCTTGCCGAGAATGTCGTAGAGCGCGATGTCGATCGCCGAGATCGCCGCCTGCAGCACCCGGCCGCCCTCGAAATACTGGCTGCGATACATCTCCTGCCATAGCGCGCCGATCTGGCGCGGATCGCGGCCGATCAGGAATTCGCGGTAGTGGTCGATCGCGCCGACCACCGCCTTCTCGCGGCCGGACAGGCCGCTCTCGCCCCATCCGAAGACCCCTTCGTCGGTCTCGACCTTGACGAGCAGCTGGTTGCGCGAGCCGACCCACACCGGGTAGGCGAGAATGGCGGAGATCTTCATCGTTGGGAATATCCGGCTCTGAACTGACTTTCACCTCTCCCTGGGGGAGAGGTCGGAGCGGAGCTCCGGGTGAGAGTTTAGGGAACGATCCGGGTGAGGCCGTAAACCCTCACCCGCCGGCCGCTGGCCGTCGACCCCTCCCTCAGGGAGAGGTGAAGAAGGGCGGTTCACCAATTCCAGAGCGTGCCGTCCTCGAGCCGGTTCACCGGCAGGTAGGCGCGCTCATAGGGGTATTTGGCGGCGAGCGCCTCGTCGATATCGACGCCATGGCCCGGCGCTTCGCCCGGATGCAGATAGCCGCCGTCCTGGCTCCAGGCATGCGGGAACACCTCATGCATCAGCGGCGTGTAGCCGGAGAATTCCTGGATGCCGAAATTGGGCACCCAGAGATCGACATGGACATTCGCGCCCATCGCGACCGGCGACACGTCCATCGGTCCGTGGCAGGCGGTGCGCACGTGATAGATCGAGGCGAAATCGAAGATGCGCCGGATACCTGTGACGCCGCCGGCATGCACCGAGGTGACGCGGATGTAGTCGATCAGTTGCTCCTCGATCAGCAGGCGCGCGTCCCAGATCGTGTTGAAGATCTCGCCGAGCGCGATCGGCGTCGTCGTATGCTGGCGGATCAGCCGGTAGCCTTCCTGCAGCTCGGCCGGCACCGGATCCTCCAGCCAGAACAGGCGGAACGGCTCCAGGTCCTTGCCAAGCCGCGCCGCCTCGATCGGCGTCAGGCGGTGGTGGGTGTCGTGCAGCAGATGCAGGTCGTCGCCATAGGTATCGCGCAGGCGCTGAAACAGCTTCGGTATATGGACCATGTATTTGGAGGTCGACCACACCTCCTCGTGCGGCAGCGTCTCGACCATGCCGCCCTTGCCCTGGTCCGAGCCCTTGCCGGTGCCATAGATCGCCGGCAGGCCGGGAATGCCGACCTGGGCGCGGATCGCGACATAGCCCTCCTCGCGCTTCTTGCCGACGGCGTCGACCGCCTCCTCGATGCTCATGCCCTGGGCATGGGAATAGACCATCACCTTCTCGCGCGAGGCGCCGCCCAGCAACTGGTAGAGCGGCATGTTGGCGGCCTTGGCCTTGATGTCCCAGAGCGCCATGTCGATGGCCGAGATCGCGGCCATGGTGATCGGTCCGCGCCGCCAGTAGGCGCCGCGATAAAGGTATTGCCAGATGTCCTCGATCCGCGACGGGTCGCGCCCGATCAGGAGCGGGGCGACGTGATCCTGCAGATAGCTGACGACGGCGAGCTCGCGCCCGTTCACCGTGCCGTCGCCGATGCCGTAGAGCCCCTGGTCGGTCAGGATCTTGACGGTGACGAAATTGCGCCCCGGCGAGCAGACGATGACTTTGACGTCGGTGATTTTCATGGATTCTGCCTTGTGTGAAATCGGGCCGGGCGATCCGGACGAGGGATGGGATCAGCTCGGATCGTGTCGCCAGCCGAGCAATCGCTCGGCCTTGGCGGAAGAGAAGAAGCTGCGATTGCCACCGAGATCGCCGCGGATCGGCACGTCGGGATAGAAGCGTTGCGCGAGTTCCAGCGTCGGGATCTCCAGCACCGTGTCCGGCGCGACGATGTAAAACACCTCGTGGCCGGTGAACGGCGCCTCGAGCGCCAGCAGGCATGCGCGCGCGGCCGCGTCGTAGAGGGTGTAGGCCCAGAGATGCTTCGACATCTCCCTGGTCACCGCCGAATAGACGCCGCTCGCCTTGGCCCGCTCGTCGACGACGAGATGGAACCGCATGCTGGCGATCCGGATGTCCTCGTAACGGCGGGCGAAGCTGTCGGCCTGCTGCTCGCAGATCCATTTCGAGAGGCTGTAGGGCTCCTCGCTATGGTTCGGGTGCTCCTCGTCGACGGGGAAATAGTCGAAGCGCCCTTCCCGGCTGAAGGAAAGGCCGATCGCGTTCACGCTCGACGCCTGCACGATGCGCCGGATGCCGACCTCGACCGCCGCCCTGAGCGCGTTGTAGCTGCCGACGACGTTGTTGTTGTGCACCACATGATCGGGATAGCCGATCGGCGCGGGGATGGCGGCCATGTGGATCAGCGCGTCGCAGCCCCGAAAGGCGGCGACCAGCGCCTCGTAGTCGCCGATGTCGGCCTGGACGAAACGGCAGTTCGGCCGCTCTTCCGGCTCGGCCGGCGCGACGCGATCGATCGTCACGACATGATGGCCCTGACGCAGCGCCTCGATCGTGATGGCGCGGCCGATCCTGCCCGTGGCTCCGGTGATGGCGATTTTCATGGGGCGTGATCCTATGCGGCGTAGACAGCCTGATGCAGGCCGCGGATGTAGCCAATGGCGTAGAGCCGCCCAAAGGCCGAGTAGCCGGCGTGCTCGTTGCTGTCGCCCTCGACCGTCGGGACATGGTCGGGACGCAGCACGCCCTCGAAGCCGATGTCGCGATAGGCCTTCATACAGGCGAGCATGTCGGTCTTGCCGGCGTCGTGCCACGCCTCCTCGAAGCGGGTCGGGACACCGATCACGTCGCGGAAATGCACGAAGGAAATCTTCTTGCCGAAGGAGCGGATGACGCCGGGCAGATCATCGGTCATCAGGGTGAAATTGCCCTGGCAGAGCGTGATCGTGCTCATCGGGCTCGGCACGAGCTCGACCAGCCGGCGATAGTTCTCGATCGAGCGCATGATGCGGCCGACGCCGCGGATCGGCGACAGCGGCGGATCGTCGGGATGCATCGAGATCTTCACTCCGGCCTTCTCGGCGACCGGCAGCACCTTCTTCAGGAAGTATTCGAGGTTGGCCCAGAGCGCCTCCTCGTCAATCGGCGGATTGCTCGTCAGATCCACCGGCACGTCGTTGATGTCGAAACTGGTGACGACCGAGCCGCCGCGCGACGGGGTGGCGAGATTGGTACGCACCCAGTTGAAGTCTGTCATCCACTCGTAGCACCAGACCGGGACGCCGAGCGTGCCCATGTTTTCGAGCAGCGTGCAGACGGTGGCGATCTCCTCGTCGCGACCCGGCAGGCCGCGCTTCGCCCGGTTGAGCGGCGGCCGCGCCTCGATCACGCGGAGTTGGAAGCCGCTCGCCTCATAATTCGCCTTCATCCGCTGCAGCGGCGCCAGGTCCCAGGGCGCCTCGCCGGGCCGGAGGTCGTCGGACGGCAGGCCGCCCACCGCCAGGTCAACGCCCGCCTGCTTCGCGAGCTTCCAGACCGGCGTCGGCGTCGGGCTGATAAATTCAGCAATCTCGAGCATCGTTGCAAAGTTCCTGTATTTCCAACCGGTCGCGCGACCGGCCTCATCGAACGGGTGGGCGTTGGGGGAAGAAGAGCGTCAGGCGGGCAGAAGCTCCGACAGGTTCTCCCGCGCGACCAGCGGCTGGCGGTCGTAGCGGAAGCAGGATGCGGTGTGACTGTCGCCGATCCGGTAGAGCGGCGGGTCGGTTGCGCAGATGTCCATCGCGACGGGACAGCGCGAACGGAAGCGGCAGCCCTCGCCGCCGCCGCCGCCGGCCTCGCGCACCTTGATCGGCTGCGCGCCCCAGCGCTGGTCGAGATTGGGCCAGGGGATCGAGTCGACCAGCAGCTGCGTATAGGGATGCTGCGGATCCTTGATAACCGCGTCGACGTCGCCCGCCTCCATCACCGCGCCCCGATAGAGCACGACGATCGATTTCGCGATGTGATAGGCAGTCGTCAGGTCATGCGTGATGTAGATGATCGACACGCCGTGATCGCGCTGCAGGTTGCGCAGCGTTTCCAGGATCGTCGCGCGCAGCGACGCATCCACCATCGACACCGGCTCGTCGGCGATAAGCAGGCGCGGCTTCAAAAGCAGCGCGCGGGCGACGTTGATGCGCTGGCGCTGGCCGCCGGAGAGCTGGTGCGGGAATCGGCCGAGGATGTCCTCCGGCCGGAGGCCCACCGCGGTCAGCGCCTCTTCCATCTTGTCGCGGGCGTCGGCCTTCGATTTCGCCAGCTTGAAGTGCTTGATCGGCACGGAAAGCAGGTGGTCGACCGTATAGAACGGGTTGAAAACGGCGAACGGATCTTGGAACACGGCCTGCACCTCGCGGCGATAGGCCAGCCGTTCCTTGCCGTGCAGGCTGGCGACATTCTTGCCCCGATAGATGATCTGGCCGGCCGACGGCGTGATGAAGCCGAGCAGCAGCATGGCGAGCGTGGTCTTGCCGCTGCCGCTCTCGCCGGCGACGGTCAGGATGGTCGGCTCGTCTTCCTTCAGCGTCATCGAGAAATTGCGCAGCGCAATCGTCGAGCGCCCGCCGGTGAGCCCGCCCGTATAGACCTTGGAGACGTTTTCGAGCCGCAGGAGATCGGCCATGTCAGCCC
The DNA here is from genome assembly GCF_026343855.1 of Kaistia nematophila. NCBI lineage: Bacteria > Pseudomonadati > Pseudomonadota > Alphaproteobacteria > Hyphomicrobiales > Kaistiaceae > Kaistia > Kaistia nematophila. Next base: position 187,278 of record NZ_JAPKNK010000005.1, on the reverse strand, counting down.
TCGCTGTCATAGAGATGGCAGGTCACGCTGCGGCCGCTGGCCAGAACGCGCGGTTCCGGGCGCACGGAGCGGCAGGCGTCCATGACGCTGGAGCAGCGCGGATGGAACGCGCAGCCGGACGGCAGGCGCAGCAACGAGGGCGCGAGGCCCGGAATTCCCTGGAAGACACCCTTGTTGTCGAGGTTCGGCAGGCTGTCGATCAGCGCCCGCGCATAGGGATGCTTTGGGCTGGTGAACATCTCGCGCACCGTGCTGAACTCGACCAGCCGGCCGGCATACATCACCGCCACCTTGTCGACGAACTGCGCCATCAGGCCCATGTCGTGGCCGATCAGGATGACGGCGGCGTTGATCGCGTTCTTGACGTTGTCGATCGTCTCCATCACCTGGCGCTGGGTGACCACATCGAGCGCGCTGGTCGGCTCGTCGGCGATGATCACCTGCGGATCGAGCAGGATGCCGATCGCGATGCAGACGCGCTGCTTCATGCCGCCCGAGAGCTCGTGCGGGTGCATGCGGAAGACCCCGGGATCGAGATCGACCGACTGCAGCGCCCGCCTGCAGCGCGCCTCGATCGCGCCGCGCGACTCGCGCGGCAGATGCGATTTCACCGCGTCCATCATCTGGGCGCCGATCCGCATCACCGGGTTGAGCGAGTTCATCGCGCCCTGCGGGATGTAGGCGATCTTGCTGAGGCGCGCCTTGCGCATGCCTTCCGAGTCGAGCGCCATCAGGTCCGTGCCGCCGACAACGACCGAGCCGGCCTCGATCCGCCCCGGCGCCTTGATCATGCGCATCATGGCGAGCGCCATGGTGCTCTTGCCGGAGCCGGATTCGCCGACCATGCCGAGCTTCTCGCCCGGATTGAGCGTGAAACCGACATTGTCGAGCGCCTTGGCGCGGCCGGCATCGGTGTAATAGGTCACTTCCAGGCCGCTGACGCGCAGGACCGGCTCGACCTTGGCCGCGAGCGGCGGCATGGCGGCGCGCGCGCCGGGCGCGACCGAGAGGTTCGCGTAGTTCATGGCGGTCACTCCGTCCTCCGGATTCGGGGATTGGCGAGTTCGTCGAGCCCCATGTTGATGAGGGCGAGCGACCCCAGGATCAGGATCATCGCGACGGAGGGGATGATCGGCCACCACCACCAGCCATTGAAGAAGGCGCCCTGCGACTGCGCCGCCCAGATCAAATTGCCGAGGAGCGGCTCGCGCAGCGGGCCGAGGCCGAGCACGGCGAGGTAGAACGAGGCGAACACCGCCGCGAACACCTGGGCCACGAAGGCGGCCGCGATGAACGGCAGCAGGCAGGGCATGATCTCCTTGAAGATGATGCCGAGGTCGCTGACGCCGGAGAGCTTGGCGACGGCGACGAACTGCCTCTCCTTCATCGTCAGCACCTGCGACCGGATCACAAGCGTCGGGCCCATCCAGGCGAGCAACACCACGATCATCGCCATGGTCAGGATGGTCACGTCGCGTTTGTCGAGCGAGCCGGCGATGACGACCTGGATCATGAGGACCGGGATCGGCGTCAGGATCTGGCAGACGGTGCGTATCGTCGCGTCGACGCGGCCGCTGAAATAAGCCGAGATGAAGCCGAAGATGACGCCGATCACGGTGCCCACGCCGCCGGCAAGCAAGCCGATCACGGCCGTCTGCCACATGCCGACGACCATCGCTGCATAGAGGTCGCGACCGAAAAAGTCGGTGCCGAACGGATAGCGCCAGCTTGGCGGCTTCTTGAGCGCGGCCGAGAGCGGATAGGCGTGCTTCGGATTGATCGTCATCAGGCCGATGACGGTGAAGGCCGCCAGCCCGAGCAGGATCAGGACTCCGATCGCCAGGCCCTTGTTGCGGCGCAGGTAGCGCATGACGCGGATGGCGCGTCCCGGCTGTTCGATGCGGGTTGTCTCGGCTGGCGGCAGCGCGATGGTCGACATGCTGGCGCTCCTACGAATTCTTGATGCGGGGATCGAGCAGCGGATAGATGAACTCCACGAGCGTCATCAGCAGCGCGACCGCGATCGTGATGAACAGCACGATGCCGTAGATCGTCGGGAAGTCGTTGGCGCGGATGGCGAGGTTGAGCATGTTGCCGATCCCCGGCAGGCCGAACAGGCCCTCGACGATGATGGCGGAACCGATGACGGTGCCGAGCGCCAAAGCGAGGCCCGTGATCTGCGGCAGTAGCGCATTGCGGAGATAGTAGTCGCGGAAGATGCGGCCGCCGGTCAGCCCCTTGTGCTCGGCGAAGTTCACATAGTCCTCGCCCTGGATGGTGATGCCCATGCCGCGCATCGACAGCACCCAGCCGCCGACCGAGCCGAAGATGAGCGCCAGTGCCGGCAGGATCTGGTGCCTCAGCATGTCCAGGGCGAAGCTCCACGACCAGGTGGGCACAATGCCGACCGAATAGGCGCCGCCGAGCGGCAGCCATTTCAGGCGAAAGCCGATGAAGAAGATCAGCAGGATGGCCATGATCACCGGCGGCACGCCGGTGAGCAGGATGAAGGGCGTGGCGGTCATGCGCAGCCAGCGCGGCGCGCGCGGCCAGGCGGCGACGGCGCCGAGCAGATTGCCGATGATGAAGCTCAGGACGGTGGTCACCAGCAGCAGGCCGATCGTCCACGGCAGCGACTGCGCGATCAGCTCCGACACGGTCGAGGGATAGCGGTACAGCGAATAGCCGAAGTCCATCCGCACGAGATTGCCCAAATAGGTCCAGTATTGATGCAGCAACGGCTGATCGAGGCCGAATTGCTGCTGCATCGAGGCAATGATCTTTTCGAGATCCTGCGGCGAGAAACCGCCGGTGCGGGCCAGTTCGCCGAAGCGCTCGCGGAGCGCGTTCCGGTTCGACAGGCGAGGGATGAAGAAGACGATGGTCGACGCGGCCCAGATAACCAGAACGAGGAAGAGCAGGCGCCGGATTGCAAGCTTAAGGGTCACTGGAAACGTTCCTGGGGGTCTCTTGCCAGCGGGAGAGCGCGCGCCCGGGGACGCGCGCCCTTGTGTTGCAAGCGGCTACTTCGCGCCGGTCGGCTGAAGCCCCGTGACGACCAGAAGGCCGGTATGCGCCCAGAACGCACCGTTGGTGCCGTCGGCGATGTTGGTCGAGCTCGGCCAGTTCTTCCAGTAGTGGTTGTTGTAGGGAATACGGTGCAGCCACTGGATGACCGGGACGTCGATCACGTCGCGCCAGTAGATGCCGAGAGCCTTCGCGGCGCCTTCCTGGAACTTCGGATCGTTGGAATCGAGCGGCGAGATCTCGTCGAGGATCTTGTCGAACTCGGGGTTCTTGTACCGCGAGAAGCGGTTGTTGCCGGCAGCGGAACCGATGGTGCTGCTGTACTTGCCGTGGAAGAGGTTCAGGGCCTCGAACGGGTCGTACAGGCTGGCGCCATGGCCGAACAGATAGAAGCCCGGCTTGCCGTCGACCATGTTCTGGAAGGCGTCGGTGCCGAAGTTCACGTTCGAATCGAAGCCCGCCTGCCGCAGCATTTCGGCCAGCACCGGCGCCAGGTCGCCATGGATGGTGTCGAAAGCCTGGATGGTGGCGTCGAACGTCTTGCCGTCCTTCTCCCAGAGGCCGTCACCATTCTTGGTGAAGCCGGCTTCCTCCATGAGCTTGGCGCTCGCCTCGGGATCGAACTTGCCCGGCTCGTACTTCGCCTCTTCCGCCTTCACGGCTTCCGAATCCGCGAATTTCTGCAGATTCGGATAGAGCGGGAACGGATAGATGGTGGCGATCTTGGCGCCGTCGTAGAGCACCTCGTTGATGAGGTCGCGGTTGATGGCGAGGCTGACGGCCTTGCGGACGCGCGGGTCGTCATATCCGGGCAGCTGCGTGTTCATCCAGAGCGAGTTGGGCCACCAGTCGAGATAGCCAAAGGGCGACTCGTTGCCGGTCCAGGACTGGATGTCCTTGTTCTGCTCCAGGATGTTGCCGATCACCTGGGCGCGCATGTCGACCGAGGAATCGAACTCGTTGTTCACCAGGCGCTGGGCGACGGTGTCCATCGGCTGGTTCAGGATGTTGGCGACGATGACACGCTTCACCGCCGGCTCAGCCTTGACGCGGCCGGCCTTGACGGCCCACCAGTCCGGACGCAGGTCGAGGATCTTCTGGGTGGCGTTCCAGGCGACGATCCGGTACGGGCCGGAGCTCGGCATCTCGTCGAGGCCGACGGCGGCGACCGGATCAGGCTGGGCCGACATCCATTCCGCCGGAACGATCGGCAGGCCGGTGTCGAACTTTTCCGTCAGCACCTCGAACTTGAAGCGCGGTGCCGGCTGCTTGAACTTCATTTCGACGGTCAGGTCGTCCTTCGCCGTCACGCTCTCGACGAACTGCTGGAAATGCGCGTGATACGGCAGAGACTCCCGATTCATCTGGCCTTCGAACGTATAGATCACGTCCTTGGCGGTAACCGGCTTGCCGTCGCTCCACTTCGCATCCTTGTTGAGCTTGATCTCCAGCGAGGTGAAGTCCGGGCTGGTGTATTCCATGCTGTCGGCCAGCCACGGAATGAACTCGCTCTTGAAGATGCCGTAGTACATCAGCGGCTCGAACAGGAGATTGTTGCCCTCCTGGTGCGTGTAGCCGGGCAGCACCCAGGGATTGGTGGTGCCGATCGACGTGCCACCGGAGACGCCCCAGCCGAGAACCAGCGATTGGTTGCGCGGAACTTCGGGCAGCGGGCCCTTGGGCTTGATCTCCTGGGCTGCGGGCAATCCCGCATTCTGCGCGAACGACGCAGAGGGCGCCAGAATCGCCGTGGCGATCAAAAGCGCGCCCGCAATACTTTTAAGATTTACCATATGACAGAATTCCTCCCTACTGCCGAATGGAACACTTTCAGTATTCGATTTCCTATGCAGTCCCGCCCGGGCGTTTCGTTTTTTTTGCCTTGCGAGCGGCTTATTCTGTACGGACACAGTTCCTTTCCTGATTTTCCGCTTCGGAGACCTTGGCGCACTCCGGAACCGGCATCCGCATTCGATACGGCAATCCACCGCAACCGACGACCAGCAACGGCGCATGATAATTCTCGATCCAGATCGACCGGACCAAATAAGTCACAAGACACCAATCCATGAAATCAGCGATAGAATGCTGACCTCAAAGAGAAATCTTTATAAATTGATCCAATTGTGAAATTTATATATTCCCTCCTGATGCGGACTTTTGTTTTTTTATCTAGATCCGCCATTTATATATTTATTGCCTTAGCGTTATGGCAGATTCTCCACCCGGTCAACCGCGAACAGGTCTTTGCCGCCTAAAACTTCCGAACGATTCCAGATTCCTGCGGACCGGTTCCTGGAGACCGTTCGACGCCCCTTGCCGACCCTGCCCATCCATCTCCGGCCGACGCCCCGACGAACGGCGCCGACCGTTCCGATCCACGACAACAAGAGGAGGAAAGAGCCATGTCGGAACCCGCCATGCGCGTTGCCGTAGGCCAGTTTCACGAACTCTCGGACGAAAAACTTCGCTTCGCCGCCCAGATCGGCGTCACCGGCATCCAGATGAACAATCCGACACTTCCCGGCGACACCCATTGGGAAGAAGCGGACATCCGCAGGCTGGTCGAGCGGGTGGAGGCCGCCGGTCTCACCTTCGAGGCGATCGAGAACGTGCCAACCCATTTCTACAACAAGGCGATGCTGGGGCTGCCGGGTCGCGACGAGCAGATCGAGAACTACTGCCGCACGGTGCGCAATGTTGGCCGCGCCGGCGTGCCGATCCTCGGCCTGCATTTCATGCCGAACTCGGTCTGGCGCACCGAGCGCCGGGCGCCCGGTCGCGGCGGCGCCGGCAACACGCGCTTCGAGATGGCGAAGGTTGAGGCGGCGACGAAGACGGAATGGCGCGGCTTCATGCCGACGACGCTGGGCCGCGCCGATTCGATGCCGGTGTTCGACGCCGACGACGGCATCATCACCGCCGACATGATGTGGGACAACTACACCTACTTCATGGACGCCGTGCTGCCGGTCGCCGAGGAAGCCGGCGTCAAGATCGCCCTGCATCCCGACGATCCGCCGGTGCCGATGCTGGGCGGCGTCGCCCGCATCTTCAAGGAGCCGACCGACTTCAAGCGCGCCTATGCCCGCTATGCCGACAGCCCGTCCTGGGGTCTGGACCTTTGCCTCGGCTGCTGTTCGGAGATGCCGGGCGGCGCAGACAACGTGAAGGACTTGATCACCTTCTTCGCGCCGAAGGGGCGGATCTTCTACATCCACTTCCGCGACGTGCAAGGGACGGTGCCGGACTTCATCGAGTGTTTCATCGGCGAAGGCAATTTCAATCCTGCCGAGGTGATGACGCTGCTTTGGAAGAACGGCTTTACCGGCTTCCTGCTCGACGACCATGTCCCGCACATGGATGACGACACCGACTGGAACCATCGCGGCCGGGCGCACGCGATCGGCTACATGCAGGGCCTCCTGCGGATGGCGGAACTCGCCTGATCCCGGCGGCGCGGGGACGCGAACCATGTCCCCGCGCAAGCCGCTGGACGGCTGGGGCGCAACAGTGACGACAGCATTGACGCGTCTGGTCAATTCCAGCGGCAGGGCCGCATTCGTCATGGCGTTCCTCGACGGGCCTAGGTGTAGGGTGGCAATTCCGCCTTGCTGTTCTGGATATCCCGGCGCGCGGCGCGCATCTGCTCGATGATGTGACGGCCGGAACCTTCGACATGCCGCGCGATGATCGCGGCGGCGGCGTTCTCGTCCTGAGCCTTGATCGCTTCCAGAACCTCGGCATGCTCGCGCATCACGGCGGCCTGCCGTCCCAGCGAGATGCGGTGCCGGCGGCTGATCGCCCGCAGGATCTCGCGGTGCTTCCACCATAGATCGACGGCGTGGCGGTTGTAGTGGCGCTGGTACATGGTGTGGTGGAACTGCGTGTCGAGCAGGCCGTGCCGGACCGGGTCGGCATAGTTGAGCTCGATCATCTCGGCATGCAGCGCCTCGAGCGTCGCGATGTTCTCGTCGGTGGCGATGCCGACGAACCATTTCGTAAGCGCCGGTTCGATCAGCACCTCGATCTCGTAGATGTCGCGGATGAAGTCCTCGTCGATCGGCCGGACGCGGGCGCCGCGATTGGGCGCCATGATGACGAAGCCCTCGCCGCGCAGCTGATGCAGCGCCTCGCGGATCGGATTGGTCGAGGTGCCATGCCGCTCGGCGAGATCGGCGACGATCAGGCGGGCATTCGCGGGCAGCCGGCCGGAGATGATGTCCTCGCGGATCGCCTCATACACCGATGCCTCGCGGTCCAGCGTCTGCAGACCCGTCAAGTCGAGGCTCGGAACGAAGCTCATAGACCACGCATCCCCCCGTTTTCGCTTGCACTTTCCGCCCACCGGCGGCCAGCGCACGCAATCTTTCGCAGATTATGTACGATTCATGGCGAAGTTTGCACGGAATGTCGAGTCGCATGGATGATCCGGGCGCCGTCTTTCGGCACGTGCCCGGCGGACGCCAGTATCTGCGCATCGCGGAGGCCACGAAGCCGTGACGGATCGGGGCCGTGGCTGCGGCATTGAACAGCCGTCCCGCCCTTCGCGGACGGCCCGGCATCAGATGCCCATACCCAAGTATGACCCGGACAACCCCACGTAGAATGGCTCGAAGGCGTGGCCTGTCCGATGTTGTGACCGTCAACCAGCCGGCAGGCGGCGGGGTTCCCCGAGATCACGATGGAGAGAGACGATGAGCACGTTCCAGGTCAAAGACGGCACCACGATCGCTTACAAGGACTGGGGCAAGGGTCAGCCGATCCTTTTCTCGCATGGCTGGCCGCTGGCGGGCGACGCCTGGGCGCCGCAGATGCTGTTCTTCGGCTCGCAGGGCTATCGCGTCATCGCCCATGACCGGCGCGGCCACGGCCTCTCCGACCAGACCTGGGATGGCAACAACATGGACCGCTACGCCGACGACCTGGCCGAGTTGATCGAGGCGCTCGACCTGCGCGACGTCGTGCTGATCGGCCATTCGACCGGCGGCGGCGAGATCGCCCATTATGTCGGCCGCCACGGCACCAGCCGCGTCGCCAAGATGGTGCTGGTCGGCGCCGTTCCGCCGCTGATGCTGAAGACCGAGGCCAATCCAGAAGGCACGCCGCTGGAAGTGTTCGACGGCATCCGAAAAGGTACGGCCGGCGACCGCTCGCAGTTCTTCAAGGACCTGTCGCTGCCGTTCTACGGCTTCAACAAGGAAGGCGCCAAGGTCAATGAAGGCCTGCGCGAGAACTTCTGGCGGCTCGGCATGATGGGCAGCATCAAGGGCGAATATGACTGCGTCCACGAATTCTCCGAGGTCGACTATACCGAGGATCTGAAGAAGATCGACAAGCCGACGCTGGTCATCCACGGCGACGCCGACCAGATCGTGCCGATCGCCGCCGCAGGCCTGAAGACCGCGAAGATCGTCAAGGGCGCCGAGCTGAAGGTCTATCCGGGCGCGCCGCATGGCCTCGCCGAAACCGAGACGGACAAGTTCAACGCCGACGTGCTGGCGTTCATCCGCGCCTAGGCGCGGAGTGCGAGGGTATCGCGGCCCTCCGCGCGGTGCCCTCGCACGCCTTTCGTCCATTCCAGCCCCGCCAGGAGACGAGCCATGTCGATGCAGTGCCATCACGTAGACACCATCCGGGACGTCACCCCCGGCAGCCGGGGCTGCGAGGAATGCCTGAAGATTGGCCAGGCCTGGGTGCATCTGCGGCTCTGTCGCCAATGCGGCCATGTCGGCTGCTGCGACGATTCTCCGGGCCGGCATGCCACGGCGCATTTCCACGCCACGCGCCACCCGATCATAGAGGGCTACGATCCGCCGGAAGGCTGGGGCTGGTGCTATGTCGACGAGATCATGGTGACGCTGCCGGACCAGACGCCGCAGCTCGGACCGATCCCGCGCTACTACTGACGCCCTCCTGTCGGCCCTTTTTCCCCCCAGCAGACGGTGCGCTTGACCGGCGCCCTCACCCCATGAGGATGCGATGGCGGAGCCGCGCGATCTCCAGATGTTTCCCGCGCTCTCGCCGGCGCAGGTCAAAATTGCCGCGCGCTTTTCCGCAACGCCGGCCCAGCGCTTCGGCGCCGGCCAGTCCATCTTCAGCCTTGGCGCGCGTAATGCCCCGGCCTGGCTCGTCGTCGAGGGCTCGCTCACGGTCTTCAGCCGCGCCGGCCTTGCCGGCAGCGCCGCCATCACCACGCATGGGCCCGGCCAGTTCTCCGGCGAGATCAGCCAACTTGCCGGCCGACCGGCGCTGGCGGGCGGTCGCGCCGGCCCCGATGGCTGCCTCGCCATTCCCTTCGACGCCGCCGAGCTGCGCGCGCTGGTGATCGGCTCGGCCGAGATCGGCGAGATCGTCATGCGCGCCTTCATCCTGCGCCGGGTCGCCCTGATCGATGAAGGTTCCGGCGGCCCCGTGCTGATCGGCGCGCCGGACGGCGCCGAGATGGTGCGGCTACGCGGCTTTCTCACCCGGAACGGCTACCCGCATGTCGTCCTCGACGCGTCGCTCGACACCGAAGGCCACGCACTGGTCGAGCATCTCGGCGTCCAGCCTTCCGAGCTGCCGCTGATGGTCTGCCCGGCCGGCACGGTGCTACGCCATCCGAGCGAGGCAGAAGTCGGCCTCTGCCTCGGCATCGCGCCCGCCCTCGCGCCCGACAGGCTCTATGACGTCGCGATCGTCGGTGCCGGGCCTTCCGGCCTCGCCGCCGCCGTCTACGCCGCCTCGGAAGGGCTTGGCGTGCTCGTGCTCGACGAACGGGCCGTCGGAGGACAGGCCGGGGCCTCGGCGCGGATCGAGAATTATCTCGGCTTTCCCGCCGGCATATCGGGCCAGGCGCTTGCAGGCCGCGCCTTCGACCAGGCACTGAAATTCGGCGTCGAGATCGCCGTGCCGCTCGCCATCGCCCGGCTCGACTGCCCGCCAGCTACCAGCGGGACCTTCGCGCCCCTGAAGCTTGGCCTCGCCGATGGCCGCGAGATCCTGGCGCGCACCGTCGTCATCGCCTCGGGCGCGCGCTATCGCCGGCCCGATATCGCCAACCTTGCCGATTTCGACGGCGCGGGCGTTTCCTACTGGGCCTCGCCGATCGAAGCGAAACTATGCGAGGGCGAGGAGATCGCCCTGGTCGGCGGCGGCAATTCGGCCGGTCAGGCCGTCGCCTTCCTGGCGCCGCGCGTCAGGCGGCTGCATCTCGTCATTCGCCGCGACGGCCTCGAGGCGACGATGTCGCGCTACCTGATCGATCGCATCGCCGCCTTGCCGAATGTCGAGCTGCATGCGAATTGCGAGATCGTCGAGCTGGATGGCGACCACGCCTCCGGGCTCACCGCTGCGGTCATCCGCAATCGCCTCACCGGAAGAGATATCCGCCACCCGCTCCGCCATCTGTTTCTCTTCATCGGCGCCGACCCGAATGCCGGCTGGCTCGAAGGCTGCGTCGATCGCGACGAACATGGCTTCGTACTGACGGGAACTGCCGTGCAAGGCCGTCCGGCGTCGCCGAAGCGCGCGGCCTTTCCGCTGGAAACCAGCATCCCCCGCGTGTTCGCGATCGGTGATGTGCGGTCGGGCTCGACCAAGCGCATCGCGGCGGCGGTCGGCGAAGGCGCGGCGGTGGTGGCGCAGATCCACGCGGCGCTGGCGGACAACGCCTAGCGGCGCGGCCGCCCCCCCCCGCGAAAACAGACCTGCCAAGCAGAAGGACAAGGCCCGCAATCCGCGGGCTTTCGGCGTTGCGGCGTCAGGCCGTCAGCGCGATCTCGATGCAGTCGATCAGTGCCTGCCCCTCGAAGGGCTTGCCGAGGAAGCCAATGGCGCCCGCCGCCATCACGCGGTCGCGGATGCGGTCGTCCGGAAAGGCGGTGATGAAGATCACCGGCGTCGTGTCGCCGCGTTCGCGCAGGATCTGCGAAAGCTCGACGCCGCCGATGCCGTCCATCTGCACGTCCGTGATCAGGCAATCGACCGGCTGGGTTCCGAGCGCGGCGAGATATTCCTCGGCCGAGGGGAAGGTCGTCGCCTTCATGCCGAGCGAGCGGACGAGGCTTTCGGTGGCGATGCGGACGGAGGCATCATCATCGACGATGGCTATGGATTTTACGTGAGACACTGACGTTCCTTAGGAGCGGCACACGCCCCATGCGCCCGGTTCATGCTTTCCTTGATGCGCCGCGCCGCACCGGATTGGAATCATACTGAAGTTTAGCCGGGCTGAATTTCGAGCCCGGGCTGCAGCGCCTGGTACATCTTGACCAGCTCGGCCAGCGAGCGCGCCGCCATCTTCTCCATGACATGGCCGCGATGGATCTTGACGGTGATCTCGCTGACGCCGAGCTGTCCGGCCACCTGCTTGTTCATCAGCCCCGTGGTGACCAGCGCCAACACCTCGCGCTCGCGCGCCGTCAGCGTGGCGTAGCGGGCCCGCAGCGAGGCGAGCTGCGCCTCGCCGGCGCGCCGCAGGCGGTCGTTGGCAAGCGCGGCGGAAACCGCGTCGAGCATGTCCTGGTCGCGGAAGGGCTTGATCAGAAAGTCGAGCGCGCCGGCCTTCATCGCCCGCACCGACATCGGCACGTCGCCATGGCCGGTCATGAAGACGATCGGGATATTGTTGCCGAGCTTCGCAAGCTGGCTCTGGAAATCGAGGCCGCTGACGCCGGGCAGCCGTATGTCGAGCACGAGGCAGCTTTCGCTGTCGACCGGGCCGCGGGCCAGAAACTCCGCTGAGGAGCCGAACAGTTCGACCCGCATGCCGACCGAGCGGAACAGGCTGCCGAGCGCTTCGCGCAGCGAGGCGTCGTCATCGACGACGAAGACCAGCGGGGCGATCTCGGGCATCAGGCGGCTTCCTTGTCGGCTGGCAGGTGGAATTCGAAGCTGGCGCCGCCGGCGGGACGGGCGCTGGCGCGCAGGCGTCCGCCATGGGCCTCGACGATCGAGCGGCAGATCGAGAGGCCCATGCCCATCCCCTCCGGCTTCGTCGTGAAGAAGGCGGCGAACAGCCGGGCCTCGTCGGCCGGCGCGAAGCCCGGGCCGCTGTCGGCGATCTCCAGCGCGACGCCGTCCTCGGAGGCGCGGGTCAGGATGGCGAGCTGGCGCGCGCCCACCGGCATCGCGCCCATGGCCTGGATGGCGTTGACGATCAGGTTGATGATCACCTGCTGCAACTGCACGCGGTCGCCGGAGATGCGACCGAGACCATCGGCAAGCGAGAGCCGCAGCGCCACGTGCTGGGACGCGATCTCGCGCTGCACCAGCGTCAGCGTATCCTGCACGAGGTCGTTGATGTCGACCAAGGTCGGCTGCGGCGTCGCCTTGCTCGACAGCGCGCGCAGCCGCTTGATGACCTCGCTGGCGCGGCGCGCGTCCGCGATCATGCGCTCGATCGAGGCGGTGACTTCGCCGAGATCCGGCTCCGGCCGCTTCAGCCAGCGCAGGCCGGCCTCGCCATTGGTGACGACGCCGGCGAGCGGCTGGTTGACCTCATGCGCGATCGACACCGTCAGCTCGCCGAGCGTGGCGACGCGGGAGACATGCGCCAGTTCCTTCTGCGCCTGATGCAGGCCGTTCTCGGCCTCGCGGCGCGCCGTGACGTCCATGATGCTGACCAGCACGAGGTCGAGCGCCTTGCGATCGGTGGGCATCGCCACCGTATAGAGGATGTTGAGCCGCTTGCCGTCGATGGCATCCATGATCCCTTCCGCTTCGAAATGGCTTCGTCCCTGCCAAATTGCGTCGAGCAGCAGCAGGATCGAAGACTCCATCTCGCGGGGGATCAGGCTTGGCAGCCGCGCCCGGAAGATATCGAGATCGGGCACCCTGAAGGTCGAGAAGGTGGTGTCGTTGGCATTGACCAGCTTCATCAGGCCGAGCGCCTCGCGAACAAAGCCCGGATCGCGACTGGCGATCTCCTCGATGCTGCCGAGGCCGTCGGACCGCTTGGCTTCGAGACGCGCCTTCAGCGCCGAAAAATCCATTTCGAGAATGGCGACACCGGTCGCCCGGAAGATGGTGCGATAGCGCCTTTCGCTCTCGCCCGTGATCGCGATGGTCGCGGCAAGGCGCAGCGCCAGGCCGGTGGTGATGGCGATCGCCGCGAGGCTGACGAGACAGCGCGCCACCGGGCCGGAACTCATGTCCGTGCCGTGCGTGACGCCGAAGCTGAGCAGAGTGAGGCCGATGCAGATCGCCGCCACCGCCAGTGTCCCGCGCCGGCCGGTGAAGTTCACCGAAAGCAGCACGACCGCGACGTAGAGAACCGCGATCGCCACGTCGAACTGCGTCAGCGTGTCGAACAGGAAGATCGCGGCGGCGAGGAGGATCGCAGCAACCGGCGAATATCGCGACATGAGGCCCCCCAGGCGCTTGATGCTGCATTGCCATATCAGATCGGCGCGATCCGCGAAGCCGGCACGCGAGAGCCCCGCGGCCGCGGCTGTGATCCCGATGGCGGAGACTAGCCGCGGCGATCGGTATCCGTCGCCCTATACCGACGTATGAGCCAACCGAAACATGAAGCCGATATTGCCGCAGCGGGCCCTGTGGCTAGATCAGCACATCAGGAACCGATCCCCAGGCGGCCTTCCGTGACCACGACTGAAGCCAGATCCCGATACCTGATCTCGCCAGCCAGCCCGCTCACCCCGGCGCGCTGAATCCCGTCGTCCCCTCACCGATCCTTCAACCACGAGGAAATCCACCATGAGCCCACGCGCTGCCCTTCGCACCCCGACCGATCTCGGCGAAAACGCCACCAAGGACATCTCGGCCGCCCTGTCGGGCCTGCTGGCCGATACCTTCGCGCTCTATCTCAAGACCAAGAATTTCCACTGGCACATGTCGGGGCCGCATTTCCGCGACTATCACCTGATGCTCGACGACCAGGGCGACCAGATCTTCGCGATGACGGACGCCATCGCCGAACGCGCCCGCAAGCTGGGCGGGACGACGATCCGCTCGATCGGGCACATCGCCCGCCTGCAGCGCATTCCCGACAATGACGCCGAATTCGTCACGCCCGAGGACATGATCGCGGAACTCGCCAGCGACAATCGCGAGCTCGTCGGCTTCCTGCGCTCGACCCATGCGACGGCCGAGGAACACAACGACGTCGCCACGACCAGCCTGATCGAAGTCTGGATCGACGAAACCGAGCGGCGCAGCTGGTTCCTGTTCGAGATCGGCCGCAAGGCCTGATCCCTTCCCGCCCGCAGACGAAAGCGCGCCTGGCCTTCCCGGCCGGGCGCGCTTCCTTTTCGATCAGCGCATCGTCGGCATCACGAAGTCGGCGCCGGCGCGGATGCCGGTCGGCCAGCGGCTGGTGATGGTCTTGAGCTTCGTATAGAAGCGCACGCCCTCCGGCCCGTGCATGTGATGGTCGCCGAACAGCGACGCCTTCCAGCCACCGAACGAGTGGAACGCCATCGGCACCGGGATCGGCACGTTGATGCCGATCATGCCGACCTGGATCTGGTGCGCGAATTCGCGGGCGGCGTCGCCGTCGCGGGTGAAGATCGCGGTGCCGTTACCGAACTCGTGCTCGTTGATCCACTTCGCGGCGGTCGCGTAGTCCGGCGCGCGGGCCACGGCCAGCACCGGGCCGAAGATCTCTTCCTTGTAGATCTTCATCTCGGTGGTGACGTTGTCGAACAGCGTCCCGCCGATGAAATAGCCGTCCTCGTAGCCCTGGCGCTTGAAGTCGCGGCCGTCGACCACCAGCGTCGCGCCTTCGGCGACGCCGGCATCGACATAGCCGCGCACCTTGGCGAGGTGCTGGGCAGTGACCAGCGGCCCCATCTCGGCGTCAGGATCGGTGCCTGGGCCGATGTTGAGCGCGCGCACCTTCGGCTCCAGCTTGGCCATCAGCGCGTCGGCCGTCTTCTCGCCGATCGGCACCGCCACCGAGATCGCCATGCAACGCTCGCCGGCCGAGCCATAGGCAGCGCCCATCAGCGCATCGACCGCTTGGTCGAGATCGGCGTCCGGCATGATGATCATGTGGTTCTTGGCGCCGCCGAGCGCCTGGCAGCGCTTGCCGGTCCGCGCCGCCGTCTCATAGATGTAACGGGCGATCGGCGTCGAGCCGACGAAGCTGACGGCGGCGATATCCGGGTCGGTCAGGATGGCGTCGACGGCCTCCTTGTCGCCATGCACGACGTTGAAGACGCCGTCCGGCAGGCCGGCTTCCTTCAGCCATTCCGCGACCAGCAGCGAGGCGGACGGGTCGCGCTCCGACGGCTTCAGGATGAAGCAGTTGCCGCAGGCGAGCGCCACCGGGAACATCCACATCGGCACCATGGCCGGGAAGTTGAACGGCGTGATGCCGGCGACGATGCCGAGCGGCTGACGCAGCGAGTGGCTGTCGACGCGGGTGCCGACATTCTCGGTGACTTCGCCCTTCAGGAGCTGCGGCGCCGAGGTAGCGAACTCGACCACCTCCATGCCGCGCTGGATCTCGCCCTTGGCGTCGGAAAGCACCTTGCCATGTTCGGCGGTGATGACAGCCGCGAGTTCGTCGGTGCGCTCCTCGAGAATGCGCAGGAACCTGTTCAAGATGCGGGCGCGGCGGAGCGGCGTGGTCGCGACCCAGCCGGGCAGCGCATGCCGAGCGGCGGCGACCGCCTCGCGCACCTCGGCCGTCGAGGCGAGCGGCACGAGGCCGGTCTGCTCGCCGGTCGCCGGATTATAGACGGGCGACGTACGGCCGCTCTGTCCGGCGACCAGGCCGCCACCGATGAAATGGGAAATCAGGTTCGGCATTTCGCCCTCCACAAGCCGGTTTTGATGCCGGGTTTATGGGCTCCACAGAATTGCACAGCAACGGCGATAATTGCGCTTCCGATGTGCGGAAATTATAGTCCAGCCATGGATTGGGATCGCATCCGCATCTTCCTCGCCGTCGCGCGCACCGGCCAGCTGGCCGGCGCCGCCAAGCGGCTCGGGCTCAACCACGCCACGGTCGGCCGCCAGCTGACGGCGCTGGAGGAGGAGCTTTCGACCAAGCTGGTCGAGCGGCAGACGCATGGCTGCGTGCTGACGCCTGCCGGCGAGGCGCTGCTGGGGACGGCGGAGCGGGTCGAATCCGAGTTCCTGCAGCTCGAAGCCGAGCTATCCGGCACGGCGGAGGCGATCAGCGGCGCCGTCCGCGTCGGCGCGCCGGACGGGCTCGGCAATTATTTCCTCGCCGGCGCGCTCGGCGGCATGGCGGCGCGTTATCCCGACCTCGTCATCCAGCTGGTGCCGCTGCCCCGTACCTTCTCGCTGTCCCGCCGCGAGGCCGACATCGTCATCACGCTCGACCGGCCCAAGCAGGGCCGCATGCTGGTGCAGAAGCTGACCGACTATACGCTGAGCGTCTACGCGTCGGAGAGCTACCTCGCCGAGACCGGACCGATCGAGCGCCAGGCCGATCTCGCCGGCCGGCTGTTCGTCACCCATGTCGAGGATTTCGTCTACAGCCGCGCGCTCGACTATGCCGACCGGCTCGGCCAGCTGATGCATCGCCGCTTCGAATGCGGCAGCGTGATGGGGCAGATGGAGGCGGTGCGCGCGGGACATGGCATCGGCATCCTGCACGATTATGCCGCCCGCCCCTTCCCGGAGCTGAAGCAGCTGCTGCCGGAAATCCGCTTCACCCGCAATTACTGGCTGATCTCGCACCCCGACACACACCGGCTGCGCCGGGTCGCCGAGGTGCAACGCCATATCGTCGCCAGCGTCCGCGCCGCCCGCCGCGATTTCGAGGCGGAGTGAGCCTCAGTAGGCGCCGTTCGGCTCGTAGCGGCTGACTTCGATACCCGAGCCGACCGGCAGCAAGACGCTCGTCATGCCGGGCAGAGCGCGGACGGCGCGGCCATAACGCCGGATATCCTCGTTGCCGGGACGGATCATGTTGTCGGCGACGACGATCGCGCCCGGATTGAGCTTCGGATAGAACGCCTCGAGGCAAGGCAGGTAGAGGTCCTTCCAGAGGTCGACCAGCACGAAATCGACCTTGCCGGCGAGGTCGCCGATCATCGCCACGGCGTCACCGACGCGGAAGTCGACATGCCCGGCCAGGCCCGCCTTCTCCGCCATGTCGCGGGCATAGGCCGACTTGTAGCCATGCAGCTCCATGGTGATCAGCCGGCCGCCGGTCGCTCGCGCCGCCTCCGCCAGCCAGATGCCGGAATAACCGAAGGACGTCCCCAGTTCGAGGATGGTCGGCGCTTCGAGGCTGCGGGCGAGGATGTTAAGCAGCCGCCCGGTATTCGGCCCGACGGCGCGCATGCGCTGGTCCTGGCCGCCATCGCGGCCGCCCGGCGCTTCCTCGCGCGGACTGTTCCGCTCCTCATCCATCCGCTCGTGATAGGCGTCGAGAACCAGGCTGATCCGGTCGTCCATGCGATTGTCTCCGATGGTGAGGGTGGGCGCCCCCCGCCTCAGGCGGGGCGCCAGTCGATGGCCAGTTCCTCGCGGAAGGCGAAGCGCACGAGATGGCGCACGACGACATCCTGCAATTGCGGCATCTCGCTGCCGTCCGGCGCGGTGAGCGTCATGGTCAGTACGCCGTCCGCCGCCGCGAGCCGGCAGGAGCCGATCGAAAAGTCGATCTGCCCTGCCGTCTCGTCGAAGGTGACCGGCAGCTTGTGGGCGAAATGCTTGCAGAGCTGCTGCAGGTAGCGGCTCGCATGCTCCGTCGCCACGGTGGCGACAGAAGTCTGCGGGTTCGGGCTGGTCATCAGCTGCGCTCCACGGTCTGGGCGGCCGCGTCGAGGGCGGCGGCGATGGCTTCGGCAGCGGCGGCATCGATCGAGCCGCGCTGGATGCGAAGGCGAAGGGCGAGCTTGAGGTTTTCCATGGCGCGAACCATGGGTGCGGGAACCGCATCGCCGCCTTCCCGCCTGCCGGCCGGACCGACGCGAGCCAGAAGCTCATCCGCCGCGGCGCGGTTGGCGGCGAGAAAGGCCTCGCCCTCGGCGGTGATGCGATAGCGCTTGCGGCCGGCCTCGACCGGCTCGATCGCCGCATAGCCCATGTCGTCGAGCCAGGCGAGCGTCGGATAGATGACGCCGGGGCTGGGCGAATAGGTGCCGCCGAAGCGCTCCTCGATCGCCTTGATCAGCTCGTAGCCGTGCCAGGGGCGCTCGGCGATCATCGCCAGCAGCAGCAGGCGCAGCTCGCCATAGTCGAAGAGCCTGCCGCCGCCATGGCGCCCGCCGCCGCGGCCATGCCGGCCCGGACGCTCGTGATGCGAATGCGGATGGAAGTGGGGGTGAGAGTGGCGATGCCCCGAGAAATCCTCGTGGGCGGCGAAGTGACGGTGATGGCCGTCGTCCATATGTCTGTTTTTCATACTGCCGATATAGATCACGATATATCGTAAATCAAGATATATCGAAAACTATCTTGATATGTATCGGAAGCCACGAAAAGGCGAGCGGCCAGCGCGCGATCCGGCGCGGATCGGCGTTGATGTGGGTGACAGGAAAGAGAGAGCCAGCCCGGCTCCCGCATTCGTGAAGGCGCAGACGAGCTAGCGGATGCCGAGATCGAGGATGGCGGTGGCGTTGCGGGCGACGAATTCGAGATCGTGGCTGATGATCACCGTCGCCGTGCCGGCCGCCTTCTCCGCCGCCAGGATGGCCTCCAGCCTTTCCGTATGGAGGGCATCGAGCCCGCGCTGCGCCTCGTCGAGCAGCAGCAGCTTCGGCGCGTTGGCGAGCACCGAGGCGATGGCGACGAAGCGCTGCTGCGCGTGCGTCAGGTCAAGCGGATGCCGCCCGGCCTCGGCGGCGAGCCCGGTTCGGGCGAGAACCCTGTCGCGCCGGCTGTCGATCTCGGCCCGGGCGAGACCGAGCTGCCTCGGGCCGAATTCGACCTCGCGCCGCACCGTCGGCTCGAAGATCTGGTATTCCGGCTCCTGGAACACGGTGCCGACATGACGCGCCAGTTCGTCGACCCGCAGTTTTCGCGTGTCAAAGCCTTCGATGCTGATCCGCCCGCCTGCCGGCTTCAGCAGGCCGTTGATCAATCGCAGCAGCGTGCTCTTGCCGGCGCCGTTCGGACCGATCAGGGCGAGGATCTCCCCTGCCCCGACGCGAAAGCTGAGATCGGCCAAAAGCGGTGGCGCGCCGGCATAGCCGAAGGACAGGTTCTCGACGGACAGAACCGCTGGCATCGCCGCAGCACCGAGCGACGCTGCCGCAGGCTCCGTCGCAGCGGCGCGGAAGGTCGGCAATGCGACAAGCTTTTCCTGGGTCGCAATGCTCCCGGCGTCCGGCGCCAGCTCGCCGGGTTCGACCTCGTTCAGCCGGCCGCCCTCCAGCCGCATTTGCCTTCCGCCGAGCCGGCGCAGCAGGGCCAGCGAGGTGTCGAGCCAGACCAGAGTCACCCGCCCGGCCAGTTCGGCGAGGATATCGAGCACCTCGCCGCGCGCCTCGGGATCGAGGTTGGAGACCGGCTCGTCGAGCACGAGGATTTCCGGCTCCATCGCGAGCGCTGCCGCCAGCACCAGCCGCTGCTGCTCGCCGCCGGAAAGCGTGAAGGGATCGCGCGCCGCAAGAGGGACAAGCCCCGTCCGCACCAGCGCCGCCTCGACGCGGCGGGCAATTTCCTCGCGCGGCAGCAGCAGGTTTTCCGGGCCGAAGGCGATCTCGTCGCGCACGCTGAAAGCGCGGCCGGAAAGATGCCGACCCGGCACCTGGCCGACATACTGGATCAGGCTGGCGCGCTCGGCGATCGGGCGTTCGGCGAGCGTCCTGCGGTCGATCCTGACCGCGTCGCTGCCGCTCCAGCCGGAGAGATGGCGGGCGAGCGTCGTCTTGCCGGAGCCATTGCCGCCCAGAACGGCGAGCGTCGCGCCTGCCTCGACGGAGAGATCGAGCTGGTCGAGCACGGGGGCATCGCCGAAGGCGGCGGAAAGCCCCCGGATTTCAATCAGGGCCATAGGCGGACTGCGATCTGGAGAAAGGCGAGCGCCAGCAGGAGCAGGCGGAGCGGACGTTCGAGCGGCGCCTCGGCGACCGGCTCCAGCGTGGCCCGCCGGTTGTGCGCGCGGAAGCCGCGGCCGGCCAGAACATGGGCGCGTTCGTCCGCCTCGATCAGCGCGGTCGTGACCAGGGGCGCCACCAGCGCGGGAAGGCTCTTGAAGCGAGCGAGGAAACGGCCCTTCAGCCGCAGGCCGCGCGTCGCCTGCGCGTCGCGGATCGCCTTGGCGCGGGCGCCGAAGGTCTCGATCATCAAGAGCGGGCTCGCAAACAGATAGGCGAGCGCCGGCGGCCAGCCGGCAGCGTCGAACGCGCGCAGCAACCGCGATGGATGGGTCGAGGCGACGAAGACCAGCGAGACGGCGATGATGGCGGCGACCCTGCCGCCAATCGAGGCCGCATGGGCGAGGCCGATATCGCTGATCGACAGCGGGCCGATCAGCGGCCGCGCGTCGGGATGGACGATGAAGAGCGCCTGCACGATCGAGATCGAGGCGACGAAGGGCAGCGCCGCCGCCGCGAAACGCGCCAGCACCGCGCGCGCCATGCCGAGCGACCACGCCCAGAGCAGGATCAGCCCGACCAGTCCCCAGACCCAGGTGGGCGGCAGGACGAAGGTCAGGCTGACGATCCAGACGAGGCCGGCCAACTTGGTCAGCGGATTGGCCCGGTGGAGCCACGACTCCACCGGGCTGTAGAGAACGCCTGTAGCCATCAGGCGCGGCTGAACTTCAGATATTCGTAGCCCGAGACCAGGCGCTGCGGCAGCTGGCGGACCAGCAGCCAGACGACCAGGGCGGTGACGACCTTGTCGAGGATGTTGGAGCCGAACACGGTCAGCGCGACGGAGCCGAACAGCGACTGGCCGACCTGCGACAGGTAGGCGACGGCGAAATCGGAACCGGCGCCGGTGACGCCGCCGAACAGGTAGACCTGGATCGGCACGGCGACGAGGGTCAGGAAGAAGGCGATGACGACGCCGGAGATCGCCGCCTGCCAGATGGTGCGGAACCAGCCGAGGCGGGCGAGCACGCCGGCGACGACGCCGATCACCAGCGCCACCGGCGCGAAGGCGGCGGCGACCGGATTGGTGAGCAGCCCCCAGATCAGGTTGGTGAGAAGACCGGCGAGGCCGCCGGCGATCGGCCCGGCCAGCACGGCGACCAGCACAGTGCCGATCGAATCGAGGAAGATCGGCAGCCGCAGCGCGTCGTTGATCTGGCCGCCGACGATGTTGATGACGATCGCCGCCGCGATCAGGACGAGGACGCGCGTGCTGATCAGGCTCGCGGTATTGGCCGTTTGGGTCGACATGGTTGGATAGCCCCCAGCTTGGTGGTGGGACCGGCGCCCGATCGCCCGATCCCGCTAATTGCGGTTCAGCCGCGCGGCTTGACGATCAGTTCCTCGTAGCCGGAGAGCGCACAGGGCTCGCGGGTGAAGTCGAGGTCGGCGAGCTCGGCCAGCACGATCTCGGCGGTGGTGTAGACCGAGGAGCCGGGGCCGAAATGCGCGCCGGTGGTAACACCGTGCCGGTCGGAGAGCGCGATATGCAGATGGTCGCCCTTGGCGTCGACGGTGCCGACCAGCGAGACGATCTCGAAATGACCCTCGCGCTCGACCCAGACGCCGGTATTGGCGAAGCGCAGCGACGCCTTGGTCAGGCTGCCGACGACGGTGACGATGCTGACCGCCTTCAGGCCGTTGTCGTCGACGAACTTGCGCAGTTCGAGCGCGACGTCCTGGCCGGGCTTCAGCCGCAGCGCATAGAAACGGGCACCGCTCGAAGGGGCGACAGTGGAAGAGCTCATGGGAATGTCCTGTTGACTGCGCGTTCCGGGGCTCGCTATGGCGTCGCGGGCCTCCTGCGAGCAGGCGTAGGAGAGCGCCAAGGCGGCTGTCAATTTAAACTCGACAAGATCGGTAGAGTATTTCTCTTGCCGTATTGGCCGGAGAATGACGTGACGCCGAGGCCCCTCCCGCAGCAATGACTTACCTCGCGAAATGGATCGATCCGGCCGCCCTGCGGCATGTCCGGCCACGCGCGGGCGGACTTGGCGCGCCCCTTGACCGTGCCGTCAATCGCGGCAACTGCACAGGCGGATGCACAAAGGAAAGTCTGGTCGGACCAATCCGAAGCTGCAATGATCGCTCCAGACGGCAAGACCGCTGAAATCGACCAAAACGCGCCCATGACTGAGCAATCCCAGGACACTCCCCTCGCCTCCGGTCAGACCGGAGCTCCGGCCGAAGACAGCGCCGGTTCGGTCGCGACCGTCGCCCAGACGGCGGTCGAGCGCCTGCGCAGGATGATCGAAGCCGGTGAATTCGCCGTCGGCGAAGCGCTGATGCCGCAGCGCCAGCTGGCGCGCGAACTGAATGTCAGCCGCGCGACCTTGCGCGAGGCGCTGTCGATCCTGGCGACCGTCGGGCTGGTGTCGATCGAGCCTGGGCGCGGCACCTTCGTGCGCGACCCGAGCGCGGTGGCGGAATCCGGCTCGGCGATGTCGTGGCGCTTTTCCGCCCGCTACAGCCCGGCCGAGGTCTACCAGGTGCGCTACATCGCCGAGAGCCAGGCGGCGCAGCTGGCGGCGATGACGCTTACCGCGCCCGAGATCAACCTGCTCAAGGACAATCTGCAGGCGTTTCGCTCGGCGGCGCAGACTTTCGATGTCGAGGCATTCGCCAGGGTCGATTTCGAATTTCACGCCATGATCATGCGCTTCTCGCGCAACCGCCTGCTCTGCGACATCCATCACAGCTTCGCCAAGGTGCTGATCGAGAGCACCAAGCTGCCGATCACCCGCGAGAAGCTCTGGGATCCCGTCGCCGAGCACGAACGCGTCATCGAGGCGTTCGTGATGAACGACCCGGAAGGCGCGGGCTACTATATGCGACGCCATCTGAGCCGGACGGCTCACCGCGTCGGCATCTCCATCGTTGAACTGGTCTGAAAGCGGGCGCGCGCCGCCCCGACAAGCGGAAAGGAACGACATGCCGAAAGAGATCTTCGTATCCTACGGGATCGACGTCGACGCCGTGGCCGGCTGGCTCGGCTCCTATGGCGGCGAGGACAGCCCCTGCGATATCTCGCGCGGCGCCTTTGCCGGCCATGTCGGCAGCGCCCGCCTGCTCCGCATGTTCGAGAAGTGGGGCATCCAGACCACCTGGTTCATTCCCGGCCACTCGATCGAGAGCTTCTGGACCGAGATGAAGGCCGTCGCCGACGCCGGCCACGAGATCGGCATGCACGGCTACAGCCATGAAAACCCGATCGCCATGACGCCGGAGCAGGAAGAGGCGATCTTCGACAAGTGCGTCGAGCTGATCACCAAGCTCTCCGGCAAGCCGCCGCGCGGCTACGTCGCGCCGTGGTGGGAATTCGGCTCCAAGACCAACGAACTCCTGAAGCAGAAGGGCATCAAGTACGACCACTCGCTGATGCACAACGACCATCACCCCTATTACGTGACGGTCGGCGACGAATGGACCAAGATCGACTATTCGAAGCATCCCTCGACCTGGATGAAACCCTATGTGCAGGGCGAGGAGACGGACCTGATCGAGATCCCTGCCTCCTGGTATCTCGACGACCTGCCGCCGATGATGTTCATCAAGGCCTCGCCGAACAGCCACGGCTTCGTCAATCCGCGCGATATCGAGCAGATGTGGAAGGACCAGTTCGACTGGGTCTACGAGAACTATGACTACGCCGTCTTCCCCCTGACAATCCATCCGGACGTCTCGGGCAAGCCGCATGTCCTGAAGATGCATGAGCGCCTGTTCGAGTACATGAAGGGTTTTGAGGGCGTGAAGTTCGTGACGATGGAGACCATCGCCGAGGACTTCGCCAAGCGCTTCCCGAAGAGCGGCACGGCGCGGCCGCAGTCCTGATCAAGTTTTTGGCGCGGCGACGGTTTTCGGATCGCCGCCGCGCCCCCAGCCTGAAGGACGAGACGATGTGCGGATTGTGCGGCGCCTTTGGCGGCAGTGACCACTGGACCGGCGGCAGCGCGGCGACGGCGACCGGACTGACGCCGGCGGCCGAGCGGCAGGCGCGCGCCCGCATCGCCAACCAGATCCTGAAGCCCTATGGCCTGACGCTCGACGAATGGGCCGGCCGCTTCACGCTGCGCGCCCGCAACGGCAAGACCGCCATCATCGATCATTTCGGCGCCATCTGGCCGGAGGCAGAAAAGCTCACCGGCCGGACCTTCGACCCGCTCGACCCGGCCATCCTCGACCGGATGGAGGGAGTTTCGCCATGACCGCCCCGGACGATGGCGACAGCCGGATCACCGCCAATGTGCTGACCGGCTTTCTCGGCGCCGGCAAGACGTCGCTGCTGAAGCGCCTGCTCGCCCTCCCCTCGCTTTCCGGCACGGCGGTCATCATCAACGAGTTCGGCGAAGTCGGGCTGGATCATCTCCTCGTCGAGGCGATCGACGACGACATCGTGCTTTTGAAAAGCGGCTGCATCTGCTGCAACATCCGCACGGAGCTGAAGGATGCGCTGCTGTCACTGTTCGAGCGCAGCCGCAACGGCGAGATTCCTCGCTTTTCGCGCATCGCCATCGAGACGACCGGCATC
Source organism: Kaistia nematophila (assembly GCF_026343855.1). Lineage (NCBI taxonomy): Bacteria > Pseudomonadati > Pseudomonadota > Alphaproteobacteria > Hyphomicrobiales > Kaistiaceae > Kaistia > Kaistia nematophila. The sequence goes on along the minus strand of NZ_JAPKNK010000005.1, from coordinate 162,693 downwards.
GCCGATCCCGCGCCGATCGTCGCCACCCTTTCGGCCGACCCGATGCTGCGCCACCACTTTCGCGTCGGCAACATCGTCACCGTCGTCGACGTGCCGAACGGGCAGAGCAATCTCGATGGCTTCGTGGAATCACAGCGCCAGGTCGCCGTCGCCGACCGGATCATCGTCTCCAAGAGCGATATTTCGCCGGCCGAGGACACGGCCCGCCTGCGCGCGCGGCTCGAGGCGCTGAACCCGGCTGCGGAGATCCTCGAACTCGACGAGACGATGCAGCCAGACGACGCGCTGTTCATGCGCGACATCCACGACAGTTCCGCGCGTGGAGCGGAGGTGGCCCGCTGGCTCAAGGCCGAGACGCGAGCGCTCGATGCTCACGGCCACCACCATCATCACGGCCATGATCACGGTCATTCGCACCACCAAGCGCATGAGCATGATGTCAACCGACATGGTGACATCCGCGCCTTCGTGCTGAAGGGAGACGCGCCGCTCTCCTGGGCGCGCTTCGGCCTCTGGCTGTCGATGCTGCTCAACCGGCATGGCGGCGAGATCCTGCGGCTGAAGGGCCTGCTCGATATCGAGGGCAATGACAGCCCGGTGGTAATCCAGGGCGTGCAGCACCTGATCCACAAGCCGATGCATCTCGACCGCTGGCCGGAAGGCGTCAACGGCACGCATCTGGTGGTGATCGCGCGCGGCCTAGACCCGGTGCTGGTGGAACGCTCCTTCCGCGCGTTCAACGGCCTGTCGCCGCTATCGGGCGGGTTGGCGAAGAGCGCCTGAGCAGAAATCTGGCGTTCCTGGGTTCGGATTTCCGCAGGGCGCATCGGCAAGCTCGCCGTCATCCTCGCGAAGGCGAGGATCCATACGCCCTGAACATTCGTAGGTCAGAACGGACCGAGGTCTCACCTCCGGCAACCCCGATGCATGGATCCTCGCCTTCGCGAGGATGACGGCTGAGAGCCGAGACCGAGGGCTCGGACCTTCCCGGCGAGGTCGCCCCCCATCCGCCGGCCTTCGGCCGTCGACCTCTCCCCGAGGGAGAGGTGAAACTCCCCTACCCGCCAAGCACCTCGAATTCCGTCCGCATCGCTTCCCTGTCGAGGCCCAGTCCAAGCAGCACCGAGGCGAGGATGCGCGACTTGATGCCGGTCAGGTCGCCGGCGAAGATCGCCCCCGCCCGCTCCAGGTCCTTGCCGCCGCCATTGCCATAGACCGGCTTGACCCGGCCTTCCGGGCAGCGCGAGGTGACGATGACGGGAAGCCCGCTCGCGGCCAGTTCCTCGACCGCGCGGGTGACCGCCGGCGGCGCGTTGCCGCGACCGAACCCTTCCAGCACGATCGCCCTGGCGCCGCTCGCCGCGGCGAAGCGGATGGCGCGATCGGAAGCGCCCATCACCATCTTGATCAGCTCGACATCCGTCTCGACGCGGCCGGGCGCATAGGTCTTGCGCAATAGCGGTTTGCGATGGACGAGGACGCGATCGCCATCGACCTCGCCGAGCTTGCCATGCTCGCCGGAGCGGAAGGTATCGACGCGCGAGGTATGGGTCTTGGTGACGTCGCGGGCAGCGTGAAAATCCTGCTCGAAGACGATGACGACGCCGAGGCCGCGCGCCGCCGGGCTCGCGGCGATACGGATCGCCTCGGCGATGTTGCGCGGGCCGTCCGTGTCAGGCTCGTCGGCGCTTCTTTGCGCGCCGGTGAACACCACCGGCTTGTCGCTGGCAACAAGGAGATCGGCCATCCAGGCGCTCTCCTCCATCGTGTCGGTGCCATGGGTGACGACGACGCCGTCGCAGGCCGGATTGGCGAGATGCTCGGCGATGCGCTTCGCGAGATCAAAGGCAAGCGGCAGGTCGATCGCATAGCTGCCGATATTGCTGAACTCGTCGACGGTGATCTCGATCCCGTCCAGCGGATCGTGCAGCGTCTCGCGCAGCGCCGCGCCGGTGACGCTCGCGACGACGTCCCGGCCGTCGGCGTCAAGGCGGGAGGCGATGGTGCCGCCGGTGGTGATCAGGGCAATCTTGGGCATGGGTTCCCTTTCCGCGGAGACGCGGGAGCCGCCGCCGGAACGAGGTCGGCGCGCGGCTCGGGTTTGGAATGGAGGCGGAATGCGCCGTCAGTAGCGGCCGACGAGCAGGCCGCCATCGACGACGATCACCTGGCCGGTGATATAGCGCGAGCCCGGCGAGGCGAGGAAGAGGATGACGTCGGCGATGTCCTCCGGCTCGCCGACACGGCCCATCGGGATGAAGGACGCCGCCTGCTCCAGCCCTTCGGGCCCAAGCGAATGCTCCTTCGACAGCGCCTGCGCCGTGCGGATATAGCCGGGCGCGATGCCGTTGACGCGGACGCCGTCCGGGGCAAGCTCGACGCCGAGGCCGCGCACCAGCCCGACCACGCCGGACTTGGCAGCGGAATAGTGGACGTGCTCGTCCCAGCCATAGGCAACGCCCATGATCGAGGACAGCGCGACGATGGCGCCGGACTTGCGGCGGCGCATACCGGGGGCGGCGGCGCGGATGATGCGCAGCACGCCCTTCAGGTCGACGTCGAGCGTGCGGTCCCATTGCTCGTCGGAGAGATCGGCGAGCGGCACCTTCTTGGCGATGCCGGCATTGGCGATGATCGCGTCGATCTTGCCGAAGCGCGCCTCGACATCGGCGACCAGCGCATCCGTGCGCTGGGTCGAGGTGACGTCGAGAAACTGGAACTCGGCGCTGCCGCCTTCCGCGCGGATGCCCTCGGTGACCGCGTTGCCTTCGGCCTCCAGAACATCGGTCACCACGACATGGTAGCCGGCGCGGGCGAAGGTGAAGGCGGTGGCCCGGCCGATGCCGATGCCGGCGCCGGTGATGATGGCGATTGGCTGCGTCATGAGAATTCCGATCCTTACAGGGCAGGTGCGCCGTTCGGCACAGCGTAGGGCGAAAGCGAGCGCTTGAGGAAGCCGCCATCGCCGGGCTCGCCGAGGATCTCGCCGTCCTGCATCACGACCTTGCCGCGCAGCACGGTCATCACCGGCCAGCCGGTAACCTCCAGCCCCTCATAGGGCGTGTAGTCGGCGCCGTGATGCATCAGCTCCTGGCGGATCGTCTCCTTGCGGTTCGGATCCCACAGCACGATGTCGGCGTCGAAGCCGGGCGCGATCGAGCCCTTCTTCGGATAGAGGCCGTAGATCTTGGCGTGGTTGGTCGAGGTCAGCGCGACGAACTCGTTGACGGTGATCCGCCCCTCGACGACGCCCTTCTGGTAGAGGATCTGCAGCCGCGTCTCGACGCCCGGTATGCCGTTCGGCACCCAGCGGAACGAGGTGCGCGCCTTCGGATTGAGCTTTCCCATCTCGCCTTCGTAGAAGAACGGGCAGTGGTCGGACGAGAAGGTCTGGAACACGCCGGTGCGGATGCCCTCCCAGATCGCGTCCCAGCTGGCATGGTCGCGCGGCGGCGGCGAGCAGACATATTTGCCGCCGCTCTCGTCCATGTTGAGGCCCTTCAGGTCGTCCGCCGTGAGGGCGACATATTGCGGGCAGGTCTCGGCGTAGATCTTGAGGCCCTTCTGCTGGGCCCAGCGGATCTGCTCCATCGGCTCGCGGCCGGAGACATGCACGACCATGATCGGCACGTCGGTCAGCTCGGCATGGCTGATGGCGCGGTGCGTCGCCTCGCGCTCGACCGATTGCGGCCGCGACACGGCGTGATAGTAGGGCGCTGTCTTGCCGGCAGCCTCGAGGCGCTCGGCCATGAAGCGGATGGCGTCGTAGCCCTCGCAATGGACCATGACGAGCGCGCCGCAGCCGCGCGCGCAGTCGAACACTTCCAGCAACTGCCGGTCGTTCAGGACGAGATCGTCATAGGTCATGAATACCTTGAACGAGGAATAGCCGTCATCGACCAGCGCCGGCAGTTCCTGCCCGAGCACGCTCGGGCTCGGATCCGAGATGATCAGATGGAAGCCGTAGTCGCAGTAGGACTTGCCGTCGGCTTCCTTGTGATAGTCGACGACGCTGGTGCGCAGCGACGCGCCGCGCGGCTGCAGCGCGAACGGGATCACCGTCGTGTTGCCGCCGGCGATCGCCGAACGGGTGCCGCTCTCGAAGCCATCGGCCATGGCCGGGCCGCCAAAGGCCGGCTGCGCCAGATGGACATGGCTATCGATGCCGCCCGGCATGACCAGCAGGCCGGTGGCGTCGATGATGCGGTCGGCATCATCGAGCTTTTCGGCGACGGCGATGATGCGGCCGTCGCGGATGCCGACATCGGCACGCAGCGTATCGGACGCGGTGACGACGGTGCCGCCGCGGATGACGAGATCATATTCGCTCATGGAGCCTCTCCGGGCCGGGTGTTTCTGGAACGCTGCCGTCAGACCATCACGTCGCCGCCATTCGGCGACAGCGTCTGGCCGACATAATAGGCGCCGGCATCGGAAGCGAGCATCAGGATGGTCGGCGCGATTTCAGAAACCTTGCCGAAGCGGCCGATCGGCAGCTGCGCCTTCTTCATGTCGCGCCATTCCTGGCTGAGGCCGTTCAGCAGCACCGTCTCGGTGGCCCCGGGCGCGATCGCGTTGACCGTGACGCCATGCGGCGCCCCCTCATAGGAGAGAGCGCGGGTGAAACCGACGAGTCCGGCCTTGGCGGCGCAGTAATGCGCGAGGCCCGGCGCGCCCTTGTAGGCGAGCTGCGAGGCACAGTTGATGACCCGGCCATAGCCGCGCGCCAGCATGTCGCCGAAGAAGTGCCGCGTGACCAGGAAGGTACCGCGCAGATGCACGCCGAGCATCTGGTCCCAGTCGGCGACAGAGATGTCGACGAAGGCCTTGTCGCCACCGATGCCGGCAAGATTGACGAGGATGTCGACCTGGCCGAGCTTTTCCTTGGCCCAGGCGGCCATGGCGTCGACCGAGGCTTCGTCGGCGACGTTGCACTCGGTCGCATGGACCTTGTAGCCCTCGCCGGTCAGGCGCGTGACCAGCGCCTCGGCATTGGCCGCATCGCCATAATGGCAGAAGGCCACCTCGGCGCCGTAGCGGGCGAAAAGCTCGACCGTCTCGCCGCCAATGCCGCGGCTGCCGCCGGTGACCAGGGCCTTGCGGCCCGCAAGCGAAAACTCGTTCATCAATGGGCTCCTGCAATCGACTTTCGGCTGGCGATCCAGCCGGCATAGGACCGAATTCCCGCCTCGAGGTCGAAGCCCGGCGCGTAGCCGAGGTCGCGTTCGACGGCGGAGATATCAAAGCGCCGGTGGACCTCGTCGACCGGATCGGGGCCGGGCTGCATCTCGATATCGGCCTGCGGCAGGACCTTCTTCACGACATCACCGATCTCGCGAAGGGTCAGGTAGGTGCCGCCCGTGACCGTATAGATGCGCCGCGGCAGGTCGCCGGCATCGAGCGCCAGGATCAGCGCGCCGGCGGCGTCCTCGACATGGATGAACTGGCGATGGAAATCGGCGCCGAACGGCACGCGCGTCGGGCGCTTCGCCAGCGCGTCCTCGATCATGGTGCGGATGATGCAGTCGGTGGTGCGGCCGGGGCCATAGACCCAGGAGAGCCGCAGCGCCACGGCATCGACGCCGAACTGGCGGAAATAGGTCCAGACCAGCTGCTCGCTGGCCGCCTTGCTTCCGCCATAGACGGAGGTCGGATAGAGCGCGACGTCCTCCGGCACCGGGCCTTCCGGCGTGTTGCCATAGGCGCTGGTCGAGGAGCAGAACACCATCCGCCGCATTTTGTGGACGCGGGCCAGCTCCAGCATGTTGGCGGTGCCGACGATGTTGACCTGCACCATCGAATAGGGATTGTCGCGCGCCACCATCGGGCCGGAATAGGCGCCGCAATGGACGATCGCGTCGATGTCGTGGTCGGCGACCACAGCATGCAGGCGGTGGATGTCGGTGACGTCACAGGGGATGATCGGCTGGCCGTCGGCGCTGCGGTCCGTGCGGTCGATGGCGACGACGGCGCGCCCCTGCGCCTCCAGCTTCCGGCGCACGACATTGCCGACGAGACCGGCCGCGCCGGTGATGAGAACTGCCTTGCCGCTCATGCCGCCACTCCCGCCATGCGCCGCATCTCGGCGCGGTCCCGTTGCGCGGCGCCCTGCTCGACCGGAAGCTCGGCCGCCAAAAGCGCCTTGGTGTAGTCTTCCCTCGCGGCCGAGAAGATCGTCTCGGTCTCGCCCTCCTCGACGATCTTGCCATGACGCATGACCGCGACGCGATGGGCGAGCGAGCGCACCGAGTTGAGGTCGTGCGTAATGAACAGCGCCGACATGCCCATCTCCGACTGGAGGTCGCGGACGAGGTCGATGATCTGGGCGCGGACGCGGATGTCGAGTGCGGTGGTCGGCTCGTCGAACACGACGAAGTCCGGCCGCGTCGCCAGCGCCCTGGCGATGCCGACGCGTTTCTGCTCGCCGGCAGTCAACTGGTGCGGATAGGCGTCGGCGATCGACGCCGGCAGCCGCACGAGATCGACCAGCTCGCGCACGCGCCTCTCGACCGCATCCCGGCCCAGCGTCGGGTCGAGCCGGAGCGGCTCGGCGACCAGCGCCCGGACCGGCCAGCGCGGATTGAGGGCTACATAGGGCTCCTGGAACACCATCTGGATCCGGCGCCGCATGGCGCGGAACTCGGACGACGACATGGTCGTGACATCGACATTGTCGAAGGTGATGCCGCCGCCATCGCTGTCGAGCAGGCGCACGAGGCACTGGCCGACCGTGGTCTTGCCGGAACCGCTTTCGCCGACCAGCGCCAGCGTCTCGCCGCGCTTGACCGAGAAGGACACGTCGTCGATCGCGCGCACCACGTCCTGCGTGCCGGCGATCGGGAAGATCTTGAGCAGGCGGCGGACGTCGAGCAGCGGCGTCTCGTGCTGCGCCTCGGGCGCCGGGTCTTCGACCTTGGCGACCATCGGAGTCGGCCGGACGCGGGCGGCGTCGAGCAGCGCCTGGCCATAGGCCTCCTTCGGCGCATCGAGGAAGGCCCCGACCTCGGCGAGCTCGACGATCCTGCCCTCCTTCATGATCGCAACGCGGTCGCAGTAGTGCGCGACGATACCGAGGTCGTGAGTGATGATCACCGCGCCGGCGCCGAGCTCGCGGCAGCGCTTTACCAAAAGGTCGAGCACCTGCACCTGGATGGTCGCGTCGAGGCCGAGGGTGGCGTCGTCGGCGAGCACCACTTCGGGATTGGTGACCATCGCCATGGCGATGACGATGCGCTGCGCCATGCCGCCGGAGAGCTGGTGCGGATAGGCCTTGGCGCGGCGCTCGGGATTGACGATGCCGACCTGCGCCATCAGGTCGACGGCGGCCTTCCAGGCCTCCTTGTGGCTGCAGGAACGATGGGCGCGCAGCACGCGAGCGATCTGGATGCCGACCGTCTCGACCGGCGACAGCAATGCCTTGGCGTTGGTGCCGATCAGCGCGACCCGGCCGCCGCGGACCTTGCGCTGCTCGGCGGCGTCGATGCCGAACAGGGTCTTGCCCTCGAGGCGGATGTCGCCCGCCGTGAAGCGGCCGCCCTCCGGCAACAGGTTGAGCAGGCTGCGCGCGAGGAGCGACTTGCCGGCGCCGGTCTCGCCGACGATGCCGAGAATCTCGTCGCGGCCGAGGCTGAAGGTGATGTCGGAGAGCGCTTTCGCCGTGCCCTCGCCGAAGTCGACGGAAAGGTTCTCGACCTCGAGAAGCGGCTTCGTGTTTGCGTCGCTCATTGGCGTTCCCTCGTGGTCGGGTCGGAAAGGTCCTTCACCATGTCGCCGAGCAGCGCGAAGCTGAGCACGGAGACGACGATGGCGAGGCCGGGGAACAGCGCCACCCACCAGACGCCGAGGATCATCTGCTGCGCGCCGGTCGAGACCATCAGGCCCCATTCCGGCGTCGGCATGCGCACGCCGGCTCCGACGAAGGAGAGGCCGGCGGTGAGCAGGATGGCGAGGCCGATGCTGATCGAGACCTGGACGATGGCCGGCGTCAGCGCGTTGGGCAGGATGTGGCGGAACATGATCGAACCGTCGGTCGCCCCGCTGCAGCGCGCGGCGCTGACATAGGGCCGCTCGCGCAGCGACAGCACCTCGGCGCGGATAAGGCGGGCGAACATCGGGATGAACAGTACCGCCAGCACGATGGCGACGTTCCAGATCTCCTGCCCCATCACCGACACCAGCGCCATGCCCAGCACGAAGACCGGAAAGGACTGGATGAAGTCGAAGACGCGCATGACCAGCGCGCTGATCCAGTTGCGATAGAAGCCGATCAGAAGGCCGATCGGCACGCCGACGACGAAGGCGAAGGCGACAGCGGTGATGCTGATCAGGAGGTTGATGCGCGTCGCGTAGACGATGCGGGTGTAGATATCCATGCCGGAGACGTCGGTGCCGAACCAGTGCGCCGCGGAAGGCGGCTGCAGCGACATCAACGGATCCGCCTCCTCCGGCGCGTAGAAGGTCAGCCAGGGCGCGAACAGGATCGAGGCGATCTGCAGGGCCAGCAGGGCAAGCCCGACCATGGCGCCCGGATGGGTCGAGACATAGCGGATGAAGCGGGTCATCAGACGCGAATCCTCGGATCTGCGAGTTCGTAGAGGATGTCCACGATCGTGTAGACGATCAGGATGAAGGCGGCGGCGACGACCACGAAGCCCTGCAGGGCCGGATAGTCGCTGTTCACGACCGACTGGACGGCATACTGGCCGAGCCCGCCCCAGGCGAAGATCGTCTCGACCAGCACGGCGGCGCCGAGCAGGAAGCCGAACATGAAGCCGACGAGGGTGATGATCGGCGGCAGGCTGTTGCGGAGCGCGATGCGCCGGATGGTGCGTTCCGGCAGGCCCGAGGCGCGGGCATGGCGGATGAAGTCGCTGCGATAGATGTCGGCGAAGGTCGTCTTGGTCATCTTCATCAGCGCGCCGGCATTGACGATGGCAAGCGTCAGCACCGGCAGGATCAGGCGCCCGACCGAGGAGAAGAAGGCGTTGAGATCGCCGGCGAGCAGGCTGTCGATCGTGTAGAAGCCCGTGATCGTGTCCGGCGGCGACACGAAGGTGTCGATCCGGCCAAAGGGCGCCGGGGCCCAGCCGAGGATGAAGAAGAAGAAGTAGATCAGCAGCAGGCCGACCCAGAAATCGGGGATGGCGCCGGCGGCGAGGCCATAGACGCGGCTGCCGATATCGACGACTCCGCCGGCCTTGACCACCGAGATGACCGCCAGCGTCACGCCGATCAGGATCGTCAGCAGCATGGCGTAGCCGATCAGCTCCAGCGTGGCCGGCGCGCGTTCCATGAGATCGGTGACGACGGGATTGGAGGTGAGGATGGAGACGCCAAGGTCGCCATGCAGCGCGTTGCCGATATAGTGGATGAACTGCTCCCAGAGCGGCAGGTGCAGGCCCAGCTTCTCGCGGAAGGCGGCGATCGTCTCGGGCGTCGCCATGTTGCCGAGCAGCAGCAGCGCGGGATCGCCGGGCAGCAGCCGCACCAGCAGGAACGTCACCATCATGACGCCGAACATCTGCGGCACCAGCATGGCGAGCCGGCTGGTGATGATGCGCAACGGCCGGGGTATCGCCCGCCAGTAGACGCCAAGATTGGCAACGGCCAGGGTCATCGGGGGTCTTTCCTGTCTTCGTACCCGGAGAAGGAGATGCGGCCCCGCCCGGAGGGCGAGGCCGCGACGGCGACTACTCTTTCGAGAGGTCGAAGAAGGCGTTGCCGTTCGGCGTGTACCAGGAGTAGCCCTTGACGTTGGCCCGCGTGGCGAGCTGGTAGCCGGGGTTCATCAGAAAGACCCAGGGGGCCTGCTCCATGGTGATCTGCTGCACGCGCTTCATGTCGGCGAGGCGCTTCGGCTCGTCCGTGCTCTTCAGGCCGTTGTCGATCAGCTGGTCGACCTCGGCGCTCTTGAACTTGGAGTAATTGATCGCCGAGGCGCTGTTCAGCCAGAGATTGGCGACGTAGGCGGCGTCGGGGACGATCGCCATGTCGCGGAAGAAGTACATCGGCACTTCGCCCTTGGTGTAGCGCTCGACCAGGGTCGAGGCCGGCAGCTTCAACAGTTCGACCTCGACGCCGGCCTTGGCGAAGGCCGACTTCAGGATGACCGCCATTTCTTCTTCAAGCTGGTCGCCGGTGCGATAGGCGAGCTGGGTCTTGAACCCGTCCGGCAGACCGGCCTCGGCGAGCAGCGCCTTGGCCTTGGCCGGATCGTTCGAGAAGGCGAAGTATTCATCCGTGAATCCCGGATAGATCTCCGAGATCGGGCTCTTGGTGAAGCGCGCGGTGTTGAAGTAGACGCTCTTCAGGATCTCGTCGCGCGGCACCAGGTAGTTCAGCGCCTGGCGAACCTTGACGTTATCGAAGGGCGGCATCGCGTTGTTCATCTCGACGCGATGGATGAAATTGCCGAACACCTTCTCGACCTTGACGCCCGGCGCCTTCTCCAGCAGCGCCAGTTCGCGCGGCAGCAGGTATTCGGCGACGTCGACCGAGCCGGCCTGGATGGCGGCGACACGGTTGGCGGAGGTCGGCATCTCGCGCAGGATGACGCGCTTCAGCTTCGGCTCGCCACGATAGTAGTTCGGATTGGCGTCGTAGACGACTTCCTGGCCGGGCTTGTACTTGCTGATGAAATACGGGCCGAAGGCGGCCGTATTGGTGGCGAGCCAGGTCGCCGCCCACGGATCGGCATCGGTCAGGTGCTTCTTGACCTCGACGGCGTCAAGAATGCCCAGATCGCTGTTGATCCAGATGCGCTCGATCAGCGGCGAGGCGTTCGGCAGCGTGACCTTGACGGTGTAGTCGTCGACCTTCTGGAAAGCGCTGTCGAAATCCTCGATCTTGAAGATCTGCGTCATGTACCAGTGGAAGTTCGACTTCATGTTCCAGCCGCGCAGGAACGACCACATCACCGTATCGGCGTTGAGCTCGTTGCCGAGCGCCGACTTGACGCCCTTGCGCAGGTGGAAGGTGATCGACTTGCGATCCTCGGAGACTTCCCACGTCTCGGCGAGCGCGCCGTCGATGGTGTCGAAGTCCTCGTAGAAGACGCCGTCCTCGCCCTGCTTCTGCTTGTAGGTCAGCAGGCGCTCGAACACGTTGCGGCGCACCTCATGGCCGGCCTCGGTCGGCGGATATTCCTGGTCGAGCGATTCCGGCGTGCGCGGCGCGGCGACCACGAGCGTGGTCTTGGCGTCCTGCGCCGAAGCGCCGACCGTGCCGAGAATGGTGGTGACCATGAAGGCGCCGACCAAGCCGGCGAAAAGGCTCTTCAGCGGCGTCTTGCGCAGCCAGCGGTTCCGCGCGGCGCCATGGCCGTCGGACAGACGTTGGCCGTCCGGCAGACGTTTCGTCATGCCGATGGAGGTATGAGGGAAGGTCTGCACGCTAGTCTCCTTGAGATGGGAGGAACACCGCAGGACTGGTCTGACCACTGCGAGTGCTCAAGTATCCTCGCGGCACCCGCGCGAACCGACAATGACAAATTTTCGGCGCAATTTGCCCAAGAGTCGGACACGCCGAAATTTCGGGCAGTATTGCCTATACCGAACAAAATTTCTCAAATAACGGCCATATACGTGACCATTCTTCGCTGAAATCAGCTGATCACAATGTGATCAATAAAATAGAGTACGCATTCGTTATCTTTGAAATCGACAATCGATCAAAATTTTACGATCGATACAAAAACATCAATAGGAACAACGTCGGATTACCCGAGCGAACCCATCGCATTTTCCGACTTGATTATACATCACTATAGGAAAGCGCTTCGTCAGCAGCGAACGACCCGGTGCCCCGCCAATCCTCTCGCGAGGCAGGATCGCGTTCCCGTCTGCCTGCTTTTTGGTCTGACCGATGTGATCAAACTGGTCAGGCGCGCCAGGCCCGTTCCACTGGATTCCGGCCTTGCCCAAATCCTCGGCAACCCCAGGTCGAAACCGGCCGAGCCGCTCTCCGCGCTCCTCTCCAGGCCAGTCCCGATGCAGGTGCGTTTGGTAGGTCGGCAGCCCGCCGCGGCGAGCGGCAACCGGTCAGACCACATGGGGTGAGCCATCCCATATCGGCCGACCCAAGCCCTGACACGGCCGACATCCGCGAGAGGGCCAGTTAGAAGCCCTCTAAATCATTGTTGTTGCAACGCTTTTCTATTCGGCCTATCCGGACGCTAGGTTGAACCCACTCGCCGTTTCGCAGGCGCGCGAGCTTCATCTCTCACCTGTGCAGCCCCATGACCACGACGTTCACGACCGACAGCCCGGAAAATCCCGCGCCGATCCGCCTGCGCCACTGGCATCCGCCGATCGTGACGGCGCCGATCGCGCGCGCCGGCCGCCGGCTGCAACGGCCGGACCGGGTGGCCGCCTCGCTCGAACGGCTGCAGCGCCGCGGCGGCGGGTGGTAGCGCGTGTCCTGGGACATACAGAGCCTGTTCCGGCGCCATGCCAAGGAGATCACGCGGGCGCTCCGGCGGCGCGGACTGACCGAGGAAACGGCCGCCGACATCACGCAGGACACGTTCCTGCGCGTGCTGGCCTCGCCGCCGCAGGACGGCACGCTGAACCACAATCCCCGCGCCTATCTGCACCAGGTCTCGCGCAATCTCAGCATCAACCATGTCCAGCGCATGCGCCGGTCGGGGATCGTCGACGTCGCCGACGTCATCCTGACCCAGGTCGCCGATCCGACGCCTTCGCCCGAGGTAGTGGTCCATGACCGCCAGCGGCTGCGCCAGGTCGAGGCGGCGCTGGCGGAACTGCCCGAGCGGACGCGGCTCGCCTTCGCACGCCACCGCCTCGGCGGACAGACGATCGCCGCCATCGGCCAGGAGCTCGGCCTGTCGACGACCCGGACCTGGGCGCTGATCCGCGAGGCCTACCGCCACATCGTGCTGCGCACCGGGAGCCTTTGAGCGAAAATTCCGGCCGCGAGAGAAAAATCGCCCGCGCCACGGGTAATAGAGGGCGAGAACGACAGGAGGCGGCCGCCGGGCCGCCCGATCGCCGGAGGGGCAGCATGCGCGACTTGACGCCGGAGACGGATCGGCTGCTCGACGAGGCCATCGATCTGGTGATCCGCCTGCAGGCCGCTCCCGACAATCCGGTGGCGATCAAGATGGTCCGCGCCTGGCGGGCGCGCAGCCCGCAGCACGAGCATGTCTGGACCCAGGTCGCCGAAGTGCACGGCATGAGCGGCCAGGTGCTGACCGAGCAGGCAAAGGCCGCGCGCCGTCGCGGCAGTGCGCCGTCGCGGCGCAACTTCATGCTCGGCGGCGCGGTCGGACTCGGCGCGCTGGCGGCCGGCTCGCTGTTCGGTCCGGACGCGATCCTGCGCGCCCGCGCCGACTACGTCACCGAAAAGGGCGAGATACGCCGCGTTCCCCTCCCGGACGGCAGCGTGGCGACGCTCGGCCCCGACACCGCGATCTCGATCGCCTTCAACGGGGCGACGCGCGACATCGCGCTGCTCCAGGGCATGTCGTTCTTCGCCGTCGCCCCGGATTTCGGGCGCCCGTTCCAGGTCAAGAGCGGGTCGATCGCCGCGATCGCGCAGCAGGCCGCCTTCGACATCACGAGCGATGCCGGCATCGTCAGCGTCTCGGTCGACACCGGCGAGGTCGAGACGCGTATCGACAGGCCGGCCATCCCTTCGCTCGATCTCGCGGCCGGCGACTGGATGAGCTTCGACGCCGCCGCCCAGCTCGTCGAGCGCGGCCGGCGAGAGCCGGGCCAGATCGGCGGCTGGCGCGACAAGCTGATCCTCGCCGAGCGCGAGCCCGTCGCGGCGCTGGTGGCGAGGATCGGCCGCTGGGTGCCCGGCCGGATCGTCATCGCCGACCCGTTCGTCGGCGCCCAGAGGGTGAGCGGCCTGTTCGACCTGAGCGACCCGCACCGGGCGCTGGAAGCGGTCGTCCTGCCGGCAGGCGGCCGCGTCCGCCAGGCCTCGTCCTTCCTGACGGTGATCTCGCCGATCTGACAGAAACGACCGGAACACAGTCTAGAGACAGTCTAAATCATTGACGTTGCGTGATCTTTTTCTCTGGACTATTGGACGCCGCAGGTAGCCCCCACTCGCCGTATCGACGATGCGCGAGCCTGCTCTTGCCCCGCGCCACTCCGTTTCATGCCGCCTCTCCTCCACGACGCATTTCAACTGCATCGCCGTTCCTTGACCTGGAGCGTGATGCGGATCGTGCGCGATCCGCAGATCGCCGAGGACCTGGCGCAGGAGACCTATGTGCGGGCGCACAAGGCGATCGAGGCGGGTCCGATCGAGCATGTCGAGGCGTTCCTGCACCAGACGGCGCGCAATTTGGCGCTCGACTATCTGCGCCGCCGCAAGACGCGGTCGCGCGTCGAGACGGATGGGCTGAGCGACGAGGCGCTGGAGAACATTCCCGCCGATACGCCGTCGCTGGAAGCCGAACTGATCGAGCGCGAGCGGCTGCGACTGTTCCAGGCGGCGCTCGCCACCTTGCCGGAACGGGCGCAGCAGGTGGTCGTGCTGAGCCGGATGGAGGAATGGACCAACGCGCGGATCGCGCAGCATCTCGGCGTTTCCGAACGCACCGTCTTCAATGATTTGAAGCTCGCCATGGCGCATTGCCGCGACGCGCTGGCACGGAGCGACCGGCGTTGATCCCCTCCCCGCGACGTCCCCTCCGGAGCCGGAAAACTATTTTTGCCGGATTCCAGACTGCCGCACGTCGACTCTATAAAGACCCGAAGGCCCGGACGATCGGATGAGTTGCGTGGGACGAGAACGCTCGATGGACGATGCCTCGCCGATCCCGGAAGGGACGGACGAGATCGCATCCGATCGCATCGCCGACGAGGCACTCGACTGGTTCGCGCGGCTGCGCAACGCCACGCCGGAGGATGCCGGCGAGGCCGAATTCGCCGCCTGGCTGCGGCAGAACCCGCGCCATGCCGAGGCATTTGACGATCTCGAGGCGATCTGGGGATCCCCCGCCTTCCTCGGCGCCGTGCGCAGTCTGCCGGTCGCAACGCCGGCGGCAGCGAGCGCCCGCCGCACCGTCGAGCCCCGCCCGCATGCGCGTCCATCGCGGAAGCTCCCCGTCCGGCTCGGCGCGATCGCCGCCATGCTGCTGCTCGCGATCGGCGTCTGGCAGGCGCCGGCGCTTATACTCCGCTGGCAGGCCGACTACGTCACCGCCGTCGGCGATCGCGCCACCATCGCGCTGCCCGACGGATCGAGCATGATCCTCAACACGGCCTCGGCGGTGGCGCTCGATTTCGAGAACGGACGGCGCGACGTACGTCTGCTGCAGGGCGAGGCCTTCTTCGACGTGCGGCATGACCCGGCCCATCCGTTCCGCGTCGCCGGAAGGTTCGGCGCCATCGAAGTGAAGGGCACGGCGTTCTCCGTCCGCGAAGACGGGGCGCGCGATACCGTCATCCTCGAACGCGGTCGCGTCGAGGTCCGCCTCGTCGCCGATGAGGCCGCGCAGGCGACGCTGGAGCCGGGCCAGCAGGTTGTCGCCAGCGCCAACGCCCTTTCCGCCGTCGAGCCGGCCGATCCGGTGACGGCGCTCGCCTGGCGACAGGGACGCATCGTCTTTGACGACCAGCCCTTCGAGACCGTGCTCGCCGAACTGCGCCGCTACCGCAGCGCCCCGGTCGTCGTCACCACTGGCCTCGCGGAAGACTTCCGCGTCAGCGGCAATTACCGCACCACCGACATCGACGGCGCGCTGCGTTCGCTCGCCGCCGCCGCCGGCGTCGACGTCACGACCCTGCCCGGTGGTATTCTAATCCTTCGCTGAATATTCAACTTTTCTTTTCCGGTTTCGCCCACCCCGAACGTCGGATGTGTGAGAGGGCGATTTCAGCACGACGCCGGACGGCCTCTTCGATCTGGAAAAGGGGCTTTGCGGCATGACGAACGGGATGTTGACCACCGGGACCGGGGCGAGCGCACAGGCGGGACTGCGCACGAAACGCCGGCTGGCCTCGCTGCTCGTCACCTCCGCCCTGCTTGCCGTGACGACGAGCCTTGCCGCCCAGCCCGCGCTGGCCCAGCCGGCACCGGCGAACGCCGCCAACCAGGCCGTCGCCTTCTCCATTCCGGCCCAGCCGCTTTCCGCCGCCGTCAACGCCTTCATCGGCGTCACCGGCTGGCAGATCAGCTATTCCTCGGCGCTGGCGCGCGGCAAGAATTCTGCCGCCGTCGTCGGCACGATGACGCCGGCGCAGGCGCTGCAGCGACTGGTGGCCGGAACCGGCCTGCAGGTCCGTATCGGAGCGCCCGGCTCGGCAGCCCTGGTCGACGCCAGCGCCGCCGCCGCAGTGCCGGCGGACGGCACCACGGTCCTCGACGTCATCGACGTGACGGCGGGCGGCACGATGGCGGCGTCGGATCTTCCCTTCGCCTCGCCCGGCTCGATCGCTCACATCTCGGAAGCACAGATCCAGCGCACGCCGCCGACCTCGGTCGGCGACATCTTCCGCAATACGCCCGGCGTCAATGCCGTCGGCAATCGCGTCGGCGCCTCGATGGATTTGAACATTCGCGGCCTGCAGGGCCAGAGCCGCGTCAACGTCATGGTCGACGGCACGCGCCAGACCAACGGCTCCTATCGCGGCTATCGCGGCAGCCGCAACGAGGTCTATGTCGATCCGGACCTGCTGGCCGGCGTCGACATCAACAAGGGCCCCTATAGCGGCGCGGGCGGCACCGGCGCGATGGGTGGCGTCGTCAACATGCGGACGATCGACGCGCGCGACATCGTCAAGGAGGGCCAGACCTATGGCGCCCGCCTGCGCGGCAGCCTCGGCACCAACACGCAAAGCCCTCCGACGGGGGGAACGGAGACAATCCGCAACGGCCCGCCCGGATTCAACGGCGATGCCTGGAGCGGCAACATCGCCGCCGGCCTGGTCGAGGACAATTACGAGTTCGTCGCCGCCCTCGCGCGTCGCCAGCAGGGCAACTACTTCGCCGGCAAGAACGGCGCCGCGACCTTCGACACCAGCCGAAACGGCTCGAAATTCCCGACGGACAAGAAGTTCTCGCCCTTCGGTCCCGGCGACGAGGTTCTCAACACCTCGCAGGACACGACGACCTTTCTTACCAAGGGCAAGGTGAAATGGGGCGACGGTCATTCGCTGGAGCTGGGATACACCTATTACAACAACCAGTATGGCGAGAACGACGAGACCCTTCTCGGCTTCGCGACCAGCCCCACCTTTCCGCTTCCGGCGACGCAGAAAGGCCTCAGCGAGACGACGACCAACACCTTCCGCTCTACGTACCAGTATGATCCGGCCGATAATGACTACCTCAACGTGACGGCCAATCTCTGGGCCACCGACATCGACACCTTCAGCCAGACGCTGCGCTCGAATACCTATGGCCTGGGCGCCGACGGCAGGACGCATGTGCGGACCTATGGCGGCGATGTCTCGAACCGCACGACCCTCGAGACGGGCCTCGGCCTCCTGACCCTCAACAACGGCCTCGAATTCGTCGAGGAGCGCGCCCGTGAAAGCGAGACCCGCGTCTACTCCCCCTCGGCGCCGGACGTGCCGATCTATATCAACTCGAACCCCAATGGCGACCGCCTGCTCTGGAGCGCCTTCAACCAGACCCGGCTCGACGTGACGGACTGGCTGCGGCTGGAGGGCGGCCTCCGCTACGACAGCTACGAGGCGAAGGGGACGAGCGAGGGCCTTTCCGCCCTCCCGACCGGCAGCGGTTCCCGCATCAATCCTTCGGCCACGGTCACGGTGATGCCACTCGACGGCCTGCAGCTCTTCGCCTCCTATACGGAGGGCTGGCGGCCGCCGAGCCTGCGCGAATGGTCGGTGATCGGCATCGGCGCCATCGTCCAGAACCCGGACCTGCAACCCGAAATCTCCAAGAACGTCGAATTCGGCTTCAACGTGAAGCGGGACAGCGTGTTCACCGCCGGTGACGCCCTTCGCTTCAAGGCCGTCTATTTCGACAACAATTACGACGACTACATCGTCCGCGTCCGCGCGCCCTATTCGACTTACACCTGGTCCAACATCGACCAGGCCGAGTTCCGCGGCTACGAGCTTTCCGCGCGCTACGATACCGGCAAGTTCTTCGTCGAGGCCGGTTTCACGAAGTACGACGACATCGAATTCTGCGGCAGCAACGGAGTCTGCGGCAACGCGGCGGCCGCCGGCGACTACGGCATCATGAACGTCCCGCCGAAATATTCGGGCACCGTGACGGTGGGTGCGCGCCTGTTCGACGAGCGGCTGGAGATCGGCACGCGTGTCTATTCCTTCGGCGAGCGCCTCGGCGGCTACGGACTTGTGACAGGCGCGGTGAACCCGCCGACCGTCTGGAACAAGTCGACGATCGTCGACGTGTTCGGCAGCTACAAGGTGAGCAAGGACGTTACGCTCGACTTCAGCGCCGAGAACATCGGCGACCGCTACTACATGGACGCCATGTCGACCGGCCCGATCCCGTCTCCTGGCCGGACGGTGCGCGCCGGACTGACGGCGAAGTTCTAGGCATCCGGTCCCCGGAAAAACGTGCCGGCGGGAGAAAATTCCGTCGGCCCGTTTGTATCCATGACGGGGACGGAACAACCCAGGTTTTCACGCCCGGCATTCCGCCCGCAGGCAAGGAGCGGGAACAGCCGGGCCACAGACACCCCGTTCCTCCCCCGAGGCGGGGCGATCCGGCTTCCCATAGGTCGGGTCGCCCTGAAACAAGGTTTCCCTCGACGTGCGTCCGCTCCCGAGTCCTGCCTGCCATCGGCACGATGCGACCGCTCCCGCGCGGCGCGGATCGGCGGGCCGGCATGCCCCAATCGCGCGCGGCCGAAAAAATCGCGCGCCCGAGAGAAAATTCCGGCGTCCCGATTGTAACAGGCTTCGGGACGGCACTACCCAGCATTCAGGCACGGCATCCCGCTCATATGCAAACAACGGGAATTGCCGAGCCATGATGCGGAATTCGGGGAATACGGCGCGCGGACGAACCGCGCGCCGGGCGCTGGTCGCGACGCTGATGCTGACGACGACGATCGGCGCCGGGACGGCGATGGCTCCTGCGGCCCAGGCCCAGGCTGCGCAGGCCGTCGATTTCAGGATTCCGGCCGGCCCGCTCAGCCAGGCGCTGGCGGCGTTCGGCCGCCAGTCCGGCCTGCAGGTGACCTATCTGGCCGCCTCGGCCGCCGGCAAGACCTCGCCGGGCCTGACCGGCCGCGCCACCCGCGACGAGGCGCTCGCGCGCCTCCTCTCCGGCTCCGGCCTGGTCTACTCGTTTCCGAATGCCGGCACCGTGGCGATCGGCGCGGCCGGATCGCCGGGCGTCCAGGGCTCGACCGAGGGCACGACCGTGCTCGACATCATCGATGTGACGGGCGGCAAATCCTATGGCGGGCTCGGCAGCCTCGCCAGCCCGGACGCGAAATATGAGGTGGCGCAGAGCGTCGAATTCCTGTCCGAGCGCCAGATCGAGCGCTTCCGCGGCTCCTCGGTCGGCGACTTCCTGAAGGGCATGCCGGGCGTGCTGACCGGCGACAACCGCAACAGCGGCGCCATCGACGTCAATGTGCGCGGCATGCAGGGCTTCGGCCGCGTTCCCGTCGTCGTCGACGGCACGCAACAGCAGAACACCGTCTATCGTGGCTATTCCGGCGTCGCCTCGCGCAACTATGTCGATCCCGATTTCATCGGCGGGGTGGTGGTCGAGAAGGGTCCTTCGGCCGGCGTCTACGGCGTCGGCGCAACGGGCGGCGTCGTACGGATGGAGACAATCAACGCCGACGACATCATCGTCGGCGACAAGGCCTGGGGCGTGCGCGTCAAGGGCAGCCTGATGACCAATACGGCGAGCCCGCCGCCGGTCGGTACGCCGGGCGGCTATGCCACGACCGGCTTCGGCCGCTACCGCACCGGCTGCGACTGGAACTGCGTGATCCAGACGGTGCCGACCGAGCCGATCACGGGCAGCGCCTATGGCATGGACCGGCCGGCGACCCTGCTGCCGACTTCCGGCGCCGGCAGCGTCTCGTTCGCCGCGCGCAACGACATGGTAGAGTTCGTCGCCGGCTATTCGCGCCGCAAGAACGGCAACTATTTCGCCGGCACCAATGGCCGCACGCCGGAAGTGACGATCACCGAGACGACCGAGATCACGCCGGCCGCACCGCCGCGCATCCCGGTCGACCGCGTCACCGAATACACGACGATCTCGCTCAACGCCCTCAACCGCTATCGCGGCGGCGAGGAGGTTCTGAACACCTCGCAGGACAACACCTCCTACCTCGCCAAGGCGAAGCTGGAGTTGGATGGCGGCCACGTCTTCGACGCCAGCTTCATGCGCTACGAGAGCAATTTCGGCGAGATGATGCCCTCGGTGATCCTCCGCTTCGACGGCGCCACCCAGGCCGAGTTGAGCGACGTCGCCGTCAACACCTATCGCGCCGGCTACAAGTACGATCCCGAGAACCCATGGATCGACTTCAAGGCCAATGTCTGGATGACGGATACCGAGACCCATATCCGCACGCCCTACGCTTTCAGCTTCAGCAACGGCACCACCCTGGATGTGCCGCAGGGCTATTGGGACGTCGCCAAGCGCTACGGCACGGATGCGGTCAATACCTCCACCTTCGAGACGGCGGCCGGCAAGGTCGAGGTCGCGGCCGGCGGCTCGTACATCTACGAAACCATCGCGCCGCCGTCCGGCGTCGTGAACATCGATTCCAACGACCGGCTCGCCTCGCGCGACGGCTGGCGCCAGGAGGCGAGCGGCTTCGTTGCAAGCACCTGGAACCCGACCCAGTGGCTGAAGTTCGACTCGTCGCTCCGCTACACCTGGACCGAGTCCTACGACAACGGATCCAACTATGGCTCGACGCTGCACAATCACGAGGTCAATGACGGCTTCGCGCCGATCATCGCGGCGACGATCGAGCCGATCCAGGGCATCGAGTTCTATGCCCGCTATGCGGAAGCCATCCGCGCGCCGAGCCTGTTCGAATCGACAACCGGCTTCTCGTTCAACGTCGATCCGCTGACGGCGGTGAAGCCGGAGCACGCCAAGAACACCGAGTTCGGCTTCAACGTGCTGCGCGACGACGTCCTGACCGCCGGCGACAAGCTGCGCCTGAAAATCTCGCACTTCGACAACAAGGTCGACGACTACCTGACACGCACCAACTATCCGGCCGTCACGGTCCGGAACATCCCCGGCGCCCGGTTCGTCGGCTGGGAAGGCAATATCGGCTACGATGTCGGCTGGGCCTTCGCCGAGCTCTCCGGCACCTATTACGACCAGATCGAGTTCTGCGCCTATGAGACCGGCGGCCAGCTGGCCTGCCGCCCCGCAGGTGTCCAGAACGGCTATGCACAGCTGCATGTTCCACCGAAGAAGAGCGGCACGGTCACGGCCGGCGTGCGCTTCCTCGACGGCGACCTCGAGGTCGGCGGGAGGCTCACCTACATGGGCGACCGTGGCACCACGACCACCAACGCCGACACCGGCGGCTACACCACCGTCATCAACTGGGACAAGTACACGCTGGTCGACCTGTTCGCCTCCTACAAGGTGAACCAGCACGTCACGGTGGACGCGGCCGTCGATAACCTGACGGACGCCTACTACATGGACGCGCTCACCCTCGGATTGATGCCTTCGCCGGGCAGAACCATCCGAGCCAGCTTGACAGCAAAGTTCTGAGCTATACCAAGGCGAGAAAGTCAACTTTATGGAAAGACTCACCCGGCCATGAGCGCAACGACGGAACAGGCAAAGCCCATCGAAGCGAGCCGCGCCAAGCTTCTGAAGGCGGAGACCACCGATACCCATAGCCGGCTGGACAAGTCGATCATGGCGGGACGGCCGTTCGAAAGCCGCGAGCGCTATGCGATGTTCCTGACGGTGCAGCACCAGTTCCACCGCGACATCGACGCGCTCTACTCCAACCCGGATCTCGACCGCATTCTGCCGGACCTTGCCGGCCGCCGCCGCTTCGGCGACGTCGAGCAGGATCTTGGCGATCTCGCCGTCGCGGCCCCTGCCCCGGCGACGGCGCCCGCCTTCCATGGCGAGGCCGACATCCCGACCGCGCTCGGCTGGCTCTATGTCGCCGAAGGCTCCAATCTCGGCGCCGCCTTCCTGATCAAGGAAGCCGCCAAGCTCGGCCTGTCGGAAGAATTCGGCGCCCGCCATCTCGCCGGCGCGCCGGAAGGCCGCGGCCTGCACTGGAAGACGTTCACTGCCGCGCTCGACGCAATCGAGCTCGACCAGGACGAAGAGGCACGCATGGTCGAGGGCGCCCGGGCTGCGTTCCGCCGCGTGCAGGGCCTGGTGAGCGAAGTCTTCGCCTGAAGGCAACCGATACCGGTCGCGTGAATTGAGCGTGATCGCGAAAAGAACGGCCGCCGGGGACAACGCGCCACGGCTTTGAAGATCGGAAGCGGCGGGCTGCTCAGCCTGCCGCCGCCACATGTACAGGCACCCAGGGCGAACGCGTCCACCGGCACCCAAATCGACTGTCGTCTCGGATCGCGACGACCCGGCCGCAAGGTCCGGGTCCGGCGTCGTCCATAGCCTGTACATATGAGCAAGAGATACCGACATGCCCCACCTGATGCAGCCCGCCGCCGCCATTGCCGCGCCCCGAGGGAAACGCAAGGTGGGTCTTCTCGCCGGACTGGCGCTGGCGACGACGCTGATGTTCCCAAGCCTGGCCATCGCCCAGAATGCCGGCGCCGAGACGCCCGCGACCCTCGAAGCCCCGGCCGCTCCTGCTGCCGCCCCTTCCGTCAATGCGGACGCGCCGCCGGCTGCCAGCCCCGCCAATGCCGCCCCGGCAGACACGGCACCAGCCACCAATAGTGCAGCGCCAGCCACGGCCGACCCGGCCGCTGCGCCGGCCGTCAACGCGCCAGGCGCTGCGACGCCTGCCGATGCCGCCCCGGCAACCGCCGAGACAACGGCTCCGGCCGCGCCCGCCAAGCCCGTCACCGCCGAGCCGGCCTCGCCGACCGAGATGCTGACCCAGCTCCTGACGCCCGAGCCGCGCAGCGACCTGCCGCACAACCTATCGCCGTGGGGCATGTTCATGGCGGCCGACTGGGTGGTGAAGACGGTGATGATCGGCCTCGCCGTCGCCTCGCTGATCACCTGGACGATCTGGCTGGCGAAGACCATCGAGCTCGCCTGCGCGCGGGCCCGCATCCGCCGGGCGCTGACCACCATCCTGTCGTCATCGGGCCTGTCGGAAGCCAGTCGTTCGCTGTCCGGACGCGGTGGCCCGGCCGCCTTCATGGTCCGCACGGCCGAGGATGAGCTGCGGCAATCGGCGATCGTGCTCGACTACGCCGGCGATGGCGGCGTCAAGGAACGGCTCGTTTCCAGCCTCTCCCGCATCGAGGCCCAGGCCGGCCGCCGCATGTCGAAAGGCACCGGCGCGCTGGCGACCATCGGTTCCACCGCGCCTTTCGTCGGCCTGTTCGGCACCGTCTGGGGCATCATGAACTCGTTCATCGGCATTTCGGAATCGCAGACGACCAACCTCGCCGTGGTCGCGCCGGGCATCGCCGAGGCGCTGCTCGCCACCGCGATCGGCCTGGTCGCCGCCATTCCCGCTGTCGTCATCTACAACGTCTTCGCGCGCTCGATCACCGCCTACCGCCAGCTGCTGACCGACGCCGCGACCGGCGTCGAGCGTCTCGTCAGCCGCGATCTCGACTACGCCAAGGTGCCGGTCAACGCCCGGCTGGCGGGGTAACCGCCATGGCCGGAGGCATCCGTCAGCGCGACAATGGCGAGCTGGAAGAAAACCACGAGATCAACGTCACGCCATTCATCGACGTGATGCTGGTGCTGCTCATCATCTTCATGGTGGCGGCGCCGCTCGCCACCGTCGACATCGACATCGACCTGCCGGCCTCGACCGCGCAGCCGAAGGAGCGCCCCGACGAGCCGCTCTACCTGACGCTGAAGACGGACCTGGCGCTGCATGTCGGCAACGATCCCGTCCAGCGCGAGGACCTCGCGGCCGCGCTCGATCGCTTCACCTCCGGCGACAAGGAAGCCCGCATCTTCCTGCGCGCCGACGAAGCGGTGGCCTATCGCGAACTGATGGACGTGATGAACCTGCTGCGCAAGGCCGGCTATCTGAAGATCGCGCTGGTCGGGCTGGAAGTGCTTCCCGAGGCGCAGGCCCCGACCGGAGAAGCACCGCCGCCCGCGGCCGGGCCGGTCGTGCCATGACCGACTGGAGCCGCTCGGTCGGCCGGGGCGCGCGGGTCGGCGAGACACTGCTGTGGGCCTCGGCCGGCCTCGTCGTACTGACCGCCCATGTCGGCGCGGCAGCCTGGCTGATGCAGGAGCCGCCGATCGTAGCCGCCGACTCCTCGCCGCCGCCCGCGATCATGATCGAGCTGGCGGCGGAACCCGAAGCCGCCGTCACCGAGAAAACGGAAATCTCGCAGGAAACCACCAACCAGTCGGAGATCGCGCCGAACATGGCCGAGCCGATCGACGAGCCGACGCCCGAAGAGGTGCAGCCGGTCCAGGAAGTCGCCGAGGCGGTGCAACCGGAGGAGATCCTCGAAGAGACAACGCCGCCGGTGCAGGAAGTTGCGGAGATCGAGCCCGTAGTCGACGAGATCGAGCCGGTCGATGACGAGACCGTAGAGATCGAGAACATCGCCGTGCCCCTCCCCGCCCCGCGCCCGAAGCCGCCGGAGCGCAAAATGGTCGAGGAAACCCGTCCGAAGCCGCCCAAGGAGCGGACCAGGAAGCCGGCGCGTCCGGCGCCCTCCGCCTCGTCGAAGGCCAGCGTCGAGGCGGCGGCGCAGGTGAAGCCATCCAACCGCACGGCGGCGCGCCAGTCGACGAGCGGACTGTTCTCCTCGTCGATGACGCCGGCCAAATGGCAGTCGCGGCTGATGGCGCATCTCGAACGGCGCAAGCGCTATCCGTCCGGCGCCCAGTCGCGCGGCGAGGTCGGCACGGCCACGGTCCGCTTCAGCATCGACGACAGTGGCAACGTGCTGACCGTAGTGCTCGCCGGCTCTTCCGGCTTCCCGGAGCTCGACCAGGAAGTGCTGGCGCTTGTCCGTCGCGCCTCGCCGGTGCCGGCGCCGCCCCCCGGCGCCAACAAGACCATCACCGCGCCGGTGCGCTTCCGGCCGCTCTGATCGCCCGCCGCAGATGCGGGCCCTGCCCCGGTCGGCGAGCAACCCCAGCTCCGCCTGGCCGGGAACTAGAAACGGGCGGCCCCTGACCTCGGGCCGCCCGTTTCTGTTTCCGTGCCGCACGCGCGCCGGAGCGCGAAGCCGTCGCTCAGAGGTCGATATGCATCTGCGCGATCGCCTGGTCGACGTCGGCGATGATGTCGTCGATGTGCTCGATGCCGACCGAGAAGCGCACCAGCCCATCGACCACGCCCATCGCCTCGCGCTCCTGGCTCGGAATGTCGAGGAAGGCCATGGTGGCGGGCATCTGGGTCGTCGTGCGCAGGCCGCCGAGGCTGGCCGCGAAGGAGCAGAGCTTCAGACGCTTCAGGAGCCGCACGCCCGACGCCTCGTCGACGACGCAGAACGACAGCATGGCGCCGCCGTCCTTCAGTTGCTCCTTGGCGGAAGCATAGTTCGGATGCGATTCGAGGCCCGGATAGAACACGCGCTTCACCTGCGGGTGCTTCTCCAGGTATTCGGCGAGCTTGCGGGCGTTGTAGCACTGCTTCTCGAGGCGCAGCGCCAGCGTCTGCGCGCCGCGCAGCAGCAGCCAGGCGTTGAACGGCGACAGCGGCGCGCCGAGCTTGTTCAGCGTGTTCCAGCGGACGTCCTCGAGCCAGTCGGCCGGCAGGATGTCGGACTTCAGCGTGATGACGCCGCCGACCGCGTCATTGTGGCCACCGATGAACTTGGTCGCGCTCTCGACCACGACGTCGACGCCGAAATCATGCGGACGGCAGACGGCGGGCGAAGCGAAGGTGTTGTCGCAGATCACGACGATGCCGCGCGCGTGCGCCAGCTCGACGAGGGCCTTCAGCGGCGGCACCTTCATGGTCGGGTTGGCGATCGACTCGACGTAGAGCACCTTGGTCTTCTCGGTGAACGCCGCCTCGACGGCCTTCACATTGGTGCAATCGACCAGATTGACCGAAAGGCCGAAATCCTGCGCGCGGTGATCGAAGAACTCGTGCGTGCTGGAATAGGTGGTGAGGTCGGCGACGACATGGTCGCCCGCCTTCAGGATGCCGAACAGCGCATGCGAGATCGCCGCCATGCCCGAGGCGGTGGCGAGGCATGAGGTGCCGCCCGTCAGCTTGGCGACATGCTCCTCGAGCTTGTACTCGGTCGGGTTGCCGCAGCGCGAGTAGATGTTCACTTCCTTGCGCGCGCCCGCCACGATCTGGTCGTAGATGTCGCCGCCATACTGGAAGTTGGCCGACATGTAGATCGGGTAGCTGATCGACTGCGAATGCTCTTCGGGATCGTAGAAGACGGCCTGGCTGGCGAAGTTCAGGTCCGAGAGCGGGGGCTTGGACGACATGGGGAAGCTCCTGGTTATTCCTTCACGGCGCCACCCAAGAGGGCGGACGTGATCTGGCGTTCGAAGAAGACGAAGAGGACCAAGGGGGCGATGGCGGCGATCAGGATCGCTGCCAGCATGACGGGATAGTTGGTGATGTGCTCGCCGACGAAATCCGTCAGGCCGACCGGCAGCGTCTTGCGCGCGGGGCTGTTGATGAACACGACCGGGAACAGGAAGTCGTTCCAGACCCAGATCATGTTGACGACCGCGACCGTGAACATGGCCGGCCAGGCGATCGGCATGGCGATGTGGCGGAAGATCCCGAACTCGCCGGTGCCGTCCAGCCGCGCCGCGTCGAAGAGCTCGCGCGGCAGCGTCACGAAGAAGGCCCGCATGATGAAGATCGAGACCGGGATGTTGAACGCCGCCGTCGGCAGGATGACGCCGAGATGGGTATCGAGCAGGCCGGCCTTGCGCAGCAGCACGACCAGCGGCACCAGCGCGACATAGGCGGGGATCGCCATCGCCGCCATGAGGCTGAGCTCGACGCCGGCCATCCAGCGCGGCTTGTAGACGGCGAGCGCATAGCCGGCGAGCGTCGCGACGATCACGGTGAGGAGGGTCGCGCCGGCCATGATCCAGAGCGAGTTCATCGCATAGGTGCCGAGCGCGCCGCCGCTCCAGGCGCCGACATAGGCGTCGAAGGAGAAGGAGGTCGGCAGCGCCCAGACGGAGCGCATGAACTCCTTGTTGGTCTTCAGCGTGCTGTAGCCCATCCAGACGAACGGGAAGATCACCATCAGGACATGCGCGGTCAGCACCGCCAGCACGACGATGGTGGTCGGCGTGACGCGGCGGACGGGGCCGGAGGCCGGCAGGGTCGAGGCGCGGCTCATCGCTCGCTCCCTCCGCGCGCCCGCTTCAGATAGCGGAAGATGACGAAGGCGCCTGCCGCCGTCAGCACCATCTGGGCAAAGCCGATCGTCGCGGCGTAGCCCATCTCGAAGCTGCTGAAGCCGGCCTTGTAGAGATAGGTCGAGACGACCTCGCTGGCATGGTTGGGTCCGCCATTGGTGAGCACGAAGACGAGCGAGAAGGTCTTCAGCGAGCCGATGATGGCGAGCAGCGCATTGGCGCGCACGGCGTCCCAGACCATCGGCACGGTGATCGAGAAGAACTTGGTGAAATGGCCGGCGCCGTCGATCTCGGCCGTCTCGTACAGGCTCTCGGGCACGTTGCGCACGGCGGCGACGAAGAGCAGCACGTAGAGGCCGAGATAGGTGAAGCTCATCACCACGACGACGGCCGGGAAGGCGGTGGCGGAATCGCCGAGCCAGCCGCGCTGCAAGGAGCCGAGGCCGAGCGCTTTCAGCGACGCGTTCACGAGCCCGAAATAGGGGTTGTACAGGAAGCGCCAGAGCAGGCCGATGCAGATCTCGCTGACCATCACCGGCACGAGATAGAAGAACAGGAACAGCCGGCTGACGAAGGGAACGATGCGGACCAGGCAATAGGCGATGAGGAGCGCCAGGAACACCTGCAGCACGATCGCGGTCGCGGCGATCAGGATGTTGCGCCCGAGCGACTTCCAGAAGATCGCGTCGGCGGCGAGGCGCAGGAAATTGTCGAGGCCGATGAAGGCCGGGGCCGAGGCGCCGTCCCAGCGGAAGAAGGAGAGCCAGCCCGCATAGACGATCGGATAGGCGACGAAGACCGCGATCAGGACGAAGGCCGGCAGCAGGAACAGGAGCGCCGCGCGGGTCTGCTCCTTCGGCGCGACGTCGCGCGAGCTCGATGTCATGGGCTGTCCCTGCCGCTTTCCTTGGGTCTTCCTCGGGCTTTCCCCGGAAACGCGCGCGGCGGGGTCACCCCCGCCGCGCGATGTCGAAAAACAGTCGTTACTGGCCGGCCTTGAGCGCGTCCTCGACCTTCTTCGCCGCGTCCTCGGGCTTGACCGAACCGTCGAGCACGCCCTGCAGGCTGGTGTAGTAGGCGTTGGTGGCCTTGGGCGGCATCGCCGTGTCGTAGAACGGGTCGAGATGGCCGGCCGACTTCATCAGGCCGTTGCTGATGCCGTAGAGGACCGGGCCGGCGGCCGCCTCGGTGGTCGCGTCCTTGACGGTGACCATCGTCTTGCGCAGCTCGACATACTTGGTCATCACCTCAGGCGAGGTCAGGAAGCGCAGCAGCGTCACCGCGTCGGCCTTGTTGGCGGCCTTCTCGGAAATACCGAACGCCGCCGCCACGCCGGCGAGCACGTCCGTCTGGTCGCCCTTGCCGCCGGCGACTGCCGGGAAGGCGAAGGAGGCGAGCTCGAAGCCCTCCGGCGCGTCCTTGGAGGCACCGATCTGCCAGGTGCCGTTCAGCAGCATCGCCGCCTGGCCGTTCAGGAAGAGCATGTTGGCTTCCTGGTCGCTCATGCCGTTGAAGCCGATCGGGAAATAGCCCTTCTGGGCGAGATCGGCGACGCGGGCGAAGGCGTCACTGGCCTCGGGGAGCAGCGTCGCGTCGGCGTCCTTGTTGACGAAGGCGGCGACGGCGCCCGAGCCCTTCAGGCGCATCTCGAGATACTGGAACCAGAAGGTGGCCGGCCAGGAATCCTTGTTTCCGAGCGCGAACGGGATCAGGCCCTCGCCCTTGACCTTCTCGGCGAGCGCGACGAGCTCGTCATAGGTCTTGGGAGCTTCCCAGCCATGCTCGGCGAACAGCGCCTTGTTGTACCAGAACACGGCGGCGTCGACGTCGACCGGCACGGCATAGGCCTTGCCGTTCTTGGTGGTCTGGGCGAGCGCGCTCTCGAGGAAGGTGGCGCCCCAGCCATCCTTGGCCAGGTCCTGGTCCAGAGCGTACATCTGGCCGCCATCGACGAAGGCGCCGAGGAAGCCGCCCGGGAGCGTGTAGAACACGTCGGGCGGATTGCCGGAGGCCATCGCCGTGTTGAGCTTGGTCTTGTAGGCGGACTGCTCGGCCGGAACGACATCGAGCTTGATGTCGGGATGCGCCTTGGCAAAGGCGTCGAGCGCGAAATTGATGAAGTCGGTCTTGTCCTGCTGGCCGGCATAAGCATGCCAGAAGCTGAGTTCGCCGGCGGACGCCGACGCGGTTCCCAGCATGACGGCCACTCCCATGGCCAGTAGCCCCTTCAGTCGCATTGCGCTTCTCCCGACGGTTTCAAAGGGTGATGTCTTAGTCGTGTCACACTACGCCGGGCGTTTCCAGATCGCCCAGGATCTGGGCACAGGGCGCGAAAACAGGCTGTCGCGACGGAATTGTGCGCGCAGGTTGTGCGACCACGCATGAAACTTAGGCAGACGCTACGGCATGGAGGGAAAAGCCGCCGTCAGCGGGTGATCCGGCTGCCGTTGCGGTCTCGGCGACCGGCCGCGCGGATTCCTGGGGATGTCGCGTTCCGGCAGGTGGAATCAGCACGTCCATCGCTTGCGGAGCGGAAAAGAAAAGGCCCTCCCGCCGGGAGGGCCTCGTCATCTTCCAGGCCGCGTTCCTGATCAGGCCGCGTTCTTCTTGGCGTTGCCGAACTGCTTGCTCCATTCGGCGTACCAGGTTTCGAACAGCGCCAGCTGCGAGCCGGCATAGTTGCGCTGGCTGTCGCTCAGCACGTCGCTCTCGTTGAAGTGCAGCGTGTATTCCGCGTCGCCCTTCAGCACCATCAGGTGCTTGTAGTAGAGGACCAGATCGACGCCCTCGTCGAAGGACGACAGCACCTTGAGCGCACTCTCCAGCTCAAGGGCGCGGGCGCGGGCCTCGACGTCGCCCTTCGCCGCCGCCTTGCAGAGCGTGAAGAGGTGCAGCACTTCCTTCGGCAGGGCATTGCCGATACCGGTGATCGCGCCGGTGGCGCCGCAATAGATGAAGCCGTGGAAGACGGCGGTGTCGACGCCGACCATCAGCGTGACGGTGTCGTCACGGCTGGTGATGTGCTCGGCCGCATAGGTCATGTCGGCCGGACCGCCGAACTCCTTGAAGCCGATCAGGTTCGGATGCTCGGCGCGCAGCGCGAAGAACAGGTCCGCGCGGGTGGCGAAGCCGTAATGGGGGCTGTTGTAGATCACCGCCGGCAGGTCGGGCGCGGCGGCGAGGATCGCCTTGAAGTGATTGCGCTGCGCCGCCACCGACGAACCGCGCGACAGGACGCGCGGAATGACCATCAGGCCCTGGGCGCCGACCTTCTGCGCGTGTGCCGAGATCGCAACAGCGCTCGCGGTATTGACCGCGCCGGTGCCGACGATGACGGGAACGCCGGCCTTCACCAGGCGCTCCACGCCTTCCATGCGCTGCGCATCGGAGAGGAGCGGCCAGTCGCCCATCGAGCCGCAATAGACGACAGCCGACATGCCGTGGGCGATCAGTTCCTTGCCCTTGCGCACCAGCGCGTCGAAATCGGGCGTGCGATCAGCCTTGCACGGCGTCATCAGCGCCGGAATGCAGCCGGAAAAAATGGCGGACTTCATTTGGTTCTCCTTCAGAGCCTGTCTTCTCGGCTTCGCGGCGCAGGGCGCGAACCGCCTTGATCCTGACTCACCATATCATTTGTATTTTACTTGTCGACAAAAATTGCACGACCGAGAGCAACTTTAGGCTGCCCGCTCCGGCATCCGTTCGGCAAGCCCTTCCGCGTGGCCAGCCGCGCCCGAAAGCGCGGAAAACGGCAAACTCGGAAAGCGTTCGGCATGACGAAACGGACAGGCACCAACAATGCCTGGTGCCCTCGCCGGACGGCGGGCTCACGCCAGCCTGCCCGTCCTGATTGCAGGATGCCGGATCATCAGCTGCGATCCGGCATCCGCCCGTCTAGCCGCGCAACGAAGCGCGGATCTCAGCCTTCGTAGCCATAGATCTCGGTGGCGCGCGCCGGGGTCAGGTAGCCGTTCAGGATGTCGCGCTCGATCGCCTCGCGGCTGCGCCGGGCGGGATCGCCGAAGCCGCCGCCATTGCCGGTGACGACGCGGATGACGTCACCCGTGTTGACCTCGACATTGGTGGCGAAGGAGAGGCGCTCCTTGCTGCCGTCCGTGCGGCGCAGCTCGATATAGTTGGTCGAGCCGTCCAGGCCGCCGGCGACGCCCCATGGCGGAATGCGCGAACGGGTGTAGCCGAGCGACAGGAAGTTGTTGTCGGCGCGGACGCGGTAATGCACGTCGATGCCCTTGCCGCCGCGCCACTGGCCCTCGCCGCCCGGCTCGGCATTGAGCGCGACCTGGTCGACCGCGAGGCCGTAGCGGGCTTCGGCGACCTCGGCCGGGCAGTTGAAGGTTTCGCCGTGGAAGCCGGAGAACTGGCCGCTCGGGCCGTCCGAGCCTTCCCATGCGCCCCAGCCGCCGATCTGCGGCTCGACGATGGTGTAGTGGCGGCCATGCTCGGGATGCGGGCCGCCGACGGTGGTGCCGCAGATCGAGGCGAAATTGCCGGCCGGCACGACGCCCGGGAAATGCGAGGCGAGCGCGCGCAGGATCATGTCGAACACGCGGATCTCGACTTCCGAATAGTAGCCGAGCGCGCCGGGCGCCTCGACGTGGAAGATCGTGCCGGGCTTGGTCACCACCTTCAACGGCCGGAAGAAGCCGCCATTGCCGGGCGCGTCCGGGTCGGTGAACGCCTTGAAAGCGAGCTGGACGGCGATCTCCGTGCCCTCGCGGCTCGAATTGGACGAGCCCTTCTGCTTCGGATTGTCGGTGAGATCGACGACGAACTCGTCGGCATTGATCGTCAGCGTGACCCGGTGGATGGCGCCGGTGTCCTGCTCTTCCTCGAAGGTGTAGGTCCCTTCGGGAATGTTGCGCAGCGCCGCGCGGGCCCGGCGCTCGCCGAGCTGCATGTAGTCGTCGACAGCCGCCTCGAAGGTGTCGGCGCCGTATTTCTCGACCAGTTCCAGCACGCGCCGCTCGCCGATCCGGAGACCGGCGATGCCGGCCCAGAGGTCGCCGCGCAGATAATCCGGCAGGCGCGTGTTGACGTAGAGGATGTCGAACACAGCCTTGTTCTCGCGGCCTTCCTCGAACAGCTTCACCGCGGGGATGCGGACGCCTTCCTGGAAGATCTCGGTCGCGTCGGTCGACATCGAGCCCGGCACGTTGCCGCCGACATCGTTCCAGTGGGCGATGTTGGAGACCCAGGCGATCAGGCGCCCCTCATGAAAGACGGGGGCCGCCAGCACCATGTCGTTCAGGTGGGTGACGCCGCCGAAATAGGGATCGTTCGAGGCGAACACGTCGCCCGGCTTGATCTCGTCCAGCGAGTACTTCTTGAAGATGCCCTTGATCGCCTTGTCGAGCACGCCGATGAAGGCGGGAATGCCGGCGCCCGACGCCGCGATCTCGCCATGGCGGTCGAGCACCGAGGTGGAGAGGTCGAGCACCTCGTAGATGATCGCGCTCATCGAGGTCTTCACCTGCGCGACGAACATCTCGTCGGCGATGGCCTCCAGCGCGCTCTGGATGATGTCGAAGGTGACGGGATCGAAGTCCTTGGTCGTCGTGGCCTTCACGGTCGTCATGTCGTTCATGATCAGCCCCGGATCTCGATGTGGGTGTTGCCGAAGGTGTCGATCTCGACGCGGTTGCCGGGATGGACGACGATGGTGGTGCCGGGATCCTCGATGATCGCCGGGCCGTTGAAGCGCATGCCGGGCTCGAACTTCGTGGCGTCGTAGATCGTCGCCTCGTGCACGCCCTCGGTGGCGTAGTCGACCATGCGGCGGCCCTTGACGGCGTCCTCCAGCTTGGCGCCGGTGACCGGCATCGGCACCAGCTCGAGCTTGCCGACCTCGCTCGCCGCGATCAGGTGAAGGCCGATGATCTCGACCTCCGCCTGCAGGCGATAGGTGTATTCGCGCTCATAGACCTCGTGGAACGACGTCACCATCGCCTGGATCTCGGTCGGGCCGATGCGGCCGGCCTCGATCGGCACCTCGACGGCGAATTCCTGGTTCTGGTAGCGGCACCGCACCTGCGGCCGCATGGTGATCTTCTCGCGCTCGACGCCCTCGCGGGCGAACTCTTCACGGGCGAGGTCCATCATGCCGGCGAGCAGGTCGTCGAGGCCGGCATGGTCGGTGGCGTCGAGCAGGCGGGTGACGAAATAGTCGCGCCGCAGGTCCGACATCATCATGCCCCAGGCCGAGAAGACCGGCGCGCCGCGCGGCACCACCACCTTCTTGACGCCGAGCTCCTGGCCGAGCGCCACGCCGTGCATCGGGCCGCCACCGCCGAACACCACGAGGGTGAAATCGCGCGGGTCATAGCCGCGATTGACCGAGACCAGCTTGAGCGCGTTGACCATGTTCGAATTGGCGATGCGGACGATGCCGCGCGCCACGTCGACCGGCGCCGTGCCGAGCTTGTCGGCGAGCTCCGCCAGCGCGCCGTTCAGCGCGCCGATATCGGCCTTGACCGTGCCGCCGCAGAAATAGTCCGGATTGATGCGGCCGAGCGCCAGGTTGGCGTCGGTCGTCGTCGCCCTGGTGCCGCCGCGGCCATATGCGGCCGGTCCGGGGGTGGAGCCGGCCGATTGCGGGCCGACATGCAGCTTGTCGAAATCGTCGACCCAGGCGATCGAACCGCCGCCATTGCCGATCTCGACGAGATCGACCACCGGCACCATGATCGGATAGCCGGCCGAGCGGCGGTTGCGCTCGATCCAGTAGTCCGTCTTGATCGTCACCTGGCCGCCCTCGATCAGCGAGCACTTCGCGGTCGTGCCGCCGATGTCGAGCGCCAGCACGTTGGGCTCGCCGATGATGCGGCCGAGTTCCGCCGCGCCCCAGAAGCCCGAGGCCGGGCCGCTCTCGACCATGGTGATCGGCACGGCCTTGACCGCCTCGACCGAGTCGACGCCGCAGTTCGACTGCATGATGAAGAGATTGCCGCGATAGCCCCTGCCCTTCAGGCCGCTCTCGAGTTTCTCCAGATAGCGCTCCGCCTTCGGCTGGACATAGGCCGAGAACACCGTCGTGTTGGTGCGCTCATATTCGCGCCATTCGCGGGTGATCTGGTGCGAGGCGACGGCGGTGACGCCCGGCCAGCGGGCGCGAACGCCGTCGAGGATCGCCTTCTCATGCGCCGGGTTGGCGTAGGAATGCAGCAGGCAGATCGCCACCGCCTCGACGCCATCAGCCCGGAAATCGGCGACGATCGCGTCGAGCTCCGAGAGATCGAGCGCCGTCACCTCGGTGCCGCGATAATCCATGCGGCCCGTCACCTCGCGGCGCAGGTAGCGCTCGACGAAGGGTTCCGGCTTCACATATTTCAGATTGAAGAAATCGGGGCGGTTGCCGCGGCCGATCTCGATCGCGTCGCGAAAGCCCCGGGTGACGATCAGGCCGACCTTGGCGCCCTTGCGCTCGGTCAGCGCGTTGATCACCACGGTGGTGCCGTGGGCGAAGAAGTCGACCGCCTCGACGTCGACGCCGGCCTTGTCGAAGACGTTCAGAACGCCCTTCTCGAAATCCGGCGGCGTGGTGTCGGACTTTTCCGTCCGCACGGTCTGCACGCCGGTGGCCATGTCCATCTCGAAATAGACGAGATCGGTGAAGGTGCCGCCAACGTCGGTGGAGACACGCGTAATCTTCTCAGTCATGAACGACCTCTCGGGCAAATGAGTGCCGATGCCTGCGACGACCGTCGGGCCATCGCGGGAGCCGGAAGCGAATGGGGGCGCGCCGGGCGCGCCCGCTAAAGGATCAGCGGCGCGGTTTCGACGCCGCGAGCGCCACCGCGACGACGATGATCACGCCGGTGGTCAGATCCTTGAAGAACGGGTTCACGTTCAGGATGTTGAAGCCGTTGCCGATCAGCGCCATCAGCAGCACGCCGGAGACGGAACGCCAGATCGCGCCGGCGCCGCCCATGATCGAGGTGCCACCGAGGATGACCGCCGCGATCGCCTCGAGCTCCATGCCGGCGCCCGCCTGGGGCGAGGCCATGGAGAGGCGCGACACGGTGATGACGCCGGCAAGGCCCGCCGCGCCGCCAGAGATGGCGAAGGTGGCGATCTTGATTAGCTTGGTGCGGATGCCGGAGAGGATCGCCGCTTCCTCGTTGCCGCCGACCGCGAACACGCGCCGGCCGAAGGTGGTGCGGTTCAGCAGCAGCATCATGACCAGCATGAAGACGACGAAGACAATCACGGCGATGTTGACCATGCCGACCTTCTCGCGGCCGAGCCAGGCGAACTCCGGAATGCGCACGGGGATCAGCGCACCGCCGGTGATCAGGATGGCGATGCCGCGATAGACGAGGCTGGTGGCGAGCGTCACCAGGAAGGAATGCACGTTGAAGGCGGTGATGATCACGCCGTTGACAAGACCCAGCGCCACGCCGATCAGCGGTCCGGCGATCATTGCCGTCACCGGATCGACATTGACGGCGATCCAGCCGGCCGAGACCGAGGCGACGCCGAAGATGGCGCCGGTCGAAAGGTCGAAGCCGCCGGCGATGATCACCAAGGTCAGCGCGCAGGCGATGATCGCGAGCGGAGCGCTCTGGTTGACGATGTTGAGCAGGTTGCGGGGCGTCAGGAAGCTGTCGGAGGCAAAGGTCAGGCCGATCAGAAGCGCGGCGATGATGACGAGAACGCCATATTCGCGCGCGAAGGACGCGACCGAGAACCGGGGGGCCTGCCGTCCGCCTGCCAGGATTGCACGCGTATCGGTCATTGCAGGGTTGTCTCCTGGATGTCGTGGTTGCGGCTCTGCTCCCGGAAGATGCGGTTGAGCGCGGCGTCCACGGTGAGATCGCGGCAGGACACCTCGTCGAAGATCCGGCCTTCGCTCATGAGGTAGCCGCGGTGGGAGAGGTTGATGACCTCTTCCAGCTCGGAGGAAATGAGCAGGACGCCAGTTCCGGCGGCGGCCATCTCGACGATGAATTCATGGATGCGCTGGCGGGCGCCGATGTCGACGCCGCGGCTCGGCTCGTCAAGGATGAGCAGACGCGGCTTGGCGACGGCCCATTTCGACAGCAGCACCTTCTGCTGGTTGCCGCCCGAATAGAACGCGACCTCGCCATCGACCTTGCCCGGCACGATGCCGAAATGCTTGATCATCGCGCGGACACGGTCCATCTCCTCGTTGCGATTGAGGAGGCCGAAGCGGCTGAGGCCGCCCAGCGTCGCGAGGCTGATATTCGGCCGCGTCGTCTGCGTCAGCACGAGGCCCTGCTTGCGCCGGTCCTCTGGAACGAGCGCGACACCCTGGGCGACGGCGCGGGTGACGTTGAGCCGGCGCTGCTCGATGCCGTCGATCGCGTAGCTGCCCGCCTCGATCGGATCGGCGCCGAACATGGCACGGCCGATTTCGGTGCGGCCGGAGCCGACCAGCCCGATCAGGCCGACAATCTCGCCCGGCCGGACGAGCAGCGAAACGTCGCGCAGGCCCGTATCGGTCGAGACATTGCGCATCTCGGCGATCGGCTTCACCGTCTCCGCCGGCGCCGGGGGAAGGCTCGGCCAGATGATGTTCGAGGCCTGGCCGAGCATGCTGTCGACGAGGCTCTGCTTGGTCTCTCCCTCGACCGAGGCGGTGCGCACCACGCGGCCGTCGCGCATGACGGTGATGCGGTCGCAGTTCGCCAGGATGTGATCGAGGAAATGGCTGACATAGATGACGGTGACGCCGTTCGACTTCAGCCGCCGGATCAGCTGGTGCAGCCGCTCCGCCTCGTCCTCGGTCAGCGACGAGGTCGGCTCGTCCATGATGATGACGCGGGCGTTGCGGGCAATCGCCCGCATGATCTCGACCTTCTGCCGCTCGGCGATGCGAAGGTTCGCCACCTTGGCCCTGGGATCGAGGCCGAAGTCGCAGGTCGCCTCGATCACGGCGAAGCGTTCGAGATCGCCGCCGACCAGCAGGCCGGCGCGGTGGCTTTCGAGGCCCAGGAAGACGTTCTGGGCCACGGTGAGCTCGGGTACGAGCTGCAGCTCCTGGTGGATCATCGCGATGCCGCGCAAAAGCGCCTCGCGCGGGGAGAAACGGCCGATCTTCTCACCGAAGACCGTGATCTCGCCGCCATCGGCGGAATAGTAGCCACCGACGATCTTGCCGACGCTGGACTTGCCGGCGCCATTCTCGCCGACGAGGGCATGGACCTCGCCAGCCTTGAAATCGATGTTGATGTCGTCGAGGACCCGTGTCCCTCCGAAGCTCTTGACGACACCACGAATGCTGACGGCATGGCCTTCCGCAGTCATGGTTTTCCTTTCTTCGTATCGCCCGGGCAGAGGAGGCGGCGCGGCCGAAGCGGCGCCGCCGAAACGTGACGCCGAGGCGTCAGCCCTGCCACTCGGCAACGAAGTCCGGATTCGCATCCAGCCACTTCTTGTCGACGATCTGCGGGATCTCGCGCAGCTTCGACTCGTCGATCCAGGTCGGGACTTCTTCGCCGCGCTTGGCCTTGACGATGGCGGTCAGCGCCGCGGCGCCCATCGACGCCGGCACCTGCATCAGCGTGGCGTTCCACTTGCCGGCGCGGATCGCGTCGACCGCGATCTGGTTCAGGCCACCGCCGATCGTGTAGACCTTCGAAAGGTCGATGCCGGCATCGGTCAGTGCGATCTCGGCGCCCATCAGGTGCTGGTCGGCGCTGCCGAGGACGGCGTTGACGTCGGGATGCGCCTGCAGGATGTCCTGCATCGACTTCATCGCGGTGTTCGGGTCGTAGTTGCCCTCGCCCGTCGCAACGATCTGGATGTTGCTGTGCTCGCCGAGCACCTTCTTGTAGGTCTCGTTGCGCAGGTTATCGAACGGATAGATCAGCTGGCCGATGATGACGGCCACCTTGCACGGGTTCTTGTCGGCGCAGTACTCGACGATCTTCTCGGCCTGGGCGCGCGCGCCGATCGACGGATCGGTGGCGACGGTCGTGGTCAGGCCCTTCACCTGCGGCTGCATGTTGCTGAGTTCCGGGCCGACCGGGAACAGCGTGGTCGCGACCTTGAGGCCGGCGCCGGTGGCGTCCTCGAGCGCGGTGGCGATGCCAACCGTGTCGTTCGGGGCGATGATGATCGCGTCGAAGCGGCCGCCTGCGACCAGATCCTCGACCTGGCTGAACTGCTTGGTTGCCGAGAATTCGCCGTCGAAGATCTCGGTGGTGACGCTGCCGCCGAAGTCCTTGGCCGCCTTCTGGATGCCGGCATAGATCGCCTGGTTGAAGCCGTTCTGGCTCGAAGCCGCGAGGAAGGCGACGCGAACCGGGGCGTCTTCCGCATTGGCCGCCAGCGGCGACATCAGCGTCAGGGCCGACAGGGCGGCAGCGGTCATGAGGGTCTTCTTCATTTCCATGTCTCCGTCAGGTGTTTGTCATTGGCAGGGGTCGTTTTCGATCCGCCGCCCAGGCCTTTTCGGCTCGTTCTTGTTGTGGTGGCAGGCGACGGCTCACGCCGTGGCGGCGCCCCCTTCCATTCCGGCATTCCGCGCGACCGAAAGGCCGGGCTGGAAATTCGCCTCGTCGCTGCCCTCGCTGGCGAGCAGCAGGAAAGCCAGCGTCACGATCGGCTGCCAGGCGAGCGCCTTTTCGACGCGCTCGGCCGTGTAGTGGCCCTTCTTCTCGAGAAGGTTGATCGTGCCGATCACCGTGTCGTTGGCGATGGCGGGCAGGTTCATGTTGGATTCGAAGCCGAGCGCCTGGATCTTCTCCCAGTCGAAGAACACCCCGGCGATCTCCTCGATGGTGGTCGAGGAGAAGTGGCGCCGGCCGGCCAGCACCGTCTCGAAGTAGAGGTTCTTGTCGAGGCGCTTGAAATTGCCGAGCGGATAGGCCTCGACATCCTCGGAGAAGACCCGGCGCGAGCGAAGGTTCGGGATGTCGTAGACCGAGGCGGTCAGGAGGCCGCAGCCGACGTCGCGGTTGATGCCGGCATGCAGGTAGGCGAACAGGTTCGCGGCGGCGTTGGGGCCGGCGACGATGCGGGCGACGTGCTCGATGTCGAACGGGACGGCCATCACGCCGCCTCCGCCAGGGCGCCGCGCACGACGCGGCCGTCCTTGACGACGGCGCGCAGCGTCTCGGCCGGGCGGCCGAGCAGCGTGACGTCGGCGAGCGGATCGCCGTCGACGACGACGAAGTTGGCGCGGGCGCCCTTCGCGATCACGCCGACCTCGCCTTCCATCCGGCACAGCTTCGCGCCGATCTCGGTGGCCGAGCGCAGGATCTCGGCCGGGCTCAGAACCTTGGCGAGCAGGTCGAATTCGAGGCCGCCATACTTGCGCAGCTGGCCGAGCAAATCGGTGCCGAAGGCCATCGGCAGGCCGGCGTCGCGCATGATCTGCAGCGATTCCAGGCCCTTGTCGCGAACGATGTCGACCTTGGCCTGTTCGGCCGGACCGAGCCCGAGGGCGGCGCCTTCGAGCTTCAGGCCCTCATAGGCGGCGAGCGTCGGCACCGCGGTGCAGCCGGCCTCGGCCGCCATCGCCGCCGTCTCGGCGCCGATCAGGTTGCAGTGCTCGAGCGACTTGACGCCGAGCTGGACGCAGCGGCGGATCGAGGCGTCGCTGTAGGTATGGGCCGAGACATAGGTGCCGGCATTGCCGGCCTCCTCGACCATGGCGCGGATCTCGTCGTCCGAATATTGCAGCGAGTCGATCGGGTCGTTCGGCGAGGCGACGCCGCCATTCGCCATCACCTTGATGAAGCGGGCGCCTTCCTTCAGCATCTTGCGGCAGGCGCGGCGGACGTCGTCGACGCCATCGACCAGCACGCCCATGTTGGCGAGCCGCCAGCCCATCGCGTCCGGGCGGATGTCGGTGCGGGCGCGCAGGTCGCAATGGCCGCCGGTCATCGACAGGCCCTTGCCGCAGATGACGAGGTCGGGACCGTCGATCAGCCCTTCCTCGACGCCGCGCACCAGGCCGATATCGGCGCCGCCGAGGTCGCGCACCGTGGTGAAGCCGGCGTCGAGCAGGCCCTGCATGATCTTCGCGGCGCGGAGCGCTGCCAGCGAATCCGGCGCGATGACGTTGGACCAGAGATCGAGCGAATGGGCGACGACATGGAAGTGGCAGTCGATCAGGCCCGCCATCAGCGTGCGGCCAGCGAGATCGCGGCGCGGCATGCCCTCGGGCGCGGCGCCGCCGATCTCGGCGATGCGGCCATTGCGGACGACCACGGTCGTCGGCGCGCCGAGGCTCTCCGCATCGAGATCGGGAAGCCGGGCATTGATGAATGCGATGTCAGTCATGGAAGTCCTCGTGAAGGGTGCGCGCCGGATGCGGCGGGTTGATCCCGCCTTGTCAGATCACCGTGAAGCCGTGCGCATAGGGGTCGCGATCGTCGATGAAGATCGTGCTGAAGCCGGTCTGGCGGGCCCAGCCGCCGATCGACGGGATGATGGCGTCGCGATCGCCGACCTTCACCGCCGCCTCGACGCGGCCCTTGAACAGGCTGCCGATGATGCTCTCGTGGATGAAGTCGTCGCCGACCTTGAGGCGGCCCTTGGCGACCCAGTGCGCCATGCGCGCCGAGGTGCCGGTGCCGCAGGGCGAGCGGTCGATCGCCTTCTCGCCATAGAAGACGGCGTTGCGGGCGGTCGCCTCGGGATTGAGCGGCGCGCCGGTCCACAGGATATGGCTCAGGCCGCGGATCGCCGGGTTCTCCGGATGCACGAACTCGTACTTGGCGTTCAACGCCGCGCGCAGCTTCGGGCTGAAACCGACCAGTTCCCCGGCCGAGAAATCGGCCATGTCGCGGAAATTCGCCTGCGGCTCGACGATCGCGTAGAAATTGCCGCCATAGGCGACGTCGACCGTCACCTCTCCGAGCCCTTCGACCTCGGCCGTCAGCCCCTCGGCATAGAGGAAGGCCGGCACGTTGGTGAGGCGGACTTCCTCGACGAAGCGGCCCTCCTGGCGGTACTCGACCGTGACCAGGCCGGCCGGCGTGTCGAGGCGGAGCTTGCCCGGCTCCTTCGGCGTCACCAGGCCGTTCTCGATCGCCATGGTGACGGTGCCGATGGTGCCGTGGCCGCACATGGGCAGGCAGCCCGAGGTCTCGATGAACAGCACCGCGACGTCGCAATCCGGCCGTGTCGGCGGATAGAGGATCGAGCCCGACATCATGTCATGGCCGCGCGGCTCGAACATCAGCCCGGTGCGGATCCAGTCATATTCGGCGAGGAAATGCGCCCGCTTCTCGATCATGTTCGCGCCCCCGAGGCGCGGGCCGCCGCCGGCGACGAGGCGCACGGGATTGCCGCAGGTATGGCCGTCGATGCAGGAGAAGGTGTGATTGGTCATGCGGAAGCACTCGAAAAGCGGGATGCGCGATAAGGCTTGATGTCGATGGCGGTCGGCTTGCGCTCGACGAGATCGGCGACGAGCTCGGCCGTGCCGGCCGATTGGGTCAGGCCGAGATGGCCATGGCCGAAGACGAGGATGAGGTTCCGCTGGCCCGGCGCCGCGTCGATCACCGGCAGGCTGTCAGCCATGGAAGGCCGGAAGCCCATCCACTGCGTGCCGCCGGAGGTGTCTAGACCCGGCAGGAAATCGGCCGCCTTGCGCAGCAGTGCATCGGCCCGCTCCATGCGCGGCGGCAGGTCGAGCCCGCCCAGTTCCACGCCGCCGCCGACGCGGATGCCGTCGCCGATGCGGGTGACGACGAAGCCGTGGCCGCCAAAGGTCACCTGGGTGCGCAGGTCGAAGCGGCCGGCCGGCAGCGTGGTGTTGTAGCCGCGCTCGGTCTCGAGCGGCAGGCGGATGCCGAGCGGACGCAGCAGCCGCCCCGAAAAGGCGCCGGCCGAAAGCACGACGCGGTCGAACGGCAATTCCTGGCCCGACGCGACGAGACGGACGCCGCTTTCGGACGGCCTGATCCCGCTGACGTCGCAACGCTCGATCCGGCCGCCGCGCGCCTGGAAGAGATCGGCGAGACGGCGCGTCCACACAACCGGGTCGACGACGTTGATCCAGTCCGGCGTGAAGCCGGCATGGGTGAAGCGCGGCGCGAGCCCCGGCTGGATCTCGGCGATCGCCGCAGCACCCTGCAGGAATTCGAAGCGGACGCCGGCGGCGCGGCGCTCTTCCCAGGATCCGAGGCTGCTGCGGAAATCGCGCTCGCCTTCATAGAGCTGCAACTGGCCCTCGCGGCGCAGCAGCCCTTCCAGCGCATGGCCGGCGACCAGCCGCTCCAGCGCCGCCTGCGAATGCGCCATCAGCGACGCCTGCGCCACCACGGCCTCCCGATAGCGCCCCGGCAGGCTGGCGCGCCAGAACGACAGCAGCCAGGGCACGATCTTCGGCAGATAGGCCGGCGGGATCGAAAGCGGACCGTCGGGATCGAACAGCCACTTCGGCGCGCGACGCATGATGCCGGGCGTCGCCAGCGGAATGACATCGGCAAAGGCGAAGGCGCCGGCATTGCCGCGCGAGGCGCCCGCCGCGACATCGGCCCGCTCGAGGATGGTGACGTCGTGGCCGCGTTCCACCAGCGCCAACGCTGACGAAACTCCCACGATACCCGCCCCGATCACGCCGATCTTCATGAAGCGCACGATCCTGTTTTCGATGAATGCATCATGTGTAACGGCCTGCATTCCTGTTGTCGACAAACAAAATAAAAGGCATCGACACTTTTCACACAACCGGATTGTTGGCTAAGAAGGCCGCACCGGAACGCGAGGGGCTGACGCCACCATGAGCAAGCAGAACGACGCGCAGACCGTCGAAACCTCGATCGCCCATCGGCGCGGTTCCGGTGTCGGCCATGTCTATGAAGCGCTGCGGAACGACATCATCGAACTCGAACTGCCGCCCGGCAGCCCGATCGACGAAGTGCAGCTGGCGCAGCGCTTTTCGCTGTCGCGCACGCCGATCCGCGAGGCGCTGGTCCGCCTGGCCGCCGAGGGCCTGATCACCACGCTGCCGAACCGCGCGACCATCGTCGCGAACATCGATTTCCTCGGCCTGCCGCAATTCTTCGACGCGCTGACGCTGATGTACCGGGTGACGACGCGCCTCGCCGCCGTGCATCACCGCGAGGACGACATTCGCCGCATCGGCGACCTGCAGGCGACCTTCGCGAAGGCGGTGGAGGCGCGCGATGCGCTGGCGATGATCGCGGCCAACCGGGACTTCCACATCGAGATCGCGCGGGCCGGCCGCAATCGCTACTACACCGACCTCTTCACCCAGCTCCTCGACGAGGGTCGGCGCATCCTGCGGCTCTACTATTCGTCGTTCCACGACATGCTGCCGCGCGAATATGTCAACGAGCACGAGGACATGATCGCGGCGATCGTCGCCCGCGACGTCGAGCGCGCCGACGCGCTGGCGAGCGCCCACGCCGACCAGATCGTCCGCCACATCCAGGCTTCGATC
This sequence comes from Kaistia nematophila, assembly GCF_026343855.1. Taxonomy (NCBI): domain Bacteria; kingdom Pseudomonadati; phylum Pseudomonadota; class Alphaproteobacteria; order Hyphomicrobiales; family Kaistiaceae; genus Kaistia; species Kaistia nematophila. The sequence continues at coordinate 118,862 of NZ_JAPKNK010000005.1, read as the reverse complement.
ACGGCTGACGGCCGCACCAACGCCCGCATCGCCATCTGAGGGATAGCGGCCCGATGCAACGGGCCGCCCTCCTGCCGGATCAGGCGCGGATCGGACGCACACCGCACCACTCCGCGACGAACAGCGCGATCGCCTTGGTGATCTGCTTCATCGAGGCGAGATCGGTCTTCTCCTTCGGCGAATGGCTGCCGCTGCCGCAGCCGCCATAGCAGAGCGCCGGAATGCCGTAATAGAGATCGTACTGGCGGGCGTCGCTGGTCGCCGTCTGGCTGAATGTCTCGAGCCTGGCGCCGAACACCGTCTCGTGCACGCGCGCCAGCACCGCCTCGGCATCGCTGCCCGGCTCCAGCACGTGGCCGTCCGCCTGGAAGCCGATCCACGTCAGCTCCGGCACCCGCGCCGCCCCGAGCCGCTCGGCGCTCGCTGCGATCGCGTCGAGAACGCGCTGGCGCACCTCCGGCAGCGTATGGCCGGGCAGCACCGAAAGCCGGCACTCGAACTCGCACCAGGACGGCACCGAGCCGAGCCAGTCGCCGCCGCGGATCTTGCCGAGGCTGAACTTCACCGGGTTCTCGATATGGCCGAACCAGGGATGGTCCTTGGCTTCCTCGTTGATGCGCGCCGTCAGCGCCATCAGGTCGCCGACATATTCATAGGCCGAGAGGATGGCGTTGGCGCCGGTCTGCGCCTGCAGCACATGCACCGGCTGGCCGAGCACGCGCACCCGGAACCAGACCGAGCCGAGTTCCGCCCGGAGCAGGCGATTGTCCATCGATTCCGGGATCAGGCAGGCATCGGCGACGTAGCCGCGCACCAGCGTCGACAGCGCGCCATTGCCGGTGCACTCTTCCTCGCTGACCGTCTCGACAAAGACGTTCGAGGCCGGCTCCAGCCCGAGATCGCGCAGCGCGTCGAGCGCGAACACCATTTCGGTGACGCCGACCTTCATGTCGTTGGCGCCGCGCCCGCTCATCATGCCGTCCTTCACCTGCGGCTCGAAGGGCGGATGCTCCCAGAGTTCCGGGGCTCCCGGCGGCACGACATCGATATGTCCCTGCAGGATCAGGCTGCGCCCGGCGGGCTCATCGACCTTGTGGCTCGCCACCACCTGCACGGCCTTGGAATAATCGGCGTCGACGACCGGCGAGTAGCCGGGCTTGCCGGCGATATCCACCTCATCGATCGTGAAGCTGTCGACCGACCAGCCGCGCTTGGCGAATTCCGCCGCCAGCCACGCCTGGCACGGCGCCTCGTTGCCGCGCGTGCTGTCGAAGCTCACCAGAGTCGCCAGCCAGTCGGTCTGGCGCTGCGCGTTCGCCTCGATCACGGCGGCAAGGGCGTCCGGATCAACCGAAGCGCGAGTCACAGTCTCTGTCGGCATTTGGAATTCCCTGTCTTGCTGAATTGGAGCGACGCGCACCCGGCGTCGCCCGCGGCAGCGCTTTCGCCCTGCCCTCCTCGACCGGCGCCGCGGCCCTCGCGGCGCCCTGCCGGGATGCCGGAACGACGGCATCCGGGCCTGCCCGGGGCGGCGAACCTCATCTTCGGCGACGGCTCCTCGGCGACGGATCGACCGGCCTTTCGCATCAGCATAAGCGGGAGGGAATTTTGGTATAGGCTAAATTTTCCGCAGGGATGCCCACGGGGCGGCATCTTCCAGCTCCCCGGTCCGGCCCTGCGGCGGCCTGTCATCCCGCGCCCGACACGCCGAAGGAGCGGTCCGATTTCGGCAGCCAAATCGACGCTGAAAATACTTGTTGTATAACAATAGCCTACAAGAGCGCCTTCGACCTGGTCCAGGATGGCCGCCCGGCAGGCGACCGGCCGCCACCCGTCGACGATGGCGTCCGCGCCCTGCCTGCAAGCTGATCAACACGGCAGTGGAAAAAAGGGCGCGACAGGGCGCGCGGACCGCGCGGCGACCGCGCCGGCGGGCTTTGCGGCATCGCACCATGGCGACTCGACCGATGGATCGCACTCCGCCCGCTGGCCGGAACCTAGCCGATGCCGCCGGCGGCATAATCCTTCAGGCTCGCCGCGAGCTGGACGGCGAAGCGGGCGGAGGCTACCGGCAGCGCCCGGCCGCGCATCTGGCCGAGGATCAGGTTGCCGGCCGGCAGGTCGCGCTCGGCGATCGGCCGGAACACCAGCGAGCCGTCGCCGGGATCGCGCAGGCCGATGCCGATCTGGAAGCCGATGACGTTCTCGTGCCGGACATAATGGCGGATCATGTCGAAACTCTCCGTCTCGACCACGGGCGAGACACGCCGCGAACCGCGCCGGGCGGCGAAATCGAGCAGGTGGCGGACGCCGAACTGCGTGCTGGGCGCGATATGCGGCAGGTCGAGGCAATCACGCAGCCGGATCTCGCTCTTCGACGCCAGCGGGTGGTCGGCGCGCATGACGACATGCACCGGCTGCGGGATGACATGCAGCACCTCGAAATCGACCAGGTAGATCGGCTCGTACACCAGCGCCAGGTCGCTCGAATAGGAGGCGAGGTCCTGCTCGGCCTGGGCGCGATCGCGCACATGCACGGAGAAGGTGACGCCGGGATGGTCGGCGCGGTAGCGGGCGATCTCCTGCGGCAGGAAATAGGGCAGGAGCGCCTGCGAGCAGGCGATCGAGACATGGCCGCGCCGCTCGCCGGAAAGATCCGCCACCTGTCCCTGCACGCGCAAAAGGTCCGAGCGCGTGGCGCGGTAGTGGTGCAGCAGAAGTTCGCCGGCCGAATTGAGCCGGACGCCGTTCGGCAGGCGCTCGAACAGCTCGGCGCCGAACTCCTCCTCGAAGCGGTTGATGCGACGGACCAGCGCCGAGGCGGTGATGTTCATGTCCTCGGCCGCCTTGCGCATCGAGCCGGCGCGCGCCACCGCCTCGATCATCTGGAATGTCTGCATGTGCCTCATCCGGACCTCCTCCCGCGAGGCGGTGCATTTTCTGCACCGCGTTGCTGAAAACATAGCAATTCTAGACAACAGGAAAAGCTGCAAGCTGCAGAGGCTGATCTCTGCGGCGAGCGAACCATGAATCTCACGGAACTGCCCTTCACCATCGACGCGTTGCGGGAGGCCTATCGGGCCGGGCTGCGGCCGGAACAGGTGATCGCCGAAGCTTTCCGCCGGCTGGATGCCGTTGGCGATGCGGGCATTTTTATCCATGCGGCGCGCGAAAATGCGCTGGCCGAGGCGAAGGCGCTGGGCGAGCCGGACGGCCGGCCGCTCTGGGGCATTCCGTTCGCGGCGAAGGACAATATCGACGTCGCCGGCATGCCGACCACCGCCGCCTGCCCCGATTTCGCCTATGCGCCCGACGCCGATGCCTTCGTCGTGGCGCGACTGCGCGCCGCTGGCGCCATCTGCCTCGGCAAGACCAATCTCGACCAGTTCGCCACCGGCCTCGTCGGCGTGCGCACGCCCTATCCGGTGCCGAAGAACGCGCTCGACCCGGCGATCGTGCCGGGGGGATCGTCCTCGGGTTCGGCCGTCGCGGTGGCGCATGGCATCGCCAGTTTCGCGCTCGGCACCGACACGGCCGGCTCCGGCCGCGTCCCGGCGGCGCTGAATTCGCTCGTCGGCCTGAAGCCGACGCTGGGAGCGCTGTCGGCGACGGGCGTCGTGCCTGCCTGCCGCACGCTCGACACCATTTCGATCTTCGCGCTCACGGTCGCCGATGCCTGGACCGCGCTCGAGGCCGCCGCCGCGCCGGATAGCGCGGATGCCTATTCGCGGCCGATCGCCGTTCCCGCCCTGACCGCGCCGCCGCCCTCGCTCCGCATCGGCGTGCCCAACGCCGCGAGCCTCGTCACCTTCGGCGACACCGTCCAGGCGAACGACTTCCGCGCCACCGTCGCGGATCTCGCGAAGGGCGGCGCAACCATCGTCGAGATGGACCTCGAACCCTTCTTCGCCGTGGCGCGCATGCTCTATGAGGGCGCCTGGCTGGCGGAGCGGGTCGCGGCCGTCGGCGACCGGCTCATCGAAAAGCCCGACACCCTGCACCCGACGACCCGCGCCATCCTCGAACCCGGCCTGGCGCTGACGGCCGCCGATGCGTTTCGCGGCTTCTACCAGTTGAAGGATCGCGCAGCCGTCTGCCGCAAGGCTCTCGCCGGCATCGACGCGCTCTGCGTGCCGTCGATCCCCGCCTTCGTGACGCTCGACGAGATCGCGGCCGATCCGATCGGCCCGAACTCGCGCCTCGGCACCTACACGAATTTCGCCAACCTGCTCGATCTCTGCGGCATCGCCGTTCCGACCGGCCCGCGCGCCGACGGCCGTCCCGGCGGCGTGACGCTGCTCGCCGCCAAGGGGCGCGACGCGCTCTGCGCCGCGATCGCCGCCGGTCTCGAGGCCGGCCCGTTGGGCGCGACGGGCTGGACCCGGCCGGACGCTTCGCTTCCGGACGCCGAGCGGCCGACCGGCGACGAGATCGCCATCGCCGTCTGCGGCGCGCACATGTCCGGCCTGCCGCTCAATCATCAGCTCACCGATCTCGGCGGCCGCTTCCTGCGCGCGACCCAAACGGCGCCCGAATACGGCCTCTACGCGCTTGCCGGCGGTCCGCCCGCCCGCCCCGGGATGGTCCGCCACGCCGCGACCGGCCAGGCGATCGCGCTCGAGGTCTGGGCGCTGCCAAAGATCGCCGCCGGCGCCTTCCTCGCCGGCATCCCCTCGCCGCTCGGCCTTGGCACGGTCAAGCTCGAGGATGGCAGCTCGGTGAAGGGTTTCCTTTGCGAAACGCAGGGGCTGGCCGGCGCCACCGACATCACCAGCCATGGTGGCTGGCGCGCCTGGCTCGCCGCCGGCGCCGTGCGAACGCCGCCGGAGGTCGTCGCATGAGCCGCGATCCGCGCCCCGACGCCAATCGACTGCCTAATTACGAGGCACGCATCGTTGACAAGCAGAATGCCGGCGACAGGCCTGCAAAGCGCCGGGTTCGCAGGGTTCGCAATGGCTTGCCCGACGCACCCCACCGAATACGGGAATGGCACGCGCCTTGCGTCTTCCCGGTAGACCGACCGGCTGCCGCTGGGGGCGCGCCGGAAACGCAACCTGAGCCACGGAGCCTCGCATGTTCACATCGTCGCTGACGAGACGTTCGCTTCTCAAGGCCGGCGCCGCCGGTGTCGCTGCCGCCGCCCTGCCCTTCGGCGTGGCCCGCGCGGCCAACCCGATCGTGATCGGCGCGGTCTATGTCGGCCCGCGCGACGATTTCGGCTGGAACCAGGCCCATGCCGTCGCCATGGACGTGCTGAAGCAGGTGCCGGGCGTGACCGTCATCGAGGAAGAGAAGGTGCCGGAAACCGACGCCGTCACCCAGTCGATGGAATCGATGATCAACCTCGACCAGGCCAACCTGATCCTCGCCACCTCGTTCGGCTACTACACGCCCTTCATGGTCGAGGCGGCCAAGAAATACCCGAACGTGCAGTTCCGCCATGCCGCGCCGCTCTGGAAGGAAGGCGACCCGAAGAACGCCGGCAGCTATTTCTGCTACCTGAACCAGGCGCATTTCGTGAACGGCGTCGCCGCCGGCCTGTCGTCGAAGTCGGGCAAGATCGGTTTCGTCGCCGCCAAGCCGATCCCGTCGGTGCTCTCCAACATCAACTCCGTCCTGCTCGGCGCCCGCAGCGTCAATCCGAACGCCACCGTGCAGGTGATCTTCACCGGCGAGTGGTCGCTGCCGGTGCGCGAGGCGGAAGCCTCCAACGCGCTGATCGACGCCGGCTGCGACGTCATCACCTGCCATGTCGACGGCCCGAAGGTGGTGGTCGAGACGGCGGAATCGCGCGGGGTGAAGAGCTGCGGCCACAATGCCAGCCAGGCGCCGCTGGCGCCCAAGGGCTTCATCACCGGCGCCGAATACAAGTGGGAGACGATCTACAAGATCTACGCCGACGCCCTGGCGGCCGGCACCGAGCTGCCGAACTTCATCGCCGGCGGCTACCACAACGACATGCTGCGCAACACCGCCTATGGCGCCGGCGCGACGCCCGAGGCGATCAAGGCCGCCGACGCCGCGATCGAGGGCCTGAAGGCCAAGAAGCCGATCTATGTCGGTCCGCTCAAGGACAATACCGGCAAGCTCGTCATCGAAGGCACCAAGGACAATTACGACCCCGTGCTCGACGGCATGAACTTCCTGCTCGAGGGCGTCCAGGGCTCGATCACCTGACCTCTCTCCGGCGGCGGCCCCGGCCGCCGCCGACCCCAGCGCAGCGCGCGACCGCGCAGTCAGGAAGGAACAAGGGATGCCAACCGCAAGAGCCTCGGGAACTCCCGACCAAGGAGGCGCATGATGACGGCGGTGCTCGCCACTTCCGCGGCCGAACGCGGCGGCCTCAGCCCGCGCGCGGTCCGCATGATCGAAGCCGTGCTCATTCCGGTCGGCGCCCTCCTGGCATCGGCGGTGCTCTTCTCGATCTTCCTGCTCGTTCTCGGCAAGTCGCCCGTCACCTTCTTCAGCCTGATCTGGACCGGCGGCTTCGGCTCCGCCTTCTCGATCCAGAACACGCTGCAGCGGGCCGCGCCGCTGATCCTGACCGGCCTCGCCTTCGCGGTTCCGGCGCGCATCGGCCTCACCCTGATCGGCGCGGAAGGCGCGCTCGTGCTCGGGGGCTTCTCCGCCGCGGCCGTCGCCATCCCGCTCGTCCGCGGCGGCTGGACGCCCTGGATCGGCCTGCCGATCATGGCGGTGGCGGCGATGCTGGTCGGCGCGATCTGGATCGGCCTCGCCGGCTGGCTGCGCCATTATCGCGGCGTCAACGAGACGATCTCGTCGCTGCTGCTCTCCTACATCGCCATCGCGATCATGAACTTCTTCGTCGAGGGCGCGCTGCGCGATCCGTCCTCCGCCAACAAGCCCTCGACCATGCCGATCGGCGACGCCTATCGCATCGGCCCGATGCCGGGAACCTCGGTGCATTGGGGCCTTGCCGCGGGCGTCGTCCTCGCCGTCGTGCTCTGGCTGCTGATGTCGCGCACCACCTTCGGCTTCGCCGCGCGCATGACCGGCGGCAATGTCCGCGCCGCGCAGGCGCAGGGCCTGCCGGTCGGCCTGCTGATGGTCGCCTGCTGCGCCATCGCCGGCGCCTGCGCCGGGCTCGCCGGCTTCTTCGAAGTCGCCGCCATCCACGGCCAGGCCAATGCCTCGCTGGTGGCGGGCTACGGCTTCACCGGCATCCTCGTCGCCTTCCTCGCCCGGCAGAACCCGCTCGCCGTCGTGCCGGTCGCCATCCTGTTCGGCGCGCTCGCCGCCGCCGGCGGCCTGGTCCAGCGCCGCATGGCCATGCCGGACGCGACCGTGCTGGTGCTGCAGGGAATGATCTTCGTCGTGCTGCTGGTCAGCGAGACCTTCTACGGCCGCATCCCCTTCCTGCAGCCGAAGCGTTCGGGAGAGAGAGCATGAGCCAGGCCGATCTCTTCATCGTGCTGATCGCCATGATCGGCGGCGCCATCCGCGTCTCGACGCCCTTCATGTTCGTGGCGCTCGGCGAATGCCTGACCGAGAAGTCCGGCCGCATCAATCTCGGGCTCGAGGGCAATCTCGTCCTCGGCGCCATGGTCGCCTATGCCGGCTCCTACACCACCGGCAGCCCGTGGCTCGGCGTGCTCCTGGCCGGCTGCTCCGGCCTCGTGCTCGGCGCCATGCATGGCTACATCTGCAAGCTGCCCAAGGTGAACGACATCGCCATCGGCATCGCCTTCATGAGCTTCGGCACCGGCCTCGCCTTCTTTTTCGGCAAGCCGTTCATCCAGCCGACCGCCCCGCGCCTGGAAGCGATCCCGCTCGGCGGCTGGTCGTCCGACCCGCTGGTGGCGCAGGCGCTGCAGGTCAACCCGCTGTTCTTCGTCGGCATCGCGCTGGCGCTGTTCCTGCGCTGGGCGCTCGCCAATACGCGCTGGGGCCTGATCCTGCGCATGACCGGCGACAGCGCCGCCTCGGCGCGCGCCATGGGCGTCTCGGTCGATCTGGTGCGCCTGCTCGCGACGGCGGCCGGCGGCTTCCTCGCCGGCGTCGGCGGCGCCTTCCTGTCGCTGTTCTATCCCGGCAGCTGGAACGAGGGCCTCTCTTCCGGCCAGGGCCTGATGGCGGTGGCATTGGTGATCTTCGCCCGCTGGGATCCGATCCGCTGCGTTCTGGCGGCGCTGCTATTCGGAGCGGCCGGCGCGCTCGGCCCCTCGCTGCAATCGATCGGCATCAGCCAGGGCTACTACTTCTTCAACGCCGCGCCCTACATCCTGACCCTCTTCATCATGATCGCCTCGGCGCGATCCAAGAGCGCTGCGCGCGAAGCGCCCGGCGAACTCTCCATCGTCAAGTGATCGTCTCCCATAGCCCGGTCGTCCCCAGAGGTTGCCATGACACTCGTCGATGAACGCATAGACGCCGCCCTGAAGCCCAATGCCGTCACGGTCGCCTCCGACCCGTATCCCTGGCCGTTCGACGGCGATCTCAGGCCGCACAACACCTGTCTGGTCGTCATCGACATGCAGACCGATTTCTGCGCGCCGGGCGGCTACGTCGACTCGATGGGCTACGACATCTCGCTGACCCGGGCGCCGATCGGGCCGATCCAGTCGGTGCTGGCCGCCATGCGCGCCAAGGGCTATCCGGTCATCCACACCCGCGAGGGCCACAAGCCCGACCTCTCCGACCTCCCGGCCAACAAGCGGTGGCGCTCGCAGCGGATCGGCGCCGGCATCGGCGACCAGGGGCCGTGCGGCCGCATCCTGGTGCGCGGCGAGCCGGGCTGGGAGATCATCTCCGAGCTCAGGCCGGAGCCCGGCGAGGCGATCATCGACAAGCCCGGCAAGGGCACGTTCATCGCCACGGATTTCGACCTGGTGCTCAGGATGAAGAACATCCGCAACATCATCTTTACCGGCGTCACCACCGATGTCTGCGTCCACACCACCATGCGCGACGCCAACGACCGCGGTTATGAATGCCTGCTGCTGTCGGATTGCTGCGCCGCGACCAAGGTCGAGAATCATCTCGCCGCCATCGACATGATCAAGATGCAGGGCGGCGTCTTCGGCGCGGTGGCGACATCGGCCGAGCTGCTGGAGGCGCTGCCGTGAACATCGCCGCCCAGCCCGCCAACGCCGTCCTGCCGCTGCGCGCGCCGGCACTGCAGACGATCGGCATGACCAAGACCTTCGGCGCCTTCACCGCGCTCGACGACGTGTCGATCGACGTCAAGCCGGGCTCGTTCCATGCCCTGCTCGGCGAGAACGGCGCCGGCAAGTCGACGCTCGTCAAATGCATCATGGGTTTCTACACGCCCGAGCACGGGTCGGTGCTGCTCGACGACAAGGAGGTGGAGATCCGCAGCCCGCGCGACGCGCGCGACCTCGGCATCGGCATGGTCTACCAGCATTTCACGCTGGTGCCGTGTCTCACCGTCGCGGAAAACCTCGTCATCTCGCGCGCCGATACGCCGGCCGTCATCGACTGGCGGGCGGAGAAGCCGCGGCTCGAAGCCTTCATGGACCGCATGCCGTTCCGCGTGCCGCTCAACGAACAGGTCTCGTCGCTCTCGGCCGGCGAAAAGCAGAAGCTCGAGATCCTCAAGCTGCTCTATCTGGAACAGCGCTTCGTCATCCTCGACGAACCGACCTCGGTGCTGACGCCGGGCGAGGCGGACGAAGTGCTCGGCCTGCTCGGCGAGATGGCGCGGCGCGGCGAAGTCACCGTGCTGATGATCAGCCACAAGTTCCGCGAGGTGAAGGCGTTCTGCGACAGCTTCACCGTGCTCCGGCGCGGCAAGCTCACCGGCTCGGGCGACGCCCAGACGGCGACCGTCGCCGAGATGAGCCGAATGATGATCGGCGACACCGAGATCCGCGAGCGCGCCGAGCGGCTGAAGCACAATGACAAGGCCGCCGTGCTCGAACTGGCCGGCCTCGTCGCCGAGGACGGCGAAGGCCGTCCGGTGCTCGATGCGATTAATTTGAAGGTCAAGGCCGGCGAGATCGTCGGCATTGCCGGCGTCTCCGGCAACGGCCAGAGCGCGCTGGTCGAGGCGCTGGCCGGGCAGCGGCAGCTGAAGGACGGCGCCATCTTCATCCATGGCAAGCCGTTCGAGCCGAAGCGCGGCGACTTCGACCGCTTCAAGGTCTTCGGCCTGCCGGAGGAGCCGCTGAAGAACGCCACCGTGCCGCGCATGAGCGTGGCCGAGAACATGGCGTTCCGCGCCTTCGACAAGGCGCCGATGGCAAGCCTCGGCTGGTGGCTGTCGCCAGGGCCGATGCGGCGCCGCGCCGGCGAACTGATCGAGCGCTACCGGGTGAAGACGACCTCGGCCGACGCCCCAATCGAAACGCTTTCCGGCGGCAACGTCCAGCGCGCCGTGCTGGCGCGCGAGCTCTCCGGCGATGTCGACGTGCTGATCGTCGCCAACCCCTGCTTCGGCCTCGACTTCGCCTCGGTTTCCGAGATCCGCAGCCAGATCATGGAGCAGCGCAACCGTGGCGCGGCGGTGCTGCTGGTCAGCGAGGACCTCGACGAGATCCTCGAACTCTCCGACCGGGTGGCGGTGATGTCGGGCGGCGCGATCGGCTATGTCGCGGCGATCGAGGACACCGACCGCAACACCATCGGCCAGCACATGGCGGGGCATTGAGCATGGCGCTTTCCGTCCCCGCCCGCCCCTATGATTTCTCCATCGAGCCCAACAAGGCGGCGCTCGTCGTCATCGACATGCAGCGCGACTTCATCGAGCCGGGCGGCTTCGGCGCCGTGCTCGGCAACGACGTGTCGCGGCTGACGGCGATCGTGCCGACCGTCGCCCGCCTGATCGGCTTCTTCCGGACGCACGGCATGCTCGTCGTGCACACCCGCGAGGCGCACAAGCCCGACCTTTCCGATTGCCCACCGGCCAAGCGCATGCGCGGCAAGCCGGGCCTTCGGATCGGCGACGAGGGCGCGATGGGGCGGATCCTGATCGCCGGCGAGCCCGGCAACCAGATCCTGCCCGACCTGGCGCCCGTCGCCGGCGAGATCGTCATCGACAAGCCCGGCAAGGGCATGTTCTGGGCGACCGACCTGCACCAGACCCTGCTGGAACGCGGCATCACGCAGCTCGTCTTCGCCGGCGTCACGACCGAAGTCTGCGTCCAGACCTCGATGCGCGAGGCGAACGATCGCGGCTATGAATGCCTGCTGATCGAGGACGCGACCGAGAGCTATTTCCCGGAATTCAAGGCGGCCGCGATCGAGATGATCGTCGCGCAGGGCGGCATCGTCGGCTGGGCGACGCCACTCGCAGCACTGGAGACTGCCTTTGCAGGAGCCATGGCCGATGGCTGAGACCCTTGTTGTCGACGATCCCAACCTCGTGGCCGAGGTGACGGCGATCTTCCAGGCCTATGAGAAGGCGCTGCTGGAGAACGACGGTGCGACGCTCGACGCGATGTTCCTGCATTCGGAACGCACCATCCGCTACGGCGTCGCCGAGGTGCAACACGGCATCGACGAGGTTCGGCAGTTCCGCGCTGTGCAGAAACCTTTCGAGCGCACGCTGTCGAATACCGTCATCACCACCTATGGCAACGACGTCGCCATCGCCTCGACGCTTTTCCACCGTCCCGATTTCCCCGGCCAGGTCGGCCGCCAGATGCAGACCTGGATCCGGACCGAGGACGGCTGGAAGGTCGCGGCGGCGCATGTCAGCATGATGGGCTGACGGCGCCGGCCCCCCCTTCCTCAATCCACCCCGAGCAGGCTGACCTTGCGGGCGACCGAGACGGCGAGGCTGCGGCGCCCGACGCCGAGCTTGGCGTAAAGGTTCTTCAGGTGGAACTTCACCGTGGCCTCGGTCAGGCCGAGGTCGCGGGCGATCTCCTTGTTGGTGGCGTCGCGGGCCAGGAATTCCAGCATCTCGGATTCGCGCGCCGTCAGAAGGTCGGTGCCGACGCGCGGCTGGTTCGGATTGACCTGATGCAGCGCCCCGGCGATGCGGCTGACGAACTCGGCCGTCTTCGGGCTGAAGGTCGAGAGGCCGAAGCGGCGCACGATACCCCGCACGGCCTGCGAAAGCGGCTGGCCCTCGTCGAGGAAGATCTGCAGGCTGTCCTGCGGTTGCGCCATGGCGATCGAGCGCTGCAAGGCAGCCAGCGCATCCTCCATCCGGCCCGCCGCCCAGTAGGCCTCGATGGAGACGACGGACGCGGCCAACTGGTGGCTTCCGTGATCGCGCCCCGCCGCCCGCTCGACCAGCATTTCCAGCCGGCCGATGGCCGCGTCGGGTTGGCCAGTACGGGCCAGCAGCCGCGCCTGCACGATCGAGGCGTCGCCCCATTCGCGCCAGGTCGGCCAGAGCACGGTCTCGTCCAAAGCCGGCATGTCGGAAATGACCTGCGCTGCCGCTTCGAGCAGTCCGGCGCGGGTGAGCAGTTCGACGCGAAGAATGCGCACGGCAAGGCGCAGCCGCGACAGATCGCGCTCGATTGCCACTTCCTCGGCGCGGTCTATGACGCCGAGCGCCGCCTCGATGCCCATCAGCCCCATCTGCGCCCGGGCGAGGATGCCATAGCCGCGCACGAACAGGTCTACCCAGCCCTCGCCGCGGGCGACGAAGGGCATGCCCTCGCGCAGCATCCTCTCGGCCTCACGCACCTCCGACTGCTGGTAGAGCGCCTCCGCCATCGGGATATGGGCGATGGCGAGCAGGTTGCGGTCGCTCCATTGCGTGCGCTGCGCCAGTTCCTCCGCCTCGCGCGCCAGCATCAGCGCCGCCGACGGCCGCCCGGTCAGCAGCGTGACCAGGCTCAGATGGATCAGCATGAAGATCTGCGGATAGGCTGCCCGCTCCTCCCGGTAGCAGGCGAGCGAGCGCAGCGCGTTGGTGCGGGCGCGGTCGAGATCGCCCCGGCGCGTATAGGCGATGCAGAGGTGATTGTAGAGCCAGCCGCGATCCCAGGTGTCCTTCGGCCCGAGCCGGCCGAGCAGGCGTTCCAGCGCCTCGATCTGCTCGTCCTCGAAATGGCAATCCTCGTAGATGTCGATCATCCCCTCGATATGGCCGAACTCCAGTTCGCCATCGGGAGGGACCAGCCCCAGCTCGTCGATCTCGCCGGAATCGCGCAGGTCGTCGACGATCTCGCGGGCCGAGCGGATACGGCCGCGCTTGCCGAGCACGAGGGCGTAGATCAGCTTCAGGCTCGGCGAGCGGTAGATGTCGCCGGCCGGGATGTTCTCGATCAGCCGCTCCAGCACGGAATGGCCGGCGCGCAGGAAGATGTTGACGCCGCCAGCCCGGCGGATCGTCTCGGCGGCAAGCGCGAAATCGCCGGCGAGCGACGCGTGCGTCACGGCCTTTTCGAGATGATCGCGGGCGGCGAACCAGGTCGCGGCACTCGAATGCAGCGCCAGCACGCGCTCGGAAGGATGCAGTTGCAGCTGTGACGAGAAGGCCGCGCGCAGCACCGGATGCAGGCGGAACCATCCGGGACGCTGGTCGACCGGCACGATGATCGGCGCGAAATCCTCGAGATCGCGCACCGAACGCTGCTCGACGGCGACGCCGGCCAGATGCGAGGCGAGATCGAGCGGAAAATCGGCGAGGATCGAGCAGACTGTCAGCGCCTCGCGCATGTCGCGCGGAATGCGCGGAACGATCTCTTCCGACATGAAGTCGCGAAACGTGCGGTGCGTGCCGTCCAGCAGCTCGGCGCGGTCGCGCGCATCGTCGGTCGTGCCGAGAAGCGGTACGGCGAGTTGCACCAGCGCCGGCCAGCCGCCGGTCAGTTCGGCGAAGGCATCGAGCTCGTTGGCCGCCATGCGCTTGCCGAGCAGCCGCCGCATTTCGGTGCGCGTGAAGGCGAGATCGCCGGAAAGCAGCTCGGTCAGGAAGCCGCGCAGGCGAAAGCGCGAGAGCGGAATATCGGGACGGCTGTTCGAGGCGATGACGAGGCGGACATTGTCGGGCAGATGGCGGAACAGCACCGAGCAGCACGCAAAGAAGGCCTCGCCGGCGGCGGACTGGAACTCGTCGAGGAAGAGGACGAAGCGCTCGCCGCTTTCGGCAAGGCGCGCCAGAAGGCGCTGCGCCGAAGCCTCGATGTCGCGATCGATGGCGGGACGTGGCTGCAGCCCGAAGGCGGCGGCGATTCCGTCGAGAAACATGGCCGGGTTGGCATCGACCGCCGACACCGTCAGCCAACCGAAGCGGTCGCCCGGCTCGGGCAGGATCTCGTAGGCGGCGGCGAGCAGTTCCGTCTTGCCGAAGCCGGACGGCGCCTGCAGCACGACGACCTGCCCGGCAATGCCGTTGCGGATGCAGTCGATCAGGAACGGGCGTTCGATCGCGTCGGCGAAACGGCGCGGCACAGTGGTGCGGCGCCGCGCCTCGGCGGGATGGTTGACGACAGATGCAACCGTCATTGGATCCGGATCGGCGTATCGATCATGCCTCTGGAACAGAGGCACGCCCTATGCGGATCCGAGTATAACGGCCGATCCCGATTTCACCAGAGGTTCAAGCTTCCAGCCCCAGACCCGTGTATTCGTGCTTGAGGCCAAACGCCTTCGGGCCGAAGACGGCAAGCGCCTCGGGCGTCCGCATGATCGGCGGCACGCGCACGGCGAGGATATTGACGCGCTGGCCGTAGCGCAGCCGCTCGGTCAGGATCGGCTCGGCGGTATCGACGTCGAGCAGACAGATCAGGTCCGGAACGATCGCCAGCACGTCCTCGCCCTGCTCCACCACCAGATTCTCGTTCTGGATGCGGATCTGCATCGGCGTGCCGCCGCCGAAGGGCTCGATCGTCGCGATGCCGACCGACCAGCCATTCTCCATCCGCCGCGACACGTCGGTGATCTTGCCGGAGCCGACGATGCGCGCCTCCTCGTAATGCGTGGTGGCGAAGAAATCGATCAGCGCCTGGATCATGTCCTGATGGTTCTCGCGCGCCTCGCGCAGCGTGCGGCCGATGCCGATCGCGAGCGACACGGTGCCGGGAACCGAGACACGCCGGGCGGTGGCGCCGTCCATGCCGTAATTGGCGATATAGGCCTGGCCGCCCATGCGGATGGTGATGCCGCGGGCGATCCACTCGGCCTTGGCGGCCGAGCTCGTCTGGATGATGCCGGTATTGCCCTGCTCGTCGGCGATCGCGACCGGCGAAGCCGGCACGCCATAGACGTTGAAGGTTTCCATCTCAAGCTGCGGGAAGGCGCGGCCCATGCCGTCGGCATCGACCAGCGGCAGGCCGCGCTTGGCGGCGATCATGACGGGAATGGTCGAATTGACGCCGCCGGCCTCGAACGGCATCACCGCCTCGACCTTGCTGCCGGTGTGGGCCTCGTAGGTGTCGAAGGCGAGGCCCATCTCGTCGCCGCTGGCGATCTTCTCGATCAGGATGGTCGGCGCGCCCATGGCGCCGCAGGTCAGCACGCGGACCGCGTCCGGCACCTCGTCAAGCGACAGCAGCCGCACAGGCCCGTGCTCCTCGATCGCCGCGCGGGCGAACAGCTTGCCGATATAGGGGTCGCCACCGCCACCCGTGCCGAGCACGGCGGCACCGAGCGCCAGGTCTTCCAGGTCGTCGAGCGTGATGTGGGTGATCATCTCAGGCCATTGTCTCGATGGGGGTGAAGGGGTGATCGAGGCCGAAGCAGCGGGGACCGAAGACGTCGAGCGCTTCCGGCGTGCGCATGATCGCGGGCACGGCGACGGCGACCACGGTGACGCGCTGGCCGTAGCGCAGCTGCTCGGTCGTGATCGGCTCGGCGCTTTCGCTATCCATGATGCAGATCAGGTCCGGCACGATCGCCCTGACCTCGCCATTGACGCGGGCGATCAGGTTCTCGTTCTGGATCTCGATCTCCATCGTGCCGACCCAGGGGCCGAGGCCGTCGATGCGGGCCCGACCGATCGAGAAGCCGTTGCGGGTCTCTCGCTGCACGTCGACCAGCTTGCCGGTGAAGATGATGCGCGCATGGTTGTAGAGCGTCTGCGGCATCAGGTTCAGCAGAGCGTCGAACGGGCTCTGGTGGCTGGCCTTGGCCTCGCGCAGGCAGCGACCGATGCGCATGGCGAGCGTCATCGTGTTGGGCACGGCCGTGCGCTTCACGTCGGCGCCCGACATCGAATATTCCGCAATATAGGCGCAGCCGCCCATGCGGATCGCCACCATGCGCGACAGCCACTCCATGCTCTTGTTGTCGGTCGCCATCAGCAGGGTGGAGTCGTTGTCCTCGTCCGTCACATACATCGGGCTGCCCGAGACGCCGTAGACGCCGAAGGTTTCCATCTGCAGTTCCGGGAAGGCCCGTCCCATGCCGTCGGCATCGACGATCGGGATGCCGAGGCGCGCGCCGACGACAAGCGGGATGGTCGAGTTGATGCCCCCGATCTCGATCGGCATCGTGGCGAACGCCTTGCGGCCGAGATGCTTCTCGAGCTGCCGGAAGGAGGTGATCGCCTCCTCGCCGCTCGGCAGCTTCTCAATCAGCACGGTCGGCGCGCCCATCATGGCGGTCGGGATGACCAGCGCCTCGTCCGGGACGTCGGTCGGGTCGATCAGGTCGACCGTCAGCCCTTCGTCCAGGCAGCGCTGCACCATGAGACGGCCGACATAGGGATTGCCGCCGCCGCCGGTGCCGAGAAAGGCGGCGCCGACCGCGAGGTCGTGGAGGTCTTCGGAGGTGAGCTTCATGGCGGGCTCAATCCATCACCAGGTCGCCGACCGCCTTGACGCGGATGCGCGTGGCGCTTCCCGGCAGGTAGGCGAGCGGGACTTCCTCGATGTCGACGATCTTGACCGAGTCCGGATCGGCGCCGGCCTTGGTCGAGCGCTCCGTCGCCTCGGCCTTGGCGCCGGCGAGCACGATGTCGCGCGAGGTGCCTTCGAGCGAGAAGATGCGGTCGATCTCGCCGCCGACCTGGGCGATCGCCGCGCCGATGGCATTGGCGACGGAGGCGTTCTCCGGCCGGATCACCTTCGAAGCCGAGGGCAGGTCGCGCGAGACGAGAATGGAGCCGCCGCCGACGAGGATGACCGGCAGCGGATCGGCGCTGGTCTTCATGCGGTCGACCGCCTCATCGACCATGCGGTGCATGGTGTCGAGCGCGTTGTTGATGGTCTTGGCCGGAATGTGGGCGACGCGCGAACGGTCGCCGATATCCTCGAGACCGGCCGCGACCACGATGTCGGTCGTGGTCAGCGTGTCGCCGCCGAAGACGAGCGCCTTCGAGGTGATCTCGTAGCCGACCGAATCCGGGCCGATGCGCGTGCCCTCGTCGCGGATGATCGAGCCGCCGCCGAGGCCGATCGCCAGCACGTCCGGCATGCGGAAATTGGTGCGCACGCCACCGATGTCGACCGCCACCGCGGATTCGCGCGGAAAACCCTGCATCAGCATGCCGACGTCGGAGGTCGTGCCGCCGATATCGACGACCATGGCTTCCTTCTCGCCGGCGAGCAGCGCGGCGCCGCGCATCGAATTGGTCGGGCCGGATGCGAAGGTGAGGACGGGATAGCGCGCGACATAATCGGGCGTCATCAGCGTGCCGTCGTTCTGGCTGATGAAGAACGGCGCCTCGATCGACAGGTCCTTCAGCGCCTGGCGGAACGAGTTGACCACCCGCGTCGACAGGTCGGCGAGGCAGGCGTTCATGATCGTCGCGTTCTCGCGCTCCAGGAAGCCGACGCGACCGATCTCATGTGACAGCGAGATCGAGAGATCGGGCACCTCGTTGCGCAGGATCTCGGCGGCGCGCTGCTCCATGATCGGCGTGACCGGCGAGAACACCGAGGTGATGGACGCGGTCTTCAGGCCGCGCGACTTGATCTCGCCGGCAATGCGCAGGATTTCCTTCTCGTCGAGCGGCGAGATCTCGCGGCCGTCGAACTCGTGTCCGCCGCGCACCATGAAGGTGTGGCGGCCGAGCGTGGTGGCGAGGTCGTTCGGCCAGTCCGTCATCGGCGGCAGGCCCTTGGTCGCCGGCAGGCCGAGGCGGATGGCGGCAACTTCGAGCAGACGCTTGCGCTCGACCACGGCATTGGTGAAATGCGTGGTGCCGATCATCACGGCCTTGATCTCGGAGACGGCGACGCCCGTCAGGCTCAACACGTCGCGCAGTACCTTGGAGATGCCGGAGCTCACATCCGAGGTCGTCGGAGTCTTGCAGGCGCCCCGGACGGTCAGGCCGTCCATCAGGGCGGCATCCGTGTTGGTGCCGCCGACGTCAATGCCGATACGCATTATCGAACCTCGATCTGGTGGAATTTTGGGTGCTGGAGGGGATCAGGCGACGAGCGCCTCTGACCATTCGGGATCCCAGCCGATCGTCACGACCGTGCCGGGGGAGAAGCGCTCGACATGCGCCTGGTTCTGACGTTCCGCGACGATCTCCTGCTCGCCGACCTTGAGCCGATAGCGGACGATCGGGCCCTGGTAGGTTTCGCTCAGCACGGTGGCGCTCAGGCGGGCATCGCCGTCGCCGATCGCTCCGCCGATGAGGACGTTTTCCGGCCGCACCACCAGCTTGGCGGCGCCGCCCGGCGTGACGGCGGAGGAAGCGCGGGTCTTCAGTTCATGGCCGCCGAGATCGACGGTGACGCCGGTCGCATCCTGGCCGCGGATGGTGACGTCGAGCATGTTGGAATGGCCGATGAAGCTGGTGACGAACAGCGTCTTTGGCCGCTCGTAAATCTCCTGCGGCGTACCGACCTGAACGATCTTCGACTTTGACATCACGCCGATGCGGTCGGACATGGTCAGCGCCTCGTCCTGGTCGTGCGTGACATAGACCGTGGTAATGCCGAGATTCTTCTGCAGGTCCTTGATCCAGAACTTCATCTCCTCGCGCAGGCCCTTGTCGAGGGCCGAGAGCGGCTCGTCGAGCAACAGGATGCGCGGCTCGGTCACCAGCACGCGGGCGAGCGCCACGCGCTGCTGCTCGCCGCCGGAGAGCTGGCGCTGGTAGCGTTCGCCATAGCCGGCGAGGCCGACCTGCTTCAGCGCCTCGGTGACGCGCCAGGTGATCTCGTTCTTGTTGCGCTTCCGAAGCTTCAGGCCGAAGGCGATGTTCTCCGCGACGTTCATGTGCGGGAAGATCGCGTAATTCTGGAACACGATGCCGATGTCGCGCTTTTCCGGCGGCAGGCCGGTGACGTCGTCCGAACCGATCAGGATCTGGCCGGAGGACGGCTTGATGAAGCCGGCGATCATGCGCAGCGTCGTCGACTTGCCGCAGCCGGAGGGACCGAGGAGGGAGAAGAACTCCCCCTCCCCGATGTTCAGGTTGATCTCGGAGACGGCGTTGCCTTCGCCATAGGTCTTGGTGAGGTTCACAAGGCGGATATCGGACATGGGTATCGAGGCTTCCGTTCCCGGGATCGTTCGTGGCGGATGCTGAGGGATCAGCCGGCGAAGATGCCGTTGACCGTCTCGACGATGTCCTCTTCGTTCTCGTTGTAGCTCTTCCAGTCCGGCGTCCAGTAGCCGGCGATCGCGTCGGCCGTGTTGGTCACGCCCTTCGAGGCGAGGTTCTCGGTGATGACCACGTCCTTGTTGACCGGGCGCTGGTAGAAGGTGCTGCCCATGACCGACTGCAGCTTGGTCTCCAGCGTGCGGTTCAGAAGCGCGTAGGCGAGCTTCTTTTCCGTCGGCTCGATGTAGCGGCTGACGGTCTTGGTCTGGGTCAGGATCGGCTTGACCTCTTCCCACAGCATCGGCGCGACCTTCACGCCCTTGTCCATCTGCTGGTAGACCTCGGCGTCGTGTTGGACGGCGAGCTCGACTTCGCCGCGCTCGAGCAGGGTCTGCATGTTGCCGGTGAAGTCGGAGATCTTCATCGGCATGGCCTTGCGCATGGCCTCGTAGCCGGCCTCGAGGTCATACTGGTCCTTGCCGAACAGCTTGCAGGCGGCGATGAAGAAATCCATCTGCAGGCCGTTCGAGGTGATGTAGGTGCCCCGCTTGCCGGCGAACTTCTCTTCCCAGAAGGTCTTGAAATCGGCCGGCTTCGGATCGACCAGGTCGGTGCGGTAGGCGTAGCAGTAGCGCGAATAGCTCCACGTCACGCCGACGCCGTTCTCGGTCGCGAACGGCCAGATAAGCTTGGCGTTCGGCAGGTTGGCGACGACCTCGTCGAGCGGCGTGAAGAAATCGCCGGCCGCGGCCGTCTTGAACATCTCGCCATAGTTCCAGTTCACCAGCGCGAAGGGCGGCTTCTGCGGGCCGCCGGCGACGAATTTCGGGAACCAGGGGAACGAACTCTCGTAGGCGATCTTGCAGTTGAAGTCCTTCTCGAACTGGTCGAGCAGTTCCTTGCGGACGATCTCCTCCCAGAAGCCGCCCCATTCGGCGATCCGCAGCGTCGCGCCGCCGGCGTCGAAGACGGAGCCGTCATAGGTCACGTCCTGCGACCAGGCGTGGTTGATGTTGAAGAGATTGACGCCCGTGCCGAGGGCGAGCGCGCCGGCGGCCGAGCCCTTCAGGAAGCCGCGCCGGGTCGAGATGATTCCCTTGGAAGTAGACTTCATTGCATTCCCCTTTGTTGTTTTCGCGAACCCCGGCCTCATTGGGCGGGGCGTAGACATCTGCGTGGAAGCATGGCCGTGCCTCAGGCCTTGAAGACCCTCCGCAAGCTGACGAGACGGGATGTGACGATGGTGGAGATGACGACGAGGGCGATGGCGAAGATGCCGGCCGCGGCCGCCGTGGGCTCGAACTTGTAGCGAAGCGAAATATACATCGCCATCGGCAGCGGCTCGTGGTTCGGCACCGACAGGAACAGCGTGGTCTCGAACTGGCCGAAGGAGACGATGAAAGCGAAGATGCAGCCGGCCGAGATGCCCGGCGCGATGATCCGGAGCGTGATCTTGCGGAAGGCGGTCCAGGGCGAGGCGCCAAGGCTACGCGCCGCCTCCTCCAGCGAGACGTCGAAGCCGACCAGCGACGCTGTCACCGTGGCGATGACGAACGGGCATGTCACCAGCACGTGGCAGATCAGGAGACCCGGGAAGGTGCGGGCGAGACCGATGTCAGTGGTCGAGAAGAACACGTAGAGCGCCAGTCCCAGCACCACGCCGGGCAGCACGATCGGCAGCATGAAGAAGCCGCGCAGCGCGCCGGAGGCCTTGCTCGACGAGCGGGCGAGGTAGAGCGCCGCCAGCGTGCCGACGACGGTGGAGATCAGCGTGGAGCAAAGCGCCAGCGCGAAGCTGTAGAAATAGGCCGACAGGAACACCGGCGAGGTCAGGAACGCCTTCACCCAGCGAAGCGACAGGCCCTGCGGCGGGAAGGTCAGGTAGTCGCCGGCATTGAGGCCGGCCAGCACGACGATGACCAGCGGCAGCAGCAGGACGAGCAGCGCGAACCCGGCGATGACCTTGAAGACGAGCGGGATTGCGGATTCGTCGCGCATCATGTCCGCCCTCCGGCCGAGCGCACCGCGGCCTTGTGATAGATGAAGACGGCCATCAGGCTGGTGGCGAAGAGGACGACGGCGACGGCGGAGCCGAACTGCCAGCGGCCGGTCTCGGCGATCTGCTGGTAGATGTGGATCGGCAGGACCATCACCTTCCAGCCGCCCATCAGCGCCGGCACGACATAGGACGAGACCGACAGCGCGAAGACGAGCAGCGACCCGGCCAGGATGCCCGGCATGGAGAGCGGCAGCGTCACCCGCCAGAACGCTTCGGCGCGGGTGGCGCCGAGGCTGCGGGCGGCCTCCTCGAGCGAGGGGTGAATCGCCTTGATGATGCCGATCAGCGACAGGATCATGAAGGGCAAGGCGATCTGGACGAGGCCGACGACGACGCCGAAGGTGTTGTACATCAAGGGTAGCGGCTTCTCGATCAGGCCGATCGACATCAACGCGCCATTGATCAGGCCCTGGTCGCCCATCAGCACCATCAGCCCGTACATGCGGATGACGGTATCGAGCTGCATCGACGAGAGCACGAGGATCATCAGCAGCGTGTTGCGGCCGGGATGCTCGGTCTTGGCGATGACATAGGCGAGCGGATAGCCGATCGCCAAGGCCAGGACGGCGACGACCGCGGCGATCCAGATCGAACGCAGGATCGCCAGATAATAGAGCGGCCGCGTGAAGATACGGACGAAATTGTCGAAGGTCAGGTTGCCCGCGAAGTTGACGACGCCGGCAACCGGCTTGTCGAAGGCGAGCGCGAAGAGAGACGCCACCGGCGCGATGAAGAAGAGCAGGAAGAACAGGAAAGCCGGGAGCACCAGCCACCAGAGCTTGAAGCCGCCGAGCGCCCCGGCAATCGATCCGCCCGAGCGGATGCGCGTCGTTGTTCGCCCTTCGGCCAATGCCATCGGTGCCATCTCCTTCGTTTCGCCGCCGGTCGTCACTCAGCCGCGATCGCGGTGGGCAGCGTGAAGCCGTAGCCGACCAGTTCCTTCTTCGGCGGCATCGGGTAGGTGAGCTTGCTCTGGCTGAGGCCGACGCGGGCGAGCGCCGCGGCCACGGACACCGCCGTGGGGATCGGGTCCACCACCGGGATGTCGATCCCCTTGGCAAGCAGGCCCTGGCGCACGGCGGCGGCGCAGCCGAGAAGACCGGTGCAGCCGAAGATCACCGCCTCGGCGCCATCCTGCTCGACGGCGATCACCGCCTGCTCGACGAGGCGAGCCTGGGTGTGCGGAAGGTCGTCCTCCAGCTCCAGGACCGGGATGTCGACATGGCGGACCGAGGCCATCTTGGTGCTGAGGCCGTAGACGGCAGCCTCGTTCTCGAACTGGGCGCGCAGGCGGCGCAGCACGGTGATGACGCTGAAGCGGTGGCCGAGCATGGCGGCGACGTGCATGGCGGTCTCGGCCGGGCCGAGGACGGGAATCGAGACGACCTCGCGCACGGCCCGCAGGCCCGGATCGCCCATGCAGTCGATGATGATCGCGTGGGCGCCTTCCTTCTCCGCCTCGATCGCCTTCTCGATCGTGCCGGGAACCGACATCGCGATCTCGAACTCGCTCTCGATCGAGCCGGGGCCGCTGTCGATCTGGCTGTGGCTGACGGTCAGGCCGGCATAGCCCAGCGCGGCGAGGTCGGCCGGCTTGCGAAAGCCCTTGGTGGTGATGGGGGACAACACTCGGACATCGATCAGATCGCTCATGACGGTCTCACTGTTCCTGCTGCGTTGCGGAAAGGCTCGCACCGACAGGGCCCGGGGACCAAGGCTGAAGAGAGATAGGCCGGCATGTGATTGGGAGGGTAGGTTTACGCAACAAATATTCGTAAACCTATCCATATGGGTAGCAATACGGATCGCGTTTCGCTGATTTTGCTGCGCTTTTGGGCGGCATGGGCCGGCTTCCGAGGGCCGAAACCCCGGTCGCGACGCCGATTTCGAGCGTCCGCGCTTGTTTGACAGGGGCCGCCTCGCGGTCGAACCTCCCCGCATCGCGGCAATCCTGACGGGTTGCCCTACCCTATTTCCGTTTCAAGACGAGGCCGTGAATGAGCTGGCTATCGGTGACGAACCCGCTTGGCGCGCGAGCCGAGCGCGCGCGGCAGACCCTCTGGCTGGTCCGCAACTTCCTCTATGATTATCGCCGCTATTCGCGGGAATCCTTCCTGCACGGGCCGAAGAGCCGCGAAAGCCGCAAGGCGCATATCCACCTGCTCGCCCATACCGTCGAACATGGCCTGTCGCTGGCCAATCCCCGCCCGGCCTTCGGCCTGGAAAAGATCCGCAAGCTGGTCGGCGAGACCCGCTCCTACATTGCCGACTACGGCATCGACGCCAGCGCCGAGATCGCGATCCGGGCGCTCGAGGCCTATGTCGCGTTCAACCGCGCCGCCGGGGCCGAGATCGGCGACGTGCCGGCCGCCGTCGAAACGCTGAGGCAGGCGATCGTCTCTGCGCGGACCGAGCTTCTCGGCGGCACCGAGGACGTCACGGCGGAGGGCATCCGCCAGCGCGCCTCGATGGATTTCCTCGGCTTCATGGAAGCGCGCCACAGCGTGCGCCAATATGCGGACCGGCCGGTCGATCCCGCACTGATCGAGCAGGCCGTTCGCGCCGCGCAGCAATCGCCCTCGAGCTGCAACCGCCAGACCTGCCGCGTCTACGCCTTCACCGAACGCAAGGCGATCGCCAGCGTGCTCGGCTTCCAGTCCGGCAATCGCGGCTTCGGCGAGCAGCTCGGCGGCATCCTGATCGTCACCACCGACATCCGCCACTGGGGCTCGGTCGGCGAGCGCTACCAGGGCTGGATCGACGGCGGCATGTTCGCCATGACGCTGGCGCTCGGCCTACATGCCGAAGGGCTCGGCGCCTGCATGCTGAACTGGAGTGAGACCAAGGACGTCGACGCGGCGATGCGCGCGCATGTCGGCATTCCCGACAACGAGCTGGTCATCACCATGATCGGCTTCGGCCACATGCCCGACAGCTTCAAGGTCCCGCGCTCGCAACGAAAGCCCCTCGACGAGATCCTGCGCCTCGATCCCGCCCTGCCCGCCTGACACCCTCAGCCTTCCCGCCGCCCCGCCTACCGGAAAGCCCTTTCATGACGACCGCCCCGATCCCCGTCTTCGACGGGCACAACGACGTCCTGCTGCGCCTCTACAACAATGGCGGCGACGACGCCGCGATCCAGTCCTTCCTGACCGGCGGCGCGGGCGGCCATCTCGACCTGCCGCGGGCGCGGGAAGGCGGCTTTGCCGGCGGTATGTTCGCGATCTTCCCGCCCTCGCCCGCCATGGAAAACTTCATGGACCTGATGCAGGGTGAAGGCTACGACCTGCCGCTGCCCGACGCGCTGGAGCTCTCGGACGGACAGAAATCAACCCTCGCCATGGCGTCGATCCTGTTCCGCCTCGAACGCGCCTCGGAAGGCGCCGTCGCCGTCTGCCGGAGCGTCGCCGACATCCGCGCCGCGATGGCGCGCGGCGCGCTCGCTACCGTCCTGCATATCGAGGGCGCCGAGGCGATCGACGCCGATCTCGTCATGCTCGACGTGCTGCACGCCGCCGGTCTGCGCTCGATCGGCCCGGTGTGGAGCCGGCCCAACATCTTTGGCCATGGCGTACCGATGCGCTTCCCGAGTTCGCCCGATACCGGCCCCGGCCTGACGCACGTCGGCTTCGACCTGGTCCGCGCCTGCAACCGGCTCGGCATCCTGATCGACCTCTCGCACCTGAACGAGAAGGGCTTCTGGGAGGTCGCCAGGACCAGCAACGCGCCGCTGGTCGCGACCCATTCCAACGTCCATGCAATCTGCCCCGTCTCGCGCAACCTGACCGATGCGCAGTATGAGGCAATCCGCGCCAGCGGCGGCGTGGTCGGGCTCAACTACGCCACCGCCTTCCTGCGCCCGGACGGCCACATGGACGCGGCGACCGGCCTCGACGTGATGATCCGCCATCTCGACGCCATGCTGGAGCGGCTCGGCGAGACCGGCGTGGCGCTCGGCTCGGACTATGACGGCGCCGTGGTGCCGGAGGGCGTCGCCGACGTCTCGCTGCTGCCCCGGCTGATCGAGGCGATGCAGGCGCATGGCTATGGCGACGCGCTGATCCGCCGGATCGCCTCGGAAAACTGGCTCGACGTGCTCGACCGCACCTGGTCGCCGCGCTGACACCCTTCCGGCGCACCACATCGTGAAGTCCCCAGGGGCGCCACGTGGCGCCCTCCCTGCCTCGCCGTCTCCGCCGCGCGCGACCGGCGTCACCGGATGTGTCGCCAGCCCCCGGCCTTGCCTGACGCCGGCCCCGCGTGCCCTCGCGCCCTTGCCGAGTTGCCCCTCTGCAACTCCCGCGCGACCCGTCCATCACCCGTTTCTGCCGATCCCGGGATCGATCCCTTTTTGGAATTTCGTTTCCAACCTTCCGATTCCAACGGAAATTCCTGCCTTCTGAAAAAGACGACAAATTCAATATACATTAAGGAGTATCAGACGGAGCCGCCAGGACGGCGCCGAAAACATCAAGGAATTCAAACTCATGTCGATCAAGACGACATTTTCCGCGATCGCTCTCGCGGCGCTGGCGGCCGCGCCCGTTTCGCACGCCTTTGCGGAACCGAAAGGCAAGGACGCCGAGGTCACGATCCTCGTCTCCTCGCTGACTTACTCCTTCCCGCACTTCGTGTTCCTGCAGGAACAGCTCGAGGATGAAGCAGCCAAGATCGGCAAGGTCAAGGTGCTGCGCGCCGACGGCCAGCTGAGCGCGCCGAAGCAGATCGCCGACATCGAGGCCGCCATCGTTCAGGGCGTCGACGGCATCATCATCGCCCCGGCCGATGCCGACGCGCTCGCCCCCGCCGTCAAGGCGGCGATCGACGCCGGCGTGCCGGTCGTGACCATCGACCGCCCCGTCAATGGCGTGCCGGAAGTGCTCGCCAATGTCGCCGCCGACAACCTCAAGGGCGCCGAGCGCCAGGGCGAGGCGATCGCCGCGCAGTTCCCGAAGGGCGCGACGATCATCAACCTGCAGGGCATCCCCGGCGACAAGACCGCCAATGACCGCAACCAGGGCGTCCACAACGTCCTCGACAAGCAGCCCGACCTATACAAGTTCGTGTCGGAGCAGACCGCCCGCTTCAGCCGCGACCAGGGCCTCTCGGTCACCGAGAACATCCTGACCGGCCAGGCCGAGCTGCCGCAGGTCATCGTCGCCGCCAATGACGACAGCGCGCTCGGCGCCGCCCAGGCGGTCGAAGCTCGCAAGCTCAACGGCAAGATCGCCATCTATGGCTATGACGGCTCGACCGACGCGCTGAAGGCCGTCAGCGACGGCTCGCTCGCCGCCACCGTCGACCAGTTCCCGGGCAAGCAGGGCCGCGTCGCGGTCAAGACGCTGGTCGACTTCATCCGCGAAGGCGTGAAGCCCGCCAATTCCAACATCCTCGTCGAGCCGGTCGCCATCACCAAGGCCAACCTCGCCGACGCCGAACGCATCGGCACGATCACGCAATGACCGCGATCGGCAGCGATGCCGGGACGGTTTCCTCGGGTGGCGTCACGCCACCCGAGGCTTCGTTTCTGAGCCTCGAAACCCTCTCCAAGCACTTCTTCGGCGTGACGGTGCTCGACCGCGTCTCGCTGGCGCTCACCGCCGGCAAGGTTCATGCGCTGCTCGGCGAGAACGGCGCCGGCAAGTCGACGCTCATCAACCTCCTGAGCGGCATCCACAAGCCGGATGGCGGATCGCTCCGGCTCGACGGCGAGACGGTCGAGTTGACCGGACCGAATGACGCGCAGAAGCGCGGCATCTCGACGATCCACCAGGAATTCAGCCTGTTTCCCGACCTGACCGTGGCCGAGACGATCTTTGCCGGTCGCCTGCCCGTCAATCGCTTCGGCCTGGTCGACTGGCGCCGCATCGCCCGTCAGACCATAGAGGTGATGCAGCAGCTCGGCGCCGAGATCGCGCCCGGACGGCGCGTCGCGGATCTGAGCATCGCCGAGCAGCAGCTGGTCGAGATCGGCCGCGCGCTCACGCTGAAATCCCGCCTGATCATCATGGACGAACCGACGGCATCGTTGACGCCGCGCGAAGTGGACCGCCTGAAGGCGGTCGTCCGCGCGCTCACCGCCGAAGGCGTCGCCATCCTCTTCGTCAGCCACCGGCTGGAAGAGGTCAAGGAACTCGCGGACAGCTTCACCGTGCTGCGCGACGGCGTCGTCGTCGCCAGCGGCGACATCGCTGACGCGACGATCGACGATCTCGTCCGCTGGATGGTCGGCCGCGAGCTGCTCGAGGAAGACCGCCACCACGCCGCCTCGAAGCCGGGGGCCGTCGTGCTCGACGTCGAAGGGCTGAAAAGCCGGCCGCGCTCCGCCCGTTCGGCTTCCGTCGAGGGCGTCAGCTTCTCCGTCCGCGCCGGCGAGATCGTCGGCCTGGCCGGGCTGGTGGGCGCAGGCCGCACCGAGATCGCCCGCCTGATCTTCGGCGCCGATCCGATCGGCGGCGGCTCGATCCGCCTGAACGGCGAGGCCTATCGACCCAAGGGTCCGGGAGACGCGATCGCCGCCGGCGTCGCCCTCGTGCCCGAGGACCGCAAGCAGCAGTCGCTGTTCCCGACGCTTGCCATCAGCGAGAATTTCGCAGCCGCAGGCGGCGTGCCCGCCGGCCCGTTCGGCATCCTGCGCCGCAAGGCCGAGAAAGGCGCGTTCCAGCATTTTCGCGATCGGCTGAAGCTGCGCTCGGCCGGCGCCGACGCGCCGATCGCCACGCTTTCCGGCGGCAACCAGCAGAAGGTCGTGCTCGCCCGCTGGCTGGAACTGAAGCCGCGCCTTTTGATCGTCGACGAGCCAACGCGCGGCGTCGACATCGGCGCCAAGGCCGACCTGCACCGCCTGCTGCGCGAACTCGCCGCCGATGGCGTCGCCATCCTGCTGATCTCCTCCGACCTGCCGGAAGTGCTGGCGCTCAGCGACCGCATCCTGACGCTGCGGGCCGGCCGCCTGACCGGCGAACTCGCCGGCCGCGATGCCGACGAGGAAAGCCTGATGCGGCTGATGACGCTCCCCAAGGCGGCAGCCTGATCCCAACCCGGTTGAAACCATGTCCCTTGTTCCGTCGCCCTCCGTGGCCCCCTCGCCCTCCCTCGCCCGCCCGCGGTCGAAGAATGCGCTCGCGCTTCTCGCCCGCTTCGCGCCCCTGATCTTCCTGCTGCTGCTGATGGCGCTTTTCACCTTCCTGGCGCCGCGCTTCCTGTCGTCGCTGAATCTGTTCAACATCCTGCGCCAGGTCTCGATCTTCGGCATCGTCGCCGTCGGCATGACCTTCGTCATCTTGACGCGCGGCATCGACCTCTCGATCGGCGCGCTGATCGCGCTGACCGGCCTCGTCGCCGCCGTCGTCGCCAAGGGCGGCATTCCCGGCCGGCTGGAGCTGACCGCCGGCGGCACGCCCTTCGCCTGGTATTGGGCGGCGCTCGCCGCGATCGTCGTCGGCGGCGTCGCCGGCGCGCTGCAGGGCGTCTTCGTCGCGAGGCTCAGCGTGCCCGCCTTCGTGGTGACGCTCGGCGGCATGACCATCTTCCGCGGCCTGGCGCTGATCATCGGCAATGGCGGCCCGATCAGCGGATTCGACGAAAGCTTCGGCTGGTGGGGACGCGGCATGGTCGGCGCCGTGCCGGTGCCGGTCATCGTCTTCCTCGTCGTCGTCGTGATCGCCGGCTTCGTGCTGCATTCGACCCGCTATGGCCGCTCGGTCTACGCCATCGGTTCCAACCCGGAGGCGGCGCGGCTCTGCGGCCTCAACGTCAACCGCACGCTGGTCAGCGTCTATGCGCTGACCGGGCTCTGCGCCGGGCTCGGCGGCTTCCTGCTCGCCTCGCGGCTCAATTCGGCGGAGGCGGTCGCCGGCAACCAATACGAGCTCAATGTCATCGCCGCCGTCGTGATCGGCGGCACCAGCCTCTATGGCGGCACCGGCAGCATCGCCGGAACGGTGATCGGCACGCTGCTGATCGGCGTGCTGCTGAACGGTCTCGTGATCCTCAACGTGTCGCCCTATGTCCAGCAATTGCTGATCGGCGCGATCATCGTCGGCGCGGTGACCTTCGACATCTTCATCAAGAAGTACAAGCGATGAGCCGTCCCCTCTTCCTCACCGGCACGGCGAGCCTCGAGCCGCCGGTCCGCAATCTCGCCGCCGGCGCGCTGTCGGCCAGCTATGATCGCGGCGCGCTGCGCTGGGTCCGCTGGCATGGCCGGGAGATCCTGCGCGGCCTCTCCTTCCTCGTCCGCACGCCGGGCTGGGGAACGCCGGATGCCGAGATCAGCGAACTGGAAATCGCCGAGGACACGGCCCAGTTCTCGGTCGGCTACACGGCGCGCTACCGCAATGGCGCGGCGATCGTCTCGGCCCGGATCCGCTTCACCGGCACCGCAGTCGGCACGCTCGACGCCACCGCGACGATCCTGCCGGAGACGGATTTCGAGACCAACCGCACCGGCTTCGTCGTGCTGCATCCCCTCGATGGCGTCGTCGGCCGGGAGCTCGCGGTCGAGCACGCCGCGGGCAGCACCGAAGCCTTCGTCATGCCGGAGGCGATCAGCCCGGGCCAGCCGCTGTTCGATATCCGCGCCATCACCCATTCGCCCGAGCCCGGCCTCTCGGTCGCGGCCCGCTTCGAGGGCGACGTGTTCGAGATGGAGGACCACCGCAACTGGTCCGACGCCTCGTTCAAGACCTATAGCCGGCCGATCGGCCTGCCCTATCCCTACCGGCTCGCGGCCGGCACGCCGACGCGGCAATCCGTGACCGTCACGATCCGCGACGACGTCGAGCGGCACCCCACGGCAACGACTTCGGACGCCTCGGCCCCCTCGACCGTCACGATCGGCAAGGCGACGGATGTCCGCCTGCCCCGCATCGGCATCGGCCTGCCGGCCGCGCTCGCCGATGCGGCGCTGGCGGTGGCGCCGCAGCTTTCAACGCTTGTCGGCGCGCATCTTCTGCTCCGCTACGATCCCTCGGCCGGCGACACGCCGGAAGACATCGGCGCGGCGGCGGAACTCTCGCGCCGCACCGGCCTCGCCATCGCCTTCGAGCTTCTGCTCGCCGCTCAGGCCGATCCCCGCCCGGAAATCGCCGAGGCGGCGCGGCTGCTCGCCGATGCCGGAATCGCGCCGCTTTCGGTCGCCGCCTTCCCCAAGGTCGACGAGGCGTCGTTCCAGCCCGGCGAGGCGCGTCCGCCTGCCGCCGCCGAGGCGGCCATCCATGATGCGCTCCGCGAAAGCTTCCCCGGCATTCCGGCCGGCAGCGGCTCGCCGGCCTTCTTCACCGAGCTGAACCGCAAGCGGCCGCCCGCCGGCACCTTCGATTTCATCACCCACGCCACCGCGCCGACCGTGCACGCCGCCGACGATCTCTCGGTGATCGAGACCCTGCAATCGCTGCCGCATATCCTGCGCTCGGCACGGGCGATCGCAGGCAGCGCACCGCATCACATCGGCCCGATCGGCATCGGCGCGCGGCTCAACCCCTATGGGCCGGGACCGACACCCAATCCCGACAATGGCCGCGTCGGCCTCGCCGCGGCCGATCCGCGCCAGCGCGCGCTGCTCGGCGCCGCCTGGCATGTCGGCTATGCCGCTGCGATCGCGCCCTTCGGCATCGATGCGCTCGTCCTCGGTGCGCCGGTCGGCCCGTTCGGGCTCGTCTCGACGCCGCAGGCCTATGCCCGGCCGTGGTGGGACGACGTCGCCCAAGGCAGCGCCTATCCGCTGTTCCATGTCGCCGCCGATCTCGCTGGCGCTTCCGGCAAGCCCCGGCTCTCGATCGACGCGCCGAACCCCGACATCGCGGCGCTCGGCTGGACCCAAGACGGACGGCGGCATGTCATCCTTGCCAATCTCTCCGACCGGCCCGTGACACTCCGTCTCGCCGGTCTCGGCGCCGCGACGCTGCGGCGGCTCGACGCCGAAAGCTTCGAGGCCGCAGCCCTCGACCCGTCCGCGTTCCGCGAAGCGACCGTCAGCCTACCCGCCGAGGGGACATTGACGCTCGATGCCTACGCGGTCGCGACCTTCTCCGAAACAGGAGCGGCCGCATGACCGCACGCTTGAAGGGCGCGGTCATCGGCTGCGGTTTCTTTGCCCAGAACCACCTCTATGGCTGGGCCGACCTCGACGACGTCGAGATCGTCGCCGTCTGCGATCTCGATGAAGCCAAGGCCAGGCTTGCAGCGGAGAGGTTCGGCATCGCCCGCGTCTACACCAGCGCCGAAACCCTGTTCGCCACCGAGGCGCTCGACTTCGTCGACATCCCGACGACGATGGAGACGCATGAGGCGCTGACGGCGCTCGCCTTCGCCCATGGCGTGCCGGTGATCCTGCAGAAGCCGTTCGCGCCCGATCTCGACGGCTGCCGGCGGATCGTCGCCGCCGCCGGCGCGGCCAACGTGCCGTTGATGATCCACGAGGATTTCCGCTTCCAGAATCTGTTCCGGACGGTGCGGGGCATCCTCGACAGCGGCGAACTGGGCCGGCTGACCTTCGGCCGCCTCTCCTGGCGCACCGGCATCGACGTCTATTCGAACCAGCCCTATCTGGTGCACGTCAAACGCTTCATGATCATGGATGTCGGCATCCACCTGCTCGACCTCGCCCGCTTCCTGTTCGGCGAGGCGAATGGCGTCTTCTGCCGCACGCAGCAGATCAAGGAAGGCATCGCGGGAGAGGACGCCGCGACCATCCTGCTCAGCCATGAGCAGGGCGCGACGTCGATCCTCGACTTCAGCTACGCCACCAGACGCGATCCCGATCCGTTCCCGCAGACGCTGGGCGAGATCGAGGGGACCGAAGGCACGCTGGTGATCGGCGCAGACCAGGTGCTGACCGTGCATGGCAAGGGCGGCACGCGACGGATCCCTGTGCCGCAGGACGGCCGCGCCTGGACCAGCGCGCCCTGGACGCAGATCCAGGACAGCGTCGTCCACACCCAGCGCCACTTCATCGACAGCCTGCGCCGGGGCACCGAGCCGGCAACGTCCGGCCGCGACAGCCTCGCCACCTATGCCCTGCTCGAAGCGGCGTATCTCTCCGCCGCCAGCGGCAGGCTCATCCATCCCGACCGACTTGTGGGAGACCCCGCATGACCCTCTTCCCGACCCGCCGGCTCGGCAGGACCGATCTCCATCTTCCCGTCTTCGGCGTCGGCACCTGCCCGCTCGGCGATCTCTTCGAGGCGATCCCGGAGGCAGAAGCCAGCGCCACGCTGGAGGCCGCCTGGGATGGCGGGGTCCGGCTCTATGACTCCGCGCCCTGGTACGGTCTCGGCCAGGGCGAGCACCGCACCGGCCGCGCACTCTACCGCCGGCCGCGCGAAGAGTTCGTGCTCTCGACCAAGGTCGGTCGGCGGCTGTTCCGGCCGCGCGACCGCGCCCGTTTCGACGGTTCGAAATGGAAGGGCGGCCTCGCCTTCGAGCATGTGCACGATTACTCCTATGACGGCATCCTGCGCTCCTATGAGGACAGCCTGCAGCGGCTCGGCATCAACAAGGTCGAGATCCTCTACATCCACGATCTCGACAGCGGCTATTTCCCCGACGAGGCCGACCTTCTGGCGCGGCTGCGCGAACTGGAAACCGGCGGATTCCGCGCGCTGGAAGAGCTGAAATCGGCCGGCGAGATCGGCGCCATCGGCGCCGGCATCAACGAACGCGGCATGATCGACCGCTTCCTCGACCGCTACCCGCTCGACGTCTTCCTCGTCGCCTCGCGCTACACGCTGCTGGAGCAGACGATCTTTGCCGACGAACTGTTGCGGGCCGAGCGCGAGGGTGCCGGCATCGTCATCGGCGGCGCCTTCAACTCCGGCATTCTGGCGACGGGCACGTCCGGCGCCGGCCGCTACGAATATGGCGCCGTGCCGGCCGCCATCCTCGAGCGCGTGCGCCGGCTGGAAGCGGTGGCGGCGCGCCATGGCGTGCCGCTTGCCGCCGCCGCGCTGCAGTTCCCGCTCGGCTTCCAGGCGGTCGCGAGCGTGCTGAACGGCCCGTCGCGCGTCGGCGAGATCGAGCAGAACCTCCGGCATTTCCGCCATCCGATCCCAGCCGATTTCTGGCTCGAGCTGCGCTCCGAAAAGCTTCTCGGCGACGACATCCCGATCCCGGCAGCCGCCCTGCCCGAAACAGTCTAGTTCCGGCGCCGCCCCCGCGCCGACCGACAGAGGAACGATCATGGCCTTTACCACCATCCTTTCCGCCCAGACTCTGGCGGAGCACCTCGACGACCCGAACTGGCTCGTCATCGACGCTCGCTTCACGCTCGACGACGAGCAGTGGGGCCGCAACGAATATGAGCGCGCCCATATCCCCGGCGCGATCTACGCCGACCTCGGCACCGACCTCTCCGGCCCGGTCATCCCCGGCAAGACCGGCCGCCGTCCGCTGCCCGACATCGCCACCTTTGCCAGGACGCTGTCGGACTGGGGCGTCGGCGCCGGCACGCAGGTCGTCGTCTACGACGCCAGCGGCGGGCTGATGGCGGCTTCGCGGGTCTGGTGGATGCTGCGCTGGGCCGGCCATGACGCGGTCGCCGTGCTCGATGGCGGCTGGACCTCGTGGACCAAGGAAGGTCGCCCCGTCTCGTCGGATGCCGTGCAGCGCCAGCCGGCCGAATTCCCGCTCACCGAGCGGCCGCAGCTCTTCGCCTCGCTGGAAGACGTCGACCGCGTGCGCCTCGATCCGGAATGGGCCGTGTTCGATTCCCGCTCCAAGGAAGGCTTCCATGGCGGCGGCGTCTATCACGACCCGGTTCGCGGCCACATTCCGGGCGCCCGCCTCGCCAACCGCGCCGACACGCTCGACGCCAGCGGCCATTTCCGTTCGCCCGAGGAGCTGCGCGCCCATTATCTCGGCCTGCTCGGCGACGTCCCGCCGTCGCAGACGATCTTCTATTGCGGCTCGGGCGTGACGGCGGCGCAGAACCTGGTGGCGCTGGCGCATGCCGGGCTCGGCGACGCCAAGCATTACATCGGCTCGTGGAGCGAATGGATCCTCGATCCGGCCCGCCCCGTCGAGCTCTGACGCCGCCAGACTCCCCAAATTTCCGCCGCTCCGCGCGGCACCCAAAACCCAAAGACATCCTGCTGGAGCAGCCAAATGGCTCGTATCACCGACAAACTCTTCTCGCTTGAAGGCAAGACGGCGCTCGTCACCGGCGCCGGCGGCGCCATCGGCCGCGTGCTCGCCAAGGCGCTGGCCGAAAGCGGCGCCAAGGTCGCCATCCACGATTTCAACGACGAGCGGCTGGCCGTCGCCAAGGCCTATATCGAGGAATCTGGCGTCGAGGTGCTGACGCTCAAGGCCGATCTGACCGACGCCAAGGCCTGCCGTTCGCTGGTCGACGAGGCGCACGAAAAGCTCGGCCGCCTCGACATCCTGCTGAACAGCGCCGGCGTCAACCGCCGCAAGCCGATCCTCGAGGTGACGCCGGAGGATTTCGACGCCATCATCGACGTCAATCTGCGCAGCATCTATTTCCTGTCGCAGGCGGCGCAGCCGCACATGGCGGCGCAGGGCGGCGGCAAGATCGTCAACATCTCGTCGCTCAGCGCCAAGCACGCCTTCAACACCATCTCGGTCTACGCCGCCTCGAAGGCCGGCGTCAGCCAGCTGACCAAGGCGATGGCGCGCGAATGGGTTGGCGACAACATACAGGTCAACGCCATCGAGCCCGGCTTCGTGAAGACGGAATTCACCCGCCCGCTCTGGGACGACGAATATCGCTCGGAATGGTTCCGCCGCTTCATCCCGACCGGCCGGCTGGCCAATCCGGAAGAACTGATCGGCGCGACGCTGCTGCTCGCCTCGCCGGCCTCGTCCTACATCACCGGCCAGGCGATCGTCGTCGATGGCGGTGTGCTGACGGGCGCGACCTGGGTGAAGCCGGAGTAATTCCGGCCGGACTTCAAGCTTCGGTTCGACCGCCTCTGGCGCGAACCCTCGCAGCCGGCCCTGGGGGGCTTGGCCGGCTGCGAAAACCTTCGCCACGACAGATCAGCCGGGGCCGATATCGACGCCCTCGGTGGCGGGGCCGGGCAGAGATCCGGTTCCCGGCGTCTTCTCGTGATCGGTGAGATCCGGTCGCGCATGCGGGCCTTCCGGCGGCATCGGCACAGCCTGCTTCGCGTCCTCCCTGTCCGGGACGTTGCGGTCGTCCGGGACCTTCCTGCGGGCAGTCTTGTCGTCCGTCATCCGGCACTCCTGCGTTGCTTGCGATATCGCTTCAACGTCCGACCGCCCGCATCGTTGCCGCTTGGCCGCCTTCGATCCCTCCGGCTACAACGATATCGGCACGCGCCTTGCAAGCGCCGGGCGGGCGACCCGGGCCTCTCCCGGCCCCGGTCGGCCAGCCAACAGCCGGCGCCAGAGGATACCGAAGAGCCCGATGATCGACTTCACGCAGCCCTATCCGTCCCAGCGCTCGCCGGTGCTCGGCGACAATGTGGTTTCCACCTCGCAGCCGCTGGCAGCCCAGGCCGGCCTTTCCATGCTGGCGATGGGCGGCAACGCCGTCGATGCGGCGCTTGCCGCCGCCATGACGCTGACCGTGGTCGAGCCGACCGGCTGCGGCCTCGGCAGCGACGCCTTCGCGATTCTCTGGGACGGCAGGGAACTGCACGGCCTGAACGCTTCCGGCCGGGCGCCCGCCGCCTGGACGCCGGCGCGCTTCGCCGGCCGCGACGCCATGCCGGAGCGCGGCTGGGACAGCGTCACCGTACCGGGCGCCGTTTCCGGCTGGATCGCGCTCTGGCGCCGCTTCGGCAGCCTGCCGCTCGCAACGCTTGCCGCCCCCGCCATCCGCCATGCCCGCGACGGCTTCCCCGTCTCGCCGATCATCGCCCGGCTCTGGCAGATGGGCGGCAAGCTGCTCGGCGAACAGCCGGGCTTCGCCGAGGCCTTCCTGCCGCAAGGCCGCGCACCGAAGGCCGGCGAGCGCTTCCGCAATCCGGCGCTCGCCGCGACGCTGGAAGCGATCGTCGAAACCGAGGGCGAGAGCTTTTATCGCGGCGCAATAGCGCAGGCGATCGCGGCCGATGCCGCCCGGCATGGCGGCGGCCTGTCGCTCGACGATCTCGGCGCGCACCAGGCCGACTGGGTCGGCACGCTGGCGCAGGATTTCGCCGGCGGCACCGTGCACGAGATCCCGCCGAACGGCCAGGGCATCATCACGCTGATCGCGCTCGGCATTCTCGAACGCCTCGACATCGGCGCCGACCCGGTCGACGACGTCGAGACGCTGCATCTCGCCATCGAGGCCACCAAGCTGGCGCTGGCCGATGCCCGCCAGCACGTCGCCGAGGCACGGCACATGGCGTTCGAGCCAAGCGCCCTGCTCGCGCCGGACTATCTCGCCGGGCGGGCGAAGCTGGTCGACCGGCGCCGGGCCGGCCTCCCCGCCTATGGCGCGCCCAAGCCGGGCGGAACGGTCTACCTCGCCGCCGCCGACGCCAGCGGCATGATGGTGTCGTTCATCCAGTCGAACTTCATGGGCTTCGGCTCCGGCGTCGTCGTGCCCGATACCGGCATCAGCCTGCAGAACCGCGGCGCCGGCTTCGTGCTGTCGCCCGACCACGCCAACGAGGTCGCGCCCGGCAAGCGGCCCTTCCACACCATCATCCCCGGCTTCGCCATGCAGGCGGATGGCACGCCGCTCTCCGCCTTCGGCGTCATGGGCGGCCCGATGCAGGCGCAGGGCCATGTCCAGATGATGCTCCGCCGGCTCGTCTACGGGCAGAACCCGCAGGCATCCGCCGATGCGCCGCGCTGGCGCGTCGTCGGCGGCAACCGGGTGGCCGTCGAGACGAGCTTCCCGCCCGCCCTGGCCGAGGCGCTCCGGGCGCGCGGCCACGACATCGTCGTCGAGCCGCCGGACGCGGTCTTCGCCTTTGGCGGCGCGCAGATCATCGAGCGCCTGCCCGACGGCGCCGGTTATGTCGCCGGATCCGACCCGCGCAAGGACGGACAGGCCGTCGCCTTCTGACCCCCGAGGCGGCGGCGGATCCACCCCATTGAAAAGCCAGCCAGACCGCGTCTTTCGGCGCGGTTTTCTGCATTGCAGCACCGGAATTCGCTGCACTGCCAAGTCAAACCCGAAAAGCCATAAGGCGGAACGAAGATCACGACGTTCTTCGAAACCGCGTTGACAAGCATTCTTTGTCTTCGTACCGTTCATTATCTGGTACGGCCGTTCCAATATTGGAACAGCATGGAGGCGTACTTGAATGCCGGAAATATCCACCACGCCTGTGCTTGAGGCGCGGCACATCACGCGCCATTTCGGCGCCGTCATCGCGCTTGCCGATGCGTCGCTGACGCTCGGGCGCGGCGAAGTACTTGGTCTCGTCGGCGACAATGGCGCCGGCAAGTCGACGTTCCTGAAGATCCTGTCCGGCGTGATCAGCGCATCGAGCGGCGAAATCTTCGCCGACGGCAAGCTCGTGCAGTTGAAGCGGGCGCAGGATGCCATGGATGCCGGTATCGAGACCGTCTATCAGGACCTGGCGCTCGTCGATACGATGAGCGCGTTCCAGAACGTCTATCTCGGACGCGAGGAACTCTCGTCCAATCCGCTGGCGCGGCTGTTCAATCTTGTCGACGATCGCAAGATGCGCAGCCGGGCCCGCGAAGTCCTCGACATGCTGGCGGTGAAGATCCCGTCGATCGACGTCAGCGTGAAGGGCATGTCCGGCGGGCAGCGCCAATGCCTCGCCATCGCGCGGGCCCTGCTCTGGGGCCGGCGCATCGTCATCCTGGACGAACCGACCGCGGCGCTTGGCGTGCGCGAGACCGGCCAGGTGCTCGATGTCATTCGCGACCTGCGCAACCACGACGTCAGCGTCATCGTCGTCAGCCACAACATGCAGCAGCTGATGAGCGTCGCCGACCGCATCACCGTGATGCGGCTCGGCCGTTCGATCGCCACGCGCAACGTCCGGGACACGCAGGTTTCGGAAATCGTCGGCCTCATCACCGGGGCGATCCCCGGCGATGCCGAACCGGAGGCCGCGAAGCTCGCCATCCCCGCCTGAGACCGGATCAACCGGCCCGTGGCGGACCATCCAGACTGAACATTTCCTTAGGGAGGAAGCATGTTGCGCATTTCGAAACGCGCCATCGCAACGATGGCGCTCGCCGTTCCGCTCGCCTTCGGCGTCGCCTGGGGCGCCAACGCCGCCGAAAAGTTCAAGCTCGGCATGGCCGTCGGCGGCAATACCTGCTGCGACTGGATGAAGGCCCAGGGCGATGTCGCCCGCGCCCTCGCCGAGAAGAACGGCTGGGACTACATCGAGCTCTCCAACAACAACGACCCCGCCGTCGCGCTGAAGAACGCCAAGATCTTCGCGCAGGAGGGCGTCAACGCGATGATCCAGTTCAACGGCCAGCCGGCGTCCAACCCGGCGATCAGCCAGGCCATGAACGCCGCCAAGATCCCGGTCGTCACCTATGACATCGCCGATCCCGGCATGTACTTCGTCGGCATCGACAATCTCGCGGCCGGCATCGCCGGTGGCGAGCAGCTCGGCAAGGTCATCAAGGAAAAATGGGCCTGCAACCCCGACCTCGTCGTCTCGGCCGAAGGCGCTGCCGCCGGCATCGTCAACGAGTGGCGCACCGGCGGCATGCGCACAGGCCTGAAGAAGATCTGCCCGGATATCCCGGCCGAGAAGTGGGTCAGCTTCGAAAGCCAGGGCGACGCCGCCGTCGGCCTGCCGGCAGCACGCGACCTGCTCGCCGCCCATCCCGACGCCAAGAAGATGGCCGTCGTCGGCCTCAATGACGGCGGCGTGCTGTCGCTGATCAACGCCGCCGAGCAGCTCGGCCGCGCCGACGAGGTCATCGGCTGGGGCCAGGACGGCGCCTTCATCACCGGCGACAACGTCAATCCGCATCTCGCCGGCTCGGTGTTCTACTTCCTCGAGGGCTACGCCGTTTACGCCATCCGCGACGTGATCGCGCCGATCGCCGCCGGCCAGATCCCGCCGCTCAAGGCCGCCGCCGACAATCCGGCCTCGCGCGTCGAGCCCTGCCCGGTCAGCGCCGAACAGGCCAAGGCCGTCCCGGCCATGGCAGAGCGGGTCGCCAAGCTGCTGGAAGCCCCGGCAGGCACGACCGCCTACTCGCTCTTCTGCCCGAACAAGTAAGCCCGGGTTCGCCGATGTCCCTTGACCAACGCCTCGAAAGCCCGGCCCGGGCGCTATCGCCCGGGATGCGTTTGCAGGGCTGGGGCACCGGCCTCACGCTGCTGGCCGTGTGGCTGCTGCTGATCGCAGCCACCGGCCTCTACCGGCCCGATTTCCTGTCGCACCAGACCGTGCTCGCCGTCAGCTTCACCATGTCGATCGTCGGCGTGATGGCGATCGGCCAGGGCCTGGTCGCCATCTCGGGCGGCTTCCTCGACCTCAGCCAGCCGGCGGCGCTGATCGCGTCCAGCCTCGTCGCCGTCCGCCTGTCGGAAGCCGGCCTTCCCTTCGCCTTCGTCATCCTCGGCGCGGTCCTGACGGGCATGACCTGGGGCTTCGCCAACGCCGCCATCATCGTCGGCGCCAAGCTGAACCCCGTCATCGTCACGCTCGCCACCAACTTCATCGGCCTCGCCGCGCTCTATTTCGCCTTCCAGCTGGCCGAGGTGCCGCTCGGCTCGGCGATCCACCAGTTCGGCCGCGCCAAGCTGCTCGGCCTGCCGGCGATCTGGTGGCCGATGCTGGCGCTCGTGCTGATCGTCGGCTTCCTGATCCCGCGCACCCGCTATGGCCGCCGCGCCATCGCCGTCGGCGGCAACCGGATGGCGGCGCGCGCCCGCGGCATCTCGCTGAAGGCGACCCGTTTCGCCATCTTCACGGCGGCAGGCGGCTTCGTCGGCTTCGCCGGCGTGCTGTTCTGCGCAACCAGCGGCCCGTTCAATCCGAGCTCGGCCAATGCGCTGCAGTTGAACGTCATCGCCGGTGTCATCCTGGCCGGAATCTCGCTCGCCGGCGGACGCGGAAGCTTCTGGATGCTGCTGCTCAGCGTCGGCTTCCTGTCGACCATCCCGACGGCGCTCGTCTTCTTCGGACTGAGCTCCGACACCCAATCGATCTTCCAGGGCCTGATCCTGATCTCGGCGGTCGCATTCGACGGCTACCGGGCGCGGAGGGGAATTCCATGACCGACGCCACCGCCAGCCGAACCGCACCGGCACCGGCACCCGCGCCCTACATCGTGCCGCATCATCCGTTGCGCGACCTCCTGACCGGCCCGGTCGCCAGCATCGCCTTCACGGTGATCGCCGTCGTCGCCGTCGGCCTGATCTGGGTCGGCCCGCGCTTCCTCGCCTTCGGCAATATCGGCATCATGGGCGCGTTCCTGATCGTGCCGCTGATCGTCGGAGCCTGCGCCGGTTTCGCCCTGCTCTCCGGCGTCGTCGACCTCTCGATCGGCTCGATGGTCGGCTTCTCCTCGGCTCTGTTCGCCCTGCTGCTGACGCTCTCGTGGAACCCGTGGGCTGCCGCCGCCGTCACGCTCGCCGCCTGCCTCTGCTTCGGCGCCATCAACGCCATCGCCATCGTCGGCTTCGGCGCCGAGGCGATCGCCGCGACGCTCGGCATGCTGGTGGCGCTGCGCGGCATCACCTGGGTGCTGCTCGGGCCGCAGGGCGCGATCTTCTCCTTCAATCCCGGCCTTTCCGACCTGGTCAACCAGACGCTGTTCGGCCTGCCGCTGTTCTTCCTGCTCGCGATCGTGCTGACGGTGATCGCCGCCGTCGTCGTCACCAAGACGCGCTTCGGCCGGCATGTGCAGGCGGTCGGCGGCGACGACAAGGCCGCCTCCCGCGCCGGCATCCCGGTCAAGCGGATCCGCGTCGCGGCGCTACTGCTCTCGGCGTTCGGCGCCGGGCTCGGCGGCATCTTCTTCACCGCCCAGCTCGGCAGCGCCGCCCGCGCCACCGGCTTCGGCCTCGAGTTCCAGGTCTATGCCGCGCTGATGATCGGCGGCTACTCGATCCTGCGCGGCGGCGTCGGCAACCCGATCGGCGGCGCGCTCGGCCTGCTCGCCGTCGCCGGCGTCTCCAACCTTCTCGATCTCAAGGCGATCAGCCCCTACTACGTCAACATCATCGTCGGCCTGCTGCTGCTCGCAGCCGTGCTGCTCGACCGGATGCGCGGGGGCGACGCCTATGAATAGACCCCCGCCCGTTTCCCTCGCTCCTTCTCTCGCCTTTTCGCCTGCCAGAGGACTGCATCCGTGAAAATCACCGATATCAAGATCAAGACGTTCAAGACCTGGGCCGACCGCTGGGATGTGGGCCATGCCCTGCCCGTGCCCAAGGCCGACCTGATGCAGACCGTGCTGGCGATCGATACCGACGAGGGCGTCACCGGCTATTATTTCGGCGGCGGCTCGCATGGTGACGCCGAGGGGCTGAACGTCGTCGACCAGCAGATGATCCGCGGCCGCATCCTGCCGCTGCTGCGCGGCCAGGATCCGCTCGACCGCGAGATGGTCTGGAAGTGGCTCTGGGTCGCCAACATCCCGGAAAACGTCGCGAGCGTCATCGACAACGCGCTCTGGGATCTCGCCGGCCGCGCCTTCAACCAGCCTGTCTACAAGCTGATGGGCGGCGCCGGCCGCGAGAAGGTCAAGGCCTATGCCTCGACCTATCCGAACATCGGCGTGCCGCGCGTCTATGCCGAGCACGCGCTCGCCTGCAAGAACGAGGGCTACCAGGCCTACAAGATCCATCCGCATTACTTCTGGAACCCGGAGACCGGCCAGCCGACGCCCGGCCGCCCCTCCAACATCAAGGCCGACATCGAGACCTGCCATCTCGTCCGCGAGGCGGTCGGGCCGGACTATGTGCTGATGTTCGATCCCTGGGGCACCTACATGACCATGGAGGAAGCGATCCAGGTCGGCCGTGAGCTGGAGAAGCTGAACTTCTACTGGTACGAGCACCCGATGCCGGAATACCGGGTCGAGAGCTATGTCCGCCTGTCGCGCGAGCTTTCCATCCCGATCCTGTCGCCGGAAATCGTCGCCGGCGGCGTGTTCAGCCGGGCCGAGTGGATCCTGCGCGGCGCCGGCGACATGAGCCGCATCGACGTCGTGCGCGGCGGCATCACCGGCGCCCGCAAGACGGCGATCGTCGCTGAAGCCTATGGCCTGCGCTGCGAGATGCACATGGCCGGCTGGGGCAATCTGCAGGTGCTCGGCGCCACCTCGGAAGACACCTCCGAATATTACGAGAAGGGCCTGCTCGCCCCCGGCGTCGACTATGACGCCCCCCACCCCTACCT
Organism: Kaistia nematophila; assembly: GCF_026343855.1. Lineage (NCBI taxonomy): Bacteria > Pseudomonadati > Pseudomonadota > Alphaproteobacteria > Hyphomicrobiales > Kaistiaceae > Kaistia > Kaistia nematophila. The sequence continues at coordinate 76,135 of NZ_JAPKNK010000005.1, read as the reverse complement.
GAAGAACACCTGCGACCGGATCGACAGCGAGGGCTATGTCCATATGCCCAAGGGGCCCGGCATGGGCTACGAGATCGAGTGGGACTACATCGACGACAACCTGATCGACCCGTTGGCGCTCGAGAAGAAGTTCTGGTAGCGCCCATGTCGAGCATCCGCCGATCCGTGCAGGTGATGGAGCTGCTGGCCCGCAAGAGCCCGCTCGGCGTGCGCGCCGTCGCCACCCAGCTCGCCTTGCCGCTCGGATCGGTGCATCGCCTCCTGCTCGACCTCGAGCAGGAGGGGATCGCCGAGCGGACGCCCGGCGGCGAATGGGAATTGTCGTTCCGGCTGCTGGAGATCTGCGGCCTGCAGCTGGAGCGGATCGCCCTGCCGGCGCTCTGCCGCCCCTTCGCCGAGAAGATGGCCGAGACCACCGGCGAGACGGTCAACATCAACGCGCTGAGCGGCAAGCACGGCGTCTGCATCGACAAGGTGCGCGGCAACCAGGGCATGCAGCTCGACATGCGCATCGGCGCGCGCGGCTCGCTGCATTGCGGCGGCGCCGGCAAGGCGATGCTCGCCTTCATGACCGAGAGCGAGCAGCGCGAGGTGCTCGACGGGCCGCTGCCCGCCTTCACGGTGAAGACGATCACCGACGCCGGCGTGCTGGAGGCCGAGCTGCAGCGCATCCGCGAGCGCGGCTATTCGATCGACGACCAGGAGGTCGTGCTTGGCGTCTACTGCGTGTCGGTGCCGATCTTCGACGCCATGGCGCGGCCGGTCGGCGCCATCAGCATCACCGGGCCGTCGCTGAAGGCGCCCGGTCCCGAGGTGCTGCCGCTGGTCGAGATGCTGAACGAGGCCTGCGGCCATGTCAGCCGCCGCCTCGGCTTCCGCGGCACCTGGCCGGCCGTGGCCATCGAAGCGAAACAGTGAGGAGCGGACATGCGGGTCGCATGGGTGATGAAGCTGAAGCCCGGCTTTGAGGCGATCTACAAGCAGAAGCATGACGAGATCTGGCCGGAGATGCTGGCCAACATGGAGCGCGACGGTATCCGCAACTTCTCGATCTACCGCTACGGGCTGCTTCTCTTCGCCTATCTCGAGCGCGACCAGCTGCCGCCGCCCGGCACGCCGCACGACCCCGTCACGCTGCGCTGGTGGAAGATGATGGAGCCCTACATGGAATACAACGACGACGGCACGCCCTGGCAGGCGCCGGTCGAAGAGATGTTTCACAAGTCATAATCACGCATTTCATTCCGAAGAGCCGAGAAGAACATCATGTCCCTCCCCGCGCTGCACGGCGTCGTGCCGATCCTGGTGACGCCGTTCCATGAAGACGGTCGGATCGACGAGGAAAGCCTGGCCAACCTGGTCGAGTTCAACATCGCCGCGGGCGTGCATGGGCTCGGCGTCGCGCTCGGCAGCGAGGTGTTCAAGTTCAACGAGGCCGAGCGGGCGCAGGTGACGCGCGTCGTCATCGCGGCGGCGAACAAGCGCGTGCCGATCGTCATCAATTCCGGCGCCGCCGGCACCGACCTCGCCGTGTTCTATTCGAAGGCGGCGGAGGCGGCCGGCGCCGACATGCTGATGGTGATCCCGCCCTCCTTCATGCCGGTCAGCTCCGACGAGATCTTCGACTACTACAAGGCGATCGACGCCGCCGTCGGCATCCCTGTTATCCTGCAGGACGTGCCGCAAGCGCCAATCTCGCCGGGACTGGCGCTGAAGATCGCGGCCGAATGCCCGAACGTGAAATACATCAAGGTCGAGACCCTGCCGGTGACGAGCAAGGTCGCCGCGATGGCGGAACAGGCCGGCGACCGGCTCACCATCTTCGGCGGCGCCGGCGGCAGCTATTTCATCGAGGAACTCCGGCGCGGCGCGCTCGGCACCATGCCGTTCTGCAGCCAGCCGGCCGATTTCGTCGCCGTCTGGGACGCGTTCCGCCAGGGTGACCAGGCGACGGCGCGCCAGCATTTCGACGCGACGATCATGGCGATCAACCGGCTCGCCGTGCAGGGCGGCGACATCTTCTATTTCATTCACAAGCAGATCCTCGTCCGTCGCGGCGTCATCCGCACCGCCGTCGTCCGCAGCCCGACGACCGCGATCGACCGCATCACGGCGCGCGAGATCGAGGAACTGATCGCTGAGATCGTGCCGGTCGCGACTCCGTTCCGGCAGCTGGCGGCCTGAGACGGCCATGGATCCGTTTGCGCTGCGCCGCCTCGGCCGCACGGAGCTCCGCCTGCCGCAGCTCGGCTTCGGCGGCGCGCCGTTCGGCAATCTCTTCACCGTCATCAGCGACGACGAGGCCGAGGCGACGCTGCAGGCGGGCTGGGACGCGGGCCTGCGCTATTTCGACACCTCGCCCTGGTACGGGCGGGGCCTGAGCGAGCACCGCATCGGCCGCTTCCTGCGCCGGCAGAAGCGCGAGGATTTCCGCATCACCACCAAGGTCGGCCGCGTCTTCACCGCGCCGGCCGATCCCGCCGCCTTCGCCGCCAGCACGCGCGACTGGCCGAACGGGCTGCATTTCGAGCACCGCCACGACTACAGCTATGACGGCATCCTGCGCTCCTATGAGGACAGCCTGCAGCGGCTCGGCCTCAACCGCGTCGACGCCCTGCTGATCCACGATCTCGACCTCGCCAATCTCGGTTCCGAGGCGCTCGTCAGCGCCCATCTCGCCGAGCTCGCGACGGGCGGCATGCGGGCGCTGCAGGAGCTGAAGGCGGCGGGCCGGATCGGCGCCATCGGCGCCGGCGTCAACCGCATCGGCACGATTCCCCGCTTCCTCGAATTGCTCGACCTCGACTTCTTCCTGGTCGCCCTGCCCTACACGCTCGCCGAACAGCCGGTGCTCGACCACGAATTCCCGCTCTGCGAGCAGCGCGGCGTCGGCGTCGTCATCGGCGGCGTCTTCGCCTCCGGCATCCTCGCCACCGGCGTCGTTCCGGGCGCGACCTACAACTACCACCCGCCGACGCCGGCCGAAGCCGAGCATGTCCGAGGCATCGAGGCCGTCTGCGCGCGGCACGGCGTGCCGCTCGCCGCCGCCGCGCTGCAGTTTCCGCTGCACCATCCGATCGTCGCCTCGGTGATCCCCGGCGGCTTCCGGCCCGACCACGTCACCCGCAACATCGCCTCGATGCAGCACGCGATTCCCGACGCGCTCTGGGCCGAGCTGAAGCATGAGGGCCTGCTGCGCGCCGATGCGCCGACGGCCTGAGGCGAACCGAGAAAGAGAGCCGCCCATGCCCGCCTTTCCGATCATCGATACCCATCTGCATATCTGGGATCCGGCCCGGCTCGACTATGCCTGGATCAAGGGCAACCCGCTGTTCGACCGGCCCTATCACGTCGAGGACTATGCCCGCGATCTCGGTCCGGTCGCGGTCGAGGCGATGGTATTCCTCGAATGCTTCGCCGATTTTACCGCCGAGCGCGGCCAGTATCTGGAAGAGGTCGCCTTCGTCGAGGACGAGGCGAGGCGCGATCCGCGCCTGAAGGCGATCGTGCCGATGGCGCCGCTCGAACGCGGCGCACGAGCCGAACCGATCCTGGCGGAGATGGCCGAGAAGCACCCAATGGTGAAGGGCATCCGCCGCATCGTCGAGTTCGACGCCGATCCGCGCGCGCTGACGTTGAGCCCCGATTTCATCGCCGGCGTGAACCTGCTCGAAAAGTTCGGCATGCATTTCGAGATCAACGTCAACTACACGCAGATGGACGTCGTCCGCGCCTTCGTGAAGCACATCCCGGATGTGCCGATGATCCTCGACCATTGCGGCAAGCCCGGCATCCGGGCCTGCGCGATCGAGCAATACCGCGCCGACATCGCCGAACTGGCGCGCCATCCGAACCTCTCGATCAAGCTCTCCGACCTGCCGGTCGAGGCCGACTGGCAGCGCTGGACCGAGGCGGATCTCCGTCCCTTCATCGCGGCGACGATCGAGACCTTCGGTGTCGATCGCGTCATCTATGCCGGCGATTATCCCGTCTGCCTGCAGGCGACGACGCTACCGCGCTGGGTCGAGGTGCTGGATCGCGCCTTCGCCGATCTCGGCCTCTCCGAGGCCGAGACGCGGAAGATATACCGCGACAACGCCAACGCGTTCTATCGGCTGGGGCTTTAGCTCTCGACGCCGACGAAGGCCGAAGCAAGCCCCTCACCCCAGCCCTCTCCCGCGGGCGGGAGAGGGAGTCGGCCGGCGTGTCCCGAAGACCCCGCCCCATCGACACACGCGAACGCGCCCCCTCGCCCGCATGCGGGAGAGGGTTGGGGTGAGGGATTTCCCTGCCCCCTTCCCAAGCGGGCTGGAGAGCCCCCCGACCCTATTTCCGGTCGGACGGCAGGATCACCGTGCCGGAGACCGGTTCGACCCAGATGATCTGGTCATTGACCGCCTTGACGCCGGGGACGTTCTCGGCGGCGACCCGCGCCGCCGCGCGCGTGTTCTCGTCGAAGATCGTACCGGTCAGCTCGACGACGCCGTCACGGACCGTCACGCGGACGAGGCCGCCGCTGCCCCAGCTCTGCTTCGCGATCTCGGCCACGATCGCCTCGCGGATGCGCTCGTCGTCGGAGACAACGGCGTCGTCGCCCGGCAGAGCGCGGGCGAGCGCCCGCAGCAGATCGGATCGCGACACAATGCCGATCAGCTTGCCATTGTCGACGACCGGAAGCCGCTTGATGCCGTGGCGGCTCATCAGTTCGACCACTTCCTCCAGCGAGGCTTCCCTGTTGGTGGTGAAGACGCCCTTGGTCATCACCTCGCCGACCTTGCGGCCATGCGCGCGGACATAATCTTCCGCCGCCTGGCCCTGGCCGGAGAACAGCTCCAGCCACCAGGACCGCTTCTGCTGGGTGCCGAGTTCGCCGCGACGGAGAAAATCGCCCTCGCTCACCATGCCGACCAGCGCGCCGTCTTCCGAAACAACAGGCAAGCCGCTGATCCGGTGCGACAGCATCAGCCGCGCCGCTTCCGCGATGGTGGTGGAAGGGGAAATGCTGATGACCGGGCTGGTCATCACGGTCTCGACTAGCATGGCAGTCTCCCGGAAGTGGGACGGAGAAATGGGCCCATCCGCGAAAGGCGGACGGGAAGAACCGGCCGAGGCTGGCGATCGCCACCGGGCTCCCGTCATCGCAACTGCCGACCATCCGGCAAGCTTCGCAGACCGGACGTCGCCGGCATTGACCTCGATCAAGCCCCAACGCCAAGTTGCGACCGGCGCGGCGACAACGTCAATCCCGGCAACCGCGACGCCCCGTCGCAAGCGCGTGTCATCCCGTCGTCGCGGGTGGATCTTGCTCGCGAAAAGGGTATCGTCGGTGCAATGCTGCAACCTCGGGACGCGCCATGGCCACGCCGATCCTGCTCACCCTCAACCCGGGCTCGTCGACCATCAAGCTCGGTCTCTACGCGCTCGACGAGGGAGGCCCGCGCCGGCTCGGCCGCGGCATCATCGACCTGCAGCACGACCCGCTCAGCCTGCGCATCGACGTGGACGGACAGAGGGCCGAGATCACGCTGACGGCCCGCCCCTCGCCCGACCTGCACGAGGTCATGGAAGAAACGCTGGAATGGCTGGCGCACCACCTGCCGGGGCACCCGATCACAGCGTTCGGCCATCGGGTCGTGCATGGTGGCGCGCGCTTCGCCGGCCCGGAGCGCATCACGGACGAGACGCTGGAGGCGATCGCCGCGCTCACGCCGCTGGCGCCCCTGCACCAGCCGCAGAGCCTGCGGCTGATCAGGGCGATCCGTCATTTCTGGCCCGAGCATCCGCAGACGGCCTCCTTCGACACCGCCTTCCATCGCAGCCAGGACGAACGCGTGCGCCGCTTCGCCCTGCCTCGCGCGCTCTTCGACGAAGGCATCCAGCATTACGGCTTCCACGGGCTTTCCTATCGCTTCATCGCGGGCGAACTCGCCCGGACGGCTCCCGAGCTTGCACGCGGCCGCGTCGTCGTCGCCCATCTCGGCAGCGGCGCCAGCCTTTGCGGGCTCGAAAGCGGCGCGAGCCGCGACACGACCATGGGCTTCTCGACGCTCGACGGCATACCGATGTCGACCCGCTGCGGCGCGCTCGACCCCGGTGTCCTCCTGCACCTGCTGCAACAGCGGGGGCTCGATGCCCAGGCGGTCTCGGACATGCTCTATCACCGCTCCGGCCTCCTGGGGATTTCCGGAATCAGCGCCGATGCGCGCATGCTCGCCGAGAGCGGCGCGCCCGAGGCTCGCCAGGCGCTGGAGATCTTCGCCTTCCGCATCGCCCAGTCGGTGGCGGCGCTCGCGACCACGCTGGGCGGGCTGGACGGCGTCGTCTTCACCGCCGGGATCGGCGAGCACCAGCCGGCCGTGCGCGCCGCCGTCTGCGCGCATCTCGCCTGGCTCGGCGCCGCGCTCGACCCGGAGGCGAACGCCGCCAACGCCACCCGCATCGAGGCGGCTTCCAGCCGGATCGCCGTGCGGGTGATCCCGACCGACGAGGAGCAGGTAATCGCCGAGGAGGCCGCCACCCTGCTGCGGGGCATCCTGCCAAACGCGGTTTGATGCCGATCAAGGCAAGCGCCGGCCGCATCCCGCAGGAATCGGGCGCCGGCATGAGGAAAACCAGGCGGCGTCGAGCGTGACGCCGGTCCGAGCGGAGGAAGGATCGAAGATGACCGACGCCAACAAGGCCAGCGCCGAGGAACTCGCGCTGATCGACCGCTACTGGCGCGCCGCCAACTATCTCTCGGTCGGCCAGATCTACCTGATGGACAATCCGCTGCTGCGCGAGAAGCTGCGGATCGACCATGTGAAGCCGCGCCTGCTCGGCCACTGGGGCACGACGCCGGGCCTCAACTTCCTCTATGCCCATCTGAACCGCGTCATCCGGCGCGACGACCTCGACGTCATCTTCATCTGCGGCCCCGGCCATGGCGGCCCGGCGGTGGTCGCCAACACCTATCTCGAAGGCAGCTACAGCGAGATCTATCCCGAGATCGCCGAGGACGAGGACGGCATGCGGCGGCTGTTCCGCCAGTTCTCGTTCCCGGGCGGCGTGCCGAGCCATGCCTCGCCCGATACGCCCGGCTCGATCCATGAGGGCGGCGAGCTCGGCTATGCGCTTGTCCATGCCTATGGCGCGGCCTTCGACAATCCCGATCTCGTCGTCGCCTGCGTGGTCGGCGACGGCGAGGCGGAGACGGGTCCGCTCGCCGCCTCCTGGCAATCGAACAAGTTCATCAATCCGGCCCGCGACGGCGCCGTGCTGCCAATCCTGCACCTGAACGGCTACAAGATCGCCAACCCAACCCTGCTCGGCCGCCTCGGCGACGATGAACTCAGGAAATTCTTCGAGGGCCTCGGCCACGAAGTGTTCTTCGTCGAGGGCTCGGAGCCTGCCGCGATGCACGCGGCGATGGCGTCGACGCTCGACGCGGCGCTGGCGCGGCTGCGCGACATCCAGGCCAAGGCGCGCGCCGGCGGGCCGGTCGAGCGGCCGCTCTGGCCGATGATCGTCTTCCGCAGCCCGAAAGGCTGGACCGGCCCGAAGGAGGTGGACGGGCTGAAGACGGAAGGGTTCTGGCGCTCGCATCAGGTGCCGCTCTCCGGCATCGCCAGCAACCCGGCCCATCTCGCCCAGCTCGAAAGCTGGCTGAAGAGCTACCGGGCGGAGGAGTTGTTCGACGAGGCCGGCCGGCTGTTGCCAGAGCTGCGGGCGCTCGCGCCGGCCGGCACGCGGCGGATGGGCAGCAACCCGCACGCCAATGGCGGCCTGCTGCGGCGGCCGCTGCTCTGCCCGGATTTCCGCGATTTCGCCGTAACGGTCGCCGCCCCCGGCGCCGTCGAAGCCGAGGCGACGCGGGTGCTCGGCGCCTATCTGCGCGAGGTGATGCGGCTGAACGCCGAGACGCGCAATTTCCGCATCGTGGGGCCGGACGAGACCGCCTCGAACCGGCTCGACGCCGTGTTCGCCGTGACCGACCGCGCCTGGATGGAGCCGACGATCCCCGAGGACGTCCACCTGTCGCCGGACGGGCGGGTGATGGAGGTGCTGAGCGAGCATCTCTGCCAGGGCTGGCTGGAGGGCTACCTGCTCACCGGCCGGCACGGCCTGTTCTCCTGCTACGAGGCCTTCATCCACATCGTCGATTCCATGTTCAACCAGCACGCCAAATGGCTGAAGGTCTCGCGCGAGCTGCCCTGGCGCAAGCCGATCGCCTCGCTGAACTACCTGCTCACCTCGCATGTCTGGCGCCAGGACCACAACGGCTTCAGCCACCAGGATCCCGGCTTCATCGACGTGGTGGCGAACAAGAAGGCCGACATCGTCCGCATCTACCTGCCGCCGGACGCCAACACGCTGCTCTGGGTCGGCGACCATTGCCTGCGCACGCATGACCGCATCAACGTCATCGTCGCCGGCAAGCAGCCGGCGCCGCAATGGCTCGACATCGAGAGCGCGGTGAAGCACTGCCGCGCCGGCATCGGGCTGTGGGATTTCGCCTGCAACGACCAGGGCGCCGAGCCCGACGTCGTCATGGCCTGCGCCGGCGACGTGCCGACGCTGGAGACGCTCGCCGCCGTCGACCTGCTGCGCCAGCATTTCCCGGCGCTGAAGATCCGCGTCGTCAATGTCGTCGACCTGATGGCGCTGCAGGACGAGAGCGAGCATCCGCACGGCCTCGCCGCGCGCGATTTCGACGGCCTGTTCACCACCGACAAGCCGGTCGTCTTCGCCTTCCACGGCTATCCGCACCTGATCCACCGGCTGACCTACCGGCGCACCAACCACGCCAATTTCCATGTCCGCGGCTTCATGGAGGAAGGCACGACGACGACGCCGTTCGACATGACGGTGATCAACGGCCTCGACCGCTTCCACCTCGCCATGACGGTGATCGACCGCGTGCCCGGCCTCCTGCCCGCCGCCGCGCACGCCAAGCAGGCGATGCAGAACAAGCTGATCGAGCACGAGGAATACATCCGCCGCCACGGCGAGGACATGCCGGAGATCCGCGACTGGAGCTGGCCCTACGGCGCCGTCTCCGCCTAGGGCCGGCCCGCGCGGCTAGAACAGCGTCGTGTCGCTCTCGGCGAGCGTCAGGTCCATGACGCGGACGACGCCGGGAACGGCCTCGGCGGCGACGCGCAGCGCCGCCTGCTCCGACGGCGTGCCGACGACGCCGCGATAGGTCACGACGCCGCCGGAGACGGCGACGTCCTGGTCCTGCAGGCGGAACCAGGGCTGCTTGCGCAGTTCGGTCAAGAGCAGCGTGCGGATCTCGCGGTCCCGGTCGGTCGATTGCCGCGTCTGCTCGATCTCGTCGACGGCGCGCAGCACATCGGCGCGCGAGATCATGCCGACCGGCCGGTTGCCGTCGCGCACGACGACGCGGCGGATATGGTTCTTCGCCATCAGCTCGACGATCTTCAGCAGCGGCGCGTCCTCTGGAACGGAGATCACCTCGCTCGTCATCACGTCGGTCGCGCGCATGCCGTGGCTCCTGACGTAGTCGTCGGCCAGGATCTGGTCGTTGGCGAAGATGCGGAGCCACCAGGGACGGCCGATCTCGGTGCCGGCGCGCTCGCGATGGATCAGGTCCTCCTCCGAGACGATGCCGGCGAGAGCGCCGCTGTCGTCGATCACCGGCACCGCGCTGATGCGCTTTTCGATCAGCAGCTTCGCGATATCGGCGACCGGCGTCTCCCGCTCGACCGAGATCACCGGCCCATGCATGATGTCCCTTGCCAGCATTCCCCTGCCCTTCCTGTTCCGAACCGCGGGCCTCGGCCCGTCCGGACAGTTTGCCGCCTGCGGCCGCATCCTCCCTTGAGGCAGATCAACCGCCGCGCCAGCGGCCGCCGATCCGGTCCGTACGGCTACTCGCTCGAATGATTGTCGCGCTGCGCCGCGCGCAGGCGCTGGATATCGGCGGGCGACAGCACCGGCCGGTCGATCTTGATCGTAAGCCGGTCGATCGCGCCGGCGAAGGGGAACGGCACCTGGTAGTCCTGGTCGTCGACCGATGTGCCGGTGTCCGAGCCGATGTCCATCGTCTCGTCCCATTGCAGGATGACGGGAACCGTCTGCTCCATCCGCTCGCTCGCCACCACCTTGCCATCGACCGAAAGCGTCCCGTCCGCCGGCCGGCCGACGCCGCTCATGTCGTTGAAGGCGAAGGTGCCGAAGCCGAGCCCGTCATATTTGAGATCGAACACAAGCCGGTGCTTGCCGGGCGTCAGCGCCTCCTTGCCCTCCCAGCGCACCCGCTTCAGGTCGAGCAGGTTCCAGACATAGACCGGCTTTCCCTTCAGCACATAGAAGCCGTAGCCGCCGAACCGGCCGCCCTGCGTCAGGATCATGCCGTCGCCGCCGCCTTCCGGAATGTCGACATCGGCGGTGATCGTGTAGGAGGTCGCCAGCAATTGCGGCGCGTCGCCCATCGGAATGCCGGTCAGCGAACCCGAATAGCTGAATTCGGATCGCCCGGCGGTGACGCTCGGCCGTGGCATCACCATCCGCGTGGCCACGGAATTGTCGAGCGGGAACACCTGGTAGCGCGCCGCCTGGGTCTGGAAGAGTTCCTGCATCTCCGTCAGCTTGGCCGGCTTGGCCGCCGCGAGGTCGTTGTTCTGCGTCCAGTCCTTGCCGAGGTCGTAGAGCTCCCACTTATAGGCGTTGACGACATCCGGGTTTGGCGTGGCGCCGAGTTCCCAGGGCGGGCTGATCGGCGTCGTGTTGGCATACCAGCCCTTGTCGTAGATGCCACGATTGCCGAACATCTCGAAATACTGCGTCTCGTGGCGGGTCGGCACGTTGGCATTGGCCTTGTCCCAGGTGTAGGCCATGCCGACGCCCTCGATCGGCTTCTGCGCGACGCCGTTCACCATCACCGGCGCCTGGATATGCGTCGCCTCGAGGATGGTCGGGACGATATCGATGACATGGTGGAACTGGTTGCGGATGCCGCCGGGGTCCTTGATGACGTCAGGCCACGACATCGCCATGCCCTGGCGCGTGCCGCCGAAATGCGACGCCACCTGCTTGGTCCATTTGTAGGGCGTGTCGAAGGCCCAGGTCCAGCCGACCGCCATGTGCGGATAGGTCTGGTCCGATCCCCAGACGTCGTAGAAATATTTGAGCTGGTCGGCGACCGGCACCTCGACGCTGTTGAACTGCGCCACCTCGTTCGGCGTGCCGTTGAGCGAACCCTCGGCGCTCGAGCCATTGTCGCCGCTGATATAGATGATCAGCGTGTTGTCGAGCTTGCCGGCATCCTGCACCGCCTGGATCACCCGGCCGATCTCGTGATCCGTATAGGCGAGATAGGCCGCGTAGACATCGGCCTGGCGGATGAACATCTTCTTTTCGTCGGCGGAGAGCTGGTCCCAGTTCTTCAGCCGATCGCTCGGCCAGGGCGTCAGCTGCGCGTCGGCGGGAACGACGCCGAGCTTTTTCTGGTTGGCGAAGATCTGGTCGCGCAGCGCGTTCCAGCCCTGGTCGAACAGGTGCATGGCGCTGATCCGGTCGATCCATTCGGGCGTCGGATGATGCGGTGCATGCGTGCCGCCCGGCACGTAATAGACGAAGAACGGTTTCGACGGATCGACCTCGTTCAGCATCTTGATGTGGTTGATGGCCTCGTCCGCCATCGCCGTGGTCAGGTTCCACCCGGGGTGGCCGAGATAGGGATAGATCGCCGTGGTATTGCGGAAGAGATTCGGCTGCCACTGGCTCGTGTCGCCGCCGACGAAGCCGTAGAAATAGTCGAAGCCCATGCCGCCCGGCCACTGGTCGAAGGGGCCGGCCTGGCTCGCCTCGAAGGCGGGCGTGTTGTGGTCCTTGCCGAACCACGACGTGGCGTAGCCGTTCTCGCGCAGGATCTCGCCGATCGTCGCCGATTCCGGACCGATGATGCTGTCATAGCCGGGGTAGCCCGTCGCCATTTCGGAGATCTGGCCGAAGCCGACCGAGTGGTGGTTGCGCCCGGTGATCAGCGCCGCGCGGGTGGGCGAGCAGAGCGCGGTGGAATGGAACTGCGTATAGCGCAGGCCGCTTGCGGCGATCCGGTCGAGCGCGGGAGTCGGGATGACGCCGCCAAAGGTGCTTGGCGCGCCGAAGCCGACATCGTCGGTCATGATCAGCAGCACATTGGGCGCGCCGGCCGGCGGCACGATGCGCGGCGGCCAGAACGGCCGCGACTGCGCCGCGTTCAGATTGATCTCTCCGCCGAAGGGTGGCGGCGGATTGGGCAGATAGCGCCCGTCGATCGTCGTGGTGGCGTCGGGTGCGCCGGGCGTCCCGGTCACCTGCTGCGCGCCCGCAGGCGCCGACACCAGCACCAGCGCCGCCAGCGCGGCGGCCGATTGCAGGATCACTGCCCGGATAGGAAGATTCGCGGCAACGGCATGAAGATTCCCCGCGCGCATGAACGCCTCCCGTGATGGGGCGGGCCCGATCCGGTGCGTCGCCGTTGCGGGCAAGGCCGGATGGACCTCGCTTGAACCAAAGCAATGAGCCCTTCGAGATCTGCGGATCTTACATTTGCCATTTGCGGATATTGCAGGTTCGCAAGCTCCGAAGAGCAGCGCCCGCAAGATCGGCCCGACCAGGCATCGGTCTCATCAAGCGGCGCTCACCCGCCTCCGGCGAACAGATTTTCGCTACCGAGTTCACGGGAAGTCTTGGAAGAGCGGATGAAATGCTTAGGTGCTTCCAAGATCGATGTATTCAAACAAGAGCGTGCAGCAGAAAATACGCTTCCATTCCGATCCGGTCGATACAAGCAAGATCAACGTTTCGCGATTTCGGCACCGCGCTACAGTTCCAGGGACAGAAAGACCGTTCCGGGTGGCGTCGGCGCGTAATAGGCGTCACATGATTGAAAGCCGAGGCCGCGGTAGAGCGCGAGCGCGGCCTGCATGCTGGAAAGCGTGTCGAGCCGGATCCGCCGATAGCGGAGCGTCCGCGCCTGTGCGACGACCGCCTCGGCGAGCGCCCGGCCCAGCCCGCTTCCTCTCGCCTCCGGCAGGATGAAGAGCCGCTTCAGCTCGCACTCGCCCTCGGCCGGCAACGGCCTGAGCCCGACGCAGCCGACCGCCCCGCCTGCGCTATCCCGCGCCAGGAAAAGCTCACCCTCCGGCGCCGCGTATTTGCCGGGCAGGCCGGCGACTTCCGAGTTGAAGCCCTGGTAGCCGAGATCGATTGGCAGCGTCGCCGCATAGCGCTTGAAGAGGCGCGCGACATCGCGCAGGTCCTCGGCTGTTCGCGCCCGCGCAATGGTGAAGCGGTCACGCATCAGCACCGGCCGCGCCCGGCAGAGGTCGGCGCAATCACCATCGCGCCGATCCGACGCGTCGAGCCGACCCGATGCCTTGAGCCCGCCTGCTGCTTCAAGCCGACCTGGAGCTTTGAACCCGCTCGCTGCATCGGGATGTCCGTCCTAGAAATGTCCATCTTCTGGAGCCGCCTCCCTTGATAAGGCTCGAGGCGCCAACGCGAAAGGTCCGCGGCATTCGAGCGGTCCCGGCGCGAACAGACAAGGGAGTTTCCGCGGCAATCGGGCCGCCACCCTCCGCGCCGCCTCGCATGCGCCGTCTTCCACCCCGCCCGCCGCCTTCCGTCCTGCGTGCTGTGTCCTGTCCCCTCTGCCTTCTGCCCTCTGCCCGTTGCCTTCGACCTCACGCTTTCCGCCGCCCATCTCCGGTCTCCCCCTGCCTCTGCCCTGACCGGAGGCCGCTTGTAGTTCGGGCATGATAGCGCTAACCTGCGACAAGCCAAAAATGGCGAAAATGACGCCATCGGTTAACGGATGGTTACCAAGAATCATTGTTAAAGGACGACAATGGCCCGCTATTTCGAGGATTTTCATGAAGGCGATGTGTTCTGGTCACCGGGCCGGACCATCACCGAGGCCGACGTCATGGCGTTTGCCGGTCTGTCGGGCGACTATAATCCCGCCCACACCGACTATCAGTTCGCCAGCCGCGGCCCCTTCGGCAAGCCGATCGCGCACGGATTGCTGGCGCTGATCGTCTCGGCCGGCCTCGCCGACCGCGATGGCGGCCTCGACGGCACCGCGGTGGCCTTGCTCGGCGTCAACTGGCAGTTCAAAAAGCCGGTGTTCTTCGGCGATACGCTGCGACTGAAACTGACGGTCTCCAGCACCCGCCGGACCAGCAAGGGCGATCGCGGCGTCATCGTTCGCGACATCGCCGTCCACAACCAGCATGACGAAATCGTGCAGGAAGGCGCCTTCACGACGATGGTCATCGCACGGCCGAACTGAAGCATACCGGGAGGAAACATGACCACCGAAGCGTTCGAATTCGTCGACGCCCACCACCACTTGTGGGACCTGAAGAGCGGCATCCGCTATGGCTGGCTGACCGACAAGCCGTTCGTCGGCCACCCGTCGGGCGACTATTCCGCCATCATGAAGGATTATCTGGTCACCGATCTGCAGCGCGAGGGCGCGCCGGTCAACCTGATCAAGTCCGTGCATATCGAGACCGCCGACGGCGAAATCGACACCGTGCGCGAGACCGCCTGGCTGCAGGAAGTCGCCGACAAGCACGGCATGCCGAACGGCATCATCGCGCGCGTCGATCTCGCCGCCGACAATGCCGCCTCCGAGCTCGAGCGGCACATGCAGCACGCCAATTTCCGCGGCGTGCGCATGCTCTCCTTCATCGGCCTCGACTTCCTCGCGGATCCCTCTTTCCGCCGCGGTTTCAACGAGTTGCAGAAGCGCGACCTGATCTACGACATGGACGCCGGCTGGCCGCAGATGGGCAAGGCCTTCGACCTCGCGCGCGATTTCCCGCGCTCGACCATCATCCTCGGCCATTGCGGTTTCCCGAAGGAACGCACCGTCCCCTATTTCAACGAATGGCGGAAGGCGATCCGGCATCTGGCCGAGGCGCCGAATGTCGCCTGCAAGCTGTCCGGCCTCGCCATGGTCGACCATGGCTGGACGGTGGAGACGATCCGGCCCTGGATCGAGGTCTGCATCGAGGCCTTCGGCCCGTCGCGCTGCATGTTCGGCACCAACTGGCCGCTCGACGGCCTGTTCAGCGATTATCCGACCGTCGTGAACGCCTATCGCGAGATCGTTTCCGGCTATTCGGCCGACGAGCAGCGCCAGCTTTTCCGCACCACGGCCGAAGGCTGGTACCGGATCTGAGGCAATTTCGGGACGCCGCGCTTTGCAGCCATCCCCCTGAAAAAATAGAAGAAACGTCTCGGCGGCGTCAGGCGCTGCCGCGACGGATCAATTGGTGCTGCAGGGCGACCGTCGTCGGCGCCTCGTCGCCATCGACGCGCGCCAGCAGCAATTCCGCCGAGGTCCGGCCCATCACGTCCGGCTGGATCCGCACGGTCGTCAGCGACGGCGTCACCAGCCCCGCCAGGTCAAAATCGCCGAAGCCGCAGATCGCCAGTTGCTCGGGCACGCGCAGGCCGCGCCGGTTGCATTCGAGCAGCGCGGCGAGCGCCAGGCTGTCGGCCGAGAAGAAGATCGCATCGGTCAGCGGCGCCTGCGCCAGCACCGCGTCAAGGCCGTGAATGCCGTCCTGGGTGCTCATCGGCAGCACCAGCTCGATACGCACCGGCGGCGGCAGGCCGGCCTCGGCGACCGCCTTGGCGAGGCCGATGAAACGGCCATTGGCGCGCGAATCCTGCGAGGCGGCGCCGCCGACAAAGGCGATGCGCTGGGCGCCGCGCTTCAAGAGCAGCGCGCCGACGTCGCGGCCGGCGGCGATGTTGGAGAAGCCGGCGGCGCAGTCGATCGGCCGCGCGTCGGTGTCCCAGGTCTCGACCACCGGCACGCCGCTCTGGCGCAGCAGGTCCATGGCGCGCGGCGTGTGGTGCAGGCCGGTCAGGATGAAGCCCATCGGCCGCCGTTCCAGCAGCGTCTGGATGATCTGCTCCTCGCGCAGCACCGAATATTCGCTGTTGCCGATCACCACCGAGATGCCGCGCAATTCGAGCGTGTCGATCGTCGCCTTGACCTGGGCGGCGAAGGCGGAGCTCGACAGCGTCGGGATGACGACGGCGACGACGCGGCTGTTGTTGGAGGCGAGGTTCCGCGCCGCCTCGTTCGGGATGTAGTTGAGCTCGCGGATGGCATCCTGGACCCGCTTGCGCGTCTCCTCGGTCACCATCTCCGGCCGGCCGATGACGCGCGACACGGTTTGGGCCGAGACGCCGGCCCGCGCGGCGACGTCCGCCATGGTCACGACGCCCGTCCCGGCTGGAGCATTTCCAAATCGTCTTCGGCGCATTGACAGCCCCCTATGTTGGCGCTAACAGATATAGAAACTTGTTAGCGCTATCAACAATCATCAAACGCCGCCCACCAAAACCGGGCGCAGAAACGACGGAAATGGGAGTGGCGATGAGCCAGGAAGTGCGGAACAAGGCCCAGATCCTTTCGGGCTACCGCGTGCTCGATTGCACGGTCGCGATGTCGGGCCCGTTCGCGGCGCAGCGCATGGGCGACATCGGCGCCGACGTGATCAAGGTCGAGCCGGTCGAGGGCGAGTGGCAGCGGCGCATGCCGGCCGGCGGCGGCGCCCGCACCATCAACGCCTCGTTCCTGTCGCTGAACCGCAACAAGCGCAGCCTGGCGATCAACCTGAAGTCGCCGCAGGGCCAGGCCGCCCTGCACAAGCTGGTCCAGAACGCCGACGTCTTCATGCAGAACTACCGCCCGCATGTGGCGAAGAAGCTCGGCGTCGACTACGACACGCTGAAAGCGATCAACCCGCGCCTGATCTATGTCTCGATCTCCGGCTACGGCGCCGAGGGCCCCTATTCCGCCCGCCCGGGCCAGGACCTGCTGTTGCAGGCGCTTTCCGGCGCCATGTATTCCGCCGGCCAGGCCGACGGCCCGCCGCAGCCGGTCGGCCAGTATGTCGTCGACGCGACCACCGCCTATGCCGCCTTCGAGGGCGCGCTGGCGGCACTGCTGCACCGCGAGCGCACCGGCGAGGGCCAGCTCGTCGAGGTCAACATGCTCGACGCCGCGATCTCGTTCCAGATGCAGGAGCTGTCGGTCTTCACCATCGACGGCAAACCGCAGAAGCGCACGCAGGAGCCGCACGGCCACGTCTATATCCGCGCCCCCTACGGCGTGTTCGAGACGCAGGACGGCTATGTCGCCCTCGCCTTCCCGCAGCTCGCCAAGCTCGGCGAACTGTTCAACGAGCCCGCCTTCCTGGCGATGAACGACGACGTCGACCCGTTCGAGCAGCGCGACCTCATCCATCAGCTGGTCGCCAAGCACAGCCGCGGCTGGAAGCGCGCCGAACTGATCGACGCCATGCTGGCGCTCGGCCTCTGGGCCGGCCCGGTCAACGACTTCGCCGCGACGGTCGAGGATCCGCAGGTGAAGTTCAACGGCAGCTTCGTCGAATACGACCACCACACCGAGGGTCACCTGAAGACCCCCGGATTCCCCATCCGCTTCAGCAAGACCCCGTCGACCGTGGAGAGAGGCGCGCCGCTGGTCGGCGAGCACAGCCGCGAGGTCCTGGCCAATGCGGGTTTCGAAACCGAAGAGATCGATCGCCTGATCTCGGAGGGCATTGTCGGCGCGCCCTAGGCGCGACAGGAGGGGCGGCGAAGGCCGCCGTCGAGGAGGGAGGAAATCATGAACATCACCAAGCGGGCGCTCATCGCGCTCGCCGGCGCGGCGGCCCTTGCGGCCGCGGCCGGCATGCCGTCGGCGGCGCAGGCCGAAGGCAAGCAGATCGTCTATCTTTCGGCCGGTCTCGACGCGCCTTTCTGGCGCTACGTGTCGAAGGGCGTCGAAGCGGCGGCGAAGGAGCACGGCTATGATTTCGTCGCGCTCGACAGCCGCAACAACACGCAGACGCAGCTGCAGAACACGCAGGATGCGCTCGTAAAGGGCGCCAGCGGCATCGTGCTCTCGCCGACCGACTCCTCGACCGCGCCGGCCGTGCTCAACCTCGCCCAGAAGGCGGGCGTCCCGGTGAGCTTCGCCGGC
This sequence comes from Kaistia nematophila, assembly GCF_026343855.1. NCBI lineage: Bacteria > Pseudomonadati > Pseudomonadota > Alphaproteobacteria > Hyphomicrobiales > Kaistiaceae > Kaistia > Kaistia nematophila. Next base: position 58,134 of record NZ_JAPKNK010000005.1, on the reverse strand, counting down.
ATCGGCACCACCTCGGGCGAATACGTCACCTTCGTCACGTCGAACGACGAGGCCGGCGCCTATGACGTCGGCAAGGCGCTGGCCAAGGCCTTCGAGGCCAAGGGCTGGAAGAACGCCGAGGTCGGCATGGTCACCATCTCCCAGGCGCGCCAGAACGGCGTCAAGCGCACCAACGGCTTCGTCCGGGCGATGGAAGAGGCGGGCAACAAGATCGTCGCCCGCAACGAGATGCAGACCTACACCGCCGACGAGACCTATCGCTTCGTGCAGGACATGCTGACGGCGCATCCCGAAATGCGCGGTATCTTCGTGCAGACGGATTCGCCGACGCTCGGCGCCAAGCGCGCCGTCGACGCCATGCGCCGCGGCGGCGAGACGCTGATCGGCGCCTTTGACGGCGTGCCGGAGTTCCTGCCGATGATCGAGGACGGCTCGATCGTCGCCAGCGGCATGCAGCAGCCCTACCTGATGGGCAAGACGGCCGGCGAAAGCGTCATCGCCAAGCTGGAAGGCGGCAAGACCGAGAAGGAAGTGGTCCTGCCGATCCTTACCGTCAGCAAGGACAACATGGCGGCGATCCTGCCGGACCTGAAGCTTACCGTGTTCGCCGGCGAACTCAAATAAGCGGCAGGGTCGGCGGCCTCGCGCCGCCGGCCCACCTCCAAGCGGACCGGTCCCGGCCGCGCCTTTCCATTCCAATCGATGAACGACCCGCGAGCCGGGGCGCCTGATGGCGGCCGGCTGCGCGGAACAACGGATACGAGATCGTCCGCGCTGGGCTGCGACGATGCGAGGGAGACAGGATGATGACCAACGTCGCAACGGGCAACGCCGCGCAGAGCGGATGGACGCAATCGCTCCGAGGGTTGCTGCTGACCCGTGAAGCCGGTGTGCTGGGAGCCTTGCTGGCGCTCTGCATCGTCTTCGCCGTGGCAAGCCCGGTCTTCCTGACGGGCACCAACATCCTCAACCTGCTGCGCCAGATCTCGCTGCTCGGCGTGCTCGCCGTCGGCGCCACCTATGTGCTGATCATCTCGGAAGTCGACCTCTCGGTCGGCTCGCTCTACGGCTTCGCCGGCATGGTCGGCGGCCTCCTGATCGTCGGTGGCGTGCCTGAGACGGCGGCGATCCTGATCACGCTGCTGCTCGGCCTCGGCATCGGCGCCATGAACGGCGCCATCACCGTCGTCGGCCGCATCCCGTCCTTCATCACCACGCTCGGCACGCTTTACCTGATCCGCGGCGCCACGCTCGTCATGAGCAACGGCATGCCCGTCTCGCTGCCGCACGGCCAGGGCGCCGCGCCGATCCTGACCGGCATCGCCCAGGGCCGGCTGATCGGCAATTTGTCGAACCAGGTCCTGGTCCTGATCGTCGTCGCGGCGATCGGCTTCTTCCTGCTCCACCGGACGACCTTCGGCTTCCACATCTTCGCCGTCGGCGGCAACGACCGCGCCGCGCGCATCGTCGGCGTGCCGGTGTCGCGCACCAAGATCGTCGCCTTCGCCATCGCCGGCCTGCTCGCCTCGTTCGCCGGCATCATCAACTTCGGCTTTCTCGAGAACGTCCAGCCCGTCACGGGCATCGGCCTGGAGCTCGACGTCATCGCCGCGGTCATCATCGGTGGCACGCGGCTCGGCGGCGGCGAGGGCTCCATCCCCGGAACCCTGCTCGGCGTGCTGCTGATCGGCGTCGTCCGCAATGGCCTGATCCTGCTCGGCGTCACGCCCTTCTGGCAGACGACCCTGATCGGAGCGGTCGTGCTGACAGCGGCGCTGATCGGCGGACTGACATCGAAGAAATAGCCAACCAACACGCGAACCAACGAACTTCGGACTGAACGAACTTCGGACGAAGCGAACTTCACCTGGGAGGAAACCACCATGCTACGCGCTACCCTGTTTGCGGGCCTCGCCACGCTCGCCCTGCTCGTCCCGGCAGCCGCCGCGGACTTCACCCTGTCGCCGGCGATCAAGGCCCGCGCCGAGGCCAAGGAAAAGCCGACCTTCGTCGTCTCCTACCATGACCCCGCCCTTTCGGTGGCCGTGCCGATGCGCACCGGCGCCGAGGCGGCCGGCAAGGAGCTGAACGTCAACGCGCTGTTCACCGGCCCGGTCGGCGGCGGCGCCGAGAAGCAGGTGGCCGAGCTCGAGAACTGGATCACCAAGGGCGTCGACGGCATCGCCGTGTCCTCGTCCTCGACCGACGCTCTCGCGCCGGTGATCAACAAGGCGCTCGCCGCCGGCATCCCGGTCGTCACCTTCAACACCGACAATCCGGCTTCGCAGCGCCTGACCTTCGTCGGCCAGGACCTCGTCTATTCGGGCGTCGTCATGGGCGAGACCCTCGTCAAGGAGATGGGCGAGAAGGGCAAGATCCTGATCTTCACGGTCGACGCCGCTGCCCAGTGGTCGAAGGACCGCGAGAACGGCGCCCGCCAGGCGCTCGCCAAGCACCCCGACATCGCCATCGCCGGCCTGATCAACACCACCAACGAGCCGCAGCAGATCTACGCCGCGATCGAGAACGCCGTCCTCGCCAACCCCGACATCACCGGCATCATCTCGCTGGATTGCTGCTCGTTCCCGGCGATCGGCCAGTATCTCGAGCGCAACGGCATGGCCGGCAAGATCCCGGTCGTCGGCTCCGACCTGCTGCCGCAGACCCGCGAGCTGATCATCTCGGGCGCGCTGACCTCGACCATCACGCAGAACCCGCAGCGTCAGGGCCATGACGCGGTCGTCGTGCTCAACGAGATCTACGCCGAGGGCAAGATGCCCCCGAGCCACACCGACACCGGCGTCGAAGTGATCGACAAGTCCAACGTCGAGAAGCACCAGGCCGAGTAAGGCCTGCTGCCCCTGCCCTGCCTAGATGATCCAGAACGAGAGTATGCGCCGATGACTTCGATGCTCCAGCTTCGCGACTTGGGAAAATCCTTCGGGAGCTTCTGGGCGCTGCGCAAAGTCAGCATCGACTTCAAGCAAGGCGAGGTGCATGCGCTCGTCGGTGAAAACGGGGCGGGCAAGTCGACCCTGATCAAGCTGATCGCGGGCGTCTACAACCCGAGCGAGGGGGCCATCATCGGCCCCCTCGGCACCGAGCTCCGCATGAAGACGCCGCGCGATGCGCTGACCAGCGGCATCGGCGTCGTGCACCAGGAGCTCGACCTGTTCGACAACCTGACCGTCGCCGAGAACATCGCCCTCGGCATCGACGACGGCGGCTTCGTCAAGCCGTCGAAGGCCGCCATGGCCGCACGGGCGCGCAAGGCGCTCGACGAGCTCCAGGAACAGAAGATCCTGCCGTCCATGCGGGTCGGCGACATCTCCTCCTCCGACAAGCAGCTGGTGGCGATCGCCAAGGTGCTGACCTGGGACGCCAAGGTCATCATCTTCGACGAGCCGACCTCGGCCCTCAACGCCGCCGAAGCGGCGCGCCTGCTGGAGCGTATCCGGCATCTGAAATCCGTCGGCGTCACCATCATCTATGTCTCGCACAAGCTGGGCGAGATCTTCTCGATCGCCGACCGCATCTCCGTCATCCGCGACGGCACTCTGATCACGACGCGCCCTGTCGCCGAGTTCGACCACGAGAAGGTCGTCGACGCGATGCTCGGCCGCCAGCCGGCCGAAATCTTCCCGGCCCAGGTCAAGCCGCGCCCGACCAAGGAAGTGCTGCTCGACGTCACCGACGTGCATGGCCGCGAACTGGCCGGCGCCTCGCTGAAAGTACGCGCCGGCGAGATCGTCGCGTTGGCCGGCCTGCCGGATTCCGGCCCCTCCTCGCTGCTGCGCCACATATTCGGCATGGATCACGCCACCTCGGGCACGATCGCCATTTCGGGCCGCCCGATCGGCCGTTCGTCGCCGCGCGCCGCCATCCGCAGCCGCGTCGCCTATCTGCCGGCCGACCGCCTGCGCGAGGGCATCCTGCCGCTGATGAGCGTGCTGCGGAACGCCGAGGCGACCGACGAGGCGATGCATGCCAGCACCGGCAGGGAGCGCCGCAACAAGGCGCTCGACGCCATCCGCCGGCTCTCGGTGCGCACCTCGTCCATCCTGAACCGCATCACTTCGCTCTCGGGCGGCAACCAGCAGAAGACGCTGATCGCGCGCTGGCTGGTCATGCAGCCCAAGGTGCTGATGCTCGACGACCCGACGCGCGGCGTCGACATCGGCGCGAAGTCGGAGATCTACCACATCCTGCGCGGCATCGCGGATTCCGGCGCCGCCGTGGTCTTCACCTCGTCGGATTCGCTCGAGCTCGCCCGCCTGTCGGACCGCATCCTGCTGTTCCGCCATGGCAAGGTCGTCGAGGAGATCGTTCGCGACGTCACCCACGCAGAACTCGATCGCGCGATCAGCGCGGCCTAACAGAGGAAACATCCATGAAGCGCTCCGGTATTCTCAACGCCGAACTCTCGAAGGCCATCGCCACGATCGGCCATGGCGACATCCTGATGATCGTCGACGCGGGCTTCCCGATCCCCGCGAACGCCTGGCGCATCGACCTCGCCATCAGCGCCGACCTGCCGACGCTCGACCAGCTCTATTCGGTGATCGCGCCGGAACTGATCGTCGAGAAGGTGATGTTCGCCTCGCAGGTCGCCGAGCACAACAAGCCGCTCTATCGCTCGCTCACCACCTGGTTCGACGAGCGCGATTTCGTGCCGGTCACCTATGAGGACACGGTCGGCCCGCTGGCGCAGAAGGCCAAGGTCATCGTCCGTTCCGGCGCGCTCGACCCCTGGGGCAACATCGCCCTCGTCGGCGGCGTCGACTACAAGGCCTATTTCAACGACCCGGAATGCGCCGTGCCGGACATGTACCGCAAGTGGCTCGACCGCGAGCCCTTCATCCCCGGCGCCAAGCGCCGCTGATCGCGCCGGGAGGAGCAAGCATGGCTGAGACAGCCCAGGCCGGGCGCAAGGCGCGCATCGGCATCATCGGCGCCGGCTCCTGGGCCGTCGCCAACCATCTGCCGATCCTGCAGCGCAACCCGAATGTCGAGCTGGTCGGCGTCGCGCGGCCCGGCGCGGCGGAGCTCGCGAAGGTCAAGGAAGCCTTTGGCTTCCCGCACGCCTACGAGACCTATGAGGAACTGCTCGACAATGTCGAGATGGACGGCGTGATCGTCGCCTCGCCGCATCATCTCCATGCCGAGCAGGCGATGGCGGCGCTGGCCAAGGGCAGCCACGTCATGGTCGAGAAGCCGATGGCGACCAATTCGGCCGATGCCCGCCGGCTGATCGCGGCGGCCGAGAAGGCCGGCCGCGAGATCCTCGTGCCCTATGGCTGGAGCTTCCAGCCATATTTCAAGAAGGCGCACCAACTGGTCGCGTCGGGCCGCATCGGCCGCATCCGCCATGTGTCGGCGCAGATGGCGACGCCGATCGAGGACCTCGTCTCGGGCGGCGAGTTGCAGGGTACCGAGAAGGAGATGTTCCGTCCCGAGCGCGCCACCTGGGCCCATCCGGGCGCCGGCGGCTATGGCTGGGGCCAGCTCGTCCACATGCTGGGCGGCCTGTTCTACGTCACCGGGCTCGAGCCCGATTCCGTCTTCGCCCTGCTCGGCAAGTCCCGGATCGACACCGACATCCACAATGCGCTCGCCATAACCTTCGCCGGCGGCGCGACCGGATCGCTGTCGGGCTCCGCCTCCGTGCCGCCCGGCTCGCCGTTCCAGGTCGATATCCGCCTGTTCGGCACCGAGGGCATGCTGCTGCTCGACGTCGAGCGCGAGCGGCTCTGGCTGCGCCGCCTGGACGGCCAGGACGAGGAAATGGCGATCGAGCCGGGCGCCGGTGCCTATACCTGCACGACCCCGGTCGAGGCCTTCGTCGACCTCTGCCTCGGCCAGGAGATCGAGAATTGCGGCAACGCCGCGATCGGCCTGCGCTCGGTCCAGGTGGTCGAGGCGATGCTGAAATCGGGCGAAACCGGCACGATGGTCCCCGTCGCCTGAACGCGACGGCTCACTGACACGATCCATCGCCCCGCCGGGAAACCTGCGGGGCGATTTGCGTTTGGGGGGCAACTTGCGGTCGCCGCCCATCAACAGATCATGCTTTGAAGACCTGTTCCCGATGAAACTTCAGGAACGCCGGATGCGGCCGCAAATCGATCCGCTGCGGCAATGCCATGCGCCCCTCGGGTAGGAACCAGCGGTGCATAGTGTCGGGCAACTGCGACGCCGTCAGGATCTGGTAGTCGTCATCGATCGAGATCAGTCCGCGATCGAACAGCCAGTGGACGGTACCGGAAAGCGCAATTCCGTTGCGAACACTGTCCGGCCCATCCGCGGCGACCGGCTGAATATGCGCGGCCTGCACTTCTGAACGCCCACCACCATTGATGATTTTGATCCCTGTGATCGCGCAACGATCGTCATAGGCCGTCTTCACTGCTGATACGAATGCGCGATCGCGAAATGGGCGGGCAATGAGCTGCTCTACGATCCGCCGGGGCTCCGTCTCCGGCAGATCATAATTGAACCTCCCCTCCGCTTCGCTAGCCTCCAGCATGGGAGACTGCGGAGACTCTGGAGGATCGGGATATGGCCGTTCTCGAGCCGCGTTGCCGAGCGCATGAGCAAATCCGGCTGCGACGATCAATTCGAACTCACGGTTCAGCAGGTTGCGAACCGCTCGCCTAAAGGCACCCTTGTTGGTCGAGCCGTTCAGCTTTCTCAGCGCGCTTTCGTAGTAGTGCCCGCCCTCCGAAAAGGGTACCGGTCGATCAAACTCCAGATAGTCCATCATGTGAGCATAGAAGCGCCCCTCTCGCGAGGGATCCGGCTCGATGCTCGCGACACGGGCGATGGCAAAGTAACATTGACGACCGCCTCGACTTTGGAGATCCGCGGAGGAACGCCTCGGCTCGTAGTATACGATCCAATCTCCGAGCGCGGCTTCGACCTGGTTCAGGTAGGTACGGGGGAAATGATACCGCACCTCCGGCAAGTCGTCGTAGGCAGGCGATACCTTGGTTGTAAAAACCGCATTCACGATCATGCCGCTAGCATGACTCGAACTTAGCTAGCCATTCAATAGCCAGCAACGACTGCCCCCAACAGCCATAAACTATGGCCTCGACGACGTCGTGCCCGCTCCGGCTACAGCCCCAGGCGGCGGGAGGAATTGGTGAGGTGGGAGCGCATCGCGGCGGCCGCGGCGGCGGGGTCGCCGGCCGCGATCGCGTCGTAGATCAATTGGTGTTCGCCGCGCGAGATCGCCGAGGTCGTGGCGAAATCGAGCGAGCGCAGCGCCACCAGGATGCTCTCCTGCAGCTTCACGTCGACGAAGGAAATGAACAGCGACACGAACGGGTTCTTGGTCGCGCCGGCGACGGCGCGGTGGAACGCGATGTCGGTCTCGACATAGGCGCCGTGCAGATCCTTCACCTTTGCCATGTTGTCGATGCAACGCGCCATCTCGGCGAGGTCTTCGTCCGTGCGCTGGATCGCCGCCAGTTCGGCCGCGCCCGTCTCCAGCATCAGCCGCAACTCGTAGAGGTGGCGATAGTCCTCCGGCACGGCGAGGCTGTTCGGCTCCAGCGTCAGCGAGTTCGCCGCCTCGGGCGACGCGACGAAGGCGCCAATGCCCTGGCGCGAGACGACGAGCCCCTCATGCCGCAGCTTGGCGATCGCCTCGCGGATCACGGCGCGGCTCACGCCATGCATCGCCGCGAACTCCTGTTCGGTAGGCAGCCGGTCGCCGGGCTTCAGGTTACCGCGCAGGATCTCGACGCGCACGAAGGCGGCGACCTGGGATGGGAGACCCTGCCGGCTGACCTTGTTCGGACTGGATTCCATCGCGGCGTCGTTCCCTCATCTCGCTCCACCGGATGGTACTGAACCGGCGGGATTTCGTCGTGGCCTCTTGCGCCGACTTGCTCCTTCAAGCCAACTCGACCACCGATTCGGATCCGGCGGCCCGCCTCGGGTATACAGCATTTCAGGCCACAAGCCGCCCGTAAGCATGGGGTCTGTGGGGACAGCCGCGATCGCCTCGCCGAGCCGGGGGAACGCCGGAGGCGGGACGGCCGGGGGCTACCGTGGCGGCCGGGCGGGCGAAGACCCGGAAGAGGCAAGACGCCCCTTCGCCGAAGCTTGGAAAAATCGCCGATCGCAGCGGCGTCAGGTCGTCTCGCCCGACTCGAAATAGACCGGCAGCACCAGTTCGCGGGTCGGGAACCGGCCCTTCTCGAAGCGGGTCAACAGCACCTCCCCTGCCCGCTCGCCCAGTTCGTAGGCGGAGGAAATCACCGTCGTCACCAGCGGCCTCGCATAGCGGCGCTGCTCGAAGCCGTTGAAGCCGGTGATCTTGACCCGGTCCGGCACGGGAATGCCGCGATCGAGCAGGATCGACATCGCCGCGATGGCGAAGCGGTCATTGCCACCGACGATCGCATCGGGCAGCGGATGGTGATCGAGATAGGTCGTGACCGCGGCGCGGGCGCTGTCGAAATCCTCGGTCTTGGCCTGCACGACGTCGATGCGCACATTGCCGCCTGCCGCCTGGAAGCCTTCGCGCAGGCCGGCGACGCGCTGGTCGATCGCCGGCCAGTTCTGGCTGGGCACGACGACAAGCACGCTATCGACGCGGCGGGCGGCGAGATGATCGGCGAGCAGCCTGCCGCCGGCGGCGTCGTCCTGGCGGACGATGCAGGTTTCCTCGTTGGGCGAGGCGATCGGCTCCTGGATCAGGACGAGCGGCTGGTCCAGGTTGATCAGGCTGTCCAGGATGGCGCTGCGCTCGTCCGGCAGGCCGGACAGCACGACGCAGAAGCCGTCGACGGCGAAATTGCGGATGATCGACGACTGGTTGAAATGGTCGGCGCGGATGCCCTGCACGGTCACGGTGTGGTCGGCGGCGCTCAGCACGTTGCAGAGCCCGGCGACGACATGCGCGTTGAAATGGTCGGCGAGGAAGGACGGCGCGTCGTCGACGAAGATCATGCCGACCGAACGGCGGCGCGCCACGCGCAGGCTGCGCGCGCTATGCTGGACACGGTAATTGAGCCGCGCGATCTCGCGCTCGACCGCCTTGCGGGTGCGCTCGCTGACGAACTGGTGCTTGCCGTTGATCACGTTGGAAACGGTCATCGGCGAGACGTCGGCGGCCTTGGCAACGTCCTTTATCGTGACACGCTTTGGTGGAGCACGGCCGGAATTTGCGTCCGACATGGGATTGAACATCCTCTTTTGGCGCGGGGATATCGATGGCCCACCCCGGCCCGCGACTCAACGCTTCAACTCTTGAATTACCCGATCATTCAGCGACTTTTCGCCGAGGAAGCAATCCCCAAAATCGCGATCCGCCACTTGACAGGGTCCAGAGTTGTGTAATTTAACGTTAAATAACAAGAACACCTAATCCAGACATATCAAGGGGCCGATCATGCTCGTCGACTGCCACGTCAACATCTACAACGACGACCAGGTTACGCCGCTCTACGCCAAGCAGGCCGGGCTGGCGCGCGCCGCCGGCCTCGCGCCCAAGGCGGACGCGGACACGCTGGCCCGCGAGATGGCCGACGTCGACAAGGCGATCATCTTCTCGCTGCGCTACGCGGATTCGATCGGCGTCGACGGCAATGACGAGGTGACCGCCGCCGCCGTCGCCAAGTATCCCGACAAGTTCGTCGGCTTCGCCGCCGTCGATCCCCGCATGCCGAACTGCATGGATCTGCTCGTGCATGCGATCGAGGACCTGAAGCTCAAGGGCGTCAAGTTCGGCCCGATCTACAACGGCGTCTCGCTGCTCGATCCGCGCCTCGAGCCGGTCTACGAATATCTGCAGAAGAACAATCTGCCGCTGACCATGCATATGGGAACGACCTACGGCCGCAACGCCCCGGTCAACTACGGCCGTCCGCTCGATGTCGACACGATCGCCCTGCGCTATCCGGACCTGAAGATGATCATGGCCCATATGGGCCACCCCTGGTACGAGGAATGCATCGTCGTCGCCCGCAAGCAGCCGAACGTCTATTGCGAGGTGTCGGCCCTGCACTACCGTCCCTGGCAGTTCTACAACATCCTGGTCTGCGCCCAGGAATACACGATCACCGACCGCAACAAGATCTTCTGGGGCACCGATTTCCCGTTCGCCCGCGTGGCGGAATCGGTCGAAGGCCTGAAGAACATCAACAGCCAGGTCGAAGGCACGCCGCTGCCGCGCGTCGCCGACACGACGATCGACTACATCCTGAATTCCAACCCGTTCGAGCACTGGTGGCATGGCGGCCTCGCCGTCTGAGCGAGCCAAACCGCACCATCTTACCTCCAGCCGCTGACGGGATCGACATGGCGGACGACAAGGACAAGAAAGGCCTGCGCAGCCGGCAATGGTTCGGCCGCCAGGATTCCTACGGCTTCATCTACCGAAGCTGGCTGCGCAACCAGGGCCACACGGCCGAGATGTTCGACGGCCGCCCGGTCCTCGGCATCTGCAACAGCTGGTCGGACCTCAATCCGTGCAACGGCCATCTGCGCGAACTGGCCGAACATGTGAAGCGCGGCGTCTACGCCGCCGGCGGCTTTCCGCTCGAGTTCCCGGTCACCTCGCTCGGCGAGGCGCTGATGCGCCCGACGGCGATGCTGTTCCGCAACCTCGCCAGCATGGATGTCGAGGCCTCGATCCGCGCCAATCCGATCGACGGCGTCGTCCTTCTCGTCGGCTGCGACAAGACCACGCCAGCGGCGCTGATGGGCGCCGCCAGCGTCGACGTCCCGACCATCGTCGTCTCCGGCGGACCGATGCTTTCGGGATCGTGGGAAGGCCGCCGCATCGGCTCGGGCACCGACGTCATCCGCTTCAAGGAAGCCGTGCGCGCCGGCACGATGTCGCTGCAGGACTTCATGGCGGCCGAAACCGCCATGTCGCCCAGCACCGGCTCCTGCATGACGATGGGCACCGCCTCGACCATGGCGAGCCTCTGCGAGGGGCTCGGCGTCGCCCTCCCCGGCAATGGCGCCATCCCCGCCGTCGACGCCCGCCGCCACGCGATTTCCTTCGAGGCTGGCAAGCGCATCGTCGCGATGACGCATGAAGGCTTGCGTCTCTCCAAGGTGCTGACGCGCGAGGCGTTCGAGAACGCCGTCGTGCTCAATGCGGCGCTCGGTGGCTCCACCAACGCCGTCGTGCACCTGCTGGCGATCGCCGGCCGCCTCGGCGTGCCGTTTACGCTGGAGGACTGGGACCGGCTCGGCAGCGAAGTGCCCTGCCTGCTCAACCTGATGCCATCAGGCGAATATCTGATGGAAGACTTCTTCCGCGCCGGCGGCGTGCCGGCCGTGCTGAACGAGATCGCGTCGCTCTTGAATGGCGACGCGCTTACCGTCACCGGCCGCACGCAATCGGAAAACAATGCGGGCGCCGTCCGCTTCGACGAGCGGGTGATCCGCCCGCTCGACCAGCCGTTCCGGCCCAAGGCCGGCATCGCGGTGCTGCGCGGCAACCTCGCGCCCTCCGGCGCGGTGATCAAGCCGTCGGCGGCGACGCCGGAACTGCTTGTCCATCGCGGCCGCGCCGTCGTGTTCACGTCCGCCGACGACCTCAAGGCGCGCATCGACGATCCGGACCTGCCGGTCGACAAGGACAGCATGCTGGTGCTGCAGAACTGCGGCCCGCGCGGCTATCCGGGCATGGCGGAGATCGGCAACATGCCGATCCCGGCCAAGCTGCTGCGCCAGGGGATCACCGACATGGTGCGCATTTCCGACGCGCGCATGAGCGGCACCGCCTTCGGCACCGTCGTGCTGCATGTGGCGCCGGAAGCCGCCGCCGGCGGCCCCCTCGCTTTGGTCCGCGACGGCGACATGATCGCGCTCGACGTACCGGGACGCTCCATCCATCTCGAAGTCGACGACGCCGAACTGGAGCGCCGCCGCGCCGAATTGAAGCCCTTCGTGTCGCCCTATGGGCGCGGCTACGAACGACTCTATGTCGATCACGTCATGCAGGCCGATTCAGGGGTCGATTTCGACTTCCTGGTCGGCGGCAGCGGCGACTATGTCCCGCGGGAATCGCACTAGCGACCCCGGAACGGCGCGCCGTACCCGGCCGGATGGCCCGCCTGCCTCGCGCAGGCGGGAAACCCTGTTGTTTGGCCATTTATCGTCATAGGCGCGTATCGCCTGTCGTGTGTTTCTCGAACGAGCGAAGTCGTCGAAAAAGCAGCATTCCGCGAATTTTCTAAATTGACTCGCGTCCGGCCTGCCGCTTAGCATCCACTTTAACGATACATATCAACGTATCGAACGGGTTCAAAAAACGAGCCTTCAGGGAAACCGGATCGCGAGATCCGGGCAGAGGAGAATGATCCGATGAGCGAGCGCAAGCCGCTTCGGAGCGAGCGGTGGTTTGGCCGCCCCGACAAATACGGCTTCTATGCCCGCAGCTGGATGCGCAACCAGGGCATCCCGTCGGAGATGTTCGACGGCCGCCCGGTCATCGGCATCTGCAACACCTGGTCGGAACTCACCCCCTGCAACGCGCATCTCAGGCAGTTGGCCGAGCATGTGAAGCGCGGCATCCTCGTCGCCGGCGGCCTGCCGCTGGAATTCCCCGTCATGAGCCTCGGCGAGACGCTCGTCCGCCCGACGGCGATGCTCTACCGAAATCAGGTCAGCATCGACGTCGAGGAGACGCTGCGCGCCAACCCGATCGACGGCGTCGTGTTGCTCGCCGGCTGCGACAAGACCACCCCCGCTCTGCTGATGGGCGCCGCCAGCGTCGACCTGCCGACCGTCCTCGTCTCCGGCGGCCCGATGCTGAACGGCCGGGTGCGCGGCAAGCCGGTCGGCTCCGGCACCGACGTCATCCGCTTCGCCGAGGCCGTGCAGATCGGCGCGATGAGCCCCGAAGAATTCTACGAGGCCGAAGCCGGCATGAGCCGTTCGCCCGGTTCGTGCATGACCATGGGCACGGCATCGACCATGGCGAGCCTCGCCGAGGCGATGGGCATCGCCCTCCCCTTCAATGCGACCTGGCCGGCGGTCGACAGCCGCCGCGCCGTGCTCGCCGAGAAGGCCGGGCACGACGCCGTCGACCTGGTGCGCCGCGACGTGCCGATGTCGAAGATCGTGACGCGCGAGGCGCTCGAGAACGCCATCGTCGTCAATGGCGGCATCGGCGGCTCGACCAACGCGGTGGTGCACCTGATCGCGCTCGCCGGACGCCTCGGCCTCGAACTGACGCTCGACGACTGGGACCGGCTCGGCCGCATCGTCCCCTGCCTGCTCGACCTGATGCCCTCCGGTCAGTTCCTGATGGAGGAATTCTGCTACGCCGGCGGCCTGCCGGCGCTGATGAAGGAACTGAAGCCGCTGCTGCATGGCGGCTGCATCACGGTCGAGGGCGGCACCATCGCCGATCGCCTCGACGAGGCCGAATGCCTCGACCGCGCCGTCATCCGCACGCTCGACGAACCGTTCAAGCCGCTCGGCGGCATCGCCGTGCTGAAGGGCAACCTCGCCCCCTCCGGCGCTGTCATCAAGCCGTCCGCCGCCTCGCCCGAGCTGATGCAGCATCGCGGACGCGCCGTCGTCTTCGAGAACATGCCCGACTTCAAGAAGCGCATCGACGATCCGGATCTCGACGTCGACGCCGACAGCATCCTGGTGCTCAAGCATGGCGGCCCGATCGGCTATCCCGGCATGCCGGAGATCGGCAACATGCCGCTGCCGAAGAAGCTGCGCGCCGCCGGCGTGCTCGACATGGTGCGCATCTCGGATGCGCGCATGAGCGGCACCGCCTTCGGCACGGTCGTGCTCCACGTCGCGCCGGAAGCCGCCATCGGCGGCCCGCTCGCCCTGGTGCGGACGGGCGACTTCATCGAGCTCGATGTCGAGACGCGCCGCCTGCATCTCGATGTTTCCGAGGCCGAACTCGCCCGTCGCCGGGCCGAGTGGACGCCGCCCAAACCCCACTACGACCGCGGCTATGGCCGGATGTTCCTCGACAACGTCCAGCAGGCCGACCGCGGCGTCGATTTCGGTTTTCTCGTCGGCGGCAGCGGCCATGCCGTGCCGGCCGAATCCGTCTGATTGCTCTAGTGACAGGATCTCCCATGACGTCCACTGCCCCTCTGCCCCCCGGCTGGAACAAGCTCTACGCCGCCGTCCTGTCGGATGCGCTCGACGCCGTCGGCGTCACGTCGCAGGCGATGCCGTCCAAGATCCGGCCGCTCGACGATGCGCTGGTTCTCTGCGGCCGCGCCCGCACCGGCATCTATGTGGAGACGGCTCACGTCGATCCCGACGTCAATCCGTATGAGCTGGAGATCAAGCTCATCGACGACCTGAAGCCCGGCGAAGTGCCGATCCTCGCCTGCGGCGGCTCCAGCCGCATCGCGCCCTGGGGCAGCCTGCTCTCGACCGCCGCCGTCGGGCGCCAGGCGGTCGGCTGCGTTACCGACGGCTTCGTTCGCGACATCAAGACGATCCGCGAGCTGCAACTTCCGGTCTTCCATGCCGGCATCGCGCCGCTCGATTCCAAGGGTCGCGGCCAGATCGCGGCCATCGACGTCCCGGTCATCTGCGCCGGCGTGCGCGTCAGCACCGGCGATCTCGTCTTCGGCGATGCAGATGGCGTCGTCGTCATCCCGCAGGCTGTCGAGGCGGAAGTGCTGAAGATCGCCTTCGACAAGGTCGCCAGCGAGGACAGTTCGATGGATGACCTTCGCAACGGCGCGTACCTGCGCGACGTCTACGCCCGCCACGGCGTGCTCTGAGCGGAAGAAGACCATGGCCATGCAGACGACCAACGATCCTTCAGCCGCCGGCCTGCGGCTCCCCATCAGCCGGCGCATCTTCGCCGTCGAGGGCATGGCCATTCTCGCGGTCTTCGCGCTGCTGATCGGCATCTTCATGATCACGGCGCCGCAGACCTTCCTCGGCTACCGCATCTACATGACGTTCCTCGCGAACGTGCCGCCGCCGATGATCCTGGCGCTCGGCCTCACCTTCGTCGTCGTGGCGGGAGAGATGGATCTCTCCTTCCCCTCGATCGTCGCCTTTTCCAGCTATGTCTTCGCCATCCTGTTCAAGAACTACGAGCTGACCTGGCTCGCCTTCGGCGCGGCGCTGCTGGTCGGCGTCATCCTCGGCTTCATCAACGGGGTGATCGTCACGCAGCTCGGCATTCCGTCGATGATCACGACGCTCGCCACGCTGTTCCTCTATGGCGGTCTGGTGACGATCGTCTCGGGTGGCCTGACCATCGCCATTCCCTCCGTCACCGACACCGGCATCCACGCCTTCTTCGCCGGTCGGATCGGTGTGCTGCCGGTGCAGGCGCTCTGGGCGGTCGGCGTCGCGGTGCTGCTCTGGTTCATTCTGAACCGGCACCGCTTCGGCGAGAATGTCCTCTTCATCGGCGACAATGCCCGCGTCGCGCATGTCGTCGGCATCCGGGTCGATCGCGAGAAGCTCAAGATCTTCACGCTGATGGGCCTGCTCTCCGCCTTTGCCGGCGTGCTGCTGACGCTGGAGACCACGACCTACTTCTCCTCGCAGGGCATGGGCTACCTGCTGATCGTCGTCGCCAGCGTCTTCATCGGCGGCACCTCGATCTTCGGCGGTTCCGGCACGATCGTCGGCACTGTGATCGGCGCGCTGATCGTTGCGATCATCGAGGCCGGCCTGGTCGCCAGCGGCGTGCAGGGCTTCTGGACCCGCCTTCTGATCGGCGTCGTCTTCCTGGTTTCGGTCACGCTGAACACCGCGCTCGAGGACCCCGACCGCGTTCCACTGTTCAAACGAATCCGCCTGCGGATGAAGCGCTGAAGCAAAGACTTCGGCGCTCAGACAATGACAACAAACACCTGACTTTCAGAGGAACCACAACATGATCACAAGGCGCTTTCTCTTCGGAGCCGCAGTCGCCATGGGTATGGCCGGATCGATGGTCCAGCCAGCCATGGCCGCGGACCCTGCCCTCACTGGCGAGGGCATGACCGTCTACTTCCAGATGGGCGGCAACCCCGGTGACTCGGCGACGCTGGCCCGCGAGCTTGGTGCCAAGGCGGCGGCCGACCTGCTCAAGGTCAAGCTGATGCCGCAATATGCCGGCTGGGACCAGCAGAAGATGCTGGAGCAGGCCAACCAGGCGCTCGCCGCCCAGCCGGACGCGATCGTCGTGATGGGCCATTCCGGCACCGATTCAATGAAGCGCTTCCTCGACGAGGCCAAGGAGGCCGGCATCGTCGTCGTCACCAACAACACCCGCCTGCCCGGCACAGGCCTCAGCTATTTCGGGCTCGACAACTACGCCGCCGGCAAGCTGCTTGGCGAGCAGATGATCGCAGCGGGCCTCAAGTCCGGCGACAAGGCCGTGATCTACGGCACCTTCGAGCAGACCGCCCATGCCGACATCTCGCGCGGCACGATCGAGGCCTTCGATGCGGCCGGCGTCACCTATGACAAGCTGCAGTGGTCGAACGAAGCCGTTCAGGATCCCTCGCTCGCCGTCCCGGTCATTGCCTCCTACCTGCAGAGCAACCCAGACGTGAAGGCGATCGCCGTCCCCGGTCATAGCGGCATTACCGCCGTGCTCGCCAAGGTGATGGAAGCAGCTGGCAAGGAGCCCGGTTCGCTGATCACCGGCGGCTACGACATCTCGCCGCTCACCATCGACGGTCTGCGCAAGGGCTATGTCACCGTGGTCGTCGACCAGCAGCCCTACCTCCAGGGCTACATGCCCGTCCTCGCGGCCGTGCTGCAGAAGCGCTACGGCATCGCAGGCCTCGAGATGAACACCGGCGGCGGCGTCTTCACCAAGGACAATTTCGAGTGGGTCGTGCCGCTCGTCGAGCAGGGCGTGCGCTGAGCGCCCGCCCGAAGCAGCATTTCAAGGAGAGATGACGATGCAGGCCGGCGAGGATAGCGGCGAACTGGTGCGCATGGAGAACATCCAGAAGCACTACGGCAAGGTCGAAAGCCTGAGAAACGTGAACCTTTCGATCGGGCGCAACGAGATCGTCGGCCTGCTCGGCGACAATGGCGCCGGCAAATCGACGCTCATCAAGGTGATGACGGGCGTCGAGGCGCCGACCGCCGGCAAGCTCTTCATCAAGGGCAAGGAAGTGGAGGCTGGCGGGCATTCCGTCCGACAGGCCCAGGAACTCCGCATCGAGACCGTCTACCAGGACAAGTCGCTCGGCGAGAAGCAGCCGCTCTGGCGCAACTTCTTCGTCGGGCGACCGATCACCAACCGCCTCGGCTTCATCGACGTGAAGGCGGAGAAGCGGATCGCCGAGCAGATCATGAAGTCGACCATCGGCTTTCGCTCGCGCGGCATCAGCGTCGACTCGACCGTCGGCAAGCTGTCGGGCGGCGAGCGGCAGGGCGTCGCCATCGGCCGCGCCATGCATTTCGACAGCGACCTGATCATCCTGGACGAACCCACGGTGGCGCTGGCCATCAAGGAAGTGCGCCGCGTGCTCGACTTCATCCAGTCGATCAAGGCCGGCGGCCGCTCCTGCATCTACATCGAACACACGCTCGCCAACGTGCACGAGGTGGCCGACCGGCTGATCGTGCTCGACCGCGGCGAGATCGCGCTCGACACGCAGAAGAGTGCGATGAGCCTGAACGAGCTGACGGAATTCCTGCTGTCGCTGCACCGGGTCCGTCACTGACAACGGGCGGCGGCTTCGGCCGCCGCTGACCCAAACCTCCGGCCATCGGACGACCGCCCTGCCCACCGGCAGGGCGAAGTCTGGCGCATGCCTGAAACGATCGAGGCGCGACCTCCAAAAGCAAGAAGCCAGAGAACTGGTCCCGATTGAACGCGACGTCCTGCAACTGCGATCAGAGGGAAAGGGAAGTTCTATGAAAGTCTTGTCCACCATTCGAAAGGGGATACTCGCCGGGGCGGCCGCCGCCCTGCTGGCATCGGTCCCGATGGCCGCCTCCGCCGAGCCGGTCACGCTGCGCGTGCCGAGCTGGTGGTTCGGCGAGCCCGGCAACAAGGACTGGATGGAGAAGGTCGTGAAGGCCTTCATGGATGAAAATCCGGACATCAAGGTGGAAGGCTACAACGTCGCCTATGGCGCCTATGCCGACCAGATGCTGCTGGAAATGGGCTCCGGCTCGCCGCCGGACGTCATCCATCTCCTGAACATGAATATCGGCGACTTCCTGCGCAACGACCTGCTGCTGCCGCTCGACGACTACATCGCCAAGAGCGACATCAGCAAGGAGACCTACAGCCCGGCCCAGTTCGAGTCGCCGCTGATGGTCGATGGCCACACCTATGGCGTCATCCAGATGGTCGCCAACTACGTGCCCTTCTACAACGAGACGATCCTGAAGGAGGCCGGCTACGACAAGTTCCCGGACAATCCGAAGGACTTCCTCGAAATGGCGAAGAAGACGACCAAGGCGCCGAACCAGTTCGGCTACGCCGCCATGGTCAAGCCGGGCAGCTACATCCAGACCTACATGGATGTGGCCCAGTGGGTGATCGCCAATGGCGGCCATTTCGCCATCGACGGCAAGCCGACGGTCGACGATCCCCGCAACATCGAGGCGATCTCGATGTTCAAGGAACTCTTCGATGCCGGCGTGATGCCGCGTGACGTCGACAAGTCGACCTACCGGCAGATGTGGTGGCAGGGCAAGGTCGGCACGCTGTTCGACGGTTCCTGGATGATGGGCTTCGCCAAGGCCGGCAATCCCGACATCATCAAGGACCTGCGCACCGCGCCGATGCCCTGGCCTGGCCACCGCACGGCGGCGGCGTTCCAGCTCTGGGCGATCCCGAAGGATGCGCCGCATCCGGACGAGGCGTTCAAGCTGATCGAGTTCATGCAGAGCGCCAAGTGGCAGAAGGAGATGGTCGGCATCACCAATGCGGTGTCGCCGCGCCTGAACAGCCTGCCCGACGGCTATCTCGAAGCGAATCCATGGTTCGCCACCTTCCAGGAAGCCTCGGACAAATACGCCGTCTCGATCATGCCGGCCGGCCTCGAGCTCT
This sequence comes from Kaistia nematophila, assembly GCF_026343855.1. Classification (NCBI taxonomy): domain Bacteria; kingdom Pseudomonadati; phylum Pseudomonadota; class Alphaproteobacteria; order Hyphomicrobiales; family Kaistiaceae; genus Kaistia; species Kaistia nematophila. The sequence continues at coordinate 39,146 of NZ_JAPKNK010000005.1, read as the reverse complement.
ATGGCAACGAGGTGCTGAAGATCATCGCCGATAAGGTCGAGGAGATCCTCTACAAGAACCGGCCCGTCGCCGAGGCCATGGCCGAAGCCCAGGCCCAGGTCGTCGCCCTCGTCAAGAACTGACGTAGCGCCGTCCGGGCGACGACGCGACAGCCTCGTCGCCCGGATCCCTCCTCTCCAGACGAGCGTGGTCCATGGCCCTCACCCAGACATCCGCCCGCGTCGCGGGCGTGAGGACCGTCCACTATGCCGATAGCCAGGATCGCTGGTTGCCGGCCGTGATGGTTCTTCCGTTTCTCCTCGCCATTACGGCGCTGGTGATCATTCCCCTGCTCTGGGGGATCCGCATCAGTTTCACCAACAGCCGCATCATCGGCCGGGCCTTTACCGAGGCCTTCACGCTCGCCAACTACCAGTCGGTCCTGACCGACCCCGACACCTGGCACTCGCTCTATGTCACGGCGTTCTTCTCGCTCGGCACCGTGCTGGGCAGCATCGGGCTCGGCCTCGTCACGGCGCTGGTGCTCACTCGCGCCTTTCCCGGCCGCGGCATCGTCCGCACGCTGATCATCCTGCCCTGGGCAGTGCCGCACGTCGTCGCCGCGCTGATCTGGCAGTGGATGTACAACCCGAACTACGGCGTGGTGAACTACGCCATCGGCTGGCTGCCGTTTCTTTCCGGCCAGCCGAACTGGCTGAGCGACCCGAACCTGGCGCTTCCCGCCATCGTCATCCTCAACATCTGGAAGACCTATCCGTTCGCGACGCTGGTGCTGCTCGCCGGGCTGCAATCGATCCCCGACGAACTCTACGAGGCGTCCGAGATCGACGGCGCCGGCCCCGTGCGCCGCTTCCTCGACATCACGCTCCCTGGCCTCAAGCACGTGCTCGCCATCGTCGTGCTGCTGCTGACGATCTGGAGCTTCGGCAACTTCGTCTTCATCTTCCTGATGACCCAGGGCGGCCCGGCCGGCGCCACCAACACCCTGGTCGTGAAGGTCTATTTCGAGGCGTTCCGCTTCTTCCGGGCCGGCCCCGCCTTCGCCATGGGCTCGATCCTGCTGATCGCGGCGATGCTGCTGACGCTCGCCTACGCCTTCATCGTCCGGAGGGGAAATGATGCCTGACGTCCGTAGCGCCCGTCACGGCGAGGCATTGCTGCCGAGCCTCTCCCGGATCGCGGGGCGGCTGACGCTCGCCGCCCTGATCCTCATCCTCTGCGCCATCGCGGTCTTCCCGTTCTACTGGATGTTCGTGACCTCGATCCGCCCCTCCGGCCAATTGTTCCAGTACCCGCCGGAGATGCTGCCGAGCGCCAATTCGGTGTTTTCGACCTATGTGACGATCTTCCAGGATACCGCGCTCGGCGCCTGGCTCTGGAACAGCATCCGCGTCGCGCTCGGCACGGCGATCCTCGCTTCCTTCATCGGCGCGACGATGGCCTATGCGCTGTCGCGGTTCCGCTTCCGCGGCCGCGGCTTCACAGAATACCTGCTGCTCGCGACGCAGATGTTCCCCGGCATCCTTCTCGCCATGCCGATGTATGTGCTGTTCAGCAAGATCGGCCTGCTCAACAGCCTGCCCGGCCTCACCGTCGCCTATCTCGCTCTGCTCGTTCCCGTCGCGACCTCGCTGCTGAAGACCTTCTTCGACGGCATCCCGGTCGCGCTGGAGGAAGCCTCGCTGATCGACGGCGCGTCGCGGGTCGGCACCTTCTTCCGCATCACGCTGCCGCTGTCGCTGCCCGGCCTCGCCTCGACCTTCCTGTTCTGCTTCATCATCGCCTGGGACGAGTATCTCTTCGCCCAGATGTTCGTGCGCCAGCCGGCGAACTGGACGGTTTCCGTCGGCCTCGCCTCGTTCAGCGGCGAATACGTCACCCCCTGGGATCAGGTCATGACCGCGGCGACCATCGTCACGCTGCCGGCGGCGATCGTGTTCCTCTTCCTGCAGCGATACCTCGTCCACGGCCTGACGGCCGGCGGCGTCAAAGGTTGATCGGAGACCCTCATGAGCACCGCCCGCCTGGAAGACCTCTCCAAGCAGTATGACGGCCACCTCGCTGTCGACCGGATCAATCTCGACATCGCCGACGGCGAGTTTGTTGTCTTCGTCGGCCCGTCCGGCTGCGGCAAGTCGACGACGCTGCGCATGATCGCCGGCCTCGAACGCGCCACCGGCGGCGAGATCTGGATCGACGGCCGGCCCGCCAACCATGTCTCGCCGCGCGACCGCGACATCGCCATGGTGTTCCAGAACTACGCGCTATACCCGCACATGACCGTGGCGCAGAACCTTTCCTATGCGCTCCGGCTGCGCAACGCGCCACGCGGCGACATCGAGCGCCGTGTCGGCGAGGTCGCCCGCTCGCTTGACCTCGCCCGTCTGCTGCATCGCAAGCCGTCGCAGCTTTCCGGCGGCCAGCGGCAGCGCGTCGCCCTTGGCCGCGCCATCATCCGCGAGCCCAAACTCTTCCTGATGGACGAGCCGCTCTCCAATCTCGACGCCAAGCTGCGCGTGCAGACCCGCGCCGAGATCACGCGGCTGCAGCGCTCGCTCGGCATCACGACGATCTATGTCACGCACGACCAGACCGAGGCGATGACGATGGGCAACAAGATCGTCGTCATGAATGGCGGCCGCATCCAGCAGGCCGACACGCCGCAGCAGCTCTACCAGCACCCGGCCAATACCTTCGTGGCGCAGTTCATCGGCACGCCGCCGATGAACCTGCTGCGCTGCCGGCTCGTTCCCGACAATGGCGCCATCGTCGCGCGCGGCGCCGGCGTCAACATCGCCGTCCCGCTCGAGAGCCTGACCGTGCTACGCTCCAGGATCACCGACCAGGAGTTCCTGATCGGCTTCCGCCCGGAGGACATCGTCATGGACGCCGGAGCGGCGGCAAATGGCGTCACCGGCACGGCCGACGTCATCGAAGGGCTCGGGCATGAATCGCTGGTGAGCGTCAAGGAAGGCGAGAACGCCTTCATCGCCCGCATGTCGCCGGAGAACGCCGCGCCGATCCGGCTCGGCGACCGGCTCTCCTTCTCCGTCAATCCGGAACGCCTCCGCTACTTCTCCGCCGAAACCGGCGCGGCGATCCGCGTTCCCTAGCTCCTGCTTCCAGATTTCCTGCCGTTTGACTGTTGAAAGAGGGATGAGACCATGAAGACGTTGATCACGGGGGCCTCCGGACGGGTTGGCCGACAGATGGTGGCGAGCCGCCAGGCGCTGGGCGACAGCGTGCGCGCCCTGGTGCTGCCGGGCGATCCGGGCCTCGACAGCCTGAAGGAGGCCGGCGTCGAGGTGATCGTCGGCTCGCTCACCGACAAGGAAGCGGTCGAGCAGGCCGTCGCCGGCGTCGACATCGTCGTGCATCTTGCCGCCGCCATGCTCTGGGAACAGGGCGCCGACCGCGAACTGTTCCAGCAGAACATCGCCGGCACGTTCAACCTGTTCGACGCCGTCGTCTCGCAGAAGGTCAAGCTGCAGCGCTTCTTCATCGCCTCGAGCGACGAGGTCTATCCGTCGCTGAAGGCGCTCTATTCGCCGATCGACGAGCGCCATCCGCAGAACCCCTACAGCTTCTACGGCCTGACCAAGGAAATCGACGAGCGCATGGCGCTCTACTACCACCGCTCGCACGGCGTGCCGGTCACCATCGCCCGCTTCGCGCTGATCGCGCGCTCGGAGGAGATCAAGCGGCCGAGCGGCTGGTCTGGCCGCTTCCTGTTCGTCGAGCCGATGCGCAACCTGTTCACCGCGCTCGGACGTCCCGACGCGGTTGCGGCGCTCGACGCGGCCAGGACCGGACCGGAAGACACGCTGCTGCTCGCGCTCGACGAGGACGGCATTCCCTACGAGTTCCATTTCTGCGACGTCATCGACCTGGTGGGCGGCATCAACCTGATGCTGAGCGACGTCTCCGCCGTCGGCGAGATCTTCAATTTGAGCGGCCCCAGCCCGTTCTCCTACAAGGTCGCGGTCGAGACGCTGCACAAGACCTTCGGCTTCCCCTATGTCGAGGTCCGGATCCCCGGTCCGGCCATCCGCGCCAGCCACGAGATCGCCAAGGCGAAATCGATCCTCGGCTACCGTCCGGTCTACGACATCCAGAAGATCATCGAAGAGGCCGCCAAGGCCTGATCCGCTTCCGACAGGCCGGCCGCCTTCCGGGGGCCGGCCCCGCCAATGATCCCATTCGAGACGATGCCATGACAGAAGACCACTCCCCCCGCCGTTCCGGCATCGCCACCTATCCGAGCCTGAAGGGCCGCGTCGCGCTGGTCACCGGCGGCGGCAGCGGCATCGGCGCCGCCATCGTCCGCCGCTTCGCCGAACAGGGCTGCCGCGTCGCCTTCTTCGACATCGCCGAGGAAGCCTCGGAGGCGCTGATCGCGGCGCTTGCGAAGGACGGCCTCACCGCCCATTTCGAGAAGGTCGACATCACCAGGGTCGACGAAATCCAGGCGGCGATCGGCCGCGTGCGGCAGGCGCTCGGCCCGATCACCATCCTCGTCAACAACGCCGCCAATGACGACCGCCACAAGCTCGACGACGTGACGTCGGCATACTGGGACTGGGCGGTCAGCGTGAACCTGAAGCACCAGTTCTTCTGCGCACAGGCGGTGCACAAAGACATGGCCGCCGCCGGCGGCGGCGCCATCATCAACATGAGCTCGATTTCCTACCTCATGGGCGCCGCCGACAACGACGCCTATCTGAGCGCCAAATCCGCCGTGATCGGCCTGACGCGCGGCCTGGCGCGCGAACTCGGGCCGGAAAACATCCGCGTCAATTCCGTGCTGCCCGGCTGGATCATCACCGAACGGCAGCGTCGCCTCTGGCTCAACGCCGATGGCGAAAAGCGCATCCTGGAGCGGCAGTGCCTGAAGCGGCAGCTCGACGCCGACGACATCGCCCGGCCGGTGCTGTTTCTCGCCTCCGACGAGGCCGGCGCCTGCACCAACCAGAGCTTCATTGTCGACGGCGGCTGGGTCTGACGTCTGGAGCGGCCCTCAAAATGAAAACGGACCCGAACGGGTCCGTTTTGCTTTGCGAAGGGATCAGGCCTACGGCAGCGCCGGGATGAGGCCCTCGGCCTCGAGCGTGCTCCAGAGCTCTTCCGGAATGTCGCGCTCGAACCACTCGACATTGCCCTTCACCTGCGCCGCCGTCTTGGCGCCGATGACGACGACGGTCGCGGCCGGATGGCGCAGCGGATACTGGATCGCGGCGGCCGGCAGCGGCACGTCGAAGCGGCGGCACACGGCCTCGAGCTTCTCCACCTTCGCCAGGACCTCGGCCGGCGCGTCGACATAGTTGAACTTCTTGCGGCCCGAGGTCGACGCCAGGATGCCGGAATTGAACACGCCGCCAATGACCAGATCGACCTCGTGCTTCTGCGCCAGCGGCAGGAAGGTCTCGGCCGCGTCGCCGTCGAGCAGCGTATAGCGGCCGGCGAGCAGGCAGACGTCGAGATCGGCCTCCTGCATGGCGTCGCGGATGACCTGCCATTCGTTGACGCCGAGGCCGAAGCCGGAGATCAGCCCGGCCGCCTTCAGCTCGGCCAGCGCCTTGAAGCCGCCGCCCTTGGTCAGCGCGCCCCAATGGTGATCATGTAGTTCACCATGGGTGACGCGGCCGATGTCGTGCAGGAACAGGATGTCGAGACGACCGAGACCGGTGCGCTGGCGGCTGTCATCATAGGAGCGCAGGATCGCGTCATAGGAATAGTCGAACACCTCGCGGAACGGCAGGCCGTTGCTCCAGCCCGAGTCGAACTCGTTCTTCGGCGCTTCCGGCGGCAGGACGCGGCCCGGACGCTCGAAGCTCATCAGCCGGCCGACCTTGGTCGAGACATGGAAGGAATCGGCGTCCTGCTCGCGCAAGAAATGGCCCATCAGGTGCTCGGCACGGCCAAGACCATACATCGGCGCGCTGTCGAAATAGCGCAGCCCGGCGTCCCAGGCCGCCTGCATCGCGCCCTCGGCGTCGGCCAGCGCGACCGGCGCATAGAGGCCGCCGAACGGAGCGGTGCCAAGGCCGAGCAGGGTCAGGTCGATGTTGGAGCGCTTGAGGTGCTTCTTGTCTGAGGCTTTCATGGATCACTCGTCCGGTGTCAGAGGTGGCGCGGTCTTGTTGGCGCAAGTCGTGCGGCCGTGAGTCCGGGACGAGCCCCCGAAGCAGGCCGACGCCTGCGATCCGGGGAACCGTCCCGACGATCTGGCGCAAGCGAATCAGTCAAGCTGAGCGCCGCGTCCCTGAGAAGGGACGCGAGAACGGGCAGGCCGACAAGTCCGCCATCCCGTTCAGGCGCGATATTTTAGACATCAGCCGGTCATGCGACCACCTGACGACGGTGGTTTCCCGCCGCAACCCGAACGGCCGCAGCGGGAACCTTCGTCAGCGAGCGGCCCAGAGCAGGCCGCGCCGCATGATCGTGTTCATTTCCGGCACCTGGAACTCGCTCGCGACATGGCCGAGCGACGAATAGAACACGCGTCCCTTGCCATGCCGGCGCTTCCAGACCACGGGCATGACAACGCCATCGATCCAGTAGGCGTGGTCGCCGGTGAAGGTCGTCGTCGCCAGCACCTCGTTCGAGGGATCGACATGCATGTAGTAGTGCTCGGACCGGTACGGGAACCGCGCCGGCAGGCCGGCCATGATCGGATCCTCGGGCTTGGTCACGTCGACATGGTAGTCGATGATGTTGCCGGGATGAGCGACCCACTGGCCGCCGACCATGAACTGGTATTCGACCGCCTCGCGGAATGCGTCGCCCATGCCGCCGTGATAGCCGGCAAGGCCGACGCCGCCCTCCACCGCCTTGGTCAGATTGAGAAGCTCCTCCTTCTCGATCTTCGACATCGTGTAGATCGGCACGATCAGGCTCATGTCGGCGATCGCGGGATCGGCAAAGGCCTCAGTCGAATTCTCGACATAGACCTTGAAGCCCTCCTCCTCGAGCATCCCGGCGATGATGTTGGCGCCCTGCTCCGGCTCATGACCGCTCCAGCCGCCCCAGACAATCAATGCCTCGCGCATGATCTCACTCCCTGTTGAATTGAACTGGCTTCAGCCGAGCGCGCCGATGGCGACGCCGACCGGCAGAGCGGCCGGGCGTTCCGGACGGCTCGCGATCGTGATGTGCTCGCCGGTGTCGGACGAGCGCTGGAATGCCTCCATCACCTCCAGCGCATGGAGGGCGAGATCACCGCTGGCGCGGTGCGGCCGGCCGGTACGGATCGCCTCGGCCATGTCGGCGACGCCGATGACGCGGAAATTTCCGTCGGCATAGCCATGCTGCGTCGGCACGGTCTGCCAGTCGTCGGAGGCCGTCGCGAGCTTGATATCGCCGCCAAAGTGGTTCGGATCCGGCACCAGGATCGATCCGGCGGAACCATAGAGTTCGATCGGGCTGTGCTGGTGGCGCGGCACGTCGAAGCTCATGGCGATGGTGACGACGGCGCCGGAGACGAATTGCAGCGTGCCGGCGACATGGGTCGCGACCTCGACCGGGATCCTGGTGCCGTTGAGCGGCTCGCTGGTGACCAGGCGCTCGTCGCGCAGCTTGGTGGCGACGCCGGCGACGCGGGCGACAGGCCCGAGCAGATTGACCAGGTCGGTGACGTAGTACGGCCCCATGTCCAGCATCGGCCCGCCGCCATCGAGATAGTAGAATCCGGGATTGGGATGCCAGCGCTCATGGCCGGGGCACATGAAGAAGGCGGTGCCGGCGATCGGCGTACCGATGGCGCCCTCGTCGATCAGCTTGCGGCTGGTCTGGTGGGCGCCGCCGAAGAAGGTGTCCGGCGCGCTGCCGAGCCGCACGCCCTTCGCCTTCGCCGCCTCGACCAGCTTCCTCGCCTCGGCGGTGGAAATGCCGAGCGGCTTTTCCGAATGGACGTGCTTGCCGGCGGCGACGGCCTGCAGGCCGACTTCGACATGCGCCTTCGGAATGGTGAGATTGACGATGATCTCGATCGAGGGATCCGCCAGCATGGCGTCGATCGACTGGGCCTTGAGGCCGAATTCCGCCGCGCGGGCGTTGGCGGCGTCGGCATTCAGGTCGGCGACGCCCCGGATATCGAGGATCGGGAAGCCCGCCGCCGCCTTCAGATAGGCCGCGCTGATATTGCCGCAGCCGATGAAACCAATTCCTACCCGTTCAACCATCTCGCGCTCTCTCCCAGATGCGATTCTCGTCTCGTCGGCCGTCAGCGATGGACGACCGGTCCGGTGGTGTTCCAGGGCGCGCCATAGAGGTCGCGGAGCGTCATCGCCGCCGCGCCACGCGCCCAGATGTCGTCCTGCCAGTGGTGGACGACGATGTCGGAAACATCCGCCAGGCTCGGCGGCAGCAGGGCCGCCACCGTGTGCCGGATCGGCCCGACCAGCGCCTCGCCCGCCTCCAGGGCGGCGCCGGCCAGGATCACCTTGGGCGGCGCGAACAGCGTGATCAGGTTGGCGATGGCGAAGCCGAGCGCGCCGCCGGCGCGTTCGAGCAGGGCCAGGATCCGCGGCTCCCCCTGCTCCGCCAGTTCCAGGATCTTCTCCATGCCGCGGCCGAGCCGGAACGCATGTTCGTGATCGCCGCCGGCGAGGATCTCGCGCGCCTCGGCGACGATGCTCGCCTCGGATGCGGCGCTCGACAGCCGCGTCGAGCTGTCGCCATTCGGCGGGCGCACCATCAGGTCGCCGAGATCCGGGCTCAACCCGTTGGCGCCACGGAACAATTCGCCATTGTGCATGATGCCGAGGCCGAGCCCGAGCTCGACCGAAATGACGAGAAAATCATCGAGGCCGCGCGCCTGGCCGAACCAGTGCTCGGCGAGCGTGACGAGGTTGACGTCGCTGTCGATGGTCGCGACGACGCCGCCGAGCCGGCCGGTCAGTTCGGCCGCGAAGGGCACGTCGCGCTCGCCGAACACCGGGCTGGCGCGGCAGACGCCTGCGATGCGCTCGACAACGCCGGGCAGCCCGACGCAGACGCCCGAGACCTGCTCCATCGTCAGGCCGGCATCGGCGACGCAGCGGCGGATGCCGTCCTCGACCAGGTCGGCGATGACCGAGACCGACTGGCGCTGCAGGCGGATCGGCAGCACCAGGCTCGACAGCACGTCGGCGCGGAAATTCGTCGTCGCCACGGTGATCTGGTCGAGCGCCAGCTTGACGCCGACGACATGGGCGGCGGCCGGGTTCAGCTCGAGCATGACGCGCGGACGGCCGCGCGCCGCATCGCGGATGCCGCCGAGCTGGTGGGTGATGATCAGGCCGTCGTCGAGCAGGGCCGCGGTGATCGCCGAGACGGTCGTCGCCGACAATTGCGTGCGGTCGGAGATCTCCACCCGCGAGATCGGTCCGAACCGCCGGATCGCGTCCATCACGTGGAAGCGATTGATGGCGCGCATCAATTCGGGATCAGCTGTCTTCATTTCCAGGGAGCCATTTAATCCGGGTCAGGCAGTTATTCACACTGCAAAGGGAGGCTGTCAACGCCCGATTCCGCGCTGCATCGCAACAAATCATGGCTTCTCTTGACAGCCGCCCCATAACGAGAACAGATTTAATCCGCATTGTTTATTAAACGAGCGCCGGTGGGAGGAAACAGCCGGCGGCCGTCTGGGAGGACAATCGATGACGTTCAGAACGCTCTTCGGCGCGGCGATCGGGCTTGCGCTTTCGGCCAGCACGGCGCTCGCCGATGTTACGGTCAAATGGCTCCACCTGAATACCGACCCTGATGTCGGCGCCGCCTGGAGCGAGATCGTCAAGAACTTTGAAGCCTCCCATCCGGGCGTCAAGGTCGAGATGCAGTTCCTCGAAAACGAGGCGTTCAAGGCCAAGCTGCCGACGCTGCTGCAGTCGAACGATCCGCCGCACCTGTTCTACACCTGGGGCGGCGGCGTGCTGGCCGAGCAGGCCCGCACCGGCGCCATCAAGGACCTGACCGAGGCGATGGACGCCGATGGCGGCAAGCTGCGCGCCGTGTACAACCCGGCGCTCGTCAACGGCCTGTCGGTCGAGGGCAAGGTCTACGCCCTGCCCTACCAGACCGGCCTGGTCAGCTTCTACTACAACAAGGCGCTGTTCGAGAAAGCCGGCGTCGACGCCGCCAGCATCAAGAACTGGGACGACTTCCTGGCTGCGGTCAAGAAGCTGAAGGATGCCGGCATCACTCCGATCGCCGGCGGCGGCGGCGAGAAGTGGCCGATCCATTTCTACTGGGGCTATCTCGCCATGCGCGAGGGCGGCAAGGCGGCCTTCGACGCAGCGAAAGCCAATGAGGGCGACGGCTTCAAGTCGGAGGCCTTCGTCAAGGCCGGCCAGGACCTCGCCGCGCTCGGCAAGCTCGAACCGTTCCAGCAGGGCTATCTCGGCGCGACCTGGCCGCAGACCATCGGCGCCTTCGGCGACGGCAAGGCGGCCATGGTGCTCGGCTTCGAGAGCACCGTCTACGTCCAGGCGAACAGCGCCGCCGACGGCAAGGGCCTCGCCAAGGACCAGATCGGCACCTTCGCCTTCCCGCTCGTCGCGGGCGGCGCCGGCCAGCCTACCGACACGATGGGCGGCATCAATGGCTGGGTGCTGACCAAGAACGCGCCGCCCGAGGCGGTGGAATTCGCGGCCTTCCTGACCAATCCGGACAGCCAGAAGCTGATGGCCGCCAAGAACCTGATCATCCCCGCCGCCGTCGGCGTCGGTGACGCGGTCGGTGAACCACTGATCAAGAACGCCGCGCAGGGCCTCGCCGCCTCGACCTGGCACCAGAACTTCCTCGACCAGGATCTCGGCCCGGCGGTCGGCCGCGTGGTCAACGACGTCTCGGTGGAGATCGTCTCCGGCCAGATGTCGCCGGAAGACGCCGCGCAGCAGATCCAGGACGCCTGGGCGCTGGAAAACTAGCCCCGGACGTCCCGCCGCCGCGGCTTTCCTCGCCGCGGCGGCCTTTCCTCTTCAGCCGGAGATCCCGGGCCGATGACCCAAACCATGACTGCCGCGCATGCGCCCGGCCGCAGCGGCCGCCGCTGGAACAACGGGACCCTCCCCGTCCTCGTCCTGTTCCTGCCGCCTGCCCTGCTGATCTTCACCCTCTTCGTCATCCTGCCGATGGGCGAAGCGGCCTGGTACAGCCTGTACGACTGGAGCGGCTACGGCCTGCCCGAGAAATTCATCGGCCTGAAGAACTTCGAGCTGCTGTTTCGCAACGGCGCCTTCCGCCAGGCGCTGATGAACAACGGGCTGATCATGCTCGTCTCGATTGCGATCCAGATCCCGCTGGCGCTCTGGCTCGCGACGATGGTGTCGCACCGCATCCCCGGCGCGGTGTCGTTCCGGCTGATCTTCTTCATGCCCTACGTGCTGGCGGACGTCGCCGCCGGCCTGATCTGGCGCTTCGTCTATGACGGCGACTACGGCCTGTTCGCCGCCATCGCCTCGTTCTTCAACGTCGCCTCGCCCTATGTGCTGGCCGACAAGAGCCTCGCCATCTACGCCGTGCTCGGCGTCATCGTCTGGAAGTATTTCGGCTTCCACATGATGCTGTTCATCGCCGGCCTGCAATCGATCGACAAGAGCTACTACGAGGCGGCCGAGATGGACGGCGCGACGCGCTGGCAGCGCTTCCGCAACATCACGCTGCCGCTGCTGGCTCCGACCATCCGCCTGTCCGTCTTCTTCTCGGTGATCGGCTCGCTGCAGCTCTTCGACATGATCATGCCGCTGACCGGCGGCGGGCCGTCGAACAGCACCCAGACCATGGTCACCTTCCTCTATTCCTACGGCATCACCCGCATGAAGGTCGGCTTCGGCAGCGCCGTCGGCGTGGTCCTGTTCGTGATCTGCGTCACGCTCGCCTTCGGCTACAAGCGGATCTTTATGCGCAATGACTGATCAAACCATCATCGCCGGAAACCCCGTCACCAAGCCGTCCGCCGCATCGGCGCGCCGGCGCCGCGAGGTGTTCTCCAAGCACCGGATGAGCTTCGTCACCTGGCTCTATCTCTATGCGAGCCTCCTGCTGATCGCCGCGGTGGTGCTGCTGCCGCTGCTCACCACGGCGGTCGGCGGTTTCAAGACGCTGGGCGATCTCCGCGTCAATCCGTTCGGCCTGCCGAACCAGTGGATCTGGTCCAACTATCTCGACATCCTCGCCAGCGCCCGCTACTGGCAGATGCTCGGCAACTCGCTGATCATCGCGGTGCTTTCGGTGATCCTGACGCTTGCCGTCGCCGCCATGGCCGCCTTCACCTTCGCGCATGTGAAGTTCTTCGGCTCAGGCTTCCTGCTCAATTATTTCCTGATCGGGCTGATGTTCCCGGTCGCGACCGCCATCCTGCCACTGTTCATCCGCATCCGCGACCTCGGCCTGCTCGATACCTATTGGGGCGTGGTGCTGCCGCAGGTCGCCTTCGGGCTCGGCATGAGCATCATGCTGTTCCGCAAGTTCTTCCAGAACGTGCCGCACGAGCTCTTCGACGCGGCGCTCGTCGATGGCTGCGGCTACATCCGCTATTTCTGGCACATCACGCTGCCGCTCTCGCGGCCAATCCTCGCGACCGTCGGCATCGTCGCCTTCGTCAATTCCTGGAACAGCTACCTGCTGCCACTGATCCTGCTCAACACAGAGGGCAAATATCCCTGGCCGCTCGGCATCATGGTCTACCAGGGCGAGTTCTCGACAGAATGGCAGCTTGTGCTCGCCTTCATCACGCTCACCATCCTGCCGACGATCATCGTCTTCTTCGCGGCGCAGAAGCACATCGTCGCCGGCCTGACCGCCGGCGCGGTGAAGGGATAGCCCAAGCGGCGGGCCGGCCCGGCAACGGTCCGGTCCGCCTCGAACCCCGGTCACCCAGCCGCCGGAAGCACTTCCGGCACCATAAGCCGCGCCACACCGATGCGGTCGTCGGCCATGCCGTAATAGACATCGAAGCGGTCGGGCGTGCCGAGATCGTCGCGCCGGTCGATGCCGGTCGGGAACACGACGCTGTCGACCGTCCCCTCCCATTCCAGCGGGCCATCGGGCACCAGGACCGGGTCTGGAGAGCGATAGACAACCCGGTTCGGATGGGCCTTCGACAGGATCATCGCGCCGGCCGAGTAGCAGAGCTTCCGGCCATGCAGGCTCGGATGAAAAATGTCGCCGACACCGTGATAGATCATCAGCCAGCCGTGCCGGCAGGGAATGGGCGGCGCCCCGCCACCGATCTTCAGGCGCTCCCAGATCGCCTCGGGGCAGATCAGCCGGTGGTGCTCGGCGAACTGGCCGAGTTGCGGCGTGCCGCCTTGGGTGCCGAGCCGGCAATAGGAAATCCAGATGCACTCGCGATAGGTGTCCTGCGGCTGCGAGGCCGGCTTGTGGATGGTCTCCTCCGGCCGGGTTCCGGGGAACAGCGGCCTATGGATCAGGCCGAGCGTCGGCCTTCCCATCGGGTCGGGCACGAGCGCGCTGAAGATGCTGGCGTCCTTGTCATCGACATCGACGAAGCCGATGCCGTGATAGTTGCGGAATGTCGCCAGCCCCAGCCGATGCCAGTGCAGTAGATCGTCGGAAACGGCGATGGCGATCCGGGGCCCGCGCGGCGACAGCGCCGTATAGGTCATCACATAATGGTCGAGCGCCTCGACATAGCTGATGCGCGGATCCTCGCAACCGCCGCCATTCTCCCGCAATTCGTAATCGGCCTCGGGTTCGAGCGCGATGCCCATGCGCTCGACGCCCTTCGGATCGCCGGCCGGATCGAACAGGACGCGGGCGATGCCGATCCGGGAGAAATTGCCCTTCGCGACCAGGCGCGGGAACAGATAGAGCTGGCCATCCCGCCCCCGGATGGCGGCTGGATTGAGCACGCCCTCCGCCTCGTTCGGCTCGCCCGCCGCCGGCTCCATGATCAGGCCGATCCGCTGCAGCTCGAAATCCCTCACGGATGCGCGCCCTTCTCCAGGCAGGCAAGGAAGGCCTCGATGACCCGCTTGGTCTCCTCCGGATCGCGGACGCGGATCGAGGTGACGCCCGCCTGCTTGGCGGGATAGTCATTGCCGCCCGGGAAAATGGCATCGCCGACGAACACCATGTCGGCGATCGGAATGCCCAGCGTATCCCGCAGTTTCTGGATGCCATAGGCCTTGTCGATGCCGGGCATGGTGATGTCGATCGAGGTGGCGCCGCCGAGATTGACCGAGAAGCGCGGGATCAGCGGCTGCAGGATCGCCTTGATCTTGTTGCGCTTGGCGAAATCGGGGTCCCACTGCTTTTTCTGGTCGAGCGGCGCCTGCTGGCCGAGCGCGGAAAGCGTGATCTGGCTGCCGCGATCCTCGATCAGTTCGCCCCAGTGCTTCTCCGGGCGGTAGCCGGTTTCGTCGAGCGCGCGGTTGAGCGCCGCGATGATCTGCGTCTTCTCCTCGGGGCTGAAGTCTTCTGCGTAGAGCTTCTTCCAGCCACCGTCATAGCGATAGAACTGCGTGCCGCAGGTGGGCAGCATCGACAGGTCGATGAGACGGTCGTCCCGCGGCAGGTTGCTCAGCACCTGGGTCTCGAACTGCTCCCAGGCGCCGCCGGAGATGATCGCGACCTTGACGACCTCCAGCAGGCGCACCAGCAATTCCGCCATTTCCGGATCGAGCGCCGACTTGCTTTCGGCGAGCGTTCCATCGAGGTCGAAGACGGCCAGCTTTTTCATGATCGATCCGGATTGCCTGTCCGACAGGAACCGTCGCGGGGCGCGACGAGGCGGGATCTTCCCAGGCACGAAGATACCACGCCGGTCCAGCAACAACGGGGCGGCGGGAAGCCCGTTCCGTGATGCACAAAATTCCCTCTGTCACAGGGAACGGCTATCATCGCGGACAAGCCGGCGAAATCGCCCGCGCCCATGGCGGCTACAATGCGACGACGCCGGCGCTATCTCTTCCCGAACCCCTCCGGGGCCAAGACAGGAAGGCCGATCCCGATCTTCCCGAAAGGCCCCTTCCCTACGCAAGCTTGCCTTCGACACTCTCTCGCGAGGAACGATTGAAATGCAGATTGGTGTGATCGGACTGGGACGCATGGGCGGAAACATTGCACGCCGCCTGATGCGGGACGGTCATCGTTGCGTCGTCTTCGACCGCAATCCCACCGCCGGCGAGGCGCTGGCCATGGAGGGTGCGATCGTCGTCCGGTCGCTGGAAGAGATGGTGTCGTCGCTGACGGAACGGCCGCGCGCGATCTGGCTGATGCTGCCCGCCGGCAAGATCACCGAGGACACCATCGCCGAACTGGAAGGCCTGGTGCAGGCCGAGGACATCCTGATCGATGGCGGCAACGCCTTCTACAAGGACGATATCCGCCGGGCCCGCCACCTCGCCGAAAAGGGCATCCGCTATGTCGATTGCGGCACGTCGGGCGGCGTCTGGGGGCTCGAGCGCGGCTACTGCATGATGATCGGAGGCACCAACGAGGCGGTCGAGCATCTCGATCCGATCTTCGCAACGCTGGCGCCCGGCCTCGGCAGCATCCCGCGCACACCCGGCCTCGGCGACGCCGTCTCCCGCGCCGAGCGCGGCTATATCCACACCGGGCCGGCCGGCTCCGGCCATTTCGTCAAGATGGTCCATAACGGCATCGAATACGGGCTGATGCAGGCCTATGCCGAAGGCTTTGACATCCTGCGCAACAAGGATTCGACCGAGTTGCCGGAAGACGAGCGGTTCACGCTCGACATCGCGGAGATCGCCGAGGTCTGGCGGCGCGGCAGCGTCATCACCTCCTGGCTGCTCGACCTCGGCGCCGCCGCGCTGGCGCGCGACCCGCAGTTGCAGGAATTCTCCGGTTTCGTGCAGGATTCCGGCGAGGGCCGCTGGACCGTGCAGGCGGCGATCGAGGAGGCCGTACCGGCCGATGTCCTCACCGCTTCGCTCTATGCCCGCTTCCGAACCCGGATGGAGCTGCATTTCGGCGACAAGATGCTGTCGGCGATGCGGTTCGGCTTCGGCGGCCATCTGGAGGGCAAGACGCCGATCACCCCGCAGGCGACGACGCGCTCCGCGCTTTCGGACGCCGGGGAGTAAGCCTCGTGACGGAGCCCGCGCCGATCACCACGCTGTTCCTCGATATAGGCGGCGTCCTGCTCACCAATGGCTGGGACCACGGATCGCGTCGCCGCGCGGCCGAAACGTTCGGGCTCGACTGGGACGCCATGGAGACCCGGCATCAGGCGCATGTCGACGCCTATGAAAGAGGCTATCTCGGCCTCGACGGCTATCTCGACCGGGTGATCTTCAACGAGCCGCGCCTGTTCGGACGCGAGGCGTTCTGGGAGTTCATGTGCGCGCAATCGCAGCCCGATCCGGGCATGCTGGCGCTGTTTCCCCGCCTCAAGCAGCGCTATGGCCTGAAGATCGTCGCCGTCAGCAACGAAGCGCGCGAACTGAACGCCTACCGGATCCGCACCTTCGGCCTCGATCGCCTGTTCGACGTCTTCGTCTCGTCGAGCTTCGTGCATGTCCGCAAGCCGGACCCGGAGATCTTCCGCATGGCGCTGGAGATCTCGCTCAGCCCGCCGGAGCGGGTCTTCTACATCGACAACACGCGGGAGTTCGTCGAACTCGCCGCCAGCCTCGGCATCAGCGGCCACACGCACACGGACCTAGCCTCGACGGAGCAAGCGCTGGCCGCGCTCGGGCTTGTCGCGGAGTAGACCGCCCGCGCGAAAGCAAGCCCCGCGCCCACCCCTCTCCCGCAAACGGGCGAGGGCTTTTTTTCGCCGACGGGACATCGACCGGGAGATCCGTCGTCGGGAGGCCGGGCTCGATCCGCCCCCTCTCCCGCCGGCGGGAGAGGGTCGGGGTGAGGGTCCTACCGCCGCCCTAGTGAAAAATGATGCCGCCGCAGACGTTCAGCGCCTGGCCGGTGATGAACGAGGCATCGTCGGAAGCGAAGAAGGCGACCGCACCGACGACATCGTCGGGATAGCCGAGCCGACCCATGGCGGTCTTGTCCTTCACCGCCTGCAGCGCCGCCTCGTCGCGATAATTGTTGCGCCCCATTTCGGTGTCGATGATCCCCGGGCAGACGGCGTTGACGGTGATGCCGTCCCTGGCCACTTCCTGCGCCAGGATATGGGTGAAGCCGATGACCGCCGCCTTGGACGAACAGTAATGCGCCTGCAGCGGCGCGCCGCGTTTTCCCCCGATCGAGGCGATGTTGACGATCCGGCCCTTGCCTGCCTCGCGGAACTGGGCCAGCAGCGCCTGGCACACCAAGAACGTGCCCTTGGTGTTGACGTCATACATGCGATCCCATTCCTCGGGCGCGATGTCGTCGACCCGCGCCAGCGACAGCACGCCGGCATTGTTCACCAGCACGTCGATATGGCCGGCCAGCGTCCTCGCCTCGGCGACGAAGGTCCTGACCGATTCCGGATTGCTGACATCGCCGAAGACGAGGTCGCAGGTG
Source organism: Kaistia nematophila (assembly GCF_026343855.1). Taxonomy (NCBI): domain Bacteria; kingdom Pseudomonadati; phylum Pseudomonadota; class Alphaproteobacteria; order Hyphomicrobiales; family Kaistiaceae; genus Kaistia; species Kaistia nematophila. The sequence goes on along the minus strand of NZ_JAPKNK010000005.1, from coordinate 21,704 downwards.
CCGTTTTCCTGGCGGATGAGTTCCTGGACCTGCTTAAGGTCCGCTTCCTGGCGGGGAATGTCCATGGCCACGACACGGTAGCCTTCGGCCGCGAAGCGCAACGCGATGGCGCGGCCGATGCCGCGCGAGGCGCCTGTGATGAGAACGGCCTGGCCGTCGCCTCTCCTGGGGATCACGATCGTCTTCCTTCCTGAAAATGCCGAATGGCGAATGAACCGGTCTATGGCCGGCGCAGCCGTAAGGGTGGCGTCGGGGGACGCGTTGCTGCAGCCGGAGATCGAGGAGGCGCCGCCGCATCCGGCGGCGTCTCGGATGCGGGATCAGGCGCGGCCGTGGCTGACGCGCGAACGGCGGGCGAGCGAGTCGACGATGACCGCGATGGCCAGCACGCCGCCAGTGATCATGTAGCGAAGCGACGACGACAGATCGAGCAGGGTGAGGCCGCTCGAGATCGACTGGATCACGATGATGCCGAGGAGCGCCGAATAAGCGCTGCCGCGCCCGCCAAACAGGCTGGTGCCGCCGATGACCGCCGCCGCGATCGCGTTCAGGTTGACGTCGCCGGTGCCGGCCTGCTGGCTCGACGAAGCGAGCCGCGCCGCCGCCATGACGCCGCCGAAAGCCGCCAGCGTCGAACAGCAGACGAAGGCGCTCGTGTAGATCATGCGGACATTGATGCCGGCGCGGCGCGCCGCCTCGCGATTGCCGCCGACGGCGAACATCGAGCGGCCCCAGCGCGTGCGGGTCAGCGCATATTGCATCGCCAGCACCAGCCCGACGAACAGGCCGAACATCCACGGCACGCCACGGCCCTGGTTCAGATAGGCGACGATCAGTTCCGCCACGACGGTGACCGCCACGGCGCGGGCGATGATGCCTCCCGACGTCTGCGAGGAGAGGCCGGCGGCGCGCCGCCGCGCCGCCGTGCGATAGCCGGTATAGAGGATCACGAGCCCCGGCAGCGCGGCGAGGACAACCGAGACGATCGCCGGCATCACCAGCAGCTGGCCGAAGCGGACCAGCGGCGAGCCATAGGGCAGGTTGATCGAACCGGTGGTGCCGAGCAGGTAGAGCTGCAGGCCGAGGAACGTCAGCAGGCCCGCCAGCGTCGCCACGAAGCTCGGCATGCCGAAGCGGTTGAAGAGCTGCGCGTAGAGGAAGCCGATCAGGGCACCGGCGGCGACGGCGGCCAGCATGGCGAGGCCGGCCGGAACGCCCTGGTTGACCCATAGCACGCCGAGGATCGCGGAAGCGACGCCGCTCACCGAGCCGACCGACAGGTCGATCTCGCCCACCATCAGCATGCAGACGATGCCTAGCGAGATGATGCCGACGGTCGAGGAATCGAACAGCAGATTGACCAGGTTGTTCGGGGTCAGGAACACCGGGTTCAGGATGGAGAAGACCGTCCAGATGATGATCAGCCCGACGATGACCGGCAGCATGCCGAGATCGCCGGAGCGGATGCGGTCGAGAAAGGCGCGGATGCTGTCGCCGAGGCTTGCCGAATGGGCGACCCGCTCGTCGCGGCGATCGAGCAGCGGCGAGGTCGGGGACGCGGTGAACTTGCTATGGTCGGTCATTGGCCCGACTCCGGCTGCTGGGCGGTCTGCGCTTGCCGGCGACCGGCTCGCCTGGACACCGAATTGTTCGAGGCGCCGGTGATGGCGCTGACGAGTTCCTCATTCGAGGCGTCGGGGGAGAACTCGCCATTGTTGCGGCCGAGCCGGAGCACGACGATGCGGTCGGCGACGGCGCGGACGTCCTCCATGTTGTGGCTGATCATCACGACGCCGAGGCCGCGATCGCGCACGCGCTCGATCAGGTCGAGCACCTCGGCGGTCTGCGCGACGCCGAGCGCCGCCGTCGGCTCGTCGAGCAGGATCAGCTTCGGATCGAGCAGCAGGGAGCGCGCGATGGCGACGGTCTGGCGCTGGCCGCCCGAAAGCGAGGCGACGGCGGCCCGGACGCTCGGAATACGCGCCGACAGCTCGTTCAGGAGCTGCCAGGAGCGCGTCTCCATCGTCACCTCGTCCATCCGGAGCGGATCGAGCTCGCGGCCGAGGAAGATGTTGGCGACGACATCGAGATTTTCGCAGAGCGCAAGGTCCTGGAACACGGTCGCGATGCCGAGCGAGAGCGCCGCGCTCGGATCGTTCAGCGTCACCGCCTCGCCGCGAAAGCGGATCGCGCCTGCGCTCGGCTGGTGCACGCCGGAGAGGATCTTGACCAGAGTCGACTTGCCGGCGCCGTTGTCGCCGACCAGCGCCACGACCTCGCCGGCATGGACGTCGAGATCGATGTCGGTCAGCGCCGAGACGGCGCCGAAATGCTTGGAAATGCCCCGGAGGCTCAGGACCGGCTCACCGGAAGCGGGGGCGCCTTGCAGAGTGTCTGTCATACCCTTGGCGGACCTTCACGCGTTCAACAATCGAGAGGGATCCGCCCGACCTCCGAACGAGGTCGGGCGGCGCCGGTTACTGGGTGATGCCGAGCGCCTTGCAGCCTTCGGCGTAGCGGTCGACGCAGAGCGCGTCGGCCTTGGCGATGTTCTTGTCGATGATCTCGGCCTTGAAGTTGTCGGCCGTCACCACGACCGGAACGAAGAGCTGCGACGGCGTGTTGTAGAGCGTCGTCTTGGCTTCCGGGGTCTCGCCCTTCAGCAGTTGCATCGCGACATTCGCCGCCGCCGCCGCCACGATCTCGCTCGGCTTGTTGATCGTGTTGTACTGGTCGCCGGCGATGATCAGCTGCAACGCGGCGGTCGTCGCATCGTTGCCGGTGACGGGCGGCACCGGATCGACGCCGGCCGCCTTCAGCGCGGCGATCGCGCCGCCGCCGGTGCCGTCATTGGCGGCCACGACGCCGACGATCTTGTCGCCGAAGCGCGTCACCTGGCCGCTGGCCCATTCCTGCGCCTTGGACGGCAGCCAGTCCGGCGTGTCGTATTCGGCGAGGATCTTGTAGCCGCTGTTGTCGAGGCCTTCGTGGATGCCCTTCTTGATCAGGCCGGCGGCCGCATCGGTCGGCGAACCGTTGATCTGCAGCACGCCGCCCTTGTCAGGCGAAACGCCCTTGGCCTTCAGATGGGCGACCAGCGAATCCGCGATCGACTTGCCGATCGCCTGGTTGTCGAACGAGACGTAGAAATCGGCCTTGGCGTCCGGAATCGGACGGTCATAGGCGATCACCTTGATGCCCTGGCTCTGGGCGAGTTCGACCAGCGAGGCGGCGGCGGCGGAATCGACGGGATCGAGCACGATCGCCTTGGCGCCCTGCGAGATCACCGAGTTGAACTGCTGCTGCTGGCGGGAAGCGTCGGCGCCGGCATTGAGATAGATGACCTTGCAGCCCGGGCAGAGCTTGTCCATCTCGGCCTTGAAGCCGGGGAAATCATGCTCCTCGTAGCGGGTCGAGCCCTGGTCGGGCATCAGGAACGCCACGGTGGCATCTGTGACCTCGGCAGCCCGCGCGGCGGCCGCAAGGCCGCCCAGCATCGTGGTCGCCAATGCCGCCGCGGCAATATGCCTCCAAGAAATTTTCGTCATTCCGTCTTCTCCCTTTGGTAGCGTTATGTTTATCAGAAGCAGGCAAGGCAGCCCTCGAACGACATCGTCCGGAGAATGGGATCCGGAGACTTGGCGGCTCGGGTTCAATACCTTCGTCGCCGACTGCCGGGCGCTACTTCCTCTTCAGAATTTTGGAAAAGCATCTCCCCTGGCGGAGCGGGCAAGCGCTACACCTTGGGCCTTCGACCGAAATCGACTTCCTCCTGCTCCTCCGCTGCTCTCAGGCGGCCTGGACCACCCTCGAATTCTCCGCAAGCAAAGTCCGGAAGCGCGAGGGCGGCATGCCCTTCTGCGCCAGGAACTGGCGGTTGAAATTGGACAGATTGTTGAACCCGACCGCGTAGCAGATCTCGGTGATCGGGCGAGCGTCGTCGCTCATCAGCAGCTGACAGGCGAGGTTGATCCGCAGCCGATTGACGAACTGCACCAGCGCCATGCCGGTGTGACGGCGGAAGCTGCGCGAAAACGCGCTGGCGCTCTGGCCGGCGATCTGGGCGAGGTCGGTCTCGCTGAACGGCTCGGTGAGGTTCTCGCCGATATAGGCGAGCGCCTTGTTGATGCCGACCGACATGTAGCCGGACGGATCCGGCAGATAGTGCGAGCTGGCGAGCGGCCGCATGTCGTTCGACCGCCCCAGGATCCCCATCAGCGTGATGAACAACTCGAAGCGGCGAATGCCCTGCGCGTCGATCATCTCCCGCATTACCGGCGCCGCCTCCGCCGCCGTCTCCGGCCGGAACAGGGCGCCGCGACGGCTCATCTCCAGCACCCGCTCGAAGGCCGCGAGTTCCGGCGCCAGGCACAGCAGGCGGCCGATGAATTCCTGCGAGAACAGCACCATGCGGCACCGCAGCGGCACGGTGGCGCCCTCGGGCAGATCGCTGATCCAGTTGTGCGGCAGGTTCGGGCCGGTCAGCACCAGATTGCCGGGTTCGAACTCGCCGATGAAATCGCCGACGAAATAACGCCCCTTGGTGGCGACGACGTGGTGCAGCTCATACTCGGGATGGAAATGCCAACGGACCGTGCGAAACGGATATCCGTGCTCCCAAGCCTTGTAGGATTCGCCACGGCGAATATCCACGACTTCCAGATCTGGCGTCACGGCGGACCTCCCACCTAACAGGCGTCCGGCGCCCGTTCCCCCGGCGCCAGCTCCAGCAGGCCGACTTACGCGGTCTCTGCATGGGGGAACCTTAGGTGGCCGGATATGCGGGCGCTACCAAACCGGCATCGTCACGCTGATACTTTTTTGATGCAAGACCGCCACCCTTGCACGCATTGCAGCATGGGAAGCCACCCGGACGACGCGCCGCCGTCCGGCAGGGATGGACCGATGCCGGCCTCAATGACCGGCGGGGACCGGCTGCGCGTCGACCGGCGCCGCCTCGTGGCGCAACGCCACGAAGACGACGAGGGCCAGCACGGCGATGAGGGTCGACGTCACCATCAGCACCGAGCCATGCGCGCTGGCGAAGGCAACCCGGGCGGCGGCGGCGATGGCCTCACCCTCGGCACCGCCGACGCGGCCGGCGAGCACCATGGCCTCGCCAATCGAGCCCGAGGCAACGCCGACGTCGGCCCCGGGCACGCCCGCGGCGACGAAGTTGGCCCGGTAGATCGTGCTCAGCAGCACGCCGAAGAAGGTGATGCCGAGCCCGGCGCCGAGCTCATAGCCGGTCGCCTCGAGCGAACCCGCGGCGCCGGCCTTTTCGACCGGCGCGGCCCCCATGATGGCGGCCGACGACGCCAGCAGGCCGACGCCGAGCGAGAAGCCGAGCACCGCCATCAGGCAACCGATGACGACGCCGTCGCCGCCGATGTTGGACCGGCTGATGCCGAACAGCGCGAGCGACGCGGCGGCGAGACCGGCCGTGCCGAGCCAGCGCAGGCCGAACCGGCCCGCCAGCTTGCCGGCGATCGGCCCGGCGATCGCGGAGGCGACAACGAGCGGCATCATGAAGAGGCCTGCCTGCAGCGGCGTCCGGCCATAGACATATTGCAGCTCCTGCGCCAGCAGCAGCTCGAAGCCGGCAAACGAGCCGGACGCGACGAAGGCCATCAGCATGCCGACCGAGATCGCCGGTTTGCGGAACAGCGAGAGATCGAGGAGCGGCTCGGAAGCGACGGTCTGCAGCCGCGCGAACCAGGCCATCAGGCCGAGACCCAGCGCCAGGACGCCGAAGACCCAGGGCGACGGCCCCGCCTTGAAGCCCGTCTTCACCGCATAGACGGTCGCGATCAGGCCGGCGATCAACAGCAGCGCATGGCCGATCTTCCAGCGCCCCTCGGCCGCGATCGGCCGGTTCGGAATGAACAGGAACACCACCGGCAGCACGACCAGCATGATCGGCACGTTGATGAGAAACACAGATCCCCACCAGAAATGCTCGAGCAGGAAGCCGCCCGTCAGCGGGCCAATCGCCGCGCCGGCGGAGGCGACCGTGCTCCAGAGGCCGAGGGCAAGCGCCCTCTCCTTCGGGTCCTCGAAGGTTTGCCGGATGATCGCGAGCACGCTCGGAATGATCATCGACGAACCGACTGCCAGCAGGACGCGGGCAAGGATCAGCATCATCGCCGACTGCGAGAAGGCGGCGCAGACCGACGCCGTTCCGAAGATCGAGAGCCCGGTCAGCATCTGCCGGCGATGACCGACGCGATCGCCCAGCGTGCCCATCGGCACGAGCAGGCCGGCCATGATCAGCGGATAGATGTCGATGATCCAGAGGATCTCCGTGCCCGAGGCGCCGAGCGCGACGGTAAGCGACGGGACGGCGATGTGCAGGATCGTCATGTCGACGACAACGGGCAGGAACGCCAGGATCACGGCGGTCAGGACCAGCCAGCGATTGCGCGGCGCGACAGTCATTTTCATCTCCATTCCCGCGCCACGGGGGGATTGCCGGCGTCGGGACGCGGAGATATATATCCGTCCAGACGGTATTAAAAGAGAAAAGACATGGGCAGACGGCCGACGATCGATCGCGAGGGGCTTTTGGACGCGGCCGACCGCGTCATCGCCAGGGGCGGCGTCACCAGCCTCACCGTCGACGCGGTGGCACACGAGGCCGGCGTCAGCAAGGGCGGCGTGCTCTATTCCTTCGGCACCAAGGATGCGCTGATCGAGGCCATGCTCGATCGCGCCGGGAAATCCTATGATCGCCTGATCGCGGACTATCTGACGGCGCACGGCGACGAGCCGCATGCGGGCGCCGCCGCGCATGTCGACGCCAGCCATCGCGAGGATCGGCTGGCGTCGATCCGCGCCAGCGCGCTGCTCGCGAGCCTCGTGCAGACCCCTGATTACCGCAGCGAGATCCAGGGGTACTACCAGGAATTTCTCGACAAGCTCGACACGAGCACGCCGTCCGGGCGCCGGGCGCTGACGGCCGTGCTCGCCGCGGAAGGCGCGTTCCTGCTGCGCGGCCTCGGCCTCGCGCAGTTCGACGACGCGGCCTGGGATTCGATCTTCGCCGATATCCGCGAGATCGTGCCGCGCTGAGCAGGCAGTCCCGGCCGGCACCCGGTCGGGCGTCGGCCGGCGTGGTGACGAGCGATCAGTCCCAGGCGGGCGCGAGGCCCGGCGGGCTGACGCGCCGGCCGTCGGCGCGGGCGAGACCCGTGATCGCCGCCATCTCGGCCTCGGTCAGTTCGAAATCGAACACCGCGATGTTCTCGGCCACGCGATCCGGCTTGGCGGTCTTGGAGAGGGCGACGAAGCCCTGCTGCAGCAAAAAGCGTAATCCGACCTGCGCCGCGCTCTTGCCGTAGCGCCGGCCGATCGCGGCAAGCTGCACATCCTGCGGCACCGCGCCGTCCGCCATGCCGAAATAGGCCGTCACCGCGACGCCCTCCGCCTTCGCCGCCGCCGCGACGGCGCGCTGGTCGAGATAGGGATGCGCCTCGATCTGGTTGGTGAGGATCGGCGCCGCGCTGAGCGCGACCGCCTCGCGCATCTGCGCGATGGTCTGGTTGCTGACGCCGACATGAAGCGTCCTGCCGGCCGATTGCACCGCATTCAGCATCGCGATCTGTTCAGCGATCGGCACCGCATCGCCCGGCCAGTGCAGCAGCAGGAGATCGACGCGGTCGACCCGCAGCCTGTCGAGGCTTTCCTCGACCGAGTCCAGGAAGCGGTCCGGGTGGTAGTTGTCGACCCAGACCTTGGTGGTCAGGAAGAGATCGTCGCGCCGCGCGCCGGCCTTGGCCAGAGCGCGCCCGAGCGCCGCTTCGTTCTGGTAGATCTGCGCCGTATCGAAGTGACGAAATCCCGCCTCGAGCGCCGCCGGCACGACCCGTTCGACCTCGTCATCCGACATCCGGAACACGCCGAAGCCGAGCGCCGGGATCGACGCGCCATGCGCCTTCACAGTCTGCATCATCAAACTCCTGGAGGAGAGCGGCGATCATGCCGCCCTTGCCATCGTGGCGACGGCGACACGCTCGTCGCCGCTTCTGCATGGCGACGAGATAAAGGCGACGTGGGCGCTTGATAATTCGCTGGCTAGCCACACAATCTGTGAAACCAATTCACCGATCGGACCAACCCATGGATAATCGCGCCGGCGAAATGCAGGTGTTCCTGCGCGTCGTGGAGGCCGGGAATTTCTCGGCCGCAGCCAGCCAGATGCAGATGACGCCCTCGACCGTGAGCAAGCTGATCTCGCGCATCGAGGCGCGGCTCGGCGTGCGCCTGCTGGAGCGCTCGACGCGACGGCTATCGCTGACGGCCGAAGGCGAACTCTACTACGAACGCAGCCTCGCGCTGCTCGCCGAACTGGACGAGGTCGAGCGGGAACTCTCGCAGGGAGCGGCGTGCGCCGGCGGCACGGTGCGGGTCAATACGTCAGTCGCCTTCGGCGTGCATGGCGTCGAACCGACGCTGCCCGCCTTCTGGAAGGCCTATCCCAACATCCGGGTCGATCTGTCGCTCGCCGACGAAATGGTCGATCTCTATCTCGACCGCACCGACGTCGCCTTTCGCGTCGGCGTCCTGCAGGATTCCAACATGCGGGCCCGGCGCATCGGAGTCGCCCGGCGCAAGATCGTCGCCTCGCCCGCCTATCTCCAGGAGCATGGCACGCCGCGCTCGGTCGACGATCTCGCCCGGCACAATTGCCTGGGCTTCAACTTCCGCCGCACCATGCCGGTCTGGCCCCTGCGCGAAGGCAGCCGGACGGTCGACCGCGCCATTACCGGTTCGCTTCTCACCAACAATGGCGAGACGATGCGAAGGGCGGCGATTGCCGGCGTCGGGCTCGCCCGCCTCGGCGAATATCATGTGCGCGCCGATCTGGCCGAAGGGCGGCTCGTCGAGGTGCTTGCCGGGACGGTCGGCGACGAGGAGGAGATCCACGCCATCTTCCTCGGCGGCGAGCGCATGCCGCAGCGCGTTCGCGTCTTCCTCGATTTCACCGTGCCGTTGCTGCAGGCCTTCCTGCGGCAGCCGTGACGCCGCCGCAGGTTGCCGGACGCGTTATGCGCCGAGCCGCGGGCGCAAGTTCCAGAGCCGCGCCGCCTTCACAGCGGCCGGATCGACGTCGAACGCGATCGACGTGATCGGCTCGTCGCTGTCAATCCGCTTGGTGGCGTTGTGAAGGCCGTCATCGACATAGATCTCGATCAGACCGACATCGACGAAGACGCGGACGGTCTGGAGCGCGGTCGCCTGGGTCAGGTAGCGCGGCACGACCCGGTTGCCCGGCGGATCGAAGACCAGTTCGAGCGAGGTGCCGTCATAGACGAGCGCGATGCCATGATCGGGATGTGCGAAATCGAGCCGGAACGGCGCGCCCGGCGTCGAAAGCTCGATCTCGATCTCGCCGAGGCCGCCCGCGAGCGACACGGAACCGGCCGCCGCCAGAGCCTCGGTCGAAATGCCCGTCCGCAGCGCCTTGACGCCCTCGACCGGCGGCATGCGCAGCTTGCCGTCCTGCCAGACGAAGCGGCGCGGGAAGGTCATGGCGGAATGGAAGTCGCGGTCCTTGAAGACGTCGGTCCAGTTCGCGGCCCAGGCGATGCCGACCGGGCCATCCGTGTGCTGGAAGGCCTGGATCGCATAGCAATCGGTAGCGAAATCGATCTCGCGGCGCAGGATCGGCTCGAACTTGCGGCCGTCGAAGCGGCCGACGATGGCGTAGCTCAGATTGCGGCGGCGGGTACCCTCGTCGCGATAGCCGATCAGGCCGAAGACGAGCGCATGGAGCCCCTCCCCTTCGCCATCCAGCGCGATCAGGCCGGGGCACTCGGCCGGGATGCTGCGCGGCAGCGGCTCGCGATGCAGGACATCGACGAAGGTCCAGCCATCGGCGGCGTCGGCCGCCTGCGTCTCATAGAGCAGCACCAAGCCGGCGCGATCGTCGGCGCCGGCGACCAGCATCTTCCAGAGCCCGTCCGGGCCTCGGAACACATAGGGATCACGAATATCCTTGCCGAAATTCGGGATCGAGGGCCGGTCGGTGATCACCGGCGTCGAGGGACCGGCCGCCAGCATGTCCTGCGACACCGTCGTGATCTGCCATTCCTGGCTCGGCTCGCGATCATCCTCGCGGTCGGTATAGAAGACGCGGACGCCGCCTCCCGCATGCGGAATGGCCGAGCCGGAGAAAGCGCCGCCGATCAGGCCATTGTCCGCCAGCAGTTCGGCGCGCGGCTCGAGGAAGATCGGCTGGTCGATCCAGTCGACGAGGTTCTCCGAGACCGCATGGCCCCAATGCATCGTGTTCCAGCGCAGGCTGTGCGGATAATGCTGGTAGAACAGGTGGCTGGTGTCGCCGACCTGGCAGAGGCCGTTCGGGTCGTTCATCCAGCCGAAGGGCGGCTGGAAGTGCAGCTTGTAGCGTGAATCGCTGGCGCGATTTTTCGCCGTAGAACGAAGCAGGCGAATCCCTTCCCGCGCGACGCGCGCCGGCGCGAAGCTGTAGGCAAGCGACACGGCTGTCGCCGGCTCCTGCCAGCCGAAGCGATAGGTGCCGGAAGCAGGCGCCTCGAACACCGAGCGGGTGAAATCGTCCGAGTGCGCGCCCGCCAGCCGTTGGGGCGCGGTGCCTTCGACGGTGACGACGACCTCGGAGAGCGTCGCCCGCGACGGCGCCTTCTGCCAGACATGCACGATGTCGCCGGCGTCCAGAACGGCTTCGAACTCGGTCATTGCAAGAACGTCCATTGTCGCAAGAGTATCCATTGTCGGGTCAGCCCTTGACGGCCGAGCTGATGAAAGAGCTGACGAACCATTTCTGGAAGGCGAGGTAGAAAATCAGGACCGGCACCATCATCATCACCGACGCGGCCATGGCGCTGTTCCAGTAGACGCTGTCATGGCCGAAGAAGCTGGCGATGCCGACGGAGATCGGGCGGGCGTAGTCGGTCTGGGTGACCATCAACGGCCAGAGATACTGGTTCCAGGTCTCGATGCCGAGCAGGATCGCCACCGTCGCCAGCACCGGCAGGCTCAGGGGCAGGAACACCGACCAGTAGATGCGGAACGGCGAGGCGCCATCCACCGTCGCCGCGTCGTAGATGTCGCGCGGCACCTGGATGAAGAACTGGTAGATCAGGAAGATGTAGAGCGGGCTCGCCATCCAGGGCAGGATCTGGGCGGCGAAGCTATCGCCGAGCCCGACCTTGTTGACGAGGCTGAGCAGCGGCAGGACGATCGATTCCTGCGGCACGATGTAGAGCCCGATCAGCCCTGTCAGCACGACCGCCCGGCCCGGCAGCCGGCCCCAGGCCAGCACGAAGGCCGCCATCGAATTCAGGAACACGCCGCCGAGCACCGTGCAGAACAGGATGATCAGCGAGTTGACGAGATAGCGCCCGAAGGGCAGCGCGCCGCCGAAGGTGGCGATATCGGCGAAATTCTGCAGCGACGGCTCGGAGACCCAGAAGGCGCGGAAGCTGCCCATGTCGGCGAGGATCTGGAAGCGATCCGGCTTCAGGCTGGCGACGAAGAGCAGGAACAGGGGCGAAATCACCACGAGCGCGATGATCAGCACGGCGACGAACTTGACGATCGCGCCGATATCCGGCCTGGCAGCGACCTTGGCGGCCGGCGACGGGGTGGAGACGGAAGCCAGGGTGCTCATCGACGATCCCTCACGACGAAGCGCTGAACGAGCGAGACGACCAGCACGATCAGGAACAGCAGGATGGCGACGGCCGAGGCGAGGCCGAGCCGCTGGTCGACGAAGCCGGCGGTGAACATGTAGTGGACCAGCGTATCGGTGGTGCCGCGCGGTCCGCCCTGGGTCAGGATGTTCACCTGGGTGAACAGCTTGAACGCCTGGATGGTGGTGATGATCAGCACGAAGATATGCGTCTGGCGCAGGCTCGGCATGGTGACGTGCCAGAAGCGCTGCCAGCGATTGGCGCCATCGAGCTCGGCCGCCTCATAGAGCTGCTCGGAGATGTTCTGCAGTCCGGCCAGATAGACGATCATCTGGAAGCCATAGGCCTGCCAGGCCGAGAGCAGCACGATCGACGGCATCGCCCAGGCCGGGTCGCCGAGCCAGTCGATCGGGCCGACCAGGCCGAAGGAGAGAAAGCCGACGATCTGGTTGAACGGGCCGGTCGGATACTGGAACAAAGTTGACCAGATCACGCAGACGACGACCATCGAGGTGATCGCCGGCAGGAAGAACATGCCGCGGAAGAAATTGCGGAAAGGCAGCTTCTGATTCAGGAGCAGCGCGATGGCGAGCGCGAAGCCGCACTGCACCGGCAGCACCATGATGGTGAAGCGGGTGACGTTCCAGAGCGCCGTCCAGAAGGCCGGATCGGTCAGGATGCGGGTGAAGTTGTCGAGGCCGACGAAGCGCACCGGCACCGGGCGCGGGATCAGGCGCTGATTGGTCAGCGCGATCTCGAAGGACGACAGGAACGGCACCAACAGGAAGATGGTGATCAGGATGCAGGCGGGCAGCAGCATGCCCAATTCCTGCAGGCGGCCGCCCCATATGGGCGGCTTCCGGCGCCTGGCGGCGCGAATGGGCCCCGGCGATGCCGAACCCGGCATGGGGGACGCTTGGCTCGACATGATGATGCCCTCCCGGGAGCTTGTTTCCCGGCCGCGCTTCGGGGCGCGGCCGGGTCTTCTATCATGGTGTTTTGGGGCCGCGCCTCGGCGCGACCGGACTTCGCCGAGGGTTACTCGGCCTTGCCGAACGGCTCGTAGCCGTCATTGTCGAGGATATCGTCGTCGATCTTCTTGGCGGCCTTACTAAGCTCGGCCTGCGGATCGGCGCCGTCGAAGATGTTGGTCATCGCGTTCTGGAAGGCGAGCGTGATGGTCGGATAGGCCGGATGCGGCGGACGCGCGACGGCGCTCTTGCCGGCCTGCTCGAAAGCGACGGCCATGGCGCCCTTGTCGGCGTAGAGCGGCGAAGCGGCGGCGAAGGACTTCAGGCCGGGGAAGCCGGCATGCGCCTTGTAGGCGTCGCGATAGGCCGGATCCTGCAGCATGAAGCTCAGGAACTTGCCGGCGGCGGCGGGATCGGAAGCCGTCTTGGCGACCGACCAGATCCAGGTGCCGTTCGGGCTGACGCCCTTCTCGCCGAACTTCGGCAACGGCATGACGACGACGTCGTCGCCCATCTTGGCGCTGGCCTCGGCATAGAACCAGTGGCCGCCCCAGGCGAGCGCGGCCGGACGGCCCTCGGCATAGAACTGGTTCTGTCCCGCCGACTGCGGCACGACCCAGCCCTGCTTGACCCAGCCCTGCATCTCGGTCGCCGCGTCGACGCAGGCCTTGCCGTCGAGCGTGCCGGTCGCCTTCCAGTTGGTGCGGTCGATCACGTCGCAGCCCATCGAGACGAGGATCGGCTCATAGGCGTAGGTGATCCACTCGGTCTTGGTGCCGTAGGAGCGGAACAGGTCGAGCGGCCACTTGACGCCGGGCGCCGTCGACAGCGTCTTCAGCGCCGCCTCGAACTCCTCGCGCGTCCAGGCATCCTCGACCGAGGTCGGGATGCGGATCTTCAGCTCTTCCAGCTGCTTGCGGCTGCCATAGAGCGCGACCGTGCTGTCGGTCAGGCCGATGGCATAGAGCTCCTTGTCGATGGGATAGGTGCCCTGGGCCACGTTCGACGCCGTCATATCGTCGACCAGCGCCTTGTCGAGCAGGCCACCGACCGGCTGCAGGAAGCCGGACCAGACATAATTGGCCAGGAACGGCGCATCGAGCTGCAGGATGTCGGGCAGCGAGCCGGCGGAAACGGCGGCGCCGATCTTTTCGTTGTAGGCGTCGTGCGGCGTGTTGATCAGCTGCACGGTGGTGCCGGGATTGGCGGCCTCGAAGCGCTTGGCGACATCGGTGATGACGGTGATCTCATAGGGGTCGCCCTGGAACATCACCTTGAGCTCGGCCGCCTGGGCGCCCGCAAGCCCTGCCCCGACCGCGATGCTCAGCGCCGATGCGGCGCCGAGAGACTTCAGTAAACGATTACCCAGAATATTGGACATTCCATACTCCTCCCAATCTACCCGTTTTGCTCAATTCAACCGTCCGGCTCTCCGGCCTCAGACCGAGGCACGCTCCACGAGCCGGAACGGAATTTCATCGATCTTCTGCGTCGGCTTGCGATGGCCGGACAGGATCTCGCCGGCGCGCCGGCCGATGGCGCGGTGCGGCAGTTCCATTGTCGTCAGCGGCGGATCGAGCCTCGCCGCGATCTCGACCTGGTTGTCGAAGCTGGCGATGGCGACGTCGTCGGGGATCTCGAGCCCCTGCCGCCGCAGCGCGCCATAGACTTCCATGGCAACGCGGTCATTCCCGCAAAGGATCGCATCCGGCCGCGCGGGCCCGGAAAACAGCGCCGCGACATGCTCGCGCACGAGGCTGCGGGCCCGATCCGCATAAAGCGGCCCGCGCGTCGCTGGCAGGATCCAGGCCTCGTTGATCTCGATGCCGCGGGCGGCATGGGCGGCGCGAAAGCCGTCCTCGCGCATCCGCGCGGCGATCAGGCCCGGCAGGTTCAAAAAGGCGATTTTCTGCCGTTCATGCGTAAAAAGATGCTCGACGATCGTCTCGGCGGCGTCGTGCTCTGCCGGCACCAGCGAGGGGATGACGCCCGCCTCGTCGCGGCAGTTGATCATCAGCGAGATGACGCCGCGCAGCGAATCCGGAATGGCGACGACCTGATGGTACATGCTGGCATAGGCGATGGTGCGCGGCATCAGCCGCTGCAATTCGGCGACGCTCGCCTCGATCGTGCGGCCACCGATATTGGTGACGACGACCGAGAGCCCGTCGGCGCGGGCGGCGTTGTCAAAGGAGCGCATGATCTCGGTGGCGAAGGGCTGGGTGATCAGGCCGTCGGCCACGATGCCAAGAATTGGCAGGAAGCCCTGGCGCATGCCACGCGCCACCAGATTGGGGACATAGCCGAGCTCATCCGCCAGAGCCTTGATCTTCTGGCGCGTCTCGTCCGACATGCGGATGGAGCCGCCATGCAGCGCGCCCGAAACGGTTTTCACCGAGACGCCCAGCCGGCCGGCAATATCCTGCAATGAGACTTTGGCGTCGGCCATTGGTATTTGGCTCTGAGTTATCGTTTACCCAAAATGCATGCGGCCATGGCGGCTGTCAATCGGCCATCTCGACGGCCGAGCTTTCCGGCGACGGCCCTCCCCTGCGAGCCTACCCCTGAGGCTTTCATCGGCCAGACAAAAAGGACGCCGGCGGCGAGGAGATCACCGGCGGCGCCCTGTCCACGAAGCGCGACCGAGCCGGCTCTCGCCGTCGCACGGCGCCCGAACCGCTCAGTCGAAGAAGCCGGCGTCCTCCTCGCGGAGATACGGCTTTGCCGCCTCCGCATCGATGTCGACGCCGAGGCCCGGCCCTTCCAAGAGGTCGACCATGCTGTCCCGGACGATTTGCTTCGGCAGGCCGGTAACGATGTCGTTCCAGAACGGATCCGAAGCGCTCGGATATTCGAAGGCGATATAGTTTGCCGGCAAAGTTGCACAGACATTGATCAGCGCGCCGAGGCCGAGCAGGCCGTTGGCGGTGCCGTGCGGCGCCATCAGGATCGAGTGCATGTAGGCGTGTTCGGCGACCCATTTGAGCTCGGCAATGCCGCCGATATCGGCCGGATCGGGGCCGACCACGCGCACCGCCTGCGTCTCGATCAGCTCCTTGAAATTATGGCGAAGATAGATCTGTTCGCCGGTGTGGATCGGCGTCGAGGTCGAGGTGGTGAGCTCGCGATAGGCCTGCGGGTTGACCCACGGCACGTAGTCTCCGGTCAGCATGTCCTCGAGCCACATCAGATTGTATTTCTCCACCGCCTGCGCGAAGCGGATGGCGTCCGGCAGCATCCAGCCCGGGCCGCAATCGAGCGCCAGGCTGACCTTGTCGCCGAGCACCTCCTTCATCGCGGCGACGCAATCGAGCATATGGTTGAAGCCGCGCTCGCTGATGACGCCCTGGTCCATAGCGCCGTGATAGTGGTTGGGCTGCGACACGCCGTAGTGGAAGCCCTCGATGCTGGTCTTCATGTTGGAGTGGAAGCTGATGCCCTGCTTCACCATGAAGAAGTTTTCCGGCCGCTCCATCATCCATTTGACGTCGGCGGCATAGTCTTCCGGCCGGTCGCCGCTGCGCTTCTGGCGGATCGAGCCGTTATAGACCCGCACCTTGTCGCGAACCTTGCCGCCGAGCAGCTTGTAGACGGGAACATTCGCCGCCTTGCCGGCAATGTCCCAGAGCGCGTGCTCGATGGCGCTGACCGCGGCGCCATAGGGCTTGAACGAGCCGCGCTGGCGGATGCGCAGCATGACGCGCTCGACGTCGGTCGGGTCTTCGCCGATCAGCGCGTCGCGAAAGTGCAGCACGAACGGCTTCAGATAGGTCTTGGTGAACTCCACCTCGCCGAGGCCATAGAGCCCCTCGTCGGTGACGATGCGGACGATCGGATGCTTGCCGATCACGGCGCAGCGCAGGTCTGTGATCTTCATGGATATTCCCTCGGTGCCCGGCGGACGGACGACGACTCTCAGGACGATCAGGAAGCTTCAGGCGGATCAGTCGTGCGGGACGCGGTCGAAGCCGACGCGCAGGCGGTTCCATTCCGACGTATCGCCGAAATAGCTGGCGCCCTCGCGCAGGTTTTCACGGATGACCTCCTCGTTCAGATCGACGCCGAGGCCGGGCGCGTCGGGCACCGTAACATAGCCGCCGGACAGATAATCGTCGTCGAGGCCGGTCACGAGCTTCGGCCAGTAGTCCTGGTCGAGGCCGTGGTGCTCGACGGCGATCAGGCTGGCGATCGAGGCGCCGAGATGGACATTGGCCATGAAGCCGATCGGCGTGCAGCAGGCATGCAGCGCGGTCGGAATGCCGTAGCGCTCGGCGTGGTCGGCGATCTTCTTGGTCTCGGTCAGGCCGCCCGACGACAGCATGTCGGGATGGATGATGTCGAAGGCGCGCGTCTCGATCGCCTCGCGGAAGCCCTCCCAGAGATAGAGATCCTCGCCGGCCGCCACCGGCGTCAGGAGCGCGTCCGCCACCTTCTTGTGGTTGGCGATGTCGGTCCAGGGCAGCGGATCCTCGACCCAGGCGAGGTTGTAGGGCTCGAGCGCCTGGCCGATGCGGATCGCCTCGTCGGCGGTGACGAAGCCCTCGCCGAAATGGTCGGTGCAGAGCGAGACCCCGTCGCCGACGGCGGCGCGCACCGCTGCCGCGATCTCGGCGGCGAGCTCGACGCCGCGCTGGCTGATCCGCGCGCCGGCGCCACGGCCCGGCACGTACCACTGGTTATATTGCGGATACTCGAATTCGGTGGCGCGGCCGACCAGCGCGCCCGGCGTCGCCTCGAACAGACGTCCGGGCAGGTCGAACTTGATGAAGGTGAGACCGAGCGCGGCGCGCTGCTTGACGACCTCGACATAGGCCTCCGGCGTCGCCGTCTTCGGCGCCGGCGTATCGCCATAGATGCGGACGCGATCGCGGAACTTGCCGCCGAGCAGTTGATAGCACGGCACGCCATAGGCCTTGCCGACAAGGTCCATCAGCGCGATCTCGATGCCGCTGACGCCGCCGGCCTCGCGGCTGTCGCCGCCATAGGCCTTGATCGACTTGAACAGGTATTCGACGTTGCAGGGGTTCTGGCCGATCAAAAGGTGCTTCAGCCGAAGCGCGGTGTCGGGGTTGGCGCCATCGCGCACCTCGCCGAGGCCGTAGATGCCCTGGTTCGTGTCGATCCGGAGGATCGGATAATAGCCGTGGCCGACCACGGTGGCGACGCGGATGTCGGTGATCCGCAGCGCGCTCGGTCGCGAGCCCGTGCGGACATTGTTCTCGATTGTCTCGATCGGCTGGTCCAATGCGGCCATCTCGTATCCTCCTCGGCAGTGTTTGTTTGTTGTTATGTAAGTTGCTACTATTGCCAAACATGAAGCGCAATATGTTTTGCAACTTTTGACGCTCACCGATTGACAGAACCGTGCCGCCATCGTCAAAGGTGCGCACGAAGCCGAACGGAGCTGCCATGGCGTCAACGCGCGTAACGATCCAGGATCTGGCCGACCGGCTCGGCCTGTCGAAGTTCTCGGTCTCCCGCGCCCTGTCGGGCAAGCCAGGTGTGGCGGAGTCGACGCGGAGCCGCGTCCTGCAGGCCGCGCGCGCCATGGGCTATCGCGCCCATGCCGAGACCGCGCATCCCGTCGGCCAGATCCTTTTCGTGCGCAGCGAGGTCGATCCAGTCTCGAGCGAGCTCTGGTTCAACATCATGCAGGGCGCCGAGATCGAGGCGGAACGGCTCGGCTATTCGGTGGTACCGCGCCAGGCGCGCTACCTGACGGGCGCCGCCAATCTCGATCCTTCCGTCGTCGGCCTGATCCTGGCGGTGCCAAGGCCGGCCGACATCGCCGAGATCGCGGCGCGCAGCGGCGTTCCCGTCGTCTGCGCCAGCTATGTCGAACCGCTGGTTCGCTTCGACCATGTCGTCGGCGCCGACTGGGAGAGCGGCGTCGCCGTCGCGCGCATGCTGACCGGCCTCGGCCACCGCCACGTCGCCTTCATCCATGGATCGAGCCTGCCGCTCGGCCGGCTCGAGCGATTCCGCGGCTTCAAGGACGGCATGCTGGAAACGCCGGGAAGCGTCGTCGAGGACATCGTCTATGACGAGGCCGGCGGCTTCCGGCGGCCGTTTCTCGCCTATCTCCGCAATGGCGGCACGCCGACGGCGGTGTTCTGCGCCCATGACGGCATCGCCGTCAGCGCCGTCTCGGAGTTGCTCCGGATGGGACTTCGCATCCCGGAGGACGTCTCGGTCGTCGGCTATAGCGACTTCGCCTGCGCGACCCAGATCTCGCCGCACCTGACCACGGTCCGCACCCCGCAGACGGAGATGGGCGCCGCCATGGTGCGCTGCATCGCCGACCGCCTGGCCCTGCCGGAGAACCGCTCGCGCGCGCCGGTCCGGATGGCGCTCGCTTCCGAAATCGTGCGCCGCGCCTCGACCGGCCCGGCTGGCAATCCGCCTTGGCAGACCTTGGTTCCGACGCTCGGCGCCCTCGCCTGACGTATCAGCCCTCGTCCCAAATCTGAACTTCCCCATTCGTCAGGTCGGTGCTAGCCCTAGTGCCCGGGGAGGACGGTGGCATGGCAGAGACACGGGTCCGGAACGGCGTTCCGGTGATCGACCGGACCTTCGACCTGCTCGACGCGCTGGAAGGCGCGCCGGAGGGCCTTTCCGCCCCCGCCCTGGTCGAGGCGATGGCCGTGCCGCGCAGCACCGTCTACCGCATCCTGAACTCGCTCCTGGCGCGAAAGGTGGTCCGGCGCGGCTTCCACGGCAATTTCGTGCTCGGCAACCGCCTGGTCTCGCTCGCAGCGCATGTCCGCAGCGACCCGCGCGGCGTCGACCTCGCGCAGGTCGCGACCCCGATCATGCAGGCGCTGAGCGACGAAACCGGCGAGCCGCTCAAGCTCTCCGTCCGCGACGGCGACCAGGCCAACGTCATCGCGGCGACGATCGGGAAGCCCGATTCCACCTTCGCGCCCGCGCTCGCCTCGCGCTATCCGCTGCATGCCGGCGCCGCCAGCAAGGTGATCATGGCGCACATGCCGGCCGAGGACCTGGCGCTGCTGCTCGACGCGCCGTTCATCCGCTACACGCCGCGCACCATCGACGACCCGAAGCACCTCGCAGCCGAGTTGGCCCGGGTGCGCAAGCGCGGCTTCGCCAACGATCTCGGCGAGCACAATGGCCGCGTCCACGCCATCGCCGTGCCGGTCTTCGATACGGGTGGGCGCTTCCTGGCCGCGCTCAGCGTACCCTTCCTGGCCGACCGAGACGATTCCTTCCGCCTTCGCATGCGTCAGGCGCTCGCCGTCGCCGCCCAGGCGATCGGCCGGCAGATGCCCGCTTCCTGAGCCCGCCGCAGCCCTCCGAGACCGAAACGCGATTGCCCGGCCGGACGACGGCTGGCACAATTGGCCTGCCGCCGCGGCGGCCTGAATTCCGCACATAAAAATGCTGCAAGTGCGAACCTAACAACATAACTTCAACCGCAATGCGTTGCGGTCATGGGTGTTGACAGGGCTGGAATTTCGACGGTAGCGTCCCCTAGGTTCCGGCAAGAGATCGAAGAAAGATCCGCCGCCCGGAAAGCTCATAGGGAGGTTCCTCGATGCCCGACTTGCTTCGCCGCAAGAACGCGTCCGCTTGCCTGCATTTCCGAGACTACCTGACCCGCTCCGCCACGATGCTTCTGGCGACGACGATCATCGCGGCCCCCGGCGCGAGCTTCGCCAACGGCATCGACGTCTCCAAATGGTCGCCGGAATATGTCCGCTCGATCGCCGGAACCGCGGATTTCGATACGGCCGCCGAATGCGCCAAGGTCGTGCCGAGCGACTACAAGGGGCGCCTCTCCTACTGGTATGTCGGTCCGACCCAGGCGCAGCCCGAGATCGACCACAAGATCGATGCCGAGTTCTGGGCGGCCTGGAAGAAGGCCTATCCGAACATCCAGACCGACGCGCAGAGCCTCGACTACAACGACATGCTCAACAAGGTGCGCACCGCCGCGCTTGGCAACGCCGCGCCGATGGTGGCCAAGTTCCCGATCCTCTGGGGCGTCGAGTTCGCCGCCAAGGGCCAGCTGCACGAGTTGAAGCCGGAAGACGTCGGCTACAAGAGCAGCGATTTCTGGCCAGGCGCGATGAAGTCCGTCACCTATGAAGGCAAGACCTACGGCATCCCGACCAACAACGAGACGATGGGGTTCATCTGGAACGCCAAGATCTTCGCCGATGCCGGCCTGGATCCGGAGAAGCCGCCGGCGACCTGGGACGATGTCGTCCAATATTCCAAGCAGATCAAGGACAAGCTCGGCATCTACGGCTACGGCCTGGTGGCGCGCCAGAACGCCGGCAACACCCCGTTCCGCTACATGCCGCAGCTCTGGTCCTATGGCGGCGGCGCCCTCGACGAAACCTCCGACGCGCCGACCTACAAGAAGGTGGAGCTGAACAATGCCGGCTCCAAGGCCGCGTTGCAGGCCGCCTATGACATGTATGTGCGCGACAAGTCGGTCCCGGCCTCCGCGCTGACCAACACCCAGAACGAGAACCAGAACCCGTTCATCGCCGGCCAGCTCGCCATGATGATCGCCCACCCGGCCGAGTACGCCAAGATGGTCGATCTCGCCAGCAAGGCGACCGGCGCCGACAAAGCCACCGCCGACGCCGTCGTAAAGAACATGCGCTACGGACTCCTGCCGGCAGGACCGGCCCGCCGTGCCGTCGTGTTCGGCGGTTCCAACGTCCACATCTTCGCGCCGGAACTCGTCGACGGCGGCCTCGACCTTGAGGCGGCGAAGGCATTCATCTGCTTCTCGACCGGCCCGGAATGGTCAACCAAGCTGGCCTGGACCGGCTCCAACCCCGGCCATCTCGACGGCTTCACCACCAAGTGGATGAAGGAGCGGCTGGATACGATCAAGTTCCTCGACGTCACGACCTCCATGTTGCCGAGCGGCATCCCCTTCCCGGTCATTCCCGAGCAGGCGGAGATTATGAACATCATCGTTCCGGACATGCTGCAGAACGCGCTGACCGGCAAGATGACGGTCGACCAGGCCGCCGATGACGCCGCCCAGAAGGTCGAGGACCTGATCTCCGGCATGTAG
>NZ_JAPKNK010000004.1:0-471156 GCF_026343855.1 Kaistia nematophila | reverse complement strand
ACACAACGAAGAACGAAGAACAGCGGCGCGGACGGCAAAAGCAAAACGGCATATGTGAACTCGATTCCAAGCTGCTGTTATCGCCAGGCTCTCAGTCGATCCGGACCGGCCCCCTATCTTGGGCGGGATCCTGAACCACAAAGAGCTTCCTCATGCCCCTCGCGCTCCTTGCCCTGACCGTCGGTGCCTTTGGCATCGGCGTCACCGAATTCGTCATCATGGGCCTCTTGATGGAGGTGGGCGCCGATCTGGGCGTCTCCATCTCGATGGCCGGCCTGCTCATCTCCGGCTACGCGTTGGGTGTCGTCGCCGGCGCGCCGCTGCTGACGGCGCTCACCGTCCGCTGGTCGCGCAAGACGACGCTGCTGACGCTGATGGCGATCTTCACGATCGGCAACGCCGCCTGCGCGGTGGCGCCCGACTATGCGAGCCTGATGGCCGCCCGCGTGCTGGCCGCCTTCGCGCACGGCACCTTCTTCGGGGTCGGCTCGGTCGTGGCCACCACCCTGGTGGCGCCGGATCGCCGCGCTTCGGCGATCGCCATCATGTTCACCGGCCTGACGGTGGCCAATGTCCTCGGCGTGCCCTTCGGCACGTGGCTCGGCCAGGCCTATGGCTGGCGCGCGACCTTCTGGGCGGTGGCCGGCGTCGGCGTGGTCGCGTTCGTGGTCATCGCGCTGCTGGTGCCGCGCGACGTGCCGGATGCCGACGCGCCGGACCTGAAGCGCGACCTCAAGGCGCTGATGCGTCGGCCGGTCCTGCTCGGCCTGCTGACGACCGTGCTCGGCTATGCCGGCCTGTTTGCCGTCTTCACCTATATCGTGCCGCTTCTGACCGAGGTTACCGGCCTGCCGCAGGCGGCCGTGTCGCCCATCCTGTTCGTGTTCGGCGGCGGCCTGATCGTCGGCAATCTGCTGGGCGGCCGGCTGGCCGATCGCAGGCTGGTGCCGACGATGCTCGGCAGCCTGCTCGTTCTCGCGGCCGTGCTGCTGGCGACCGGACCCGCCCTGCATCACCCGGCAGCCGCCGTGGTGATCATCGGCCTGCTCGGCGCATCGGCCTTCGCCACCGTGGCGCCTTTGCAGATGTGGGTGATCGAGCAGTCGCGCGGCGCCGGCCAGAGCCTCGCCTCGAGCTTCAACATCGCCGCCTTCAACCTCGGAAATGCCATCGGCGCCTGGATCGGCGGCGTTGTCATCGATCATGGCCCGGGGCTGGAAGGGGTCACCTGGGCCGCGGCGCTGCTGCCGATCGCCGCCTTCCTCGTGGCGCTGTGGGCGCTGCGCACGACGCCGGCGGCGCCCCGAAAGGTGGAACTCGCGACCGGCGGCTGCACGGACTAGTCGGGTTTCGACGCTCGGCGGCGCCGGCCCCGCCGGCGCCGTTCCTATTCGGCCGCGTCGACGGTGAGCGGCAGCATGCGCTCGCGCGAGGCGGCGAGCAGGCGGGTCATCGCGTCGGCGGCCTCGGACGGCCGGCGGGCGAGGATCGCCGTGCGCACGGCGTCATGCAGGGCGATGTCCTCGTTCGGCTGCGCCGCGTGCTGCTGCAACAGCTCGGACGAGACGCGCAGCGCCGACTTGACGGCACTGCCGATCGTGACGAACAGGCCGTTATGCGAGGCGTTGATCACGGCGAGATGGAATCCGAGCGCCGATTCCGATGTCGCCTTGATCGGCAGCTTCTGCTCGTAGGCGGCGACGAGCTCGTGAAAATAGTGCTCGATCTTGCCGAAATCCTCGGCCGTGCCGTCGCGGGCCGCGAGAAACGAGGCGCGCGGCTCGAAGCAGAGCCGCATCTCGAAGATGTCCTCGACGATCTTCTGGTCGAACTGCGCCTGCAGGCGCCAGGCCAGCACGTCGCGGTCGAGCAGGTTCCATTCGGCGAACGGCAGCACGCGGGTACCGACCTTCGGCGAGACCTCGATCAGCCGCTTGCCGGCCAGGCTCTTCACCGCTTCGCGTATCGTCGTCCGGCTCACGCCATAGGTCTGGCAGAGCTCGCTTTCGATCGGCAGCGACGTTCCAGGCAGGAATTCGCCGGAGACGATCCGGACGCCAATATGGTTGGCGACCTGCGCGCTCATCGTTCCTACCGGTAGAAGCTCGCGCTCCAGCATCACACTCTCTCCCGCCAAGTGTCATCCTTTACGCGGTTTGCGATGCGGAGGCCAAGACCCCGCATCCTGCTTCGGCCGGATTCCGGGGTTCGTGCAGCCGGCGTCCCCGCCCGTCGACAGGGCTGGAAGACCGGATTGACAAACCCCGGGATCAAAATCATGATCGAGGCATATGATAATACCATTGACCACCTCTTGGGGAGGGGCTCGGTTGGGAAATCGTATGCGGGGCCGAAAACGGGGATGTCCCAGTCCGGATGTTCCAAGCTCTGCCCTGGGGTGGTCGCGCGTCTTCGACGATGAGGAAGTCGGGTGCGCGGTGATGAGGCAGGGCGGGACGACATGCAGGACGTGTCGGCCGCCGCGGCAGTGGAGCTACTCCGCCATCGGCGGGGCGAAATGAAAGTCGCCGGAGGACGGATCTTGTTGGGAGATCCGATGGGCGGCAACAAAGCGGAGGAAACGCGATATGCGAAAGTTTATGACGAAGGCGCTCGCCACGGCGGCGCTGCTGGCGATGACGGCAGGCGCCCAGGCGAAGGAGACGGTCGTCTGGTGGGACTTCCTGTCCGGCGGTGACGGCGTGCGGATGAAGGCGCTGCTCGACGAATTCAACAAGACGCATCCGGACATCGAGATCCAGGCCACCACGCTCGAGTGGGGCGTTCCCTTCTACACCAAGGTGCAGACCTCGGCCGCCGTCGGCGAAGGCCCCGACGTCATGACCTATCACCTGTCGCGCCTGCCGCTCGGTGTCGATTCCGGCGTCCTGCGCGAGATCTCCCCGGACGAGCTGAAAGCCGCCGGCATCGAGGCCGGCAACTACCAGCCGGCCAACTGGAAGGCCGCGCAGGTCGACGGCAAGCAGTATGCCGTGCCGTTCGATATCCATTCGGTCGTGCTCTACTACAACAAGGACCTGCTGAAGAAGGCCGGCCTGCTCGGCGATGACGGCCTGCCGAAGGGTCTCGACGGTCTCGAGAACTTCGACGCCGCGCTGCAGAAGCTGAAGGATGGCGGCACCGACTACGGTGTCTCGATCCACAGCGCGACCGGCGATTCGCAGTGGCGCATCTTCTATTCGTTGCTCGGCCAGCAGGGCGGCGAGTTCCTGAAGGACGGCAAGATCCTCGACGGCGATAACCTCGACAAGGCCGTCAACGCCGCTGCTGCCGTCGCCAAGTGGACGACGTCGGGCTGGGCGCCGAAGCAGGTCGATTATCCGGCCTCGGTCGCGCTCTTCACCTCGGGCAAGGCCGCGATGCACATCAACGGCGTCTGGGAAGTGCCGACGATGGTCGACCTCGCCAAGCAGGGCAAGCTCGGCTTCGAGTGGGGCGCGATCCAGCTGCCGACGCTGTTCGCGCAGCCGGCGACCTGGGCCGACTCGCACGCCTTCGCGATCCCGAACCGCAAGGGCAAGGAAATCTCGCCCGAGAAGCTCAAGGCCGTCCTCGCCGTCATCAAGTGGATGAACGAGAACAGCCTGTCCTGGGCTACCGCCGGCCACATCCCGGCCTTCCTCCCGGTTGCCGATAGCGCCGAGTTCAAGAAGATGGAGCCGAACGCGACCTACTCGACGCTCGCCAAGACCGCCGTCTTCGATCCGTCCTCGAAGATCGCCGGCGTCGCCTCGCCCGTCTATGACGCGGCCGGCAACTACCTGGTTCCCGCCATCAATGGCGAGAAGGACCCGAAGGAAGCGATGACCGAAATGCAGGAAGAGCTGCAGGGTCTCCTCGACGACTAACGCCGTCTGCAAGACCGCCCCCGGCCGGCAGGCCCCGTCGCATGCCGGCCGGATCCCTCTTCCTCGGCGGAGCTTCGAGATCGCATGAGAAACCGTTACCGTGAGTATGCCTGGGCTCTCGCCTTCGTCGCTCCGTTCCTGATCGTCTATCTGGTCATCTTCATCTATCCGACGATCAAGATGATCGAGCTGACCTTCACCGATGCGCCGCTGATCGGCGACGGCAACTGGGTCGGCCTGAAGAATTACGTCAAGCTGTTCAAGGACAAGCTGTTCACGACGTCCGTGCTCAATACGGGCTATTTCGTGCTGCTGACCGTCATTCCGAACACGCTGGTCGGGCTCGGCATCGCGCTGATGGTCAATCGCCTGAAGGGCTGGACGCAGAGCGTTATCCTGGCGATGTTCTTTTTGCCCTACATCCTGCCGGTCTCGGTGATCTTCCTGATCTGGCGCTGGATCTTCGACGTCCAGTTCGGCATCGGCCAGTATGTGATCGAGTTCTTCTATGGCGAGCGCGTGCCGGTGTTCCGCAATCCGGTCTGGCTGATGCCCGCCGTCGCCTTCATCACCATCTGGTGGACCAACGGCTTCAACCTGCTGCTGTTCATCGCCGGCCTGCGCAACATTCCCCAGGACATGTATGACGCGTCAGCTCTCGACGGCGCCCGCCGCTGGCAGCAGTTCCGCTACATCACCTGGCCGCTGATCTGGCCGATCACGGCCCTCGTGCTGACGATCCAGCTCATCCTGCAGCTGAAGATCTTCGATCAGGTCTACCTGTTCACCATCGGCGGCCAGGCCAATCCGACCATGGTCATGGTGCAGTATGTCTACAAGCTCGCCTTCCAGATGAACAAGGGCGGCTATGGCGCGACCGTCGCCCTGGCGCTGTTCGCGATCATCGTCGTGTTCTCTGTATTCCAGTATCAGTTGCTGCGCGTCAGGGGAGGCCGGTCATGAGCGCTACCGCGGAAACCAAGGTGCTGGCCGAACCGCGCGTCGACATGATGCGGATGCGGCGCTTCAACGCCGTCGGCCTCGCCCTCACGCTCCTGACCGTCGTCATCGCGGTGATCTGGGCCTTCCCGCTCTACTGGGCGATGGTCACGACGCTGAAGCCGGAATTCGAGGTGGTGGAGCCGGGCATACGCCTTTGGCCGAAGACCTTCACGATCGGCGCCTATCTCTATGTGCTGACGCACACCTCGATCGGCACCTGGTACGTGAATTCGCTGGTCACCTCCGGCGCTGTCACGGTGCTGGTGCTCCTGATGGGATCGACCTGCGGCTATGCGCTGTCGCAGTTGCGCTTCCCAGGCCGCAGCCTCATCTGGCTGATGATCCTGGCCAGCTTCATGGTGCCGATCCAGACGCTGATCGTGACGCATTTCATCCTGATGAGCGATTTCGGGCTGATCAACACCTGGCTCGGCGTGATCCTGCCGCAGCTGATCGTTCCCGTCGTCGTCATCGTCTATAAGCAGTTCTTTGACAGCGTGCCGAAGGACTTTCGCGAGGCGGCCCGCGTCGACGGCGCCAACGAGTTCAACATCTTCTTCCGCATCTACCTGCCGATGAACTGGGGTGTGACGACGGCGCTCGCCATCATCACCTTCATCGGCGCCTGGAACAACTTCCTCTGGCCGTTCCTCGTCTCCACCTCGGAATCGACGATGAACGTCACGGTCGGCATCACCCAGGTCAAGGATGCGTTCGGCGTGCAATACGCCCGCGAGATCGCCGGCGCCGTCATGGCCGGCCTCCCTGTCGCGATCGCCTACCTGCTTTTCCAGCGTCGCGTGACGCAGGCGATCATGCTTTCCGCCGGCATCAAGGGCTAGCGGCACTTCACCGTCGCCGCCCGGCTCCGGCCGGCGGCGATCCCCTCCCACGTTTACTGCAGATCAATCCGAGAGCTTTCCATCCATGTTGAACGCCAAACTCATCGTCGACCGCGACTTTGTCGTCTCCGAACTCGACCGGCGCATGTTCGGCACCTTCGTCGAGCATATGGGCCGCTGCGTCTATGGCGGCATCTACGAGCCCGGCCACGCCACCGCCGACGAGGATGGCTTCCGCGGCGACGTGCTGGAGCTGACCAAGGAACTCGGCACCACCATCGTCCGCTATCCCGGCGGCAATTTCCTCTCGGGCTACAATTGGGAGGACGGCGTCGGCCCGGCCGACAAGCGCCCCGTCCGCCGCGACCTCGCCTGGTTCTCGACCGAGACCAACCAGTTCGGCACCAACGAGTTCATGAAGTGGGCCAAGAAGGCCGACATCGAGCCGATGTTCGGCGTCAATCTCGGCACCAAGGGTCCCGACGAGGCGCGCCAGTTCCTCGAATACTGCAACCATGAGGGCGGTTCGGCGCTGTCGGACCTCCGCAAGGAGCATGGCTACGAGAAGCCGCACGACATCAAGTTCTGGTGCCTCGGCAACGAGATGGATGGTCCCTGGCAGATCTGCCACAAGACCGCCGAGGAATATGGCCGCGTCGCGCTCGAGACCGCCAAGGTGATGCGCTGGGTCGACCCGACCATCCAGCTCGCCGCCTGCGGCTCGTCCCACCGCAACATGCCGACCTATGGCTCGTGGGAATACCAGGTCCTTGATCATTGCTATGACGAGGTCGACTTCATCTCGCTGCACACCTACTTCAACAACCATGCGGATTCGGCCGCCGAATATTTCGGCGTCATCGAGCTGCTGGATGCCTTCATCAAGGAAGTCGCGGCGATCTGCGACGCGGTCGGCGCCAAGCGTCGCTCGCACAAGAAGATCATGCTGTCGCTGGACGAATGGAACGTCTGGTACAAGACCCACAAGATCGAGCACATGCGCGTCCCCGGCTGGCCGGAAGCGCCGAAGCTGATCGAGGAAGTCTACAACGCCGAGGACGCGCTGATCGTCGGCGGCGCCCTGATCGCCATGCTGAACAACGCCGATCGCGTCAAGACGGCCTGCCTGGCGCAGCTCGTCAACGTCATCGGCCCGATCATGACGGAAACCGGCGGCGCCGCCTGGCGCCAGACCATCTTCCATCCGTTCGCGCTCGCCTCGAAGTACGGCCATGGCCGCGTCTTGAAGAGCGTGGCGGAATCGCCGTCCTATAGCGCCAAGACCTTCCCCGAGATCCCCTATCTCTATGCGACGGTGATCGACAATCCGGCCGATGGCACCACGACGGTGATCGCGCTCAACCGCAGCCTGACGGATTCGATGGACGTCGAGGTCGAGCTGCGCGGCCTTGGCAAGGATCGCGAGCTGGTGCACGCGACCGAGCTGCACCATTCGAACCTGAAGGCCGTCAACACCAAGGACGCGCCCAACACGGTCGCGCCGAAGGAGAACAAGGACGTCACCATCGACGGCGAGCGGCTGACGCTGCGCCTGAAGCCGGCCTCGTTCAACGTCATCACGACGAAGGCGACCGCTGCCGCCTGAGCCTCCGGCTCCTGAATGCCGCCTGATGGCGGCCTGCGCCCGCATCCGATGGATGCGGGCGTTTCTTTTGGCCCGGAAGCGCGGATTGCCGGCGCGAAGCTGCGTCCGTTCGCCCGAAATCGCCGGCGGCTGCAATCGGTCGCGTTGCGAAGTCGGCCGGGTGACCCTATGACATCGGCATGGCCCTTCTCGATCTCGCCAATCCGACGCGCTTCATGTCGTTGACCGACCGCCTGCTGCCCTGGCTCTGGGGCGCGGCGCTGCTGGTGCTCGGCACCGGCCTCTATCTCGGCCTCTTCGTCGCGCCCGCCGACTACCAGCAGGGCGAGACGGTCAAGATCATGTTCATCCATGTTCCGGCCGCCTGGCTCGCCATGTTCGGCTACGGCATGATGGCGGTCTCGGCGCTCGGCACGCTGATCTGGCGCCATCCGCTCGCCGACGTCGCCGCCAAGGCGACCGCGCCGGTCGGCGCCGCCTTCACGCTGATGGCGCTCCTGACCGGCTCGCTATGGGGCAAGCCGATGTGGGGCACCTGGTGGGAATGGGATGCCCGCATGACCTCGGTGCTGATCCTGTTCCTGATGTATCTCGGCCTGATCGCGCTCTGGAACGCCATCGAGGACCCGATCAAGGGCGGCCGCGTCGGCGCCGTGCTGATCCTGGTCGGCTCGATCAATCTGCCGATCATCAAGTTTTCCGTCGACTGGTGGAACACGTTGCACCAGCCGGCCAGCGTCTTCCGCATGGGCGGTTCGACGATCGACGCCAGCATGCTCTATCCGCTCCTCATCTCGGCCGTCGGCGCCACGCTGCTGTTCCTGGCGCTCAGCGTCATGGCGATGCGCAACGAGATCCTGCGCCGGCGGATCCGCGCGCTCCGCCTCGTCGCGGCCGCCACCCCGGCCGGAGCCCAGGCATGATCGAAACCTTCGGGCCGCATGCTGGCTTCATCCTGGCCGCCTATGGCGTCAGCGCCGCCATCGTCCTCGCCCTGTTCGGCTGGATCCTTCTCGACGGCATCTCGCTGCGCCGGACGATGCGCGATCTCGAGGCCCGTGGCATCCGCCGCCGCTCTGCCCGCAAGGGGGCGGCCAAAGCCGCCGACGCCGCATCATGACCGAGGCAGGATCTTCGCAGGAGGCGCGGTCGCTCGGCCGGCGGCTCGCCATCTGGGCGCCGATCGCCGCCTTCGCGGCGCTCGCCGTGATTTTCATCATCCGGCTGGAGCAGGGTGGCGACCCATCCCTGATTCCCTCGGCGCTGATCGGCCGGCCGGCGCCGGCGACCGTGCTGCCGCCGCTCGAGGGCCTCGACCGGCCCGGCATCGACGCGGCGGATTTCGCCGGCAAGGTGACGCTGGTCAATGTCTGGGCGTCGTGGTGCGTGCCTTGCCGCGAGGAGCATCCGATCCTGGAGAAGCTCGCGACCGACAAGCGCATAAATCTGGTCGGCATCAACTATAAGGACAAGCCGGCCAACGCGCTCGGCTTCCTTGGCCAGATGGGCAATCCCTACGCGGCTGTCGGCGTCGACGAGAAGGGGCGGAGCTCGATCGACTGGGGCGTCTATGGCGTGCCGGAGACGTTCCTGGTCGGGCGCGACGGCAAGATCCGCTTCAAGTTCGTCGGCCCGCTCAGCGACGAGAGCCTCGAAAAGGTGCTGATGCCGGAGATCGAGAAGGCGCTGGCCGCGTCCTGATCGACCATTGGGATATGCGGCACAGGGGCGCTGGCAGCTCCACCTTTACCTCTCCCATGGGGAGAGGTCGGCTCGAAGGGCCGGGTGAGGGGGGAACCGTCCGGTGAGGCTTCAGCCCCTCACCCGCCGGCCTTCGGCCGTCGACCTCTCCCCATGGGAGAGGTGCAGACCTTCACTCCTCAGCGCGTCGGCTGCGTTTCGGTTTTTTCGTCCGGAATCGTCGTGCGGGTGATCAGCGGCAGCTGGAACAGGGTGAACAGGAAGGTCAGCGGCATGATGCCGAACACCTTGAAGTTCACCCAGAGATCGGTTGCCGCCTTCGGATCGGCGAGATAGGCGTCTGCACCCTTCCAGACCACCACGTTCAGCACCGCTAAGGCCAGGAAGAACAGGCCCCAGCGGAAGGTCAGCTTGCGCCAGCCCTCGTCGGTCAGGCGGAAGACGCTGTCGAAGACATAGCCGAGCAGCGATCGGCCGAAGGCGAGGCCGCCGAGCAGGACCAGGCCGAACAGCGTGTTGACGATGGTCGGCTTCAGCTTGATGAAGGTGTCGTCGTGCAACCAGAGCGTCAGTCCGCCGAAGACGACGACGACGACGCCGGTGACCAGCGGCATGATCGGCAGCTTGCGCGTCAGCGCGTAGGAAACGGCGAGCGCCGCGAGCGTCGCTGCCATGAACAGGCCGGTCGCCCAATAGATGTCGGCGCGCGCATTGGCGAAGAAGAACACGCCGAGCGGTCCCAGTTCGAGCGCCAGCTTCAGGAGCGGGTTCAGCTCCTTGCGGGCGGGATCGTTGGGCGCGCGTTCGATTTCCAGGGTCATGTTCGGCTTTCGATGCTGTTCGCGCTTTGACATAGGGCGATCATCGCGGCTGATCTATGGCGCGGCTTACGCTGCGATACCGGCGATGGCGCGGGCGAAGTCGTCGGCGGCGAAGGGTTCGAGGTCGTTGATGCCCTCGCCGACGCCGATGAAGTGGATCGGCAGGCCGTATTTCGCGGCGATGGCGACGAGGATGCCGCCGCGTGCCGTGCCGTCGAGCTTGGTCATCACCAGGCCGGTGACGCCGGCGACGCGGCCGAAGATCTCGACCTGCTGCAGCGCGTTCTGGCCGGTGGTGGCGTCGAGCGTCAGGAGAACGCTGTGCGGCGCGGTCGGGTCCTGCTTCTTGATCACGCGGATGACCTTCTCCAGCTCCGCCATCAGTTCGGTGCGGTTCTGCAGGCGGCCGGCGGTGTCGATCATGAGCACGTCGGTGCCGTTCGCCTGCGCCTCCTTCAGCGCGTCGAAGGCAAGGCCGGCGGCGTCGGCGCCGATCGAGCGGGCGACGACGGCGGCGCCGGTGCGCTGGCCCCAGATCTTCAACTGCTCCACCGCGGCGGCGCGGAAGGTGTCGCCGGCGGCGAGCATGACCGAGCGGCCGTCGGCGCGCAGCTTCGAGGCGAGCTTGCCGATCGTCGTCGTCTTGCCGGTGCCGTTGACGCCGACGACGAGGACGACATGCGGCTTGCGCGCCGGATCGATCACCAGCGGCTTCGCCACCGGCGCGAGCACTTTCGAGACTTCCTCGGCCAGCACGGCGCGGACCTCGTCGCCCTCGATCTCCTTGCCGAAGCGGCCCTTCTTCAGCGCCTCGGTAATGGCGGCGGCGGTGGTCAGGCCGAGATCGGCCTGGATCAGCACATCCTCGAAATCCTCGAGCGTGTCGGCGTCGAGCTTGCGCTTGGTGAAGACCGAGACGATGCCGTCGGAAATCGCGTTCGACGAGCGCGACAGGCCGGCCTTCAGCCGCTGGAACCAGTTCTGCTTCGGCGCCGGTTCGGGGGCAGGCGCCGGCGCCGCCGGAGCGGCGAAGAAGCCGGTCGGGCGCGGCGCTTCGACGGGCGCCGGGGCCGGAATTGGCTCGGCCTCGACGACCGGCGGGGCCGGTTCGATGGCGACGGGCGCTTCGGGTTCGGCCGGCGCCGGCGCTGCTTCTTCTTCGATCACCTCGACGGTCGCTTCCGCCTCGATCGCCGGCGAAGCAGCGACGGGGGCGGGCTCGACGGCGACCGGCTCGGGTGTGGCGACGGGCGCCTCCGCCACGGGTTCCGGCGTCGGGGCGAGTTCGGGCTCGGGCTCGGCCGGCTTCGGCGCACCGCCGCCGAAAAAGCGACGGAACAGGCCCTTCTTTTCTTCAGCCATCAGGCGGCCTCTGCGAGTGGGGTGGCGAGGAGGCCCGATGCCGTCCGTCCAACGATATGGGCCGGGACGAGCGTCCCGGCGGCGATGCCCGGCATGGAGACCGGGGTGAAATGCTCGGTGCGGCCGACGCCGCCCTTCTCCATCAGCACGTGGCGCGTGGCGCCGATTTCGCCGTCGAGATGGGCAGCGAGCGTCGCCTGGCCCTTTTCGCGCAGGCGCGCCGCGCGGGCCTTGATGGTCTGCGGATCGAGCTGCGGCATCCGCGCCGCCGGCGTGCCGGGGCGGGGCGAGAACGGGAAGACATGCAGATGCGTCAGCCCGCAATCGTCGACGAGCGCCAGCGAGTTCTCGAACATCGCCTCGCTCTCCGTCGGGAAGCCGGCGATGATGTCGGCACCGAGGACGACGTCTGGACGCAGCCGCCGCACCGCCTCGGCGAAGCGGATGGCGTCGGCGCGGCCGTGGCGGCGCTTCATCCGCTTCAGGATCAGGTCGTCGCCGTGCTGCAGCGACAGGTGGAAATGCGGCATCAGCCGCTCGTCCTCGCCGATCGCCCGCATCAGGGCGTCGTCGACCTCGATCGTGTCGATCGAGGAGAGCCGCAGGCGCGGCAGTTCGGGAACGAGCTTTAGGATCGTCGCGACCAGCGTGCCGAGGGTCGGCCGGCCCGGCAGGTCGCTGCCATAGGCGGTCATGTCGACGCCCGTCAGCACGATCTCGGCATGGCCGGTCTCGACCAGCCGGCGGATCTGCTCGACCACGGCGCCCATCGGCACCGAGCGCGACGGACCCCGGCCATAGGGGATGATGCAGAAGGTGCAGCGGTGGTCGCAGCCGTTCTGCACCTGCACGAAGCCGCGCGTGTGTCCGTCCATGCCGGCGACGAGATGGCCGGCCGTCTCGCGCACGGCCATGATGTCGGCGACCTGGACGCGCTCATGATCGGTGATCTGGAGCCCGAGTGGCCGATAGGCGGCGCTGGTCAGCTTTTCCGCATTGCCGAGAACGAGATCGACCTCTTCCATGGCGGCGAAGGTGGCGGATTCCGTCTGCGCGGCGCAGCCGGAGACGACGATCTTGACGTCGGGCCGCTCGCGGCGGGTCCGGCGGATCGTTTGCCGCGCCTGCCGGACGGCTTCCGCCGTGACCGCGCAGGTATTGATGATCACCGCGTCGGCAAGGCCGGCTTCCGCCGCCCGGTTCCGCATCACCTCGGTTTCGAGCGTGTTGAGGCGGCAGCCGAAGGTGATGGTCTCGATCGTCATGCGCGGCGGGCGACCGTGTCCGGCGCGACGTCGATGCGGATTTCGTCGCCGAGATTTCCCTGGCCGAGCGCAATCACGCCCTCATGCTCGAACTCGGCCGCGCCGGTCATCAGGATGTGGTTGTCGGCGCGCCATTCGATGTTGAGGACGCCGCCCGGCAGGCGGACGTCGACGATGCGGCCGGTCTTGCCGAGGCGGGCGGCGGAGACGGCGGTGGCGCAGGCGGCCGAGCCGCAGGCCAGCGTCAGTCCGGCGCCGCGTTCCCAGACGCGCAGCGTGATCGAATGGTCAGACGTCACCTCGGCGATCGATATGTTGGCGCGTTCGGGAAACATCGGGTCGCGCTCGAGGATCGGGCCGATGCGGCCGAGGTCGATCGCCTCGACGTCCTCGACCCAGTAGATGACATGCGGATTGCCGATATTGGCGGCCGACGGGCGCGACAGGATCGGCGCGTCGACGGGGCCGAAGCTCAGATCGATGGCGCGCGTGTCCTCGAACGGCACGGCAAGCGGGATTTCGGCCCAACCGAACCGCGGCTCGCCCATGTCGACGGTGATCGCGTCGGCGTTCCGGGCGCGCACGTCGAGCAGCCCGGCCGAGGTTTCGAGCTTGATCGCCTCGCGGCCGCTTTCGCGGTTCAGGACGAGCGCGACGCAGCGCGTGCCGTTGCCGCAGGCGCCGGAGAGCGAACCGTCGGTGTTGAAGATCGTCATGAAGGCGTCGGTGCCGGCGCTCTTCGGCGGCTCGATCACCATTAGCTGGTCGAATTCCGTGCGCGGGTCGGCGGCGATGGCGCGCGCCTGGCTTGCATCGAGGCGCGTTTCGGCGCCGCGCATGTCGAGCACGGTGATCCGGTTGCCGATGCCGTTCATCTTGGCGAAGGGGGCGTTCATGACGTTCCGATCATCACGCTTCCGGAGCGGTGCCGGAAGCCGAGGTTGTCGGGGCATATATGGCGGAAAGATCAGAGAAATTCCATACTGCCGCTGAGTTTCGCCGGTGCGAACCGGTCTTCCGGCCGGGCATCGAAGCGATTTGCGGCGCCGTCACCGGTCGACATGACGAATTCTGAATGAAAATCGACGGCAAAACAGGGGGGAAGTGACGTAATCTCATCTCCGCCGTAGGCTTCCTCTCTCGCCCGACTTGCGGGAGGACGCCGGGGCTGCTTCACTGGCGGGCCACGTCGCAAGGATCTCGCTCGCCTCTCGCACGCCCCGTCATCATCCGCCCGCACCGGGCCGAGACCGGGCGTCGCCTTCCGTTACGGACATATCCATGTCGCTCGACATCGCTACCCGCGTGTACAATCACGGCTTCCGCATCGACCCGATCGTGCGGACGCTGCTCGATACGGACTTTTACAAGTTCCTGATGTTGCAGCTGATCCGGGCGAAATCGCCGGACGTGCGGGCGACCTTCGGCCTGATCAACCGCACCAAGTCCGTGCGGCTGGGCGAGGTCATCGACGAGCAGGAACTGCGCGACCAGCTCGATCACGCGCGGACGCTGCGCTTCCAGAAGAACGAGCTGATCTGGCTCGCCGGAAACACGTTCTATGGCGTGAAGCAGATCTTCAAGCCGGATTTCCTCGACTGGCTCGAGGACTTCCAGTTGCCGGAATACGACCTGCGCCGCACTGAGGACGGTCAGTACGAGCTTCTCTTCGAAGGCCTCTGGGCCGAGACGACGTTGTGGGAAGTGCCGGCGCTCGCCATCGTCAGCGAGCTGCGTGCCCGCGCCGCCATGAAGGGCATGAGCCGGTTCGAACTCGATGTGCTCTATGCCAAGGCGAAGGCCAAGCTCTGGGGCAAGATCGAGCGCCTGCGCGTGCTCGCCCAGGAAGGCCCGCTGAAGATCTCCGATTTCGGCACCCGCCGCCGCCATGGCTATCTCTGGCAGAAATGGTGCGTCGAGGCGCTGCAGGAGGGTCTCGGCGACAATTTCGTCGGCACCTCCAACGTCAAGATGGCGATGGCCGCCGGCCTCGAGGCGGTCGGCACCAATGCGCATGAGCTACCGATGGTCTATGCGGCGCTCGCCGAAAACGACGAGGCGCTGCGCGACGCGCCCTACCAGGTGCTGCGCGACTGGCAGGAAATGTATGACGGCAATCTGCTGGTCATGCTGCCGGATACCTATGGCACCACTCAGTTCCTGCGCAACGCTCCCGACTGGGTGCTGAACTGGAAGGGCCTGCGCCCGGATTCGAAGCCGCCGATCGAGGGCGCCGAGGAGGCGATCGCCTGGTGGCAGCTGCATGGCTGCGACCCGCGCGAGAAGCTGCTGGTGCTGTCGGACGGCATGGACATCGACACGATCGAGGAGGCGGCGCGCCATTTTCGCGGCCGGGTCAATCTCTCGATCGGCTGGGGCACCAACGTCACCAACGACTTCCGCCATTGCGCCCCGGACGGCAAGGACGACCGCCTGCAGGCGATCTCGCTGGTCTGCAAGGTGGTGTCTGCGAACGGTCGTCCCGCGGTCAAGCTTTCCGACAACGCCAACAAGGCGACCGGGCCGGCCGAGGAGATCGCCCGCTACCGCCGCGTCTTCGGCCACCAGGACCTGATGGCGCAGCCGCTGCTGGTCTGAGGGTTTGGGGGCCGACTACTCTTCGCTTGAAGCACGGCTCCCGTCATTCCTGCGAAAGCAGGAATCCATGCTGCGGCCAGGCTCGTACGCGTCGGAGCGAGCAAACTCATCTGCCATTCCGCCTGCTGGCGGAGCGCGGCGCCACCGGCGGGTGGATCCCTGCTTTCGCAGGGATGACGGCGAGGGTGGCTCGCGGACAGTGCGCAAATGTCGGTTTTCTGCTGAGTCGCCCGTTCTCTCAGGGAGCTACCCCACCGGCGTACCGGAAAAATGCGGGCTCTGGAAATCGAGCCGCTGCAGGCCGCGGCGGACTTCGGCGTCGCGCATGAAAAGGTTCCAGATCAGGCCGGTCCGGTAATTCTCGATCATGATGATCTGCGGACCCTGGTCGATGGCGAGATGGGTCTTCGCCACCCAGCCGGCGCTCTCGCTGAAGGCGTCGAAGAAGCCGTATTCGCCCCAGAGCCGGTCGCCCATGTCGTCATGGAAGTGGCGAAGCGCCGGCAGAACGAGTTCCGGCGCATAGGGCAGGCTGGAGATCGCCGCCGTCGGCGCAATGACGCCGCGGTCGTTGTCGGGCGAATGCGCCGAATAGCCGGTGGGGTTGTCGCAGGCCGTCAGTCCCCAGCAGTCCGGGCCGTAGCCCTTGAAGCCGCCGGGATTTGCGACGCAATAGGCCTGGTTCAGCCGCGTGTGGGCGATGTTCTGCGCCCAGTAATCGGCATAGCGGTCGCTGAGCCCGCGCGGGTCGAGGCCGAGAAACGAATAATGCGCGAAGAAGAGCGGCCCGCCGCCATCCGGGCCGAGCGGCAGTTCGACGCCATATTGCGGCCGGCGGTTGATGAAGGTGCGGCTCTGGGCGAAGCCGTTGTGATAGGCGAGGGGCGGGATCGAATATTGCTCGGCGCCTGCGGCGAGCACGAACAGGATCAGGCACTCGTTCCAGCCGAGAATTTCGTGGTTCATCGCCCAGCCATGGTTCGGGCTCCAGTGCCAGTAGAGCCCGTCGCGGCCATCGCGGGTGAACCAGCTCCATTCGACGGCGCGGCGCATGTCGCCGATGCGGGCGCGCAGCCAGGGCTCCTTGCCGTCGTCGCGGTCGAAATAGACCTGCGCGGCGACCAGACCCTGGATCCAGAACGCCGTCTCGACCAGGTCGGCGCCATCGTCCTTGCGGGCATAGCGCACCACCTTGCCGGTCGTGCCGTTCATGAAGTGCGGATAGGCGCCGTGGAAGCTCTCCGCCTGCTCCAGGAAGCCGATCATCCGGTGCAGCCGATCGACCGCTTCGCCGCGCGAGATCCAGCCGCGCTCGACGGCGACGACGATCGCCATGACGCCGAAGCCGGAACCGCCGAGCGTGATCACCTCGTCATTGCCATGGGTGCGGTCGCGGGCCAGGCCGCTTACCGGATGGGCGAAATCCCAGAAATAGCGGAAGCTCTGGCGTTGGACCCGTTCGAGCAGCGCGTCGTCGTCGAGCCGGGCGGTCGTGGCGGCAGCCTCCTCCGGCGGCCTAGTCGACGGGGCGGGGGCTCGACGGCTCGGCTTGCTTGGCTTGTTCATCCGGGATCGCTCGGGTTGGGACGAGGGCAGTGACGGAGTGGGGAGCGGGCGCTGGTGGAGCGGTGTCCACCAGATTGATCGTCCGCGTGTAGAAATCGCTGGTCGTGGCGCGATCTGAAACGGTCACCACGGCGGAACCGGCGAGATCCTGGTTGATGATCGAGGTGAAGATCCCGCGCTGGTTCTCGTCGAGCCCGTCGATGGTCTGCTCGGTGAACACCCAGCGCGGCTTCAGCAGGAGGAGACGGGCAAAGGTCAGCCGCTCCTCGTCGTCATAGGAGATTTCCTTGCCCCAGCGCGCCTTGCGGTCGAGCGATCCGGCAAGGCGGCCGAGTCCGACGCGCTGCATCGCCTCTGTCAGCACCTCGTCGCGGAATCCGGCGGGATCGGACGGATAGGTGAGGGCGGCGCGCAGCGAGCCGTCGGGAACATAGGGGCGCTCGGGCATGAACATGACACTGGCACGCGGCGGCCGGCTGATCTTGCCGGATCCCCAGGGCCACAGGCCGGCCAGGGCCGAGAACAGCGCGCCATGGGCGGCGCCGGTGCGGTCGATGATCAGCACGCGGTCGCCGGGCGCGATCTCGACCGAGGTTTCGTCGAGCACGGCGCGCTGTCCCGTCCAGTCGACCGCGACATGGTCGAGCTCGAGATTGCCGAGCGGCTCGAGGTCATATTCGATGCGCTCGCCGCTGGAGCGCGGCTGCTCGAGCGTCACCAGCGCCTGGCGGAAGGTCATCACGCGGGCGAGCGTCGCGCGCCAGTCGGCGATCGAGCTGAAATTGTCGACGAACCAGCGCAGGCTGTTCTGCACCTGGTTGAAGGCGCCGACCACCATCATCAGTTCGCCGAAGGAGAGCGTGCCGCCAAAATAGGCGGGCGCCGCGATGACGATCGGCGCGACCAGGCCGATCCAGCCATAGCCAGCCGTAACCCATGTCAGCCGGGCGAGCGAATTGACGAAACGGCGCATCACCTCGATGACGCGACCGAGCTCGTCGTCGAGGCGCCGCTTCTCGTCCGCCTCGCCGGCGTTGAGGACGATGCCGTTGGCGTTCTCGTTGACCTGCACCATGGCGAAACGGAGATCCGCCTCGCGGGCATAGCGCTCGACGCCGATGCCGATCAGCGGCCGGCCGACGCGCCAGCTCACCCAGGAACCGGTCAGGGCGAAGATCAGCGCGCACCAGACCATGTAGCCGGGAATGGAGAAGCTGTAGTCGCCGACATGCAGCACCACGCCACTCGACAGCACCCAGAGCACGCCGACGAAGCTGATCAGGAGAAGCGTCGACTGGAACAGGCCGATGCCGAGGC
The DNA here is from genome assembly GCF_026343855.1 of Kaistia nematophila. Lineage (NCBI taxonomy): Bacteria > Pseudomonadati > Pseudomonadota > Alphaproteobacteria > Hyphomicrobiales > Kaistiaceae > Kaistia > Kaistia nematophila. The sequence continues at coordinate 453,207 of NZ_JAPKNK010000004.1, read as the reverse complement.
CGGCGGAGAGCTCGGCCAGGTGGCGGGCATCCTCGTGCACGCGCTGGTCCGGGTTGATGCCGATGTCACCGGCGTCGCCGAGCAGCACCAGACGGCGCGGCGCCATCCACTGGGCGATGAGGTCACGCGTCAGCCATTGGCGGGACTGCAGTGTGATCATCTGCGCCAGCCAGGTCTGCGCGACGTTTAGCACGAGCAGCACGCCGGCGATGCCGAAGAACACCATCAGATAGTAGAGGAAGGACGAGAAGTTGCGCGTCTCGATCGCGTTGTAGAACGGGCTGTTCCAGCGGTTCAGCACCACCTGCATGCCGGCGGTGGCGATGATGACGGTGACGATGCCGACGGAGAGAAGCACGAAGGTGGGCCGCCCGGAAGAGTTCCACAACGCGGCGACGAAGGCCCTGAATTGCTGAATCAGTTCCGCGATTTCATCCGTCACGCCGTCTCCGGCGTCCGGCATGGAGTCATCAGGTCTTTCGGTCATTGCCTCGACGATCCGGCTTCGGCGCAGCAGAGCATACGCCCTGGCGTGAGATTATCGCGCATCATTCCATCCGGTGTCGCGCGGCGAATGCGGTTTCCCGAGCAAACTGTTGCCGAACAACATCAAGTCAAGTCGATGCGGCCAACCGTCCCGGCTGCGGCGCCGGCCGCCCGTCTCGCGCTCGCGCTGGCGACAGGCTAGCATCCGCGGGAAGTGGATTCCGGAACGGCCCTAAGGGAGCGGCGCGGACCGCCGGCCCGCCGCGCGGCAAGCGCGGGGGCCCGCGGCGCGACGGCTCCGGCCGGCTCCGGACGCGAAGCAGGGGTTCGGGAGGACCGCATGAGCCAATTCATCCTGGCGATCGACCAGGGCACGACGTCGACCCGCGCCATCGTCTTCGACGAGACCTACCATGTGCGCGGTACAGGCCAGCAGGAGTTTCCACAGCATTTCCCGCGCTCCGGCTGGGTCGAGCACGATCCGGAGGACATCTGGCGCACGGTGCAGGAGACGATGCGCTTCGCGCTCGCCAATGCCGGCCTCGCGCTGTCCGACATCGCCGCCATCGGCATCACCAACCAGCGCGAGACGACGATCCTCTGGGATCGCGCCAGCGGTCGGCCGATCCATAACGCCATTGTCTGGCAGGATCGTCGGACCGCGGAGCGCTGCGCCGCGATGAAGGCGGACGGGATCGAGCCGGCGCTCACCGCGAAGACCGGCCTGCTGCTCGATCCCTATTTCTCCGGCAGCAAGATCGGCTGGATCCTCGACCAGGTGCCCGGCGCCCGCGCCCGCGCCGAACGGGGCGAACTCGCCTTCGGCACGGTCGACACCTTCCTGCTCTGGCGGCTCACCGGCGGCCGCGTGCACGCGACCGACGCCACCAACGCGTCGCGGACGCTGCTGTTCGATATCCGCAGCGGCGAATGGGACGACGAGCTTTTGGCGCTGTTCGGCGTGCCGCGCGCGATCCTGCCGGAGGTGCGCGATTCGGCCGCCGATTTCGGCGTCACCGACCCGGCGGTGGTCGGGGCCGCCGTTCGCATTGCCGGCATCGCCGGCGACCAGCACGCCGCGACGCTCGGCCAGGCCTGCTTCCGGCCCGGCATGCTGAAATCGACCTATGGCACAGGCTGCTTCGCTTTGCTCAACACCGGCGCGGACCTGGTCCAGTCGAAGAACCGGCTGCTCACCACCATCGCCTACCGGCTCGACGGCAAGACGACCTATGCGCTGGAAGGCTCGATCTTCGTCGCCGGCGCGGCGGTGCAATGGCTGCGCGACGGACTGCGCATGCTGGAGCGCGCCGATCAGGCCGGCCCGATGGCGGCCGAGGCGGACCCGCACCAGAACGTTTATCTCGTGCCGGCCTTTACCGGCCTCGGCGCGCCGTGGTGGGACGCCGAAGCGCGCGGCGCGCTGTTCGGCCTGACGCGCAATACCGGACCGAACGAGTTCGTGCGCGCGGCGCTCGAATCCGTCTGCTACCAGACGCGAGACCTGCTCGACGCCATGCGGCGCGACTGGACCCGCGCCGGGGAGACCGTGCTGCGCGTCGACGGCGGCATGGTGGCGAGCGACTGGACCATGCAGCGTCTCGCCGACATCCTTGACGCGCCGGTCGATCGGCCGGTGGTTCTGGAGACGACGGCGCTGGGCGCCGCCTGGCTTGCCGGCCGGCAGGTCGGCGTATGGCCGGCCGAAGAAGGCTTCGCGGCGAGCTGGCGGCTCAACCAACAGTTCCTGCCGCACATGGCGGCCGACCTCCGCGAGGCGAAGCTCGCCGGCTGGCGCGACGCCGTCCGCCGCACGCTGACCGGAGGCTGAGCGGCCGGCTGTGACGGCGGTCATCCTCCTGTTACGGAATGTCTGCTAGTATGGCGGTTTCTGTCAGGAGGGTGCCATGCCCCGCAGAATCGCAATGGCCTTCGCCTTCGTGGCGTTCTCTAGCCTCGTCGTCACCGGGGCTCTTGCCGAAAAGGACCGGCCGGCGGGTTCGCCCGCCGGGGCGGCATGCGGCAAGATTGATCGCTGCACGCCGCCGCTCGGCGAACCAGACGGCAAGCCGACGCAGAACCGGACGGACAAGAGCCGGCACGACACGGTCAAGAACTCGATCAACAATGTCCGTTGACCGATCCCGCATGACCGTGTGCCGGCTTTCGCGCCGCGGCTACAGCTTGCCGAGATAGTCGGCCTTGCCGATGGCGATGCCTTTGTGGCGCAGGATGTCGTAGGCTGTCGTCACGTGGAAGAAGAAGTTCGGCAGCGCATGGCCGAGCAGATACGCCTTGCCGTCGAGCTGCACCGCGCCGTTTCTCATCGAGATCGTCCGCGCCTCGCCGCCGTCGAAGGCCTCGGGCGGTATCGACTTCAGGAAATCGACGGTGCGGCCGATGCGGGCCCTGAGCTCGGCGATCGTCGTCTCCGTGTCGGCGAAGCTCGGATTGTCGACGCCGGAAAGGCGGGCGCCGGCGCCCTTGGCGGTGTCGCTGGCGCGCTGGATCTGTCCGGCGAGCGGCAGCATGTCGGGCGCGAGCCTCGCCTCGACCAGCTTTTGCGGATCGGCGCCGTCCGCCGCGCTCTGCGCCGCAGCCTTGTCGAGGATGGCTTCCAGATTGCCGAAGGCCCGGAGGAAGACCGGGATCGAAACCTCATAGATCGATAGCGCCATGGTGATCTCGGATGGTTGGCGCGCGGGAGGGTTCCGTCGCGCGCGGGTGCGGGACTGGAACATGGGCGTGCGGCCGGATCCGTTTCAAGGGGCGGCGGAAGAGATCGTGGGGGAGGGGCGCGGCGGCGGCGATGGCCGGAAAAGCGCGCATAAAAAAGCGCCCGTCGGGGAGGAGGTCGACGGGCGCTCTAGTTGACGGTGCCACACAAGGGAGGAGGTTTGTGGGCACCTAATCGCAGGGAACAAGGGAGGAGGTTTGTTCCCAGACGAACCGTGAAATTCTCAGTAACCGGCGGCCTGCTTGGCGATCGCCTTGATGTCGTGGCGGCTGATGCCCAGATCAGCGAGCTCGCGGCTGTCGAGGCGCGACAGTTCGCTGCGGGTCTCGCGATACTTGAGCCAGGTCTTGTAGGAGTTCATGAGGTTCATTGCCATCATCTGTTCCTTTCCTGCCAGCCGCTTCATCTTCGTCATCTTGGCGCCGGATTGCTCTGTCGCCGTCTTGATGATTGGAATTTAGTCGGACCGGCCGGGAATGAGCAGTGCGAAAAAACTCATGCCAGCATTGCACTGAATGCAGAGCAACATGGACGGCAAATGCAATGTTGCAGTGCACAAATAGCTTTGACGCTATCGGAAACTGCGACCTTACGTTGCCGTAAGGCGCGCGCCGGGCCAGGCGGGCGCTGCGTCAGCCGCATCCAAGGGCGCTTTGACGTGGAAATGGGGCCGAATCATGCCGCGTTGCCGATGGAGCCCGGACCCTAGCGCGCGACGACGGCCAGCGACGCCACCACCACGCACGCTGCCCAGAGGCCGGTCAGGCCGATCTGGCCATAGGTGAAGGCGCCGAGCACCGCGCCGAAGCACAGCGAGCCCCAGAGCCAGAGGCTCGACACCCAGCCCCATCGATCGCCGCCCTGCAGCGCCATTGCCAGCCGCTGGCCTACCTTGACCAATGCGCCGGTGACATAGGTCAGGCCGATGCCGGGGCTGCCATTGCGCTGGAACACGGCGTTCTCGACCCCCATGGCGAGCGCCATGGCGATGCTGCCGATGATGGCGAAGGGGAAATTGTCGGAGACGGCGGCGACCGCCAGCAGCGCGGCCTCCGTCCAGAGTATCGCGGCGCGCCGCTCGCGCTTGCCGTCGAGGCCGACCAGCGAGCCGAGCGCGGCGCCGATGACGAACAGCACGATGATGCAGGCGATCTGCGCCGCCTTCATCCAGTCGCCCGAGCCGATGTCGACGCCGAGCCGGGTCGTGTTGCCGCTCATGAACGACACGAACACGCCGCCGAGATGGCGGAAACCCATCGCGTCGACATAGCCGGCGACACCGGCAAGCAGATAGGCGAGCGCCCTTTGTCTTCTCGTATAGTCCATCATGGCGGCGAACCGGCGGTACGGAGGGAAGGATGCGCAAGGATTGCCGCGTCCCGGTTAAGAATTTTTAACCCTACTTGCGCAAATTGCTGTCGATGACCGTGCAATTTGCCGCGTTCCCGGCATGGAGAGCCCGCCTTGTTCGTCGCCTGTGTCCGAGTGGCGCTTGTTCCCTCCTTTCTGATGTTCGGCGCCGTCGCGCTTCGCGCGGAAGAATGGCGTGAGCCCTACCCGGAGGCGCCGCAGCCGGAGCGGTACTATTCCGAACCGGCCTATGCCGAACCCGCCTCTGCCGAGCCGCGCTACGCGCCGGCCGAGCCGCAGCGCTATGTCGAGCCCGCGGCGCCGGCCGCCGCGCCGGTTGCCGTCCGCCGCAAGCCGACCGCGCCGCTTTCGGCCGAGTTCATCGCGCTCGCCAACGAGGCGCCGCTTTCCGGCAATCTGGCGAAGAGCGACAAGCCCGATCCGCAGGTGGTCAAGCTGCAGGTCCTGCTCGACCGCGTGCATGTCTCGCCGGGCGCGATCGACGGCCGCTCGGGCGGCAATCTGAACAAGGCGATTTCGGCGCTGCAGAGCATGCACAGCCTGCCGGCCAGCGGCCGCCTCGGCCCCGATATCTGGGACATCCTGCAGGCGGCGTCGGAGCGGCCGGTGCTGATGGACTACACGATCAGCGACAAGGACGTCGCCGGGCCGTTCGTGCCGGTGATGCCGAAGGACTATGCCGAGATGGCCGCGCTGCCGAAGCTTGCCTATCGCGACCCGGCCGAGCTGCTGGCCGAGAAGTTCCACATGGACGAGAATTTCCTGCGCAACCTCAATCCGGATGCCGATTTCAGCCAGGCCGGCACGATCATCACCGTCACCGATGTCGGTTCCAACGCCAGGGCCAAGGTGGCGCATCTGGTCGCCGATGCCAGCACGCGGCAATTGCTCGGCTACAACGAGAACTGGGATGTCGTCGTCGCCTACCCAGCGACGATCGGCAGCGCCGACCTGCCGTCGCCGTCGGGCATCCACGCGGTCAAGGCGGTGGCCGAGAACCCGGAATACTGGTACCGGCCGAAGGTCAATTTCCAGCAAGGCAACAACGACAAGCCGCTGAAGCTTGCCTCCGGTCCCAACAATCCGGTCGGCACCGTCTGGATCGGCCTCGACAAGCCGACCTATGGCATCCACGGCTCGCCCGAGCCGAGCAAGATCGACAAGACCAACAGCCATGGCTGCCTGCGCCTCACCAACTGGGACGCGCAGGAACTGGTGAAGCTGGTCAAGGTCGGCGTCGACGTCGAGTTCGTCGACCAGACCCCGACGGCCTCCGTCGCCCCGGCCAAGCCCACGCCGGCGCAGGCGCCCTACGAGGCCGCGTCGAATTATGGCGGCTACCAGGAAATGCCGCCGCCGCCGCGCTGAGGCGACGGCCGCGCGATCCGCCTGCCACGCGATCCGCCTGCCACACCTGGCATAAATCGCCGTCGCGCCGCCGCGCGGGCTTGCCGCCCGCGCTTTCGGCTTGGTAGCTATGCCCCATCATTTCGACGAGGACACAGCATGAACCGCTTCGCACTTCCGCTGGCTCTGGCCGCCGTTTCGGTCGTCGCGGCCTTCTCCGCCGGCGAGAGCTTCGCCAAGTCGAAGGCCGCCGCCCCGGCCGAGGCTTCCGCCAAGGTTCGAGATGCTTCCTGCAAGCAGTCGCGCTGGGAGCTCAAGGGCGCCGGCGCCAAGACGATCGCCGAGGGCAGCCAGGATCGCGTCTGGCGCGTCTCGGTGGCGGGCGTCCCGGCCAAGGCTTCCGTCGTGCTGGAATATACCCGCTCGAACGGCACCAAGGGCGAGGTCGGCATGCCGTCGGGCTATGCGACGCTGGTCGAGGGTTCGTCGGTGCGCATGGTGCTTTCGAGCCCGGGCCTCGGCAGCGCCGTGGCCGTCGCCGGCACGATCAACGCACAGTGCAAGTAGTCCGGCCTCTCAGCCTGCCGTGACCGTTCCAAACCGGCGCCTCTCGGCGCCGGTTTTTCTTTGCCCGGATGGTAGATCGTTTTCCTGTCGCGGTTTCCTCACGCGACCCGGTATTCGCTTCGCTCGAAAGCGCTCTAGCCCTCGAGGAAATGCCCGACGGTGTTGAGCGGCCGCACGCCGTCGCAGATGATCTTGGCGATGGCGAGCATCGGCACGGCGAGGACCGCGCCCGGCACGCCCCACATCCAGAACCAGAAGATCAGCGAGATGATCACCAGCACCGGGTTCAGCGTGAAGCGGCGCGCCAGCAGCATCGGCGTTATCGCCTCGCCCTCGACGATGTGAATCGCGAGATAGAGCCCGGCCGGCAGCAGCGCCTGCCAAAGCGGATCGATGGTCAGCAGTCCGGCGAGCAGGAACAGGCCGACGCCGACCAGTGGCCCCATGATCGGCACGTAGTTGAGGAAAAAGGCCACCGCGCCCCAGAGCACGGGATCACCGAGGCCGCAGGCCCACATGGCGAGCCCGGTGGCGACGCCGACCGCCCCGTTCATCAGCGTGATCGTCACCAGATAGGCGGAGACGTTTTCCTCGATCTGCTGCGACAGGTCGACGACGCGGCGCTTGTCGCCGAAGCTCGGCACGATCTCCACCATCCGCCGCAGGAAGGTGTCGCCGGAGACGAGCAGGAAGAACAGGATCAGGATCGTCTCGAAGAAGCCGCTGGCGAAATGCTGCGTGCCCTTCATCAGCGTTTCGGCCAGCGTCGGGCCGCCGCCGCCGGTGGCGGGACCGTCGAACTGGTGCAGGAATTTCTGCAGCGCGCCGATTGGCTGGCTCAGGAATTTGAGCCGCTCCTCCAGCCGCTGCACGCCGTCCGGCAATTTCTCGCCCCAGGCGGTCGCCGGACCGGAAAGCGCCGCGCCGACGCCGACGATGACGCCGAACACGGTCAGGATCAGCATCAGCGCCGCCAGGCTCCTCGGCACACGCAACTGCTCCAGCAGCCGCATCGCGGGCTGGAACAGCAGCTTCAGCACGATGGCCAGCACGATGGGCAGGATGATGTCGGAGGCGAAGTAGCAGACCGTCAGCACCGCCAGCACCAGCAGGCAGGTCTGGATCGCCAGCCTCGGGTCGGAGCGGAACGGGCCCTTCTCGCCCAGATCCGGCGTCTCCAGCGGCACGGTTTCGGTGGTCGGGATCTCGACGCGGAAGGGATCGGCCATCGGCGCAACTCGCTTTGAGGCGGCCGGGAAGGCGCGGCGCGCCAGAGGCTCCCGGACTGGCCTGCCAATGCGCGGACGTCGTCCTTGGTTGCACGGTGCCGGCAAAAACCGCCGGACGGAGGAGTTCGCCTCCGCCGCGGCGCGGGCGGCGCGCCCTAGTTCTGCGCCTTGCCGATCGAATCGGCCATTGCCGCGCCGCGCTTGCCGAGCGGCTTCGCCCGCCCGACCGTCGAATCGCGCGCCGTCTGGTGCTCGATCTCGGCATTGAGTTCGGCCCCGAGAAGGAGGACCGTCGAGGACAGCCAGATCCAGGTCATGAAGCCGATGATGGCGCCGAGCGCGCCGTAATTGCGGTCGTAGCTGCCGAAGCTGGAGACGTACCAGGAGAAGCTGATCGAGGTCAGGATCCAGAGCGCGGCGGCGACCGTGCTGCCCCAGGTGACCCAGCGCCATTTCGGCTGCTCGCGACAGGGACCGAAGCGGTAGAGGATGGCGAGCGCCGCCCAGACGAAGAAGCCGAGGACCGGCCAGCGCAGGATATTGATCCAGACCTCGGAGGAGCGGCCGATTTCGAGGAAGCGCAGCGCGATCGGAACCGCGATGATGAAGGCGATGGCGCCGATGCCGGCGACGATCGCCAGCAGGGTGAAGATCAGCGATTCGACGTTGAGGGCGATGACGCTGCGCCGCTCGCGCTCGCCATAGGCGACGTTGAGGCCGTCGATCGTCGCCTTGATGCCGGCATTGGCGCTCCAGATCGAGAACAGGAAGGAGAGCGCGAAGCTGAAGCTGAGCGCGCCGCTCGAGGCGCGGACCGCCAGGTTGATCTGGTCCGAGATCAGTTCGAAGGCGCCGGCGGGCAGCACGAAGGCGAGGCTCGACAGGTGGCTGCTGATGGTCGAGTTGTCGGCGACCAGGCCATAGAGCGTCACGAGCGCGCTCAGGCCGGGAAAGATGGCGAGCAGGCAGAAGAACGCCATGCCGCCGGCGACCGTCAGCACGCGGTCCTCGAGCGAGCTTTCCCAGACCCGCCACAGGATGTCCTTCCAGCCGCGCGCCGGGATTTCGGCCGGCGCATTCGCCAGTCGGCCGCGGCCCGGCTCGGCATGGTCGATGGCCTGTTCGATCGTCAGAGCGTAAGGCGCGCCGGTCGGGGACTGGGGAGGGATTTTCGCGGACGCCATATGCCGTGCCTGTTTATCGCTGTGGGGGCCGGAGATCGCTGGCCGGCGCCGAAACGCCGATTCACCGGCGGACGCGGCCAGTCTAGCCCAGTCGGCAGGCTCTCGTCTTCGCTTCCGCGGCGATCAGTGCCGTCCGCCGAAGGCGGTGCCGAACTTCACATAACCGGCGATCTTGATGCAGGTTCCCGTCCCCGGCGAATAGGTGAAGCCTTCGCCGAAGGCGTCGCAGATGCGGGCGTAATGCGGGTCGTCCGCTTCCGGCTCGGCGGCGGTCGGCGCGGCTGGCCGCAGGCCGTCGCTTGCCGGCTTCTTCGGATTCGTCGGCGATGGCGTCGACGGCAGCTGCCAGATATCGGCCCGCGCCGCGCCGGCGGGGAGGCCGAAGGCGAGGGCAAGGCCCAGCGCGATGCCCGCCCGCCACCATCCAATTCCGTCGTTGCTGAAGATCCGGTGTGTCATGAATCGTGAAATCCGAGCCAGGGTTCCAGGGCTTCGAAGGTCATGTCCATCGGCCAGGTGGGGCTGAGCGGCAACGCCACATGGCCGTAGCGGAACGAAATCTGGTCTTCGGCCGCTTCCTCGCCGAGCTTGGCGACGGCGGCGACATAGAGCGCTGAAGCGAGGCCGGTGCGGTCGCTGCCGTCGGTGCAATGCACGAGGATCGGTTTCTCGGCCGTCTTGAAGAGCTGGATGAGCGCTTCGGCCTCGGCCTGCGTCAGCTCGGTGCGCGAGGACATGCGGAAGTCCTCATGCGCGACGCCGAGCTTGCGCGATTCGTCGATCTCGGCGCGATACCAGGGGGCGGATTCGTTTGCCCCGCGCAGGTTGATGACGGTCTTGATGCCGAAGTTCTGCACATAGCTCGCGAGCGCCGTCGGCGTCGGCTGGGCCGAGCGGTAGAGCTCGCCGGCGATCACCGTGTGAAAATTGCCGGTGATGAGCAGGAAGGAGAGGTAGATGCCGAAAAAGAGCGGCACGGCCAGCACGGCGCCGCCGATCATCAGAATCCGCTTTCTGGTCATGTGCCGGCCATATCCCGCTTTGTCATGCAGCCTCGGCCGCATGGTGAAAGAGTACTCGAAACGGCCTTGTCGGGCCAGATGGCTGGCAGGTGGCTTTCCGTCGCGGCAAAGGCGGGTCAGACGACCGTGCCGAAGGCGGCGCCGATCGCTGCCGTGACCGCCATGGCGATCGCGCCCCAGAAGCTGACGCGCAGCATCGCCTTGCCGACATTGGCGCCACCTGCCTTGGCGCCGATCGCGCCGAGCAGGGCCAGGAAGGCAAGCGAAGCGAGCGATACCGCCGGAACCAGCCAGGATGACGGCGCGACCAGCACCATCAGGAGCGGCATCAGCGCGCCGATGGCGAAGGTCGCGGCCGACGCGAGCGCCGCCTGTACTGGCCGCGCCGTGGTGATTTCGGAAATGCCGAACTCGTCGCGGGCATGGGCGGCGAGCGCATCCTTGGCCATCAGCTGCTCGGCGACCTGGCGGGCCAGTCCCGGCTCGACCCCGCGCTGGACATAGATGTCGGCGAGCTCCTGGCGCTCGGCTTCGATGTCATCGGCCAGTTCCGCGCGCTCGCGGTCGAGGTCGGCGCTCTCCGTGTCGGCCTGCGAGCTGACCGAGACATATTCGCCCGCCGCCATCGACATGGCGCCGGCGACGAGCCCGGCCGTGCCGGCAAGCAGGATCTCGTTCGGTCCGGTCGCCGCGGCGGCGACGCCGACGATCAGGCTCGAGGTCGAGAGAATGCCGTCATTGGCGCCGAGCACGGCCGCGCGCAGCCAGCCGATCCGGTGCACCAGGTGGTTTTCGCGGTGGGTGAGGGCGCGGGGCATGGGCCAGGTTCCTTCGATCAGGCGGGAGGCGGGGCCGCGGAGGGCGGGCCGGATGGTTGCCGGGGCGCGGCGGAAAAGATCAGCGTCGCCACCGTGCGGCGGCCCGGGTCGACGGCAAGGTCGAGGCGGCCGCCATGCATGGCGGCGATGCGCTTGACGATTTCCAGGCCCATGCCGAGCCGATCGCCGCTGCGCCCGTCCGGCGTCCTGTCTCGATAGGCGCCGGCGCCGTCGATGACCGCGATGCGCGGACCCGGGCCGGCCCGCAGCAGGATCCTGGTGCCGGGCGGCGTGTGGGTGACGGCGTTGGTGACGAGATTGACCAACGCGTCCTCGAGCAGGCCGGGATCGCCGCGGATGACGGCGGCGCCCTCGTCGGCGAAGGCGATGCTGTGCGCGTTGTCATAGACCCAGGGTCCGGTCGAGGCGACGACGCCGCGTCCGAGCGCCGCGAGATCGATCGGCGCGAAGCTCTTCCGCTCCAGCGCTTCCAGCCGTCCGAGCGCCGTGATCTGGCCGACGAGGCGCGCCAGGGCCTCGACGTCCTGCTCCATCCGCCGCGCGCGCGGATGGTCGATCTGCCCGAGCTCCAGCTGCAGCATGGCGAGCGGCGTGCGGATCTCGTGCGCGACCGCCGTGTTGAACAGGCGCTGGTCGCGCATCAGCCCGCCGATGCGGGTGAGCGAGCGGTTGACCGCCGCGCCGAGCTCGGCGACCTCCTGCGGCATGCGGCTGACGTCGATCTTGTGGTCGGGATCGAGCGGGTCGATGGCTCCGGCCTGGCGGGCCGCCGCCTTGACCGGCTGCAGGGCGAGCCATGCCGAGGCCAGCGAGCCGCCGAGGATCAGCACGAGCTGCAGCGACATCGGCACGGCGAGATGGTCGGCGAATTCGTGGCCGAGCGCCCGCCACATGGCGATCTCGTTTTCGTCGAGCACGGCGACCTCGATCACGACGCGCTGGCCGTCGATCTCGACCGCCCTTCCGCCGGCCACCCGCAGCGGTTTGCTGGCGCCGAGCAGTCTCGTCCAGCGGTCGGGCGGGTCGACCTCCTCGGGCAGGAGATGCAGCACGCAGCGGTCGCCGCAATTGGAGAAGATCGCCGAACCCCGCTCCGAGCGGATGCGGGCGAGCCGGGTCTCGCTGCCGGGCGCATACGCCTCGGCGCCATCCGGTAGCCTGAATTCCCACTGGCCGTCGCGGCGGTGGATGCCCTCGGCGAGGATGGCCGTCTCGCGGTCGACGATGAGCGAGCCGAGCTCGACATCGTCGAAATAATAGGTGGCGAAGACAATGACGAGCTGCAGCGCCATCGCGATGCAGGCGAAGAGGACGATGCGTCCTGCGATGGTTGCCACGAGGCCGGGCCGTTCGATCGCGGGCTCCGCCATGCGCGCGTCAGCCATTCTTGAGATCGCGCAGCAGGTAACCGGCGCCGCGCACCGTCTCGATGGCGACGCCGGAGGCGACGCCCTCGAGTCGCTTGCGCAGGCGCGACACGGCGAGTTCGATGGCGTTCGCGGACAGTTCGTCGCCGAATTCGGATAGCTTCGCCTCGATCCGCTCCTTGGGAACCACCGAGCCGGCATTGCGCAGCAGTACCGCCATCACCGAGCGCTCTCGCGGCGACATGGCGATCGTCTCGCCGGCGCAGGAAAGCGCCGAGCTGGCCGGGTCGAAACGGATATGGCCGAGCTCGATCAGATCGGCCATGTGGGCGGGCGCGCGCCTTAGCAGCGCCCGGCAGCGCGCCAGCAGCTCATAGTGGTTGAACGGCTTGACCAGGTAGTCGTCCGCGCCGGCATCGAGGCCGGCGATGCGTTCGTCGACCGCGCCGCGCGCCGTGATGATCAGGACCGGCACGGCGAAGCCGGCGACGCGGATCGAACGGATCAGCTCGAGCCCGTCGCCATCCGGCAGGCCGAGATCCACCAGAACGAGGTCATAGGGCGCGACGTCCATGGCGGCGCGCGCGTCGGCGACCGTCGCGACGGCGTCGACGCGCCATTCCGCCTGATGGATGGTCTCGATCAGCAGGTCGCGAAGCCGGGCACTATCCTCGACAAGCAGAAGTCTCATGCTCTCTTGCGGCCCGTCACCATGGCAAGCACCAGATTTTCGCGATGACGCAGACTCTCGAGGATCGCCGCGGCGGCATGGACGAAAGCCAGCACCATGATGGCGTCGGCCAGCGTGCCGTGCAGTTCCTGCAGCCAGTCCTCGCCCCAGAAGGTGTCGAGCCCCATCATCCACCCCGTCAAGCATACGCCCGCCAGCAGCAGCATGAGAAGGATCATCATGACCGCGCCGGCCGGATTGTGCCCGATATGGCGCGGCTCGCGCCGCCGCATCAGGGCGCCGAGATAGGGCACCAGCCGCCTGGGCGTCGGGAAGAAGTCGGCGAAGCGGGCATGGCGCGTGCCGACGAAGCCCCAGACGAGGCGGATGGCGAGCGCGGCGGCGACGGTGTAGCCGAGCGCCCGGTGCAGCGCGTGGCCCGGTTCCAGGACGAAAAGGTTGAGGATGCAGGCGGTGGCGACCGTCCAGTGAAAGAGCCGGACGATCGGGTCCCAGACCGCGACCGTGGCCGCCCCTTCAGGGGCAGCCACGCGATCTCGTGCCGGGACTCTGGCTTTCCCCGGCTCAGCCACCGATCTCGGCCTTCACGATCGAGCCGTCGACCGGGTTGAAGTAGACCTCGGCCTTCTTGTTGTCCTTGTCGTAGCCGTAGATCTCGTAGCAGGAGCCGGTGATCTTGAAGGTCTTGATCTTCTGGTAGCCCATATCCTTGATCATCGCCTTCATCTTGTCCTGGCTCATCCAGGCCGTCCGGGGCTCTTTGGTGCATGCGGGGCTTGCCAGCGCCGCGCCGGCAAGGAAGGGCAGCGACAGGGCAGCGAGGGTAGCGGCGGATAGAATACGCATGGTTGCTCCAGGTTCGGGTTGGGCGCGGCCACCGGCCGGCCCGTGCAAGGTGCCGGAGCAAGCTGTCAGTCGGCTGTCAGCCGCGGCGATGCACGGGAGGGTCCGGCCTGTCCGGGCGAAATCTCCGTCGCGGCCGGTCGGCGCACGCGCCGCTTTTAAGGTTGTGGCGGCGGATTTCTTCAACTATCAATTCGCCCCATCCCACCTTCGGTCCAGCCTTTCGGGGGGCTGGCCGGCCTGCGGCGGCATTGATCTTGCGAGCGCTCGATGGACGACAGGAAACGTTCGGTCGATGTTCTGGGGCCGTGCCCGGCAGGGGCGGTCGATCTGCGCCCATCCGGCGGATCCGTCACAATTCATTGAACCCGGGAGGCTATGCCGCTTGAGGCGCAGCTTGCCACGCGGCCAGGCCCGGCCGGAACTTGCCATCCAACCAAGGAGAAGAGATCTGAATGTGCACGTCGCTTGGATACACGGACGCGGCTGGTAAGGCCTATTTCGGCCGTACGATGGAACTCACGATGGACCTGCCCTATCAGGTCGCCCATTTCCCGGTCGGTTTCGAGAGGACGAGCGTCGTGCCCGGCCATCCGGCGCTGAAGTTCACCGCGCGCTACGCCGTGCTCGCTATCACCATGCCGGACCGGATGCCGACCGCGGCCGCGCCGGCGACGATCGCCGACCTCCGGGTGCTCGAGGGGCTGAACGACCAGGGCCTGACCTTCAGCCTGCTGTCCTATCCGGCGGCGGCCGGCAAGCAGAAGTCCATCGACGTCACGCAGGCGGTGCTCTCCGCATCCGATCTCGGCGCCTGGGCGCTCGGCCAGTTCGCCACCGTGGCCGAGGTCAAGGCCGCGCTCGCCGACCAGCCCGTCATGCTGCAGCCGCTCGGCCTGCTCGGCGGTGTCGAATCGCCGTTCCACTACGTCGTCCACGACGCCTCGGGCGCGGCCGCCGTGATCGAATTCGACCATGGCACGATGACGGTCTACGACAATCCGGTCGGCGTGATGACCAACGGGCCGAAGTTCGACTGGCACCTGACCAATCTCGACAACTACACCTTCCTGACCAATGTCGATAAGCCGAGCGCGACCTTCGGCAGCTACACGGCCAATCAGCCGGACGCCGGCATCGCAACGGCGGGGCTGCCCAGCTCCAACACCTCGGTCGGCCGTTTCGTGCGCGCTGCCTATTACGCGCAGTTCGCGGAAAAGGCGGACTCGCCGGACCTCGCGATCCAGACCCTCGCCCATGTCATGAACAATTTTGACCGGCCGCGCGGCGTCGCGATCGCCTATCCGGCGGATGGCGGCGCGCATATGGAGGTGCCGGGCCTGTCATCGACGGGTTCCAAGCCCTACGAGACCGAGTACACCTGCTGGACCGTCCTGTCGGACCACGATCGCAAGCGCTTCTTCGTCCGTGACTATCGCGGCCTGAACTTCACCGGCTTCGATCTCATCGCGATGGCCGGCGCCACGGTGCCGACGGTCATTCCCCTCGACAAGCTCTCCAGCGGCGCAATCGACGCGACCGGGCTGATGAAAGCGAAGCCGGCAAACTGAGCCCGGGCAGCTTCGGGATGATCGCCATCGGCGATCATCCTTTTCCTGCTTCAGCGGCAAGGCCGATCGCGACGGCTTGCGTCGGCCTCAGAACTTGTAGTTCAGGCCAAGCTTGGCGGACTGCATCTTCAGATCGACCGGGAATGGTCCGGCATCGCCCAGGTGAAAATCCTTCGAGCCGAGATCGGCGTAGAGATATTCGACCTTGGCGGTCACATGGCTGGTGACCGCGTATTCGAAGCCGGCGCCCACCGTCCAGCCGGTGAAGGTCTGGCTGTCGGAGCCATGGCTCGAAAGGGCCGGGAAGTCGGGCATCGAGAACTGGGTGTCATAGGTGGCGTTGGCCCAGGCAAAGCCGCCGGTGACATAGGGCAGGAAGCGATCCATGCCATAGCCGAGGCGTCCACGCACGGTGCCGAACGCATCGATCTTGGTCCGGAAATCCATCGAATAGGGGAAGCCAGAGGTATCGGTGAAGCCGCTGGAATCGGACAGGTCGGCGAAGGCGGCGTCCGCCTCGATGCCGAGCACGATCTGGCTCGGGAACTGGAAATTGTAGCCGATCTGGCCGCCGCCGAAGAAGCCGTCCGGCTGCGGGTTGTCCGCCGGCGCGATCACCGGGCCGTCGGTCTTGGCCCAGCCATAGCCGCCATGCACGCCGGCATAGAAGCCGCTCCAGTTGAACGCCGCCGGCTCGGCGGCGGGCGGCGTGGAAAGGTCCGCCGAAAGGGCCGGCAGGCTGCCGAGGGCGAGGGCGAGAACGGCCAAGTGGCTGCGCATGATTGGCTCTTAGCTAGGGAATCCCGAGCCGAACGTTAACACAACCGGAATCCGCGTCTGTGACTTTTACGCCACAGGCAGGCTGCCGCAGCGATAGCTGGCCTTTCGCGCCCGCCGCGCCGTCGGGGCCCGGCAATCCGGTCCGTAGTCCGCCGGCTTTGCGATTGTCCTTGCTCGACGCATCGGTGTACTCACGGCATGCCTTCGAGGCGTTCGCGGGCACGAACGCCCGGACACGAGACATCTCCAGAATGACCAGCCTTTTCAGTACGATCGCCGTGGTTCTGGCGTTGACCTGCGTCCTGTATCGCCTGCGCCGCCGCTATCTGCGGGCGCATCACAGCCGGGTTCGCCTGCGGGCGGAAAAGGTCGGCTGGCCGCTGGTGGTGGCGAGCCTGTTCGCCATGGTGCTCGGGCTCGCGGCCCAATTTCCCTCCCTGCTGGCGCAGGGCCTGCTGGTCGCGCTCGGTGCCGTCCTGCTCGCCGTCGCTGCCGCGATCGATCTCTGCAGCCGGCAGTATCTGGGCGCGCCGCCGCTGACGATCTGGCGCCATGTCCGCCTCTCTACCGCCCGGGTTTCGACCTCCGTCCTTGCCTCCACCTATCTCGGCGCCTTTCTTCCGAAGCGCTTCATGCTGGCGATGGCCAGCCTGTTCGGGGCGGGCTGGGTACTTGCCCTCGCGCTGGCCGGATCTGACTTTGCCTCCCTCGGGACGGCGTCCGTTCTCCTCGTCGCCGGCTTCGTCGGCTGGGCCGGGCTCGAAAGGATGCGGTTCCGTCCGGCGCTGTCGCAGGAGGCCTGGGCCTTCCTGCTCCGCGAACCCAAGCGCGTCGGCGACGAGGGCATTGCCCGCGAGCTTCATGCCGCCGATCGTTCGAACGCCTGCCGGCTCGGCCCCTCGGCCGAGCTGCTGCCGAAGACCATCCTGCTGGTCATCAACGAATCGGCCGGGCACTGGCTACCGTCGAGCGATGGCCAAACGTCGCTTGCCGATCGGATCCTGGCGCTGAGCGGCGCGCCGGGCGAATGGTTCGTGCCGAGCAACGCCGTCACGAATTCCTGCTGCACCGAGATCAGCTTTCCCTCGATCCTGACCGGCGCCGGCGCGCATGAGGGCATCGACACGCTCCATCGGCTGCCCTTCGTGTTCGATCTCGCGCGGTCGAGGGGCTATCGCACCGCCCTGCTGATGTCGTCTTCGCTCGGATGGCTGAACCTCGACCGCTTCGTTTCGGCAGCCCGGCTCGACGAACTCTATTGCGCTGAAACGAGCGGCGAGCCGCTGGTCAACGACCTCGGCATCGACGATGCCTTCACGGTGCGCCGCTTCGAGCGGCTGATCGGCGAGAGCGAAGGCCCGGTCTTCGCCGTCGTCTTCCTGAACGCGCTGCATGTGCCGTTCCAGGCCGAGAGCCTCTATCCGCTCGCCGCCGGGCTGAAGGACCGGCGCTCGCGGGCGCTTTCGATCATCGAGCAGGCGCATCGGCACCTGTTCGACGTGTTGCAGCGGGCGGGACGGTACGAGGATGCGCTGATCGTGTCGGTCGGCGATCACGGCGAGCTTCCGGGGGATCGGGACGATCCGCGCGCGACCATTCCCCGCCAGGAGAATTTCAGCGACTGGGTGCTGCGGACGCTGTTTCTCATCAAGCCGCCGCGCGACCTGCCTCCCGCCTTGGTCACGGCGCTGCGCGGTAATGTCGATCGCCTCGTCGCCAATGTCGACCTGGCGCCGACGCTCGCGCATCTCCTCGGGACGACGCTGTCCGACGGTCTCGCCTATTCGGGCAAGAGCCTGTTCGAGCCGATTCCGGCCGGGCGCATCGCCATCGCCACGAGCGCGAACGAGTGGCGGCCCTGGCACGGCGCCGCCGTGGCCCTCGCCCGCGGCCGGGAGCGGCTGACCTGCGACCGCTTCGATTTCCTGCGATATGAGAGCGGCGGCCCGGTCGACCGCGACACGGGATCGCGCGGGCGCAGGGAACTCCTGGACGCGGCGATGGAGATCCCGACCCTGCGCCAGAACATCGCCCACATCTACCGCGAACATCACTAGAGCGTCTTCGAGCGAAGTGGGTCAGGTTCGCGTGGAGACACGCGGCAAAACAAGCAGGCAGATCGTTTCGGCCTTTCCATGAAACGCTGGAATGACCTGGGCGCGGCCGCCGGGAATGCCCCCCGTCGGCCGCGACGGTGTCGGTGGTCAGAAATCCATCCCGGCGGAGAGGCGAATATCCCAGGTCGTCTCGTCTGCGTCCCGGCGCAGGTTCGCGGCCAGCTTCGCAGCGGCTCCGTTGCCATTGGAGAGGATCGCGCCGATATCGAGACGACCGAACACGCCGTCCGAAACATCCGCGTAGCTCGCGATGTCCGAGATCGACACATCACCGCCGGAAAGCACGCGGTCGCCGACGCGCCATCCGGCAAACGGCTTCAGTTCGCCGAGCGCCGTCGACCATGTCCTGGCGACATCGAATCCGGCTTCGGCCGCGAAGGCGGCGCTGTTCTCGAAGCCGACGCCGAGGTCCTGCATGGTGAAGCCGTCGAAGCGCGTCAGGCTCGCGGAAATCGCCGCCACCGGCGTCAGTTCGAAGCTGCCCTGCGTCATGCGGCGGCCGACGGTGATCCTGCCGCCAACGCTGCTGCCGTCCTGGCTGGTGCTGAGGCCGGAAAGGTCGATGTCGGTATCGAGCTGCTGCCAGGCCAGGGTCGTGTCGACGAAGGCGCCATTGGCGAAGGAGAGGCCGGCATAGGCGCCGACGCCCGCACCGGCCAGCGTCTCGCGGTCGCCGTCCGTGAAGCTGAGGCGCGTCGCGCCGTAGCTGGCAAAGAGGCCGAGCACCAGATCCCGCCCGCCATCGAGCGAGAAACGGCCATCCAGGCCGCCCTCGATCGCGCCCGAACGGCGCAGATAGCCGTCGCCGTCGCCATAGGCGCCGACGGTGCGAGCCCAGGCGGCGTAGACCGGCTGGTTGCTGGCGGCGATGGCCTGCGCGGCGGGATCGGCCGGTCGGTCGGGTTCGGCATAGGCCGTTGCCGGCACCGCGGCCGCTGCCTTCGGCCGGTCGGCCCGCAGCCAGGCCAGGCGGTCTTCGGCCGCGTCGAACTGGCTTTCGAGCAGGTACCGGCCGGCCTGGTTGAGGCGCGACAGCGTCTGCCCCGCGGCGTCGGTATCATAGCCGAGATGCCAGCTCTGGTCGCTGGCGGCATAGTCGAGCCCCAGCGTCAGCAGGCCGTAGTTCTGCCGCATGGTGAAGCTCGAGGCGCCGGCGTTGTTGCTGCCTTCCGCCTGCACGACGGTGCCCCGCGGCAGCTGGTCCCAGTCGAGGCCGCTGAGCGCGGAGGGGTCGGCCAGGCTGACTTTCGTGACCCCGGTGACGTCTCCCTCGATCGTCAGCACGGCATCGCCGGCCGTGGCGGAGAGCGACGCCGTGTCGAACACGAAGGTCGATGCGGTCCCGCCCGCATAGTCGCCAGTAATGGTGAGTCGGCCCGCCGTGTCGCCAAGGCTGGTCACGTAGAGCGCGCCGTCATTGTCGAGCGCTGAATCGAGGACGCTGTCGCCGAGGCTCCAGATCGTTCCGGTGTTGGCAAGCGAGCTGGTCTCGACCGCCGTGCCAAAGCCCGATTCGCCGGAAAAGGCCCACAGCCCGGCGTTCTCGATCGTCGCCGCGCCGATCTCGGAGATGTCGCCGCCGAGGGCAATCCGGATGTTGCCAAGCAGGGTGCCGGCATTTTCGACCGTCGCCGACCCTGCGCTGGCGCTGATGTTCACCGCAGTGCCCGACACCGCCGAGGCGAAGATCTCCTGCTCGGGCGCGGAGAGATCGGCGAGATGGCCCGGCGCGGCATAGGTTTCCAGCTGCGAAGCCGCCGCGACGAGGCCGCTTGCCGCATTCGACACTTCCACCGTCGTCAGGCCGGCTCCGTCGACGTCGATCGCGCCACCCTCGCCATCGGCGGCGACCAGGCCGCTGTTGGAGATCGTGACGGCGCCTCCGGCCGTCTGGGCGTGCAGGCCTGCCCCCGCGGCCCAGACCGAGCCGTCATTGACGATCGCGACCGAGCCGCTCTCGTTGCGGCCGAAAATGCCGTCATCGGCCGTCGCGCTGATCGTCGCGCCGGCGTGGTTGGTGATGACGGTCGCGCCTTCGACCTGCGTGTAGCCGTCAATGCCGTAGAAATGCGTCTGGGTCGTCACGCGACCGATGGTCTGGCCGGAGACGATGCTGCCGTAATTGTCGATGGTGGCGCTGTCGGAACCCCACACGACGATCGCCGAGCCGTTTTCCGACGTGACCGATCCATGGTTGACGGCGACGGCATCGCCATCCGCGGACCAGGCGACGACGCCCTGCCGGTTGTGGCTCAGGATGACGCCGTCGACACCGTTGATGACCGTTGCCGTGCCGAGATAGTCGATGGCGCGAGCGCCGGCGAGCCAGGCGTCGATCGAGCCCTGGTTGTCGATCGTGACCGCGACCGGGTCCTCAGCGCCGGAGCCGCCATCGGCGTAGATGCCTCGTCCGAACGTGCTGGTCACCTGCCCGTTGTTGGTGATCGAGACCGAGCTGCCGATGCCGTTGGCGGTCGCATCGATGCCTTCCGATCCCGCATCGCTGCCATGGCTGGTGTAGTCGTCGGTCAGTCCCGCATGGACGGTGCCGTCATTGACGATGGTGATGCTGCCGCCATTGACGTTCCATCCGGTGACGCCGGCGCCGTTCGAATTGACGGTGACGGTCGAGCCGATGGTGATGTCGATATCGCCATCCGCCTCCGTCCGCGCCATGACGCCCTGCGCGCCGGTGGAGTTGACGATCGTCTGGCCGTCCACGGTCAGCGAGAGGTCGATGCCGGTCAACGGGTTGGCGACGCGCAGGGAAATCAGGCCGTAGTCGGCGTTGCCGCCTTCGACGGTCATGTCGCTGACATGGAGCGATGCGGGGCCGGATTCGGCCCAGCCATAGACGCCGTCCGCGCCGCACGCGCCCGGCGGATTGCTGATGTTGACGTTGCCCGTCGTGGTGCAGCCAGCCCAGGCCGGCGCCGCCGATCCAACAACCATCATCCCCATCGCAAGGATGGAGTTGCTCAACAAGACACGTTTCATCGAAGACCCCGGCCGCCGCTTTGCCGGAAGGCCCCCCAACCAGCTCACGTCGGTGACGTTGCGACGCGCAGGCTGGAGCGGTCAAGAATCCGCGCTGGTAATTGAAAGTTCGCAATACTTTCTTAATGAGTTGTTGCGGATTTGCAGCGTCGACGTTGCGGGCGAACCGGCGCTGTTTCTCGCGCCGACACGCGATCGCCAAGGTACCGGAATTGTTCCGCGTCCCGGGGAGGATGTCCTCTTTGGCCGGCGCGGCCGGCAGTCGATCAGCTTGCCGCCAGCCGCACTCGTGGATCAGGCCGCATTGGCCGCCCGAGCCGGGGTTCTGTATCCCTCGAAAATCCTCTTTGGCGAGCGCGGCGGCATAAGGGCGCTTGAGTCCTAGATTTCAGACATGCGCATCACCGCGCGGCTCGTTTGCCTGGCCCGGCGAGCACAGCGGGCCATGGCCGGTGGTGGTCGCGTATTTTCGTTCCTGCTTGCCTCGGTCGGACAGGCGCTCCTTCGAGGCATTTCGATCGTTGCTTGACCGAATTATTCCATGTGATATTTCATAAATAATGTTAGTGATGTTTCGATTGGTGTGGGCGCGAGCTGCGTTCGCAGCGCCCCAAGAGGTCATATCGTGATAGCTGGCGTCACCCTCGACGATACCGCCTGTTTTTCTTCGGACTACCAATCTGCCCGTGAAAAGCTGCGCAGCCTGGCTCTGCCGCTCGTGACCCGGCACGAGACTTACGCAAACCCGAATCTCGGCCCGAGCGGCGAGGCGCTTGCAACCGACGCCTACTGGTTCGGTCCGGCCGATGCCCGGAACGTGCTCGTGTTGGTCTCGGCAACGCACGGCGTCGAGGGGTTCTGTGGCTCGGGCGCGCAGGTCGACTGGCTGGTCACGGACGGTCTGGGCTTGCTGCCGCCCGCCACGGCCGCTCTCGTCGTTCATGCCCTGAACCCGCATGGTTTCGCCTGGCTGAGGCGAACGACGGAGGAGGGCGTCGACCTTAACCGCAATTGCCTCGACTTCGCTGCCGGCCTGCCCGCCAATCCCGGATATGACGAGCTCGCCTCTGCCTTCGTGCCGGCCTCGATCGATGCCGCGACCCTTGCCGAGGCCGATGCCCGCATCGAGGCATACCGCGCCAAGCATGGTCAGGTCGCCTTTGAGACGGCGCGCAGCAGCGGCCAGTACAGCCATCCGGAAGGCATCTTCTATGGTGGGACGGAGACGACCTGGTCAATCCGCACGCTCGGCCGGATCGTTGCCGATTTCGATCTCGCTTCGCGCGACCATGTCGCCGTAATCGACTATCACACAGGGCTCGGTCCCCATGGCTATGGCGAGCCGATCTGCGGCCACCGGCCCGGCGAGAGCGGCCAGGCGCGCTGCCGTGCCTGGTATGGCGAGAGCCTCGGCGAGCCGATGCTCGGCAAGTCGGCATCGCTGCCGATCGCGGGTCTCACCCAATATGCCTGGGGTCGCGAGGTGGGAGCGGACCGTCTGACCTTCGTCGCGCTGGAGTTCGGCACGTTTCCCCCCGACGAGGGCGCGGCGGCCTTGCGTGCCGATCACTGGCTGCACGCGCATGGCAGCGTCGACTGGCCGGGCGAGGAAACCCGGCGCATCAAGGCGGCGCTTCGCCGCTTCTATCATCCCGATACGCCCGACTGGCGTCAGATGGTGCTGCTGCGCAGCCGCCAGGTGATCGCGCAGGCCTTGGCCGGCATGGCGGCGACGCCCCCGGACCGCTCCCTCCCGCAACCGACGATCGGCCATACTCCATGACTCGCATTCTCGTCCTCAATCCCAACAGTTCGGTCGATGTCACCCAGTCGATGAATGCCGCGCTCGATCTCGTCCGCACGCCGGGTGGTCCCGAGGTGGTCTGCGCGACGCTGCAGGAGGGTCCGCCCGGCATCGAGACGCAGGAGCATGTCGAGAGCGTCGTTCTGCCGATCGCCCGCTATTTCGAGGCGAACCCGGCCGATGCCTATGTCATCGGCTGCTTCTCCGATCCGGGCCTGGCCCTGGCGCGCGAGAATTTGAAGCGGCCGGTGCTGGGCATCGCCGAATCCGCCTTTCACATGGCGACCGGGCTCGGCCGCCGCTTCGGCATTGTCGCCATCAAGCAGGGCTCGATCGCCCGCCACATGCGCGCCGTTCGCAGTCTTGGCTATATGGACCGTCTTGCCGGCGACCGGCCGCTCGATATCGGTGTCACCCAGATGCAGGGCAGCGGCGTCGTCGAGCGCATCGTCGAGGTCGGAACGGAGCTGCGGGACCGCGACGGGGCCGACGTCCTGATCCTCGGTTGCGCCAGCATGGGCGGCTATCGCAGCGAGATCGAGGATCGGCTGGGCCTTCCCGTCATCGACCCCACCCAGGCTGCCGTGATGCGCGCCATGAGCACGATTTCCCTCGGCTACAGGCAGGTGGCATGACGATGGAATTCGACCGTATCGTCCGCGGCACGCTGGTGCTTCCGGATCGCCTGCTGCCGCACGGCTGGGTCGCCATTTCAGGCGAGCGGATTGTCGCCATTGGCAATGGCCCGTCGCCATCGGCGCAGTCGGTCGAGGATTTCGGCGCCGCGCTGGTTTTTCCGGGCTTCATCGACGGCCAGACCCATGCGACCAGCTACAAGGGGCTGCCTGGCTTCGAGGCCACCAGCCAGTCGGCGCTGGCTGGCGGCATCACGACCATGGTCGACATGCCCTTCGACAATCCAGACCCGCTTAATACCGTCGAGCGGCTCGCCCTGAAGGTCGAAGCGCTGGAAACCCTCAGTTACTGCGACGTCGCGCTCTATGCGACCATCGCGCCCGGGCAGGGGACCGCCGAAATGGCGAAGCTGGCCGGGGCGGGCGTCTGCGCCTTCAAGATTTCCAGCATCGAGAGCCACCCTGTCCGCTTTCCCCGCCTGCCGGCCGATGACACGCTGGCGATCTTGAAGGCTTCGGTGGAGACCGGCCTTCCCGTCGGGCTGCACAATGAGGACCAGGAGATCGTCCGCGCCGCGATCGCCGCCCTGAAGGCCGCGGGCCGGACCTCGCCGGAATGGCACGAGCCGAGCCGCCCGCTCGCGGCGGAGATGGCGGCGACCGCCAATTTCCTCGAACTGGGCAAGGCGACCGGCGCGCATGTCCATATCGTCCATATCTCGCATCCGCGCGGCTATGATCTGGTCGCCCGATACCGCGAAGAGGGCGTCCGCGCCACCGGCGAGATGTGCGTCCACTATCTCCATTTCGACGCCGCCCGGGATGTCGGCCGTCTCGGCGCCCGCATGAAGGTCAGTCCGCCGATCCGGTCTGGCGTGCTCGACGCACTGTGGCAGACCCTGGCGGATGGCAAGATCGCGCTCGTCTCGTCGGATCATTCGAGCTGGCCGGTGGACAACAAGCTGGTGCCGTCGATCTTCGATGCCGGCGCCGGGATTCCCGGGCTGGAGACATTGGTACCTTCCTTCTTCACCGATCTCTCCGCCCGTGTCGCCGAGCCGGCGCGCGTCCTCTACGAGCAGGTATGCGAGAAGCCGGCTAAGCTGTTTGGGCTCTGGGGGCAGAAGGGAGCGCTCGCGCCGGGTTTCGACGCGGATATCGCGGTCCTCGAAGCCGGCTCCTTCCCCTTCGATGCGTCCGCCACTCGTGACGGGCTCAACTGGAGCCCGTATGATGGCGAGACATTCGGCGCTCGCATCGCGGCCACCTTCCTGCGTGGGCGCAAGGTATGGGACGGGCACGATGTTTTCGGCTCGGCCGGCTTCGGCCGCTACGTGAAGCGGGCGGCCTGAGACCGATATGGCGACGGAGACCTTCCATCAATCGCTCTGGTCGGCGCTGACGCCGGCCGCTGAACCCATGCCGCCGCTGGTCGGCGACGTCTCGTCGGACATCGTGGTTGTTGGCGCGGGCTTTCTCGGCCTGTCGACAGCGCTGCACATGGCCGAGGGTGGCGCCAAGGTCGTCCTTCTCGAAGCCGACGAGCCTGGCTTCGGCGCATCGGGGCGCAATACGGGCTTCGTTGTGCCCAGCCTCAAGACGGCCTTCGGGCCTGCCGATGTGCGCGGCCTTCTGGGCGAGGCAGGCGACCGGCTGACTGCGCTGGTCGGTCAGTCCGGCAATGCTGTCTTCGACCTGATCCGCCGTTATGCGATCGATTGCAGCGCCGAGCAGACGGGATGGCTGCAGCCGGCCCATACCGCGGCGCTCCAGAGAATTCTCGAGCAGCGCCAGCGTGACTGGGCGACGCTTGGCCGGCGGGTCGAGATCCTGTCTCGCGAAGAGACAGCCGAAAAGATCGGAGCGTCCGGCTATCACGGCGCGCTTCTTGACCCGACTGGTGGTCAGATCAATCCGCTTGCCTATGCGCGCGGTCTTGCCAGGGCCACGATGGCGCAGGGCGTGGGCATCTACGCAGGAAGCCGCGTTCAACAGGTCACGCGGGCCGATGGCAAGTGGATGGCCGTGACCGACAAGGGGCGCGTCCGCGCGGATCGGATGCTGCTGACCACCAACGCGCTGGTCGACAAGCTCTACCCCGCAGTCGCCGACGCGATCATTCCGGTCCGCGTGCACCAGATCGCCAGCCAGCATTTCGGCGAGGCCGATCAGGCCAGCATTCTTCATGGCCGGTCGCCTGTCGCCGATACCCGACGGCACACTTTCGCCGTGCGCTGGTCGCCGGACGGGCGGCTGGTGACCGGCGGACTGGTCATGCCGGGCCCGATGCCGCTCGAACGCGCGACCCGCTATTTCTCGAAGCGCCTCGAGAACATCTTTCCGGCGCTGGGTCGCATCCGCGCCGAGCATGTCTGGAGTGGGGTGATCGCCGCGACGCTCGATTCCATGCCGCGCTTCATGAGCCTCGAACCGGGACTGGACGCGGCGATCGGCTGCAATGGTCGCGGCATCGCGCTCACGACCTCGCTCGGCCGGGCGATCGCCGGTCTCTATTCCGGCACGCTGGCGGTGGGCGAGTTTCCGCTGCCGCACAAGCCGCCGCAGCCAGTGCCGGGGAAGCTCGTCGCGCAATATGGGCCGGCCTTCTGGCTACCCTGGAGCAATCTGCGCGACAGCCTCGAGAGCGGCGCCGGCCTGGCCGCATCCTGACCCGATCTAGCTCATTGTCTTCATCGCGGTCTTTCCGCGCGAGCCTGTACACACTCCGCTCGAAAACGCTCTGGGAGTCACTATGGATCTTGGAATTTCCGGCAAGGGCGCGCTGGTGCTTGCGTCGTCGCGCGGGCTGGGTCTCGGCGTCGCGGCCGCGCTGGTCGCCGAAGGCGTGCGTGTGGTCATCACCGGCCGTAACGAGGCTTGCCTGCAGGCGGCGACGGCGTCGCTGAACGCCAGCGGCCCTGGCAGCGCGGATTATGTCGTCTGCGACTTTGCCGGAGAGGACGCCGTCGAGGCGCTGGTGGCCGGTGCCTCGGCGAGGCTGAATGCGATCGACATTCTCGTCAACAATACCGGCGGTCCGCCGCCGGGCAGCGTTCTGGCGGTGACGGGCGAGACCTGGGACGCGCAGTTCAGCGCCATGGTCCGCAACGTGTTCCTGCTGACGGCGCGCATCGTGCCGGAGATGCAGGCACGCGGCTGGGGGCGCGTGCTGACGCTCGGGTCTTCAGGCGTGATCCAACCGATCCCCAATCTCGGCGTTTCCAATGCGCTGCGCTCGGCGCTAGTCGGCTGGTCGAAGACGCTGGCCGATGAGGTCGCCGCGAGTGGCGTGACCGTCAACATGCTGGTGCCCGGCCGCATTCACACCGAGCGCGTCGACGAACTCGATGCCGCGGCGGCCAAGCGGACCGGCAAGGCGGTGGAGGATGTCGCGGCGGCGTCGCGGGCCTCGATCCCGATCCAGCGCTATGGCCGTATCGAGGAATTCGCGGCGGTCGCGGCCTTCCTCGTGAGCGCGCCGGCAAGCTATGTGACGGGCGGAATGCTCCGCTGCGATGGCGGCGCCATCAAGTCGGTTTGATCATCCGGGCATGTTCCAATCGAAAGCGGCGCCAGTAGGCGCCGTTTTCAATTTCTGAGGTAACCGCCTATGCCGGGCGGGCCATACGGCGTTCGAGCCTGTTCATGAGCCCGGTCAGTTCGGCCAGGTCGAGAGCATCCAGTTTGGGGCCAGGGCTGCGGACATGCGCCGACGCGATGGCGCCGCGGCGGCGCAGGATTTCCTTGCGGACCGCGAGGCCGAGGCCGGGCTGGGTCTCGTGCCGGATCAGCGGCAGGTGAACGTCGAACGCATCCTCGGCGCCCTCGACATCGCCGGCACGGAAGCGTTGGACGACGTCGGCCAGCATCTCGGGATAGGCGTAGCCGGTCATTGCACCATCGGCGCCGCGCGCGAGTTCCTGCGGCAGGAACAGGCCACCATTGCCGACGAGGATGCTGATCCGGCGGTCGCCGCGCTCGCTCTCGCCGCGCCGGATGCGCGAGAGCTTGGAGAGCCCGGGCCAGTCCTCGTGCTTCAGCATGACGATCTGCGGCAGTCGGGCGAAGATCGTCTCGAGCGTCGGCACCGAGAAGCTGACGCCGAGTACCAGCGGGAAGTCCTGCAGCACGACGGGAACGTCGGGCCCGAGTGCCTGGCAGACCATGACGTAGTAGTTGATGATCTGCTCTTCGGTCTTGAGGCTCGGCAGGGGAGCGACCATGACGCCGGCAGCGCCTGCGGCCATCGCTTCATGCGCCAGCGCCACCATGGCAGACAGGCCTGGATTGCTGACGCCGACGACGACCGGGATGCGGCCGGCGACGCGCGCAAGCACGACCTTCAGGAAGGCGGTGCTTTCCTCCGGCGACAGCTTCGGCGCTTCGCCCATCATGCCGAGGATCGTGAGGCCGGTCGCTCCACGCTCGAGATAGAAATCCGTCAGCCTCTCGGCGCTGGCGAGGTCCAGTTCTCCGGAATCCAGAAACGGCGTCGCAGAAATCGGGAATACGCCGCTGGCACTGGTATCGAGTCGCATCGGAGGCCTCAAACCGTTCGTGGAAGACAGGGATTGCGCGATATCGCGATCTGCTGCTTGATCTGATATATCTAGTAGAATGTCAACCAATGAGCCTGCCTTGCCGTATTCGGCGAGCGGAGCCGTACATTCCGATCTCGGAACCGCCGAGATCTCTCGCGCTTTTCCTTGTCACGAAATTATCTGTAAGATATTACATAGCACATCAGATTGGATGCGTGGCTTTCCACCCACCGATGCCGGAATGGCGAGGGTCGAGGGAGGCAGATCGCGGCCCGGACCGCGAAAGCGAAACAGGAGAATCAGCGTGGCGAAATCGTCTGGCGAACCCATCGGGGTCATACTTTTCGGGCTCGGCTGTCTTGGCTCGCTCGTCGTCGAATGCCTGAGCCAAGGCTATCCGGGTATCCGTGTCGTCGGCGCCGTTGACCACGATCCCGCCAAGGCCGGGCAGCGGCTAGACGCGCTCTATCCGGGTTTCGTCGGCGCGGGCGACGTCATCGTGCGCCCGACACTGGCAGAATGCCTCGCCGATGGCGGCGATGCGGCGGACCTGCTCTATCATCTCACGGAGTCGGCGCCGGCGAAGATCGAGGCGCAACTTCTCGACGCGCTGGCCGCCGGTCTCGACGTGCTCTCCGCTTCCGAGGCGATGTTTCATCCGGCGCTGCGCCATGGCGCGTTCGCCGCTCGGCTGGACCAGGCCGCCAAGGCCAAGGGTGTCACGATTACCGGCACCGGCATCAATCCCGGCTACAGCTTCGACGCGCTTCCTCTCGTGCTTGCTCGCGCCACGTCGGGCGTGCGCCGCGTGACCATCACCCGCGCCATCGACGTGACGGGCACTGGACCGGGCGATATCGATCATGTCGGCTATGCGCTCTGGCCCGCCGAGTTCGACGAGAAGATCGCCTCCGGACGGATCGTCGGTCACATGGGAATGCCGGAATCGATCGCGCTGGTCTGCGAGCGTCTCGGGCTGACCATCGATCGGGTGGAGGAGAGCTGGGAAACCGAAGTCGCTGACTTTCCCGTCGATTCCGGCACGCCGAGCCTTGGCCTGATCGAGCCGGGACGGGTCATTGGCATCACGCAGACTGGCCGGGGCCTTCGCGGGGCCGATGCGATCGTCACCATGCGGCTCGTCATGTACTACGATCCCGAGCGCTTCGGCATTCCTGCCGCCGACACGATTGATATCGAGGGCGCGCACCACATCCGCGCCAGTCTGACACCGGCCGCTTTGTCGCTGTTCGGTGCCGCCAACACGATCGTCAACGCAACCGAGGATGTCGTCACCGCCCCGCCGGGGCTGTTCAACTTTCTGGATGCTTCGATGGCGGGCGCACGGCGCGGTGGTTTCCGCTATGAGCGCGAGGCAGGCGGCGCGGAGCGCACCGACGTCGTCCGCCTGCGTCAGGTTCCCGCCTGAGCGGCGAGATCCGCAGCCGGAATGAAAAAGCCCCGGCGCCTGGCGCCGGGGCTTTTTGCTACATGTCGCCGTCTTCCTTGCTCGGATTGGCGCAGACCGCGATGACCAGGCCGGCATCGCCGATGATGTGTCGGTAGCGGTAGTTGACCGGCAGGTACATCGCGTCGCCTGGACGGAACATGCGTTCCTCGCCGGTCGCCTCGATGATCTGCTTGGACCATCCCTGCAGGCAATAGAGGATGACCTCATGCTTGCCGTCGCCTTCGACCATGACGTCGAAATGCGGCATGTAGGTCGTGATGTGGAAGGACATCGAAGAACCCTGCTTCTTCTGGGTGATCAGCCGATGGCTGAACTCCTGTCCCTCATGCACCCACGTCTTGGTCGTGCCTTCCTGGCGCGCCCACATGATCTTGTCACCCATCGGACTGTCCCGCATGTTGAAGATATCACGTGATATTCCAATCGATATGTCATGTCGAGGGGATATCGCAGGCAGCGATGCATGGCGTCGGCCGGCGCAGACTCACGAAGGCCGCGCCGGAGACCGGCGAACCCTCGTGATCCGATATGCTGGGTTGGGAAGCAGCTAGAGACTGATCTGGGCGAAGTTGCGCGAACTGGCCAGCGCCTTGAACAGGCCTTCGCGCGTGATGTCGTTGTGCTTGATCATGATCTCTCGTGCCGCGACCGGATCGCGCGAACGCAGCACTTCGACGATCGCCTGGTGGTCGTTGATCGTCTCGCTGTTGACGTCGCGAAGGCGGGCGCCGAGGTAGAAGAAGCGCTCCAATTCGTCGATCTGCCGGGTGATCAGCAATTGCAGTCGGTCATTGCCGGATGCCCTGGCGATTGCGGCATGGAAATCGCGATTGGCCTTGATGAAGCGCTGCAGGCTCGGCTGCTCGCTGCGGTCGTAGACGACGTCGGCCAGCTTCTGCAACTGGTCGAGTTCGGCATCCGTGATGCGGGCGCAAGCCAGTTCGGCAGCGCCTGCTTCCAGGATCGTGCGCAAATCGAAAAG
This sequence comes from Kaistia nematophila, assembly GCF_026343855.1. Classification (NCBI taxonomy): domain Bacteria; kingdom Pseudomonadati; phylum Pseudomonadota; class Alphaproteobacteria; order Hyphomicrobiales; family Kaistiaceae; genus Kaistia; species Kaistia nematophila. Next base: position 422,626 of record NZ_JAPKNK010000004.1, on the reverse strand, counting down.
TTCGCTCATGTCGCCGAAAGTTATCGGCACAACCTGGTATCCGCGGCGCGGAAAGGTACGGACGAAGCCCTCGGAGCGCAGCTTCGCCAAGGCCTCGCGGACCGGCGTCTTGCTGACCTCGAAGCGCTGCGCCAATTCGGCCTCCGACAATTCGCGGCCGGGCTCCAGCGCACAGGTCAGGATTTCCCCGCGCAGGAGATTGTAGACCTTGTCGGTCAGCGACGCCTTGCCCGTCTTTTTGGGCGCGCGCACCTTCTTCACGGCCGCCGGGCTGGCTTTTGCTGCGATCTTTTCGGCGACCAAATCCATCATCCACTTCTAGCTCTTGTCGGGTCGCATCCGTAGGCGCGACGACCCGCATTATATCATTGCGAATATCAAGCGCTACACGCTCGTCGCGGCCGATGCAATCCACGCGAGAAGGTCGCGGCGGCGGGATCGAGGCAGCCGCGACGCGCGGCATTCTCGTCAGAGACACCATCAGATATTTTTGACGGAATATCAACGATGCGCTACAGCTTGAAGGTGTTGCAGCTTTTGACGTGGAGTGGATCGATGGACCAGCCGGAGCGGGGGGACATGCACGGCGAGGATATTTCGGCACAGATTGCCGGGAAGCTCGCGTTGGAGCACCCGGAGCTTCGAGCGGGCCTGGCGCCGCCTTATGCGCCGCCGCCATTGCCGGATGCGCAGGAGCGCCTCGACCGGCTCAGCCGCCGGGTCCGCCACGATCTGGAGATTCTCAACTACCCCAAGGACGACTGGGTGCTCCCGCGCGAGCACCCGCGTGGCCATCACGTCTACGATGTCGTGATCGTCGGCGGCGGCCAATGTGGCCTCACGGTCGCCTTCGGTCTGATGCGCGACCGCGTCTCCAACGTGCTGATCCTCGATCGCGCGCCAAAGGGACAGGAGGGTCCGTGGATCACCTATTCGCGGATGTGGACACTTCGCTCGCCCAAACATGTTACCGGGCCGGATCTCGGTATCCCCTCGCTGGCGCCGCGCAGCTGGTTTGAGGCGGTGTTCGGCGAGACGGGGTGGGAGCAGCTCGGCAAATGGCCGCGTCAGGCCTGGCAGGCTTATCTTGACTGGTACCGCGCGGTCCTCGACCTGCCGGTCCGCAACGAGGCCGACGTCACCGCCTTCGACGACGAGGACGGCCTCGTCCGCCTGACCGTCAATGGAAATGAGACCGTCTATGCCCGCAAGGTCGTGCTGGCGACGGGGCTGGAGGGGATTGGCGGATGGTATGTGCCGCCCTTCGTCAAGGACAAGCTGCCGCGCGAAAGCTGGACGCTGTGCACCGATGATGTCGACAGCCTTGACTGGAAGGGCAAGCGCATCGGGCTGCTCGGCGCGGGGGCGACGGCGTGGGACCGGGCCGCGGACCTGCTCGAACTCGGAGCGACCGGCGTCACCATCTACATGCGTCGCAGGCAGATCTTGATGGCCAACCCGTTCCGCTATCTAGAGAAGGCTGGCTATCTTCGCCACTATGCCTCTATGTCCGATGCCGACAAGTGGCGCTGGATCCAGGCGATGTTCAAATTCGGCCAGCCGCCGACCCAGGATGGCGTCGATCGCTGCGCCGCGTTCCCGAATTTCTGCATTCACGCCGGTGCGTCCTGGACCGATGTCGAGCAGCGTGAGGACGGCATCCACGTCACGGCCAGCGATGGCTCGGTCGAGGTGTTCGACCATCTCTTCATCGGCTGCGGCTTCTCGATGGACCCGCGCAACCGGCCGGAGCTGCTGCCGCTCGCCGACAACATGGCGACCTGGTCGGATCGGTTCACGCCGCCCGAAAGCCAGCCAGATGCCTGGCTCGCAACCTATCCCTATCTCAACCGTGATCTTTCCTTCGTCGAGAAGGTACCGGGCCAGACGCCGGTGCTCGCCAACATGTTCTGCTTCAACTACGGCGCCACGGTTACGAACGCGCATTCGGGCGCCTCGCTGTCGGGGCTGCGCTACGGCATCGAGCCTCTGCTGCATGGCATTACCCATGCGCTCTGGATGGATGACGAGCCGGTGCATTTCCAGCGCACCGAGAATTGGGCGGAGGTCGACACGGACCCGTCCGCGCTCGAAAAACACCGCTGGCAGCAAACAGGTTGATCGGAGGAACTGGCGGCTGCTTGACGGGCCGCTGGTTTCCCTCGTGTCGAGCGTGACTTGAAGGCACAAGAAGGGGAGCGGATCCGCTCCGCTCCGCTCCCCTTTCTTGCCGTCGTCCGTTGGCGGACGCTATTTCAGCACTGCCTCCAGGAAGCGGATGCTGCGCTCGTGCTTCGGCCGCTCGAAGAATTCTTCCGCCGTCGCGATCTCGACGATCTGGCCGCCATCCATGAAGATGACCCGGTCGGCGACCTTGCGGGCAAAGCCCATCTCGTGGGTCGCGACCAGCATCGTCATGCCGCTGGCGGCGACGTCTTCCAGCACCTGCAGCACTTCGCCGACCAGTTCGGGATCAAGCGCCGAGGTCGGTTCGTCGAACAGCATGATGTCCGGCTTCATGGCGAGCGCCCGCGCAATCGCGACGCGCTGGCGTTGGCCACCGGAGAGATGGTTCGGGAAGGCGGTCAGCTTGGCGCCGAGGCCGACGCGGGCGAGCAGCCGCGTCGCCGCATTGCCGGCCTCGAGGCCTGTCTGGTGGCGCACGCGCAGCAGGCCCTCGGTGACGTTCTCGATCGCCATCTTGTGCGGCCAGAGATTGAAGTGCTGGAACACCATGCCGACATGCGAGCGCAGCCGCGCCAGTTCCCGCCCGCCGACGCCGCGATGCGTCGGGCCGAAAGCGAGGTCGAAGCCGGCGCCGCGGGCATGGATGCCGATACGGCCGGAATCCGGGCGCTCCAGCAGGTTGATGGAGCGCAGCAGCGTGCTCTTGCCTGATCCGCTCGGGCCGAGCAGGCAGACCACTTCGCCCTCCTGGATCGAGAGGTTGATGCCGGAGAGCGCCTTGACGTCGCCAAAGCTCTTCTCGAGCGCCGCGATATCGAGCACGCGCCTTTGGCGGTCCGGCGGCGATGGCAGCAGGTCGTGCGCTGCGGGATCGGCCAAGGCCACATGGCCTGGCGTCAGGCCCAGTCGGCGCAGGCGCCGACGGGCAGGCGGGCGCTTGTCATAGTCGAGGTAGCGTTCGAGCTGGAGCTGCGCCAACGCCAGGATCGAGGTGAGGAACAGGTAGATCGCGCCGGCGACGAGCAGCGCTTCCATCGCGCGAAACGTGTTCGAATAGATCAGCGTGGTCGTCAGCAGCAGCTCGCGGACCGTCACGACGGACGCCAGCGACGTGCTTTTCACATGGCTGATGAAGTTGCTCATATAGGGCGGCGTGATGATCTGGATCGCCTGCGGCAGCACGATCCGCCACATCACGGTCGGATAGCTCATGCCGACGGCGCGGGCGGCCTCGATCTGGCCGGCGGGGATGGACTGCAGGCCGGCGCGCAGCGTCTCGGCATTGTATGCCGACGAGGTGATCGAGAAGGCGACGATCGCGGCGGGCAGCGGTTCGAGCGAGATGCCGATGCTAGGCAGGCCGAAATAGATCAGGAACAGATGGATCAGCGGCGGCGTGCCGCGTGCGATCCAGATGTAGAAGAACGCCGGCACGCTGAGGATGCGCCAGGACGACATGCGCGCCAGCGCCAGCAGGAAGCCGCAGATCGTGCCGATCACCTGCGAGGTGACGGCAAGGAAGATCGTCATCATCGTCGCTTGGAACAGCAGCGGCGCATAGGGAACGATCGAAGAGAAGTCGAAGGACATGGAGCGTTATCTCGGCAGCGGCTAGCCGTGGTCGCAGGCGGCGCCGGCACGGCAGGACGACCATCGCGAGCTCGGGCACGAGCTGCGCAGCCTCGGGATGGAGATGTCGTCGGGATCGGCGTCGCGCGCGGCAAGCGATCCCGCAGACGATCGGCAAGACCCGGAATGCCCGGCCTTGTGGGCAGAGCCGATCCGGATCGTGTCGACCCGTCTCGGCCCTGCAAAGATCGTTCCGCGGTCCTACTTCTTGGCGGCGTCCTGACCGACCGGCGGCAGGGCGGAGTCATAGTCGTCGAGGGCGAAGCTGGCCTTGGCCATCTTATTCAGCGTGCCGTCGGTGCGCGCATCCGAAATGACCTTGTCGACCGCGGCCTTCATGTCGGCCGAGCCCTTGCTCATCGGATAGCCGACCAGATTGACCTTGTAGGGCTTGCCGACGATCTTCGCGATACCGGGGCGGGCCTGCATGAATTCGGCTGCCTGCTTGTCGCCGACGATCGCCACTTCGATGCGGCCGGCGACGAAATCGGCGAACAGTTCGGCGACGCCCGGATAGACGCGCACTTCCTTGTAGCCGCCGATCTCGCGAACCACGTCCTCGCCATCAGCGCCGATGCAGGCACCGACGACCTTGCCGCCAATGTCGGTGGGGCCGCTAATGTCGGTCGTTGCTTCAGGCACCATGGCGATGATCGCGGTGCGCGAGTAGGGCACCGAGAAATCGAACACTTCCTGGCGCGCCGGTGTGATGTTGACGCCCGAGCAGATCATGTCGGTACGGCCGGCGGTGATGGAGGGAAGCAGGCCTTCCCAGGCGAGCACGTTGAGATCGAGCTTCACGCCGAGCTTGTCGGCGATGAGCTGGCACATGTCGACTTCAAAGCCGATCGGCTTGCCGGACGTGTCCATCGAGACGTTCGGCTTGTCGTTGCCTGTCGTCAGCGCGCGCATCGTGCCGGCGGCTTTGATGGCGGCGAGGTCGGCGGCGGAAGCCGGCATGGCTCCGGCGATGACTGCCAGGGCGGCAGCCGCTACAGTCCTGCGGAATTTTGTCATGAACCCTGTTCCCCGAATGGTGTGCCTGAGCGATTTGCCGGGCGCTGCGTGTGGCGTCATTCGCTTCCAACCCTGGCCCGGAACCGCGTGCCTTCTTTGAGCCGCTGGATCTTCTCGCCGGGAACGCATCTACGATCTGATAATATCAGTTGAAGTGTCAAGTGATATATCTATGCTCATGGGTGGCAGCGATGGCCACGCAGCATGGAGAACCCGGATGTTTTTGGTGACGTCGACCTACACGGCAACGCCGGAGGCGATCGCGGCGGCATTGCCCGCGCACCGCGACTGGGTCGCAACCCTCTATGATCGCGGCATCTTCTTTCTTTCTGGCCGCCTCGTTCCGCCGACCGGCGGTTTCATGATGGCGACCGGCGTCACAAGGGGCGAACTGGATCAGATTCTGACGGGTGATCCGTTCCGTCAGCTGGATCTGCTCACCCATGACATCGTGGAAATGAAGCCGACGCGCTGGGCGGCCGGGCTGGACGATGTGAAGGGGATATTCTGATGCGCGTCGCTCTTTTCGGCTTCGGCAACCTCGGTCGGGCATTGTTCGCGGCGCTTCAGGCGAGCCCGGACTTCGAGATCGTGACGATTATTGACGATGCGCCGGATCTTGTCGGCCATCCGGTCGCCGACGTGGTGCCGGGCACATCCTGCGACCTCTCGATCCAGGCGACCCTGCCGCCGGCAGCCGGTCCGACGATCCTTTTTCACGCGTCGACGTCCGCGCCGGATCGGGCTACCGCGCAGATCCTGGCTGGGCTGAAGGCCGGCTATTCGGTCTTGTCGGCCGCTGAGTGGCTGTTTCACCCCTGGCTCCGATATGGGGCGGAATTCGAGGCACTGGATGGGGCGGCGCGCGCCTCCGGTACCACGGTTATGGGTTGCGGCATCAATCCCGGCTTCTGCTTCGAGACTCTGCCGATCCTTTTGTCGCGCACGCTCGTCGAGGTGACGAAGCTCGATATCCTGCGCGTCTCGAATGTCGGCGGCGTCGGCCCGGCGGATTTCGCCCATCTGGGCTTCGGGCTTTCGCCTGAGACCTTCGCCGGCCGGGTCGCTGACGGGTCCATCGAGGGCCATATGGGCTTCCCGGAATCCGTCGCGGCGGTCGCGGAATGCGTCGGCATCCCGATCGACACCATCACGGACAGCCTGGAGCCGACCTTCGCAACCACCCCGATCGTGCTGTCGCACCGCACCGTTGGGATCGGCGAGGTCGCCGGTATCACGCAGACAGCAACCGGATCGCTGGGCGGCGTCACGAGCATCGTGATGAGGCTGGAAATGTTCCTTGATCCCGCCGCCCATGGCCGCAAGCCGCAGGAGGCCGTCTCGGTCGAGGGAAGCCGGGATTTCTCACTGTCCCTCAGCCCCGCCGCGCCGCCGGTGCCGGGCGCCGCGGCGATGATGCTCCACGCGGCGCGCGGCCTGGCCGGAATGCCGCATGGCTTCGTCAGTCTGCTCGACATGCCGATCAGCGGCGGCCGCCTGTCCCGGACGCTGCGCGCCGGTCCGGCAAAGCGCAGCACTCGCGGAAGTCAGTTTGGCGTGCTCGCCGCTGACCTTCAGGGAGCCCGCCTTTCGTGATCCCGCACTGCGTGGCCATTGGCGCTCGCCCGTGGATATCGATGGGTTGAGGGCGCGCTAGCGACCTTCCATCCGTGTGAAGTCTGCATTTGCCTGCATTAATTCATTGGCGATCCGAGTGATGTCCGCGACGATCGCCGGATCCGACGCGCTCTCGAAGAACGGGCCGATCGGGCCGGTATCGGCGATCCCTGCCAAGCGGATCGCGTCATGCACGACGGGAATGGCGGAATGGGCGGCGCGGGCCGCGTCGAAATCCACGAAGGGCCGGCTGAGGCTCTCGATCGCGGCGCGGTCGCCGCGCTTCACCGCCTCCAGCAACGCCATCGAGATGTGCGGCGCCAGCAGCCCGGTGCCGGAAGTATAGCCCTGGATGCCGAACTTCGAGCTCTCGACGATGGTCAGTTCACCCGCGCCGTCGATCAGCCGCTCGGCCGAGCCGACGAGATCGAGCAGCGTGGTCAGGTGCGGCGACTCGCCGTTTTCATCCGGCACCACGCCATATTCGACGCCGCAGAGCGCGCCATCTTTCAGGAGCGCCGCGACGTCCTGCGGGCCTAGATAGTCGAGCGCCTTGAAGAACACCATCAGCGGCTTGCCATAGGCATCGGCGAGCTTGCGGATGCCGGTTGCCACGCCCTTCGGCTGCACCAGCCAGAACGGCAGCAGGATCGCCGTCGGGAAATCCCGCTCACGCAGCATCGCCACCTGGTCGATCGCCTTGCCATAGTCGCCGCCGATCGCCGGGATCATCCAGGCGTCATCGGAAGGCGCCACCGCTTCGATCAGGTCGAGCACCGCGCCATACTCGCTGAGCCTCGCATTGAACAGGTTGGCGATGCCGCCATACATGAACGAGCTGACGCCGGCCGAAGCGAGCCAGTCGACGATCTTTTGGCTTTCGCCGGGGTTGATGCCGCCGTCCGGGTTCCGGGCGATGGGCGGCAGGGCAATGATCGAGGCGACGAGATCGGCGGGCGTTACGGGCGTGGTCTTCATCGAGGAAACTCCGGATGCGGGGGAGGGATTCCGCCGGGCGTGGCCGGCGGGGAGGAAAGGGACGGGCGCGCGAAAGCGCGTCGCGCGCGCCGGGGCGCCGCGAAAGCAGGGGTGATCGCGGAAGCGTGGCGCTTGGCTAGTTGGCGTAGGCCTTGAGCACGAGGCGTTCGACCAGCCCGATCAGGGCATAGAGAAGGATGGAGAAGGCCGTCGTCAGGGCGACCCGGGCCCAGAGCCCTTCATAGTCGGAGACGGCGGCGGTGGTGACGATGGCGTAGCCGAGCCCCTTGCCCGTGGCGAGCCAGGCGGCCAGCAGCGCCCCGGTGATGGCGAGCGGCGCGGCGGTGCGCAGCGAGGTGAACAGCGCCGGCAGGGCGCTGGGGATCTGCACCGTCATCAGCGTCCGGAGGCGCGAGGCGCCGAACACCCGCATCAGGTCGCGCGAGCGGGCCGGCGTCTGCGCCAGCGCCAGCGTCATGTTCACCAGCGTCGGGAAGAAGGTGACGATCGCGCCGATCATGACGACGGCCAGCATGTTGCGACCGAAGACCAGCGTCACCAGCGGCGCCATGGCGACGAGCGGGATCGAGCGTAGCGCGATGGCGACGCCCATGAACGCCCGTTCGACGCCGCCCCAGAGGTTGAAGGCGACCGCGACGAGGACGGCGGCGACCGTGCCGACGACCAGCCCGGCGGCGCTGTCGCGGATGGTGACGACAGCCTCGCGCATCAACTGAATACGGTTCTGCGCGCCCATCAGCGGATCGACGAGATAGTTCCACACCTCCAGCGGCCCCTTGCCGAAGAAGGGCGGCACGGAGAAGCCGCGCAGGATCGCCCACCATACGACGAGCACAAGTCCGAGCGAACCGAGCGCCGAGGCGATCGCCATCGCCCAGCCGCCGGCGCCGCCCGAATTCGCATGCAGGCCGCTGCCGATGTCGGTGGAGATTTCCCGGGCCCAGGGCGTCAGCAGGCGGGCGGCCAGGCTGGTCGCGGCATAGGCGATGGCGGCAAGCACGCTGGCGACGACCGCGATCGCCCAGGTCCTCGGGATTTCCATCGCCTGCTGCGAATTGACCAGCATCAGCCCGAGGCCGGTTTCGGTGCCGCCCATATATTCGCCGACGATGGCGCCGAGGATGGCGGCCGGCGCCGCGATGCGAAGCGCGGCGAAGAGATGCGGCAGGGCGGATATCAGCCGCACCTTGAACAGCTTGTGCCGGGTGCCGCCGCCGAAGCCGTGCACGAGGTCGAGCATGGTGCGGTCGACATGGCGCAGACCGGTCACGGTTCCGATCAGCGTGGTGAAGAAGACGGACAGGCCGGCCAGCACCACTTTCGGCGTATCGCCGGAGAACAGGATCATCATCAGCGGCCCGATCGCGACGATCGGCAGGCAGTAGGAGACGATGCCGAGCTGCAGGATCGGCCGCTCCAGAAACGGAATGGCGACGGCGACGAGGGCGAGCGTGATCGCAAGGCCGTTGCCCCAGAGCCAGCCCCGGAAGGCGGCCGACACCGTGTAGGAAGCCGCGTCGGCATAGAAGCGGAAGCCGTCCGCCTGCATCTGGCGGGCAATCTGCAGCGGCGACGGGATCGTGCCGTTGCCGGACGAGATGAAGGCGACGGCGAGCTGCCAGAGCAGCAGGACCACGACAAGCCCGGCCGCGCCATGGAGGAAGCCGGAACCGTTCACGGCGCGGAGACGGTCGAGCGGACGAAGCGCGAGCGCGGTCATGGGGCCCCCTCCAGTTCCTCGATCTTCGATCCGAACAGGAGCTCGCTGAAGCGATCGCAGAGGCGATGGAACTCCGGCGTGCGCATCATTTCCGGCGTGCGGGGGCGCGGCAAGTCGATCGCCAGCGTCTCGACGATCCGCCCCGGCCGCGCGGTCATCACTGCAACCATGTCGGACAGGAACACCGCTTCCGGGATCGAGTGCGTCACAAGCACGGTGGTCGTGCGTCTCTCCATCCAGATCCGCTGCAGCCCGAGATTGAGCCGCTGGCGCATCATGTCGTCGAGCGCGCCGAACGGCTCGTCCAGCAGCAGCGCCTTCGGCTGGTTGACGAGCGAGCGGGCAATGGCGACGCGCTGGCGCATGCCGCCGGAAAGCTGCGCCGGCCTTGCCTTCTCGAAGCCCTGCAGGCCGACCAGCGCGATCAGGTCGCGGATGGCGGCGTCCTGCCCCTTCATGCCGCTGATCTCGAGCGGCAGGCGGATATTGTCCTCGACCGAGCGCCAGGCGAGCAGGGAGGCGTCCTGGAAGGCAATACCGATCTCGTGGTTGGCGCGCGAGACGCCGGGCGACTTGCCATGGATGAGCGCGCTGCCATCGGTCGGCACGTCGAGATCCGCGAGGATGCGCAGGATCGTCGACTTGCCGCAGCCCGAAGGGCCGAGCAGCGACACGAAGGAGCCCGCCGGCGTGCGCAGATCCGCATCGTGCAGCGCCGTGACGGTGCGGCCCTGCAGCGAGAAGGTCTTGGAGAGGCCATAGAGCACGATGCCGCTGGCATCCCCGGCCGGACGCGACGAGGGGGTCGCATTCGGCTTCAGCTCGGACTTCACGTTGGACATCTCCATCGGAGGGTGCCTTTCGGTCGGCGGATGGCGCGGCGGCGGATGCCGGACGCGCCATGCCAGAATCAGGCCGGAGTCTTGGTGCGGAGCGTGTTCAGATAGTCGAGGTACTTGCTGTCGACACCTTCGAGCATGTTTTCGAGATCGCCGCCGCCGGCAGTCGTCCAGTGCTCCGGACCGCGGCCGAGCTCAACGCCGCGACGGGTGTGATAGTCCACCATGAAATCCTGGATCTCGAACTGCCGCTCGCCGCGCGACGTCACCTCGATCGCCCATTGCGCCAGCTGCGGCGCGGTTCGGTCCTTCTTGTTGGTGACGATGATGCGGATCGCCTGGACCGCGTAGATCCAGCGCTCGGTGCGATCGGCATAGCGCTGCCGCTGGGCATTCAGCGCCTCGATGATGGCGGGCGCCGTCACCAGGCCGAAGCCGACTTCCTCGGTGGCGATGATCTCGATCCGCCGCCAGAGCAGTTCTTCCGTCTCGAGGCCGCTCAGGTGCAGCTCGTAGGCGGCGAGGATCGCCTCTTCCAGCCAGCCACGCCGGACGGACTTCTGGAAGACGGAGCGGACCTCGTCGACGGGATAGCCGTTGATGGTCTTGGTGCGGGACCAGACGTCCGCGCTCTGGTAGTTCTGGGTCATGCTGGGTTCCTGTCGAACGAAGGCCGTCGCTCCCCGGACGGGCAGGTCCGGGGCTTCGATGTCGTGGGCGGCCTGGCCGCTGCCGTGTCCTGGGGGAGGGTCCGGGGCGTTCCGGCATGCGCCGGGACCGCCCCGGAACAAGGGGCTCAGAGCGTGGTCTTGCCCTGGAAGGCCTCTTCGAGGATCTCGTTGGTGAAGAGATCCTTCTTGGCGACGATGCCCGCCGTCGCCAGCGTGGCGATGGTCTCGTCGACAGCCTTGTCCGTCATCCAGAACAGGCCGTGCTTCTCGGTATCGGGCGTGACCATCAACTCGTTGGTCGCCGCGGCGGATTTCTCCTGCGCCGCCTGGTCGAGGCCGTTGCCCTTGCCATAGACGTCGACGGTCAGCTGCGCCGACAGCGCCGGGTTCTTGACCGCTTCCTGCCAGCCGCGGATGGCGCCGCGCATGAAGGCGACGACCTGGGCGCGCTTCTCCTTGTCCTTCAGCGTCTCCTCGGTCACGAGGTAGTTGCAGTTGAACATCGGGTAGCCGTAGTCGGCCATCAGCAGGTAGCTGACGTCCTGGCCCTTTTGACGCAACTGCACGACGTCGTCATTGGAGAAGCCGAAGAACGCGTCGAGTTCGCCGGAAACCAGCGGCGTGAAATCGTGCTGGGCGGGGACCGTGTTGACGCTGGCGGGATCGATGCCGTTGATCTTCAGGAAGGCGTTCCAGACGACCTGGTTGTTGGCCTGGATGCCAACCGTCTTGCCGACCAGGTCCTTCGGCGCCTTGAGGCCGGTCTTGGTCAGCGAGATGATGGAGGACGGCGACTTCTGGTAGTTGGTGCCGATGATCTTCAGCGGCGCACCCTTGGCAACCGCATTCGCCGTGTTGTCGGTGCTGTTCTGCCCGACCAGCGCCTTGCCGGAGATGACGATCGGCTCGGCCGAGACGCTGGGGCCGCCGGCGAGCAGGTCGACCGCGATGCCTTCCTGCTCGAAATACTTGTTGGCATCGGCGATGTATTCGCCGGCGAACTGGAAGTTCTTCACCCAGCCGAGCTGATAGGCGATCTTGCCAAGCTTCGGTGTATCGGCCAGGGCTCGCGATGTCACAAGGGCCGGAGCCGCCAGAGCGGCCGCGCCGATCTTGATGAAAGTCCGTCTATCCATTTCCACAGGCTCCGAAGGATGATGTGCGTTCGACGAGGAGTAGTCAGGGGTAGAGAAGATGGGCTTCATCGCCCGGAAATCAGCCCGTTACGGCCGGCAATGAACATCCTGTTACAGAAAGACTGTCACGACGTTCTAATTTGTACAATTGGGTCGGCTGCTGAAATGGTCGTCACGCGGAGCGTGGAAAACCCAAGCGAAAACAATGATCGTAGTCGCGCTGCCTAGCGAGGCGAGGCGCGGCTGATCATTCAGGCATCACTGTCTGTCGGGGCTGCGGGCGGGCTATTGGCCCGGGCGCTCCAGCCAGGGCAGTTCTAGCGTCGTATATTGTTCCGCGAGTTCCACGGCCCGCTTGGTGCGGTGGGCGACGGCGGCGACCAGCGCCTCGATCAGCGTGATGGCGGCGGCATTCGACATCGAGCCGAACTGGCGTTCGGCCCGGCAGAACAGGTTGATGTCGGCCAGCGGCGCCAGGGGCGACTGGTGGCTGTCGGTGATCGCCAGCACCTTCGTGCCGTGCGCGCGGGCAAGGCTCGCCAGCTGGATCACGTCGCGGATATAGTTCGGAAAGGCGATGGCGATCGCGAGATCGTCGCGGCCGAGCTCGGTGAACTGCCGCGCCACGCCGATCGCGCCACCATAATTGGCGATCGAGGTGACGTTGCCGCGCAGCCGTTGCAACTCGTTGCACAGGATCGCCGCGCAGCTGGCGCCATTGTCGAGCCCGAACACGATGACGTTCCTGGCGGCAAGCACGGCATCGACCGCCTGGTTGGCGCGCTCGTCGCTGAGCCCGTCCATCGTGGTCTGGACGTTGGCGATGTCCTCGTTCATCGAGGCGCGGAACACGTCGAGGCTGGTCGAGGTGCGCGACACCTGCACCTGCAGCCGCTTGACCGGGTCGAAGGCCGGTTCGAAGCTGCGGATCAGTTCGGTGCGGAATTCGGCATAGCCGGAATAGCCGATGGCGCGTGCGAAGCGGTTCGCCGAGGCGACGGAAACATCAAGGTCCTTGACCGCCTCATGGATGCTGATCCGCGCGACCTTCACCGGCTCTGCCAGTACGAAATCGGCGAATTTCTGCAGCGCGCCCGTCATGTGCGGGTATTTCGAATGGATCCGTTCGGCGATCGAAATCAAGATGGCTCCATCGCACCTGCAATGCGCTCGCCGGCAGGAGCAAGCGCTACGGGTCCACTGTACGCTGCCGTACCAGGAATCGACCCGTCAATCCGTAGCGACTGACCAAGCAAAATCCAAGCCGGCGCGGATCCAAATCGGATTCGGAGCAGTCGGCCTGAACCCCAGCAAGCGGCGTTTCGTGGTCACCATGTGGTCACCATAATGAACGCACCAATTCAGCGCTGAAGCTGCGTGGTGAAATTATCAATGATTTCAAGGAGGTTGGTGGTGCCGCTTACAGGATTCGAACCTGTGACCCCATCATTACGAATGATGTGCTCTACCAGCTGAGCTAAAGCGGCGTACCCGGGGATTCTGGTGGCGCCGCGAGGGGTGCCGTGAAATCCACGGGGTTCATAGCCACATTCGATCCGGGTTTCAAGCCTCCCCGATCGTTCTCCACCGCCTCACTGCAGACGCAGACGATCGGCCGGTTCGGTGTCGCGGTCCTCGACGCCCGGATCGTCCGGAATCGGCGCCACGACCGTCGCCGCGGGGCCGGCGGGACCGCCGTTCTTCGCCGCTGCCGGCGGGGTCGGCGCGGGCGCCCTGGCTGATTCCGGCGCGGGGGCCGGCGGCGCGGCGGGTTCCGGCTTCGGCGTGGGCGCTGGCACGGGGCTCGCCTCGATGACGAGCGGCTCGGGCGCTTCCGGTTCCTCGACGTCGAGCTCGATCGCCGGGCGCTGGTCGGCGGCGAGCGCCACCGTCGGCGTCCGCCACTCGAAGGCGTCGAGGCGGCCGGTGATCGGCGAAACCGGCGCCCAGGCCGGGAAGACATATCCGTCGGCGGTCCATTGCGGATCGCGCGGCGCGCGCACGGCGCGCGTCAGCCATTCGCGGACATGGCCGCGATTGCCGTCCGGACCTTCCTCGATCTCGGCCATCAGCAGGCAGAAGCGCTCGGTGCGGGCGGTATCGGGGATCGCCGCCAGTTCGCGCCGGGCGAGCGACCAGTCTCGCGCGTCGATCGCGGCGCGCGCGACCGCCAGGCGGCTCTCGACATGGCCGGGACGGAGCGCGGCGAGCTTTTCGGCCCGCTTCAGGCGCTCCTGCGCGGCGTCGCCGGGGCGGACATTGGCGTAGGCCTCGGCGAGTTCCGGATGCGGCTCGAATTTCCAGCTCGTCTCGATGACGCGAGCGGCGCGCTTGACGTCGGCCTGGCGGGCAAAGAGCCGGGCGGCCAGGGTCGCGGCCGGAACCAGGCCGGGCGCCAGCTTGACGGCTTCCTGCGCGGCGGCGCGCGCCTCTTCCGGATCGGAGGCCTCGATCTCCATGCCGCGCGCGGTCAAAAGCACGGCGCGCAGGCGATGCGCCGCGCCGCGCTCGATCAGCTTGGCATGCAGGTTGGAGCCGAGCGTCGAGAGCGCCGCCGACCATTCGCCCTTGGCGGCCTGGTCCTCGAACAGCGCATTGCCGGCCCAGGCGAGGCTCGGCGCCGCTTTGGCGGCTTCCTCGGCATAGTGGCGCGCGGCCGCGTGTTCGCCGCTCCGCTGCGCCTCGACATAGAGGCCGCGGAGGCCGAGCAGCCGCGTCTCGGGATCGTCCAGCATGGTCTCGAAGGCGGTGCGCGCGCCGGCGCCGTCGCCGGTCAGCTGCGCCGCCTGCGCCGCGAGCAGCAGCGTCAGTGGCTCGTCCTTCAGGATCTTGCGCGATTCGACGGCGAAGCGCTTCGCCCGCTTCACGTCGCCGGCGCCGATCGCGATCATGCCGCGCGACAGCGCCCGGTAGCCGCGATCGCGTTTGCGCCCGGACAGCCAGCCGCCGAACAGTTTTGGCGCGCGAAAGACGGTGGCAATGATCCAGAGCAGGATCGCCAGCGCGACGAACAGGGCGGCGAGGCTGACTGCGGCGACCATGAGGCTGGTCTGGTAGTCATAGCCCTGCCAGGTCAGCACGACATCGCCGGGCCGGTCGGCAAGCCAGGCGAAGCCCGCGGCGATCGCGAAGACGAGGGCGACATAGACGAGGATGCGGATCATCGTCGCTCCGTCAGTTGGGAGAATTCGCGGCGCCGAGGCCGGCGA
Organism: Kaistia nematophila; assembly: GCF_026343855.1. Lineage (NCBI taxonomy): Bacteria > Pseudomonadati > Pseudomonadota > Alphaproteobacteria > Hyphomicrobiales > Kaistiaceae > Kaistia > Kaistia nematophila. The sequence continues at coordinate 407,602 of NZ_JAPKNK010000004.1, read as the reverse complement.
GCGCGGTGTCGATGGTGATGCGGTTGCCGGCCTTGGCCGCCCAGTCGGCGAGCGGCGCCCGGGCGATGGCGTCGAGAGCTTCGCCCTCGCGCAGCGCTTCGGCGAGGTTGCCTTCCTTCACCGCCGCTTCCATGCGCGAGACGATGGCGGTGGCGGAAGGCCCGGCCATCGGGCCCGACGGCTTGACGCTGACCAGCGAGCTTGCCGAGGCCGCGAGCCGGTCGACCAGGCTGGCGCCGGGATCGACCTTGGCGGCGGCGATGCGGATCTGTTCGGCGACGGCCGGGAAGCTGGCGGCAAGCTCCGCCTTCGACGGCGCGCCGGTGGCGGCCAGCGGCTGCAGCGCGGCGAACCTGTCGTCGGCCCCGCCGAGCGCCCTGGCGGCGGCGAGTTCGTCGGTGAACGGGCCGGAGCCGGTCGCCGCCTGGCGCAGCCCCGTCACCGCGATGACGCGCGCGGCCGCTTCCGTCTTCGGGTCTGCCGGGGGATGCGCCTCGACGGCGTCGAGGCGGCCGGTCAGGGCATCGAGGCGCGATTGCAGCGGCGACAGGTCGACGGGCGGGGCCGCCGGGGCTGCCGGCGCCGCTTCCGGCCGGGCTTCCAGCGCGGCGAGCCGGCTTTCGAGCGGGCCGAGGTCCGGCGCCGGGGTCGTGGCGACGGGGGCCGGCGCGTTCGCGGCGGCCTCCTTCAGCGCGGCGATTTCCCTTTCGAGACTGGCGAGGCGGGCCGGGTCGACGTCGGGAGTCGCCGTCGGTCTGGAGGCGGTTTCGCTGGCGGCCGCCTCGACGCGGTCGAGGCGGGCCGACACGGCGGCGAAGCGCGAATCGAGGCTGGCGCTGGCGACCGGGTCCGTGCCGGTCGAGGAAGAGAGCAGGGCGACGAGCAGGCCGCCGATGACGCCGCCGCCAAGAGCGGCGAGCGCCGGAATGACGAAACGCGCGCCAGCCGATTCGCGCGGCGTGGATTCGAGCGCGGGCGTCGGTTCGGCAACGCCGACTTCCGGCTCATAGGCCGGCGGCGGAGGCGCGGCGGGCTCGGCCGTCTCGGCAGCATCCGTGGCCGCCGGCACGTCGGCTTCCGTTTCGGGCGCGGGCTTCGTCGTGCTCGATTCGGCCTCGAGATCGATCGTCACGGGAGGCCGCTTGCGGCGGGGGGCGGACGATTCGCCTGCCGGATTGAAGGTGTCGTCGTCGCTCATGTCACCTCGATCTCGTCGGTCGCTTGGACCCAGTATAGACCAATGCGTTAACGGACGCCTGAAGGCGATGTTCCCATGCCCGGCGGGATCCGCGCCAGCAGGGCGTCGTCGGTCGGTTCGTCGGCAATAAGCACGCTACCGAATGTCAGGACGGAGGCGACGTTTGCCGAAAGCGCATAAATCGACAGGTGGTCGAGCGGCGGCTGTGGATCAAGCCGCGCCACCAGCCCGACGAAGGTCTTCGCCGTGCGCGGCGAATAGAGCAGCACACCGTCGAGCCTGCCTTGATGCAGATCATCCGCGACCGGATCCGGCAGCGCCGCGACCGGATCCATGCGGTAGGTCTCGACGAGGGAGATCGTGAAGCCGGTGGCGGTCAGCTTGTCGGGCCAAAGGCCGGCGCGATCGACGGCGGCGGGGTAGAGCAGCGTCCCGGCGGCGGGATCGAGCGTGGCGATCGCGAGCGACGCCAGCGCCTCGCCGTCGCCATCGGCCGAACGCACGTCTCGGAAGCCTGCCTCCCGCGCCGCCGTGGCGGTACGGTCGCCGACGGCGAGCACGGGTATGTCGAGCCAGGCGCGGAAGTCCGGCCAGCGCAGCAGGCCGCGCAGGCCGTTGCCGCTGGTCAGGAGGATGGCGGCGGGCCGGAAGCCGGGTGGCGCCGGGTCGAGGAAGCGGGCTTCGAGCAGCGGCGCCAGCACCGGCTCGTGCCCGAGCGCGCGCAGCCTTTCGGCCGTTCGTGTCGCCTCGGGCTCCGGCCGGGTGACGAGCAGCCGCATGGCGCGCCTCAGCCCGTCGCGAAGAAGGTCTTGCCGCCGCGGCCGATCAGTTCGTCGGCGGCGGTGGTGCCGATACGCGCGGCATCGGCAAGCGGCGCGGTCATCCGGGTGGCTTCCGACTGGCGGCCATCCGGCGACAGCACGATGCCGCGGAAGAGCAGCGCGTCGCCCGAAAGCGTCGCAAGGCCGCCGATCGGCGTGCGGCAGGAGCCGTCAAGCCGGGTCAGGAAGGCCCGTTCCGCAACCAGCGCCGTCTCGGTCGCCGGATCGTTGATCGCGGCGAGCAATTCGCGCACGCGAACATCGTCGGCGCGGCCTTCGACCGCGACGGCGCCCTGGCCGACGGCGGGCAGGAAATCGTCGAGATCGAGGATCGAGGTGGCGAGCTCGGCGCGGCCGAGCCGGCGCAGGCCGGCGAGCGCCAGCAGCGTGCCATGCGCGACGCCGTTTTCGAGCTTGGCGAGCCGCGTCTGCACATTGCCGCGAAACTCGACGACGACGAGATCGGGCCGGACGCGCAGCGCCATCGCCCGGCGGCGCAACGACGAGGTGCCGAGCAGCGCGCCCTGCGGCAGCTCACGGATCGAGCCGGCGACCGGCGACAGGAAGGCGTCGCGCACGTCTTCGCGCGGCAAAAAGGCGATCAGCGTCAGCCCTTCCGGCAGGAAGGTCGGCACGTCCTTCGAGGAATGGACGGCGATGTCGATCGCGCCGCTGAACAGCGCTTCCTCGAGTTCCTTGGTGAACAGGCCCTTGCCGCCGGCCTCCGACAGCGACCGATCCTGGATCCGGTCGCCCGACGTCTTGATGACGACGATCTCCATCGACGCCTCGTCGAGGCCGTGGGCGACGGCGAGCCGGGCGCGCGTCTCATGCGCCTGGGCGAGCGCCAGCGGGCTGCCGCGCGTACCGATGCGGAGGACGGGAGTGGAGGCTTCGGATTGCACGGGGTCGGGTCCGGATGTTAGGGCCTGTCGGATCAATGCCCGTCAGGGCAGAATTCGGCGCCAGTCTAGCCACGACGCGCCCATCCGCAAGCAAGCCGCCCGATACGCGGCGAAAGGCCCCGGTGTGACTTCTACCGTCCTGGTTCTGGGTATTGAGACGAGCTGCGATGAAACGGCGGCCTCCGTCGTGTCGCGCGACGCCGGGGGGCGCGGCGAGATCCTTTCCAATGTCGTGCTGTCGCAGATCGACGACCATGCCGCCTTTGGCGGCGTCGTGCCGGAGATCGCCGCCCGCGCCCATGTCGAGGCGCTCGATCGCATCGTGCAGGCGGCGATGGACGAGGCGGGCGTCGGCTTCGGCGATCTCGACGCCATTTCGGCGACAGCGGGCCCCGGCCTGATCGGCGGCGTCATCGTCGGGCTGACGACGGCCAAGGCGCTGGCGCTCGCCGCCGACAAGCCGCTGGTCGCGATCAACCACCTGGAGGGCCATGCGCTGACGGCGCGGCTCACCGACGGCATCGCCTTTCCCTATCTGCTGCTGCTGGTCTCCGGCGGCCATACCCAGATCCTGCTGGTGCGCGGCGTCGGCGATTATGAGCGCTGGGGCACCACCATTGACGATGCGCTGGGCGAAGCCTTCGACAAGACGGCGAAGCTGCTTGGCCTTCCCTATCCGGGCGGCCCGGCTGTCGAGCGCGCCGCCGCCCGCGGCAATCCCCATCGCTTCTCGCTGCCACGGCCGATGTATGGCCGGCCCGGCGCCGATTTCTCCTTCTCCGGCCTGAAGACGGCGCTGCGCATTGAGGCCGAGGCGATCGCGCCGCTGTCGGAGACCGACGTCGACGATCTCTGCGCCGCCTTCCAGCAGACGGTGACGCTGGTGGTGTGCGACCGCATCGGCCATGCGCTCGACCGGTTCCGGGCCGAGTTCCCGGATCTTGCCGACCCGACCCTGGTGGTGGCCGGCGGCGTCGCCGCCAACAAGGCGCTGCGCGCCGGCCTCGACGCCGAGCTTTCCGCGCGCGGCTTCCGCCTGGTGGCGCCGCCGCATGCGCTCTGCACCGACAATGGCGCGATGATCGCCTGGGCCGGAGCGGAAAGGCTGGCACTCGGCCTGCACGACGATCTCGCTGCGTCGGCGCGGCCGCGCTGGCCGCTCGACCAGATGGCGGCGCCGATGCTCGGCTCCGGCCACAAGGGAGCCAAGGCGTGAGCGACGCCGTCATCCGCAAGAGCAAGGTCGTGCTCTATGCCACCTGGCGCGGCAGGCTGCTCGTCTTCCGCGAGCCGGATTTTCCCGAATACGGCATCCAGGTGCCCGGCGGCACGATGGAGCCGGGCGAGACGCCCGAGCAGGCGGCGCGGCGCGAATTCCTGGAAGAGACCGGGTTGGTCGCGCCGGATGCCATGACGCGGCTCGGCGAGCGCGACTATCGCTACGCGCCGGAGGGCGGCCCCGAGCGGCACCACCGGCGCTGGTTCTTCCATCTGCCACTCGAAGGCGACTTCGCCGAAAGTTGGGAGCAGCTGGAAATGCACCCGGATGCCGGCGGCCCGCCGATCCGCTTCGCGCTCTATTGGCTCGACCTGCCGCTCGGCGAGGCGCTGTTCGGCGAACTGGATGCGCTGCTCGACCGATTGCCCGCGCTGGAGATGGCATCATGACGATCGACCATATCGCCGTCGTCGGTGCCGGCGCCTGGGGCACCTCGCTGGCGCTCGCCGCGCATCGCGCCGGCCGTACGGTCACGCTCTGGGGCCGCGACGTGGCCGGCATGGCGGCGTCGCGCGAAAACGCCGCCCATCTGCCGGGTGTCAGGCTGCCGGAGGCCATGCAGGTTACCGACCGGATCGAGGCGGTGCTTGCCGCCGACGCGATCCTGCTGGCGACGCCGGCGCAGACGGTGCGCGAGGTGGCCGGCCGTCTCGAGGCCATCCGCGAGGACACGCCGGTCGTGCTCTGCGCCAAGGGGCTGGAGCGCGGCACCGCCAAGCGGATGACCGAGGTGCTGGCCGAGGCGCTGCCGCCGGCCGCTCCCGCCGTGCTGTCTGGACCGAGCTTCGCCGTCGACGTGGCGCGCGGCCTGCCGACCGCTGTCACCATCGCCGCGACGGAGCTGAAGCTCGCCATGGCGCTCTGTCACGCGCTCGGCTCCGCAAGCTTCCGCCCCTATGCCGAGACCGACATGCTCGGCGTCGAAATCGGCGGCGCCTTCAAGAACGTGCTGGCGATCGCCGCTGGCATCGTCGCCGGCCGCGAATTCGGCGCCAGCGCGAGTGCTGCCGTGATCGCACGCGGATTCGCTGAATTGCGCCGGCTCGGCGAGGCGCAGGGCGCGCTGCCGGAAACGCTGATGGGCCTTTCCGGCCTCGGCGACCTCGTCCTCACCTGCTCGTCGGTGCAATCGCGCAATTTCGCCTATGGCCATGCGCTTGGCAGCGGTGCCGCTCTGCCGCCGGCCCTCGCCGAGGGAGCCGCCACCGCGCCGGTGGCGCGCGATCTCGCCCGCCGCCTCGGCGTGCCGATGCCGATCACCGAGGCGGTGGCCGCCATTCTCGACGGTACGCTGTCGATCGACGCGGCGGCGGAAGCGCTGATGCTGCGGCCGCTGAAGCGCGAAGTCGATTGAGGCGCGCCGGCCCGGAGCCGTTCGGCCGCTATCCCCTCTCGCGTTGAACACCGCCCTTTACGTGTGCCCGCCCGCCGCCTACCGTGCGGCCCGCATTTGCTGGAGGTCCTCATGCATTTTGTTGCCATCCTGAACGATCGCGATGACGGCCTGCCCGTCCGTCTCGAGAACCGTCCCGCCCATATCGAGTGGCTCAAGGAAGCCGGCATCGCCATCGCTGGTCCGTTCCTGAACGACAAGGGCGACATGTGCGGTTCGCTGCTGATCCTCGAGGCCGAGGACGAAGCGGCGGCGCGCGCCGTGCTCGCCGGCGATCCCTATGCCAAGGCGGGCCTGTTCAAGTCGACCGAAGTCCGGCCGTGGCGCTGGGCAGTCGGCAAGCCGGCCTGACCGGCACACCGGCTTTCATCGTTTCCATCGGAGCGTCCCATGGCCTACTGGCTCTTCAAGTCCGAACCCGACGTGTTCTCCTTCGACGATCTGGCGAAGAAGGGCGCGGCCGGCCAGGAATGGGACGGTGTCCGCAACTACCAGGCGCGCAACAACATGCGCGCCATGCAGCTCGGCGATCGCGGCTTCTTCTACCATTCCAATATCGGCAAGGAGATCGTCGGGATCGTCGAGGTGGCAAAGCTCGCCCACCCGGATTCGACCGATGACAGCGGCCGCTGGGAATGCGTCGACCTGCGCGCCGTCCGGCCCGTCCCAAAGCCCTATTCGCTGGAGATGGCCAAGGCCGAGCCGCGGCTTGAGGGCATGGCGCTGGTCGGCAATTCGCGTCTTTCCGTGCAGCCGGTCGGCGACGCGCACTGGAAGCTGATCTGCGAGCTGTGCGGGCTCGATCCGGCCGCGATCTGAGCCCGGATTGATCGCCGATCCCGCGCGCTTCGTCGTCGAGCAGACCCGGCTGGCGCCGGTCGCCTTCGTTCCGGAAATTGAGCTTTATCAAGCGGATGAGGCAACCGCGCTTTGGCATCTGACCGAAGCGGCGCTGGATCGCGCCGACTTGCCGCCGCCGTTCTGGGCCTTCGCCTGGGCGGGTGGGCAGGGGCTGGCGCGGCATGTTCTCGACCATCCGGAACTCGTGCGAGGCAGGCGCGTGCTGGATTTCGCCTCCGGTTCCGGGCTGGTTGCGATCGCCGCCGCCAGGGCCGGCGCGAGCCATGTCGCCGCCGTCGACATCGATCTCTTCGCAGTTGCAGCAATTTCTTTGAATGCTGCAGCAAACGGCGCGACGATCGACGCCCGGCAGGCCGATGTGATCGGATCCGCGGCCGGCGATTTCGACGTCCTGCTCGCCGGCGACGTCTTCTACGATTCCGGTTTCGCGGCGCGGCTGATGCCCTGGTTGGCGGCGCTCGCCGCGGCGGGCGTGACGGTCATCGCCGGCGATCCGGACCGGACCTACCGGCCGAGGATCGCGGTGCGCGATCTCGCCGTCTACCAGGTCCCGGTTCATCCCGCGTTGGAGGACGCGGCGGTGAAGCGGGTGCGGGTTCTCGAAGTCGGCTTTTGCGAACCGCTCCAGACTGGCTTGCCGGAAGTGCCGGGATTCGCATAATGCCGCCTGCATAAGGGCGTGCACCGCCACAAGCGGGGCTGCCAGGGAGGAATGAAGATGCACGACAAGATCTATCCGGTCTCGGACGACTGGGCGAAGAGCGCACAGATCGACGAGCCGACCTATCGCGCCATGTATCAGCGCTCGGTCGAGGATCCGGATGGCTTCTGGGCCGAGCAGGCCAAGCGGATCGACTGGATCACGCCGTTCACCAAGGTGAAGAATACCTCGTTCGCGCCGGACAACGTCTCGATCAAATGGTTCGAGGACGGCGCGCTCAACGTCTCGGCGAACTGCGTCGACCGCCACCTCGCCAAGCGCGCCGAGCAGGTGGCGATCCTCTGGGAGGGCGACAATCCCACCGAAAGCCGCTCCATCACCTATCGCGAGCTTTCCGAGCAGGTGAATGTCTTCGCCAATGTGCTGAAGGAGATGGGCGCCAAGAAGGGCGACCGGATCACCATCTACATGCCGATGATCCCGGAGACGGCCTTCGCGATGCTCGCCTGCACGCGCATTGGCGCCGTGCATTCCGTGGTTTTCGGCGGCTTCTCGCCGGACAGCCTCGCCGGCCGTATCGAGGATTGCGGCTCGAAGCTGGTGATCACCGCAGACGAGGGCCTGCGGGCCGGCAAGAAGATCCCGCTGAAGGCCAATGTCGACGCGGCGCTCGCCAAGCTCGGCGGCGACGTGAAGACGCTGGTCGTGCAGCGCACCTTCGCCGACATCCCGATGCAGAACGGCCGCGACGTCTTCTACAACGATCTCGCCAAGACCGTGTCGCAGCATTGCGAGCCGGAGGCGATGAACGCCGAGGACCCGCTGTTCATCCTCTATACGTCGGGTTCGACCGGCAAGCCGAAGGGCGTGCTGCACACCACCGGCGGCTATCTCGTCTATGCCTCGCTGACGCACAGCAAGGTGTTCGACTACCGCGACGGCGACATCTACTGGTGCACGGCCGATGTCGGCTGGGTCACCGGCCATTCCTACATCGTCTATGGCCCGCTTTCGAACGGCGCCACCACGCTGATGTTCGAGGGCGTGCCGAGCTATCCGACCAACTCCCGCTTCTGGGAGGTGATCGACAAGCACAAGGTCAACATCTTCTACACGGCGCCGACGGCGATCCGCGCGCTGATGCAGGCCGGCGACGAGCCGGTCAAGAAAACCTCGCGCGCGTCGCTGCGCCTGCTCGGCTCGGTCGGCGAGCCGATCAATCCGGAAGCGTGGGAATGGTACCACCGCGTCGTCGGCGACGACCGCTGCCCGATCGTCGACACCTGGTGGCAGACCGAGACCGGCGGCATCCTGATCACCCCGCTGCCGGGCGCCATCGCCCAGAAGCCGGGCTCGGCGACGCTGCCCTTCTTCGGCGTCCAGCCGGCGATCGTCGACGGCGAGGGCAAGGTGCTGGAAGGTGTGGCCGAGGGCAACCTCATCATCACCGACTCGTGGCCGGGCCAGATGCGCACCGTCTATGGCGATCACGACCGCTTCGTGCAGACCTATTTCTCGACCTACAAGAACGCCTATTTCACCGGCGACGGCTGCCGCCGCGACGCGGACGGCTACTACTGGATCACCGGCCGCGTCGACGACGTGCTCAACGTCTCCGGTCACCGCATGGGCACGGCCGAGGTCGAGAGCGCGCTGGTGGCGCATGAGCATGTCTCGGAAGCCGCCGTCGTCGGCTACCCGCACGACATCAAGGGGCAGGGCATCTATGCCTATGTCACGCTGATGGCGGCGGTCGAGCCGACCGATGCGCTGCGCAAGGAACTGGTCGCCTGGGTGCGGATGGAGATCGGCCCGATTGCCTCGCCCGACCTGATCCAGTTCGCGCCCGGCCTGCCGAAGACGCGCTCGGGCAAGATCATGCGCCGCATCCTGCGCAAGATCGCCGAAGGCGAATTCGGCAATCTCGGCGACACCTCGACCCTGGCCGATCCGGCCGTCGTCGACGACCTCGTCGCCAACCGCCAGAACAAGCGGTAGTCGATTTCGGGAGGCCGGCTCAGTAGCCGGCCTCTCTTTGATGTCTCGTCATCTCCTGGCTCGATGGGTGCAACACCCTCGGCGTCATCCCGGGCTTGAGCCGGGATCCATCCATCCGCTGTCTCGTTCGTAGTCGTTTGACGAAGGCTCGTCATCGCGCCGACGGCTTCAGGCCACGGCGGCAAGGATCCCGGATCTCCGCTTCGCTGCGTCCGGGATGACGGAGCCTGGGGGATTACGGCCTTGGCAGCCGCATCAGAAGTCGCTGGCGATGCCCTTGTTCTCCCAGTCGCCGTAGCGCACCGGTTCCGGGCCGGCGCGACCGAGGATCTCGCGCGGGCGCCTGGTCGCGGCGTCGATCTCGGCGCGGCGCGCTTCCGCTTCGGCGAGCGCGCGGCGGGCGACGTCGCTGAGCGGGCGGGGCGGGTGTGCGGTTTCGGCTTCGTCGCTCATCGGGGCCTCGAAGATGGGGCGCTGGGGCGCAGATGGCGCGGATTCCCGCGCCTCGGGCCGGCGCCGCAACTTGCAGCTCGACCGGTACCCTCCCATCATATAGGTCGAACCCGCCGGCCGCCGCAACGCGCCCGGCCATCGCGGCCAATCGGGAGTGATCGATGAACGTCATGCGCACCGCCATGCTGATCGCGGCCCTGACCGCCCTGTTCATGGGCGTCGGCTACCTGATCGGCGGATCGAGCGGCATGATGATCGCGTTCGTCATCGCCGCCGGCATGAACATCTTCAGCTACTGGAATTCCGACAAGATGGTGCTGTCGATGTACGGCGCCCACGAGGTCGACGAACGCAGCGCGCCGGAGTACTACGGCATCGTCCGGCAGCTGGCGCAGCGCGCCGATCTCCCCATGCCGAAGGTCTATGTCATCGATTCCGCCCAGCCCAACGCCTTCGCCACCGGCCGCAACCCGCAGAACGCGGCCGTCGCGGCCTCGAGCGGGCTGCTGCAGGTGCTGACGCGCGACGAGATCGCCGGCGTGATGGCGCATGAGCTGGCGCATGTGAAGAACCACGACACGCTGACCATGACGATCACGGCGACGCTGGCCGGCGCCATCTCGATGCTGGCGAACTTCGCGTTCCTGTTCAGCGGCAATCGCAACCGGGAAGGCGGCGGCATCGGCATGATCGGGACGATCGTCATGATGATCGTCGCCCCGATGGCGGCCATGCTGGTGCAGATGGCGGTCAGCCGGACGCGCGAATATTCGGCCGATCGCCTCGGCGCCGAAATCTGTGGTTCGCCGCGTTCGCTCGCGAGCGCCCTTGCCAAGATCGCGCGCGGGGCGCACGAGATCCCCAACGAGGCGGCCGAGGCGAATCCCGCCTCCGCGCATCTCTTCATCATCAATCCCCTATCCGGGCAGCGCATGGACAATCTCTTCTCGACTCATCCGGACACGGAAAACCGGATCGCCGCCCTCATGGCCTTGGAGGCGGAGCGCGGCGGCTCCGGCGGCGGCGCGCGGCCGGCTGCCCGTGTCGACCTGCCGGGCGGCTTCCGCTCCGGCCGGCCCGCCGCGGCGGAGCCGCGCGGTCCCTGGGGCGGCGCCAATCCGGGCTCCGGTTCCTCCGGCAGGGGGCCGTGGGGTTGAGCCAGAAGTCGAAGTCCGGCAAGCCGTCGGCAGGCAAGTCATCCACCGGCAAGCCGTCCGCCGGCAACCGTCCCGCCCGCAACGCGTCGCGCAAGCCGCGACTCGCTCCCGGCGTCGCCGCCCGCCTTGCCGCGACCACGGCGCTGATGGCGGTGCTCGCCGATCATCGCGCCCTCGATAGCGCGATCGACGCCACCGACGGTCCGTTCGAGACGCTCGATCCGCGCGAGCGCGGCCTGGCCCGCGCCATTCTCGGCATTTCGCTGCGCCGGCGCGGCCAGATCGAGGATGCGCTCGGCCGCTTCCTCGACAAGGCGCTGCCGCGCAAGTCGGGTCCGCTGCCGGCGATCCTGCATGTCGCCGCGGCGCAGATCCTGTTCATGGATGTCCCCGACCACGCCGCCGTCTCGATCGCCGTCGACACCGCCGAGGCGGATCGCGACGCGCGTCATTTCAAGGGGCTCGTCAACGCCGTGCTGCGGCGGCTGACCGAGCAGCGCGACGCCATCCTCGCCGCGCAGGACGAGGTTCGCCTGAATACGCCCGACTGGCTCTATGAGCGCTGGGTGATGGACTACGGCGCCGCCACCACGACGGCGATCGCGGCGGCCCATCTGCTGGAGCCGTCGCTGGACCTTTCGGTAAAGTCCGATCCGGCCGGCTGGGCGGAGAAGCTCGGCGGCATCGTGTTGCCGACCGGCAGCGTCCGGCTGATTGCGCACGGACCGATTGACGCACTGCCGGGCTTCGGCGAGGGCGAGTGGTGGGTGCAGGACGCCGCCGCCGCGCTCCCGGCGAAGCTGCTCGGCAAGGTCGACGGGCTTGACGTCGCCGACCTCTGCGCGGCTCCGGGTGGCAAGACGGCGCAGCTCGCCGTGGCCGGCGCCCGGGTGACGGCGGTGGATGTCAACGAGGCGCGCCTGCTGCGCGTTCGCGAGAATCTCGGCCGCCTCGGGCTGGAGGCCGAAACCGTCGCCGCCGACGTCGCGAGCTGGCAGCCGGACCGTCTGTTCGACGCCATCCTGCTCGATGCGCCCTGCTCCGCGACCGGCACGATCCGCCGCCATCCCGACGTCGCCGTGCTGAAGCGACCGTCCGACATCGACACGCTCGCCGCATTGCAGGCGTCGCTGCTGGCGCGCGCCGCCGCCATGCTGAAGCCGGGCGGGACGCTGGTCTATTGCACCTGTTCGCTCGAGCGGGCCGAGGGCGAGGATCAGGTTGCGCAGGCACTGGCAAGCCTACCGTTGGTTTTGGAGCCGGTCCGGCCGGAAGAGGTCGGCGGCGTCGACGCGATTTGTCGCGACGGCTTTCTGCGCACCCTGCCGTCGGACCTTCCCCATGCGGAGCCGCGGCTTTCCGGCCTCGACGGCTTCTTTGCCGTCCGCTTCCGGCGCCCTTAGGGCGCCGGGAACGGTTTCAATTTGTGCGAATCCGCAATTAGATTGCTCGAATCGCCGGCCGACTGATTCGTTTCGAGCCTTCGAAAATCCGGTCAGCACGAATTCAGCAGTAGATGAGGGAGCGAGAGAGTATGGCGCTCGGAGCAGGATCCGGTCGGGGTCGGCTCGTCCGCTTCGCGCTCGCGTCCGCATGGCGCCGGGTGCGCTATGCGTTCCATGCCAGCCCCCTCTATCGGTGGAAATATTCGGGCCAGGTGCCGGAGCGGCTGCTGATCGCGCCGACCGACCTTCGAACCGCCGACCCGACCATCGCCAACGACATCTATGCCGGCCGCTTCGTCTTCGCCGGCGAGGTGGTCGATGTCACCGGCTTCTCCGTGTTCGAGATCGAGGCGCCGTCTCGCGCCTGGGCCGAGCGGCTGCACGGCTTCGGCTGGCTGCGCCATTTGCGCGCCTCCGACCTCGCCGTCTCGCGCTCCAACGCCCGCGCGCTGCTCGACGAATGGATCAAGTTCCAGAAGAGCCATGATCCGGTCGCCCGCGATCCCGACGTCATGGCGCGCCGGATCCTGTCCTGGCTGGCGCAGACGCCGCTGGTGCTGGAAGGCTGCGACCACGGCTTCTACCGCCGCTTCATGCGCTCGCTCACCAAGCAGGTGCGGCATCTGCGCCGCGTTGCGCGCGACGTGCGGCCCGGCCTGCCGCGGCTGCGGGTGATGATGGCGCTCGCCGCCGCCGGCCTGTCGCTGTCCGATCAGCCGCGCCTGGTGCGCCAGGCGTCGCGCTGGCTCGACCAGGAACTGGCGAAGCAGATCCTGCCGGATGGCGGCCATGTCGGCCGCAATCCCGGCACCATGCTGGAAATCCTCGTCGACCTTCTGCCGCTGCGGCAGGCGTTCACCGCGCGCGGCCAGCAGCCTTCCGCCGTGCTGCTCGGCGCGATCGACCGGATGATGCCGATGCTGCGCTTCTTCCGGCACGGCGACGGCTCCTTCGCCCGCTTCAACGGCATGGGCGAGACGCAGCTCGGCCTGCTCGCCACCGTGCTCGCCTATGACGACGCGCGCGGCAACCCGTCGAAGAATGCGCCCTATGTCGGCTACCAGCGGCTCGAGGGCGGCGACACGGTCGTGCTGGTCGACACCGGCCCGCCGCCGGAGCCGGTGCTGTCGCTCGACGCGCATGCGGGCTGCCTCTCCTTCGAGATGAGCGCCGGCCGCCAGCCGCTCATCGTCAATTGCGGCGTGCCCGGTCCGGGCGCTACGGCGCTGCGGCGCATGGCGCGCACCACGGCGGCGCATTCGACCGTGACGCTGAACGATTCCTCGTCCTGCCGTTTCCTGACCGGCACCTATCTCGCCGACAAGCTGGGCGAGGCCATCCTTTCCGGCCCGACGCGCGTGGAGGTCCAGCGCCAGGACCATCGCAACGAGACGGTGCTGAGCGCGTCGCATGACGGCTATCTCTCTCGCTTCGGCATCCGCCATGAGCGCCAGCTGGTATTGTCGGCCTATGGCGACAGGCTCGACGGCGTCGATTCCTTCACGGCGCCGAGCGGCAAGCGCGGCGGTCGCGACGCCTTCGCGCTGCGCCTGCATCTGCATCCTTCCGTCGAGGCGACCCGGATCAACCACGGCCATGGCGTCTTCCTGGCGCTGCCCGACGGTTCGGCCTGGCAGTTCGACACGCAGGGGCTGGAAGTACTGCTCGAGGAGAGCATCCGCCTTTCCGACATCCGCGGCAGCCGGCGCACCGAGCAGATCGTCGTCTATGGCCGCGCGCTGCATCAGGATTCGATCGAATGGACTTTGCACCGCGTCGTCGAGCCGGGCGGTCGCCAGCGCCATCATGACGATCCCGGCGACGATCTGCCGCTCGGTGCGTAAAGCGGGCTGCGTCCCCAGAAAAAACGTGGTATCGCGCGGGCCTTCACTTATCGAACCCGCGAGGATGCCATGGCCGTACCGCCGTCAAAGGTCGCCCTTCCCGAACTCGTTCCGATGAAGCGCGCGCTCTTTTCGGTGTCGGACTCAACCGGGCTGATCGACTTCGCCCGGGCGCTGCATGAGCGCGGTGTCGCCCTCGTCGCCACCGGCTCGACCTGCAAGGCGCTGATCGACGCCGGCCTGCCGGCGACCAATGTCGCCGACGTCATCGGCTTCCCCGAGATCCTCGGCGGCCGGGTCAAGACGCTGCATCCGAAGATCCATGGCGGCCTGCTCGGCATCCGCAACGATCCCGTCCACGCGGCCGAGATGGAAGAGCACGGCATCGAGGGTTTCGACCTCGTCGCGGTCAACCTCTATCCGTTCGAGAAGACGATCGCCGCGACGGAAGACTACGCAACCGCCGTCGAGAACATCGATATCGGCGGCCCTGCTATGACGCGCGCCGCGGCCAAGAACCATGGCTTCGTCTCGATCGTCGTCGATCCCGCAGACTATGCCTCGGTGCTGGAGACGCTGGACGCGAATGCCGGCTCGACGCCGCTCGCCTTCCGCAAGCGCCTCGCCGGCAAGGCGTTCGCCCGCACGGCGGCCTATGACGCGGCCGTCTCCGGCTGGTTCGCCCGCGTGCTGGAAGAGCCGGCGCCGGCCTGGCGCTCGTTCGGCGGTTCGCTCCGCGAGGTCATGCGCTATGGCGAGAACCCGCACCAGGAGGCGGCGTTCTATGCCACGGGCGAGGTGCGCCCCGGCGTCTCGACGGCGAAGCAGCTGCAGGGCAAGCAGCTCTCCTACAACAACATCAACGACACCGACGCCGCTTTCGAGCTGGTCGCCGAGTTCGATCCCGCCGAGACGGCGGCGGTCGCCATCATCAAGCACGCCAATCCCTGCGGCGTGGCGACGGGCGCGACGCTGGCCGAGGCCTATGACAAGGCGCTGCGCTGCGATCCGGTCTCGGCTTTTGGCGGCATCGTCGCGCTGAACCGCACGCTCGACGCCGAGGCGGCGAAGAAGATCGTCGAGATCTTCACCGAGGTGATCATCGCCCCGGATGCCACCGACGAGGCAGTCGCCATCGTCGCGGCGAAGAAGAATCTGCGCCTGCTTGTCACCGGAGGCCTGCCGGACCCGGCCGCCAGGGGCACGACGGTCAAGACGGTCGCCGGCGGCCTGCTGGTGCAGGACCGCGACGCCGGCCGGGTCAGCAAGGCCGATCTGAAGGTCGTGACCAGGCGCGCGCCCTCGGACGCCGAGCTGGACGACCTTCTCTTCGCCTTCCGCGTCGCCAAGCACGTCAAGTCGAACGCCATTGTCTATGTGAAGGACGGCGCCACGGTCGGCGTCGGCGCCGGCCAGATGAGCCGCGTCGATTCATCGACCATCGCGGCCAAGAAGGCTGCCGACGCCGCCCGCACGGCGGGATTGCCGGAGACGCTCGCCAAGGGTTCGGTCGTCGCTTCCGACGCGTTCTTCCCGTTCGCCGATGGCCTGCTGGCGGCGGCCGAGGCGGGCGCGACGGCCGTGATCCAGCCCGGCGGCTCGATGCGCGACGATGAGGTGATCGCCGCCGCCGACGCGGCCGGCCTCGCCATGGTCTTCACCGGCATGCGCCACTTCCGCCACTGAGCGGTTCGTGGCTTCTGCATCGATGAAGCGCGGCCTCCGGGCCGCGCTTTTTTGTTTTGGGGGATTTGAAAGGGAAGCAAGGCCCTCACCCAACCCTCTCCCGCGAGCGGGCGAGGGCTTTCCGGCCGGATCTGCCTTTGGAACCGAGCTCCCTTCTTCACCTCTCCCTGAGGGAGAGGTGAAGCTCTCTCGTCCGCGAGCTGACTACTCCATCCCGGCCCTGAGCGCCGCGGCGCCGGCGACCGGCCCGATCACCGCGCTCGCCATCGTCAGCGCGATCAGGATCAGCATCGGGTTCAGGACCGGCATGCCGACCGTCGTCGCGGCGGTGATGGTGCTGACGCCGAAGATCAGCACCGGAATGGTGAAGGGCAGCACCAGGATGGCGACCAGCAGGCCGCCCCGGCGCAGCGCCGTGATCAAGGCGGCGCCGATCGCGCCGATGAAGATCAGCGCCGGCGTGCCGATCAAAAGCGTCAGCGTGACGAGCCCGATCGCCCGCCCGTCCATGCCGAGGATCAGGCCGAAGACCGGCGCGCCGAGCACCAGCGGCAGGCCGGTCGCCAGCCAGTGACCGATCGCCTTGGCGAGCACGACCAGTTCGAGCGGCAGGCCGGAGAGGATGAACTGGTCGAGGCTGCCGTCGTCGCGGTCGTCCTGGAACAGCCGGTCGAGGCCGAGCAGGGTGGCGAGCAGGGCGGCGATCCAGAGCATGGCCGGGCCGATGCGGGCGAGCAGCTTCATGTCGGGTCCGACGCCGAACGGCACGACGGCGACCACCGACAGGAAGAAGATCAGACCGATGAAGGCGCCGCCGCCGGCGCCGAGCGACAGGCGCACCGTCCGTCCGATCAGGCCGAAGAAGAAGCCGGTCATGCGGCACCGAGAGCGAGCGTCGCCGAGCTTGCGACGGGGAGGGGACGATGTGTCGCGGCCAGGGCCAGCCCGCCGCCGGCGAGATGCCCGGCCAGCAATTCCCCGAAGGTCGCCTCGGAGCGGGCATCGAGCGCGGAGGTCGGTTCGTCGAGCAGCCAGATCGGGCGGCGCACGACGAGCAGGCGGGCGAGGCTGGCGCGCCGCCTTTGGCCGGCGGAAAGATAGCCGGCTGGCAGATCGTCGAGGTGATCGAGTTCTACCTGTTCGAGCGCTTCCAGCGCCGGAAGGCCCGGCTCGCCGGCGACGCGGGTCCACAGCGCCAGGTTGTCGCGCACGCTGAGCGCCGGCTTCAGCCCGTCCAAATGGCCGAAATAATGAGCATTTTCGCTGATGCCGGCGTCGCTTTCGCGAGCGGCATCGAAGCGGAGGCTGCCGGCCGCGAGCGGCAGCAGGCCGGCGACGGCGCGCAGCAGTGTTGATTTGCCGGCTCCGTTGGCGCCGGTGACGGCGAGCAGCTCGCCTGCGCCGATCATGAAGCTGATCTGCGCGAAAATGGCGCGCCCGCCACGACTTACGGCAAGATCCGTCGCGGATAACCGGTTAGCGGCGCGGTTCATGCGCGGATCCCGCCCCGAGGTGACGCCGCGTCCGATTGCGTTTGAGCAGCTTTGAAAGATTCCAAGCGCGGCGACTTTCGTTGATCTGGCTTCTCCTTACGAAATTCATTATAAGGCCTGCAACCCGGCGCGCCGGTCGCGCCGCGGTCAGGACCTGCGTCACCACCCCAGGGATGGACCGCGTGCCGAGCGAAACTCCGCCGCCACCTTGGGTGCGCCTGACCGGGTCGGGCACGCTTCGTGCATCGACTTCGGCCATGCGTTTCCGCGACAGAAACGAGGACGATCCGTATCGTGAGCAACGAGCATCCCGACAGCTTTAAATCCCGCAAGATTCTCCAGGTCGGCGCGGAAAGCTATGTCTATTTCAGCCTGAAGGACGCGGAGCAGAACGGGCTTCCCGGCATCTCCAGCCTGCCTTTCTCGCTGAAGGTTCTGCTCGAGAACCTGCTCCGTAACGAAGACGGCCGCACCGTCACCAAGCAGGACATCATCGCCGTCAAGGACTGGCTGGTGTCGCGCGGCAAGGATGAGCGCGAGATCGCTTATCGCCCGGCTCGCGTGCTGATGCAGGACTTCACCGGCGTTCCGGCCGTGGTCGACCTCGCCGCCATGCGCGACGCGATGGTCAATCTCGGCGGCGACCCGAAGCGCATCAACCCGCTGGTGCCCGTCGATCTCGTCATCGACCATTCCGTCATCGTCAACTTCTTCGGCAACGCCCAGGCGTTCGGCAAGAACGTCGACGAGGAATATAAGCAGAACCAGGAGCGTTACCGCTTCCTGAAGTGGGGCCAGTCGGCCTTCGACAATTTCCGCGTCGTGCCGCCGGGCACCGGCATCTGCCACCAGGTCAATCTCGAATACCTGGCCCAGACCGTCTGGACCAAGACCGAGAACGGCGAGACCGTAGCCTATCCCGACACCTGCGTCGGCACCGATAGCCACACCACCATGGTGAACGGCCTCGGCGTGCTCGGCTGGGGCGTCGGCGGCATCGAGGCCGAGGCCGCGATGCTCGGCCAGCCCGTCTCGATGCTGATCCCGGAAGTGATCGGCTTCAAGCTGACCGGCAAGCTGAATGAGGGCATCACCGCCACCGACCTCGTGCTGACCGTCACGCAGATGCTGCGCAAGAAGGGCGTCGTCGGCAAGTTCGTCGAGTTCTTCGGCCCCGGCCTCGAGCACCTGTCGCTCGCCGACCGCGCCACCATCGGCAACATGGCGCCGGAATATGGCGCCACCTGCGGCTTCTTCCCGGTCGACGGCGAGACCATCGCCTATCTCGACGAGACGGGCCGCAAGGCCGAGCGCATCGCGCTGGTCGAGGCCTATTCGAAGGCGCAGGGCATGTGGCGCGAGCCCGGCCTCGCCGATCCGGTCTTCACCGACGTGCTCGAGCTCGACATCTCCTCGGTGCTGCCGTCGCTCGCCGGCCCGAAGCGCCCGCAGGACCGCGTGCTGCTCTCCGACGCCAAGGCCGGCTTCCTCACCTCGCTCGAGGGCGAGTTCAAGAAGCCGGGCGAGGCCGACAAGCGCGTCGCCGTCACCGGCACCGACTACACGGTCGGCCATGGCGACGTGACGATCGCCGCCATCACGTCCTGCACCAACACCTCGAACCCGAGCGTGCTGATCGCCGCCGGCCTGCTCGCCCGCAACGCGGTCGCCAAGGGCCTGAAGTCGAAGCCGTGGGTGAAGACCTCGCTGGCGCCGGGATCGCAGGTGGTCGAGGAATACCTCGCCTCCGCCGACCTGCAGAAGGACCTCGACGCCCTCGGCTTTAACCTCGTCGGCTTCGGCTGCACCACCTGCATCGGCAATTCCGGCCCGCTGCCGGAGGACATCTCCGTCGCCATCAACCAGGGCGACCTGGTCGCCGCCGCCGTGCTGTCGGGCAACCGCAACTTCGAAGGCCGCGTCAATCCGGACGTCAAGGCGAACTACCTCGCCTCGCCGCCGCTGGTCGTCGCCTATGCGCTGGCCGGTTCGCTGCAGATCGACCTGACCACCGAGCCGCTCGGCACGGGCTCGAACGGCCAGCCGGTCTATCTGAAGGACATCTGGCCCTCCAACCAGGAGATCGCCACCTTCATCCGCGAGAACGTCACCAAGAAGATGTTCCAGGCCAAGTATGCCGACGTCTTCAAGGGCGACGCCAACTGGCAGAAGATCGCGGTGCCGCAGGGCGAGACCTATGCCTGGGACGGCCAGTCGACCTATGTGCAGAACCCGCCCTATTTCGTCGGCATGGAGCGCGAGCCCGAGGCCGTGACGGATATCCTCGGCGCCCGCGTCATGGGCCTGTTCCTCGATTCGATCACCACCGACCACATTTCGCCGGCCGGTTCGATCAAGGAAGCCAGCCCCGCCGGCAGCTATCTGCGCGATCACCAGGTCCGTCCGGCCGACTTCAACCAGTACGGCACCCGTCGCGGCAACCATGAAGTGATGATGCGCGGCACCTTCGCCAACATCCGCATCAAGAACCAGATGCTGGGCGGCAAGGAAGGCGGCTTCACCAAGCATTGGCCGGACGGCACCGAGATGCCGATCTATGATGCCGCGATGAAGTACAAGGCCGAGGGCGTTCCGCTGGTGGTGTTCGCCGGCAAGGAATACGGCACCGGCTCGTCCCGCGACTGGGCGGCCAAGGGCACCAAGCTGCTCGGCATCCGCGCCGTCGTCGCCCAGTCCTTCGAGCGCATTCATCGCTCGAACCTGGTCGGCATGGGCATCGTGCCGCTCGTCTTCGAGGAAGGCACCTCCTGGCAGACGCTCGGCCTCAAGGGCGACGAGACGGTGACGATCAAGGGCATCGCCGGCGACCTGAAGCCGCGCCAGATGCTCGACGCGGAAATCACCTTCGCCGACGGCACCCGGAAGGTCGTTCCGCTGCTCTGCCGAATCGATACGCTCGACGAGCTCGACTACTTCAAGAACGGCGGCATCCTGCAGTTCGTGCTCCGGAAGCTCGTTGCCTGAGCCCAATAGTATCGAGTTACGAACAATTTCGTGATTCTGCCGCGCGGCGATTTTTTTAATTGCCGCGCGGGTTTAGCCGGACAGAGGCTGTGGATGACCGGTACCGATTCACAGCCGGTCACCCTTAATTGAATGGCTTACGATCAATCCCGGATCTAGCTTTTCGACGGCACGCACGGCGTGCGGTTGTCTCGGCGATCAGGATAAGTTTGCGGGCATGTTCGTTCCGAAACCCACTTGGATTGTCTTGGCCATTGGCCTGGGCATCATCCCGGCTATCTCGGCTTGGGCCAGCGAGCCCGGCAGCGAGATAAAGACCGAACCGAAAATCTCCGCGGTGCTGGAATTGTTCACCAGCCAGGGCTGCGCTTCCTGTCCCCCGGCGGACGAGGTGCTGGAGGGCTTCGCCGAACGCGACGACATCGTCGCCCTGTCGCTTCCCGTCGACTACTGGGACTATCTCGGCTGGAAGGACACGCTCGCCAGCCACGAATTTACCGCCCGCCAGAAATCCTACGCCAATGCCCGCGGCGACCGGCAGATCTATACGCCGCAGATGATCGTCAACGGCACGCAGCACGTCGTCGGCAGCGACAAGGCGGCGATCGAGGCGGTGCTGAAGTCGGAGCCGCCGCTGGCCGTTCCCGTCGCCATGGAGATGGCCGGCGACGCGATCCGCGTGAAGATTGGCCAGACCGCGGACCGGGCCATCCCCCGTGTGCGCAAGGCGACGATCTGGCTGGCGCTCTATAAGCGCCATGTCGACGTGCCGATCCGCACCGGCGAAAATCAGGACCGCACGCTCGCCTACTACAATGTCGTCACCAAGCTGCGCCCGATCGCCATGTGGCGCGGCGAGGCGGTCGACGTCGATCTGCCGATGAGCGAGTACCACCAGGCCAATGCGGATGGCTGCGCCATACTGCTGCAGGCCGAGAACGAGCGCGGGGAGCCCGGTCAGATCCTGGGAGCCGCGTTTTCTGAAAAGGGCGCCGACTGGTAGCCCTGCCGCAGCGAGGCCGGGAGATCCCGACCGCCGCCCGGCCAATCCATCGCCATTGCCATAACCATGATCACGCGCCGGCCGCATAGCGTCCGGCGCCGATCATCTGCCCTCCCGGCAGCGCCGGCCTGGCGGTGTCACGGCCCGGTCTTTCCGCCCGATTGGGGCAGCAAGGCCGGACCGCGGTGCCCGTCTTTCAGCCGATGGTCTTTTCCATCAGGCCCGCAAGCGCCCTGGCGAAGGCGGCCGGCTCATCCGGCGCCTCGCCGTCGAGAATGCGCGCCAGGCCGAAAATCAGCGGCGCGGCCGCGTCGACCCGCTCGGCAGCAGCTCCGCCCGCCGCCGCCTGGGCGGCGAGGCCGGCCACCAGCGGATGGGCCGGATTGAGCTCGAGGATCTGCGCGGCGCGGCCGCCGGCCCCGTCGCGGCTCGCCAGGATCTTTTCCAGCTGCCTGTCGGGCCCGAACTCCGGCGCCACCAGGCAGGCCGGGCTGGTCGCCAGCCGGTTCGAGCCGCGCACCTCGACGACCTTGTCGCCGAGCGCCTGCTTGAGGCGCAGCGTCAGCGCGGCGAGCGCCGCCTCGGAGGCGGGCTTGTCCTCGCTGGCGGCGTCCTTGGCGGCCTCCGCTTCCAGCACCGGGATCAGGTCGACGCTGGCGGCGCCCTGCGTTACCGACTGGAACGGCTTGCCGTCGAAGCCGAGCGCGGTGCGCACCCAGAAGGCGTCGACCGGGTCGGCGAGCACCAGCACCTCGACGCCGCGCTTGGCATAGCCCTCGAGATGCGGGCTGGCGGCGATGGTCGCCGCATCGTCGCCGAGCGCGTAGTAGATCGCCGTCTGGTTGGGCCGGAAGCCGGCGACTACGTCGTTGAGGCTGCGCCAGGCGTCGCCGCCGGTCGTCGTCTTGAAGCGGGCAAGCTTGAACAGGCCGTCGCGCCGGTCGGGCGCCTCGTAGAGGCCCTCCTTCAGCACGGCGCCGAAGGATTCCCAGACCTTGGCGAAGCTGTCGGCATTGTCGGTCGCGAGCTTGTCGAGGTCGGCGAGGATGCGGTTGGTGACGCCCTTGCCGATCGCCTCGATCACCGGGTTCTTCTGCAGCATCTCGCGCGAGAGATTGAGCGGCAGGTCTTCCGAATCGATCACGCCGCGCACGAAGCGCAGCCAGGGCGGCAGGATCTCGGCCTCGTCGGTGATGAAGACGCGGCGGACGTAGAGCTTCACCTTGCCCTGCCGCTCCGGCTCGAACAGGTCGAACGGCCGCGACGAAGGCACGAAGAGCAGCACGGAATATTCCGTCCGCCCCTCGGCGCGATAGTGGATGGTGACGGCCGGCTCGTCGAAGCGGCCGCCGACATGGCCGTAGAAGTCCTTGTATTCCTCCTCGGTGACCGAGGCCTTCGACTTCCGCCACAGCGCGCTGCCGTCGGCGAGCTGCTCCTCGGTGCCATCGGCGAGCTTCAGCACGATCGGCACCGGCACATGCGCCGAATAGGCGGTGACGATGCGCTCGATTGTCTCCGTCTCGGCATAGCTGGCATTGTCGGGGTTCAGGTGCAGCACGATCCGCGTGCCGCGCGCCGGCGCTTCGGCCAGGTCGACGGGCTCTATCTCGTAGGCGCCCTTGCCGTCGGAATGCCAGCGCCAGGCCTCGTCCGAGCCGGCCTTGCGCGAGAGGACGGTGACGCTGTCGGCGACCATGAAGGCGGAGTAGAAGCCGACGCCGAACTGGCCGATCAGCGCCGAACCCTTCGCGCCCTCGCCGGCCTGCTCGAGGAAGGCGCGTGTGCCGGACTGGGCGATGGTGCCGAGATTGTCGATCAGCTCCTGCCGGTCCATGCCGATGCCGTTGTCGGCGATGGCGAGGCTGGGCGCTTCCTTGTCGGCCTCGATGACGATCCGGAAGGCGTCGCCGCCCTCGGCGATGGCCGGATCCGACAGCGAGAGCGTGCGCAGCTTCTCGCAGGCGTCTGCGGCGTTGGAGATCAGTTCGCGCAGGAAGACATCGCGATTCGAATAGACCGAATGCACCATCATGTGCAGCAGGCGGGAGACCTCGGCTTCGAAAGTGCGGGTTTCGGCGGCTGGCTTCTGTTCAGACACGCTTCTCTCTCCGGTATTTTCGTCCCGTCGCCACGGGCCATCGGCAGGCGGGGAACGCGATCGGCATCAGGCCGGCGCAGGCGCGGCGGCGCTGATATCGCCGGTTGGCAGCGGAGATTCAAGACCGGAGGGCCGCGCCCGTCCCGCAGGCAAAGAAAAAGGCCGGCGGGGGCCGACCTCAGGGGACTTTTTGGGAGGGGGAATGCAATTCGACGTCTGCTTCGAAGGTGGTCCGGCTCGACTGAGGACCCCGGGGGGCTGGGGGGCTGAGAAATTCCGAAGCCTTGGCCAAGCCGGACCGTTCGAAGCGATGATGAGATATTGCCGGGCCAATGCGGCCGGTGCCGGGCCGAAAAAGGGCGGAATAAAGGAATTTTTAGGCTTAACTTCAAAGCGGCGTGATGATTGCGGCGAAATCGCGTTTGCCGGCTCCGGAATGCCGGCGGACCGCCGTTCCGGGCCGAATCGTTCGCGAGCCTTGCCAGTCGTGTCGATCGGAGCGATCATGACGCTTCGATGACGGAGCGGCTCGTAACAGGAGGCGCCATTGAGCGAAGGTGACGAGAAGGCGTCGGCCGGCGGCAGCGCGACGCTGGTCACGCTGAAACCGCCGGAAGCGACGAAGGTCGCGCCCCTGATTGCTTTCAACCGACTGGAGCTGAACGAGATCCTGCGCGTCTATGGGCGCATGGTCGCCGCCGGCGAATGGCGCGATTATGCGATCGACCATCTGCGCGACAAGGCGGTGTTCTCGATCTTCCGCCGTTCATCCGAAATGCCGCTCTACAAGGTGGTGAAGGATCCGGAGCTCCGGAACCGCCAGGGCGCCTATGCGGTGATCGCGGCGGGCGGCTACATCATGAAGCGCGGCCACGACCTGCGGCAGGTGCTGGCGGTGCTGGATACCAAGCTGAAGCTCGTTCAGGGCTGAGCCGTCCTAGATCGGCTTGGCGGGTCTATTGGTGCTGATTGGAGATCTCGTCGGCCTCGCATCGCGCATAGTCATATGCCTCTCGCGCGAACCGGCTGGCTTGCTGCGACAACGCATTGGCCTCGCTGACAAACGAGTTCAGCTTTTCGATATATTCCTCGACCTCGCGCTTGTAGCTATCGATTTCCCAGCTATCGCACTCATGCTTCCCTGACCATTTATAGCTGGAGAGGCAGTAGGGCACATCGGGACGGTCGAACCTGCCGGGTGCACTCGGAGCGGAAAAACGGCCGTATGGCTCGGAGCAGAACGCATGGGCGTTGCCCGCTCCCGCCAGCATAATCCCTAACGCAGTGGCGAAGCGCTTCACGGCACCTTCCCTCTCATCTGATATCCCTTCGCTATATCTGAAGGTCGGGGGCACTAGAAGGGATGCCCGGCGGCGCGTCGCTGCCGGCGCCGAGGGCGCGCTGCATCAGCACGCTGTCGAGCCAGCGGCCATGCTTCCAGCCGACATTCTCGAACATGCCGACGAGGCGGAAGCCGAGCGCCCGGTGCAGGCGGATCGACGCCTGGTGGCCGGAATCGCCGATGACGCCGACCATCTGGCGGAAGCCGGCCTCGGTCGCGGCCTCGATCAGCGCCGCGAGCAGGCGGCGGCCGACGCCGCGCCCCTGCGCGGCCGGGCTCAGATAGATCGAATCCTCGACCGTGTGGCGGTAGGCAGGCCGGGCGCGATAGGGGCCGGCATAGGCATAGCCGAGCAACTCGTTGCTCTCGGTCGCGACCAGATAGGGATGGCCGCCGGCGAGCAGCGCGTCGTGGCGCCGTCGCATCTCGTCGAGGTCGGGCGGATCGAGCTCGAAGCTTGCCGTGCCGTGCAGCACCGAATGCGCGTAGATCGCCGTGATGGCGGCGAGGTCGTCGAGGGTGACGGGGCGGATTTCGATGGGGTCCGGCGTGGCATGCATGGCGCTGTCTCGCATTGAGCGGGGCGACCATAGCGACGGCAAGGGCGCTGGCAACGAAAATGCGCGCCGGCAATAAAAAAGGGCGCGGCCTAGGCCGCGCCCTCGCTATCCGCTGGATGCCCCGCCTTAGCGGCGGTCGCCGAACAGGCGCAGCAGCATCAGGAACAGGTTGATGAAGTCGAGGTACAGCGTCAGCGCGCCCATGATCGCCTTGCGGCCGGCCACGGTGCCGTCGTCGCCGACATAGTACATTTCCTTGATCTTCTGCGTGTCATAGGCGGTGAGGCCCACGAAGATCAGCACGCCGAGGACCGAGATCGCGAAGCCGAGCGCCGACGATCCGATGAAGATGTTGACGATCGAGGCGATGATGATGCCGATCAGGCCCATGAACAGGAACGAGCCCATTCCGGTCAGGTCGCGCTTCGTCGTGTAGCCATAGAGGCTCATCGCGCCGAAGGTGGCGGCGGTGATGAAGAACACCT
Source organism: Kaistia nematophila (assembly GCF_026343855.1). Lineage (NCBI taxonomy): Bacteria > Pseudomonadati > Pseudomonadota > Alphaproteobacteria > Hyphomicrobiales > Kaistiaceae > Kaistia > Kaistia nematophila. Next base: position 381,932 of record NZ_JAPKNK010000004.1, on the reverse strand, counting down.
GCGTGATCGACTGCGCCGTGTAGACAGCGAAGATCGACGACAGCGAGACGCCCATCAGCGCCGCATAGCCCCAGAACACGAGCTGGGCGGTCGACGTCGACATCTTCTGGATGCCGAAGGACAGCCAGAACACGAGCGCGACCGGCGCGAGCACCAGCACCCACATGATCGGGCCGGTGTAGATCGCGGCGCCGAGGCTGGTCAGCATCAGGCCGTTCTGCATCTGGCCGACGGCCTGCGCCGGGTCGCTGGTGACGGCCAGCTTGAAGATACCGAGCGCGGCTGCGCCGGTGATCATCAGGCCGATCGCCATGTAGTTGTAAACCTGCAGCATGTGGCTGCGCAGGCCCTGGTCGATAACACCGGTTTCGGCACGCGCTGCGCCAAACGGTGAGACGCGATTGTCGAAATCTGCCATCGAGCTCCCTCTCCGAACCAAAAAATCCGCGGACTTTCCGCCGCGAAACCCCCGTTTCCATCATCCGGCGTCAGAAACCCTTTCGGTTCCGCCGGGCGATAAGCCCTCGGGTGCACATGCGATATGGGCACCCCGATCGCACCCCGCAAGAGATCGCCGAACGAATTCGGGACCTCGCGTGGCCCAACTATCGCAATGGTACTGGACGATGGCTTCTGCGCCTACAGGTTTCTAAGGACGGGAGCCGCCTTCTGTCCGAGGAGACGCCAGGTTCCGGCGAGGCCGAGGCCGATTGTCAGCGCCACGGCGACGAAAGCGGCGGCGAGCGCCGTCATCGGGAAGACGGCGAAGGGCTGGCCCATGACGCCGGCGACGACGCCCCAGGCGGCGATCGAGCCGGCGAGCACGGCGAAGACCGCCGTCGCCAGCCCGAGCAGGCCGTATTCCAGCCCGAACGCCTTCAGCAGCTGGCCGCGCGTGGCACCCAGCGTCTTCAGGATCACCGCATCATAGAGCCGCTGCCGGTGGCCGGCGGCGAGCGCGCCTGCCAGCACCAGCACCGAGGCGGCGAGCGCGATCGACGAGGCGACGCGGATCGCCAGCATCAGCTGGTCGAGGATCGACGAGATGCGGTCGAGCGCCTCGCGGACGCGGATCGCCGTCACGGAGGGAAACTGCGCGCCGGCGTCGCGCATCAGCTTCGCCTCGGCGGCCGGGTCGGCGGGGCCGGGATGGGCGAGGGTGGCGAGCACCGAATAGGGCGCTCCGGCGAAAGTGGACGGCGAGAACACCATGACGAAGTTGATCGCCAGGCTTTCCCACTCGACCTCGCGCAGATTGGCGATGGTCGCCGTGATCTCGCGGCCGAGCACGTTGACGGTGATGGTGTCGCCGGTCTTCAGCCCGAGCCCGCGCGCCACGCCCGCCTCCATCGAGACGAGCGGCGGGCCGGCATAGTCGGCCGCCCACCATTCGCCGGCCGACAGGCGTGAATTCTTCGGCGTGGTGGCCGAGAAGGTGACGCCGCGGTCGCCCTTCAGCACCCAGGCCACCTCAGGCGTCGGCGTCGCCTGTTCCGCCGGCGTCTGGTTGAGCGCGATGATGCGGCCGCGCAGCATCGGCACGCTTTCGACCGTCGCCTCGGGAATCTCCTTCTGGAGGAAATCCATGAACGCCGGCGCCTCCGCATTCTGCACGTCGAGGAAGAAGAAGCTCGGCGCGCGGTCGGGCAGGGATTGCGTCAGCTGGCGGTGCAGATTGCCGTCGATCAGCGCGATCGTCACCAGAACGGTCAGGCCGAGGCCGAGCGACAGCACGACCGAGCCGGTCAGCGCGCCCGGGCGGTGGATGTTGCCGACAGCGAGCCGCCATTCGGTCGAATTGGCGCGCGGCGCGCGGCGGGCGATCGCCGTCACCGCCCAGGCGACGAGCCGGAGCAGCAGGAAGGCGGCGGCGACGCCCACGACGAAATAGAGCGCGATGCGGCGGTCATAGGCGAGCAGGATGGCGAGCCCGGCGAGGACGACGGCCGAGCCGATCGCCGCCGCCAGGAAGACGAGGCGCGGCCGCACCCGGCCGAAGGCGCTCGCATCGCGGAACAGCGCCGTCGGCGCGATGTCGCCGGCGCGGCCGAGCGGCACCAGCGCGAAGGTGAGCGCCGTCAGCAGGCCATAGAGCGCGGCATAGCCGAGCGCGGCCGGATAGAAGCCCGTCTGGGCGCCGACCGGCAGCACGTCGGCCAGGAAGCGGAGCGCCAGCACCGGCACCAGCGCGCCTATTGCCAGGCCGATGACGACACCGAGCAACGCGATCATCAGGATCTGGGCGAGATAGAGCTGGGTGACGAGGCTCGCCGGGGCGCCGAGCGAGCGCAGGGTGGCGATCACCGGCCGCTTCAGCTCCAGGAAGGCGCCGACGGCATTGGCGACGCCGACGCCGCCGACGATCAGCGCGGCGAGGCCGACCAGCGTCAGATATTGCGCGAACTGGGAGATGTTGCGCTTCAGGCCCGGCGAGGCGTCGTCGCGGCTGCGCACCTGCCAGCCGGCCTGCGGCAGCGCCTTGTTGGCCGCCTCGACGAGTTCGACGACGGCGCTGTCGGGCGCCTTGTGCGGCAGCCGCAGCCGATAGCTCCACTGCACCAGGCTGCCGGGCTGGACGAGGCCCGTGGTCTCGAGCGTCGGCTTCGAGATCAGCAGCCGCGGCCCGAAGCCGAGGCCGGTGGCGAGCTTGTCGGGCTCGTCGGCGATCTGGCCGGCCAGCGTCAGCTTCGCCCCGCCGACCTGCACCGTATCGCCGATCTTGACGCCGAGGCGGGTGAACAACTCGGGATCGGCCAGCGCGCTGCCGGCATTGAGCGCGGCGGTGGCGTCGACCGCCTCGCCGGCCTTGAGCGTGCCATAGAGCGGATAGGCGCTGTCGACCGCCTTGATCTCGACCAGCGTCTGGTCGGAGCCGTCGGCGAGCCGGGCCATGCCGCGCAGGGTCGCGATCTCCGAGACCATGCCGTGCTTTTCGAGATACTGGCGCTCCTCTGCCGTCGCCTGGCGCTGTACCAGCGTGAAGGCGACGTCGCCGCCGAGAATGGCCTGACCCTCGCGGGCGAGGCCGTCGGTCATGGCGCGCGACACCGAGCCGACGGCGGCGATCGCGGCGACGCCGAGCGCGATGCAGGCGAGGAAGACGACGAAGCCGCGCAGGCCGCCGCGCAGTTCGCGCAGCGCGAAGCGGAAGGGGAGTGGCAGGTTCGATGCCGTCATTCCGCCGCGCTCCTGAGCGGGCTCGCCTTGGCCTGGCGCGGGTCGACTACGCCGGAATGGATGCGGATCATGCGGTCGCAGCGGCCGGCGAGCGCATTGTCGTGCGTGACCAGCACCAGCGTGGTGCCGCGCTCGGCGCAGGTCTGGAACAGGAGGTCGGCGATCTCGCGGCCGGTCGCCTCGTCGAGATTGCCGGTCGGCTCGTCGGCGAACAGGATCGCCGGCTCGGCGACGAGGGCGCGGGCGATCGCCACGCGCTGCTGCTCGCCGCCGGAGAGGGCGGAAGGATAGTGATTCATCCGGTGGCCGAGGCCGACCAGCTTCAGTTCTTCCTCGGCGCGCGAAAACGCGTCGCGGCGGCCGGCGAGTTCCAGCGGCACGGCGACGTTCTCCAGCGCCGTCATGTTGGGGATGAGGTGGAACGACTGGAAGATGATGCCGACATTGCGGCCGCGGAAACGCGCCAGGCCGTCCTCGTTCAGCGAGGCGAGGTCGGTGCCGGCGACGCGCACGCTGCCCTTGTCGACGCGCTCGAGCCCCGCCATCGTCATCAGCAGCGTCGACTTGCCGGAGCCGGACGGCCCGACCAGTGCGACACTTTCGCCGCCGTCGATCGTCAGCGAAACATTGCGGAGAATATGGACCCGGGCGGCCCCGACGCCGAGCGCCAATTCGACCGATGAGAGCCGGATGACGGCATCGGAACTGTTCGGGACTGTATCCACCACGCGCGCGAACCCTATATCGTGCGACGGGCAGGCTCGTCGCTCGGCGGAAGCCGTCGAACGCCAGCGTCCTGCCGATCGCGGCGCGTTCGGCTCAATATGGTGGCTCGGTTCGGAGGATAAAGACCTGTACATGATGAAGAATTGGGCGCTGGCCGTTCTGTTCGCCGTGGCCGCCGTTTCCGCCGGCGCCGCCAGGGCCGACCCGCTCCGCCTGGTCGTGCTGGGCGACAGCCTCTCCGCCGGCTATGGCCTCGGCCCCGGTGAGGGCTTCACCGACCAGTTGCAGAAGGCGCTGACCGCCAGGGGCCTGGACGTCGCCGTCGTCAATGCGGGCGTTTCCGGCGATACGGCAGGCGGCGGTCTGGCGCGGCTCGACTGGTCGGTCGGGCCGGATGCGCAGGCGGTTCTGGTCGAGCTCGGCGCCAACGACATGCTGCGCGGGCTCGATCCCTCGGTGCCGCAGCAGGCGCTCGACGCCATCCTGACCCGGCTTGGCGAGCGTAAGCTGCCTGTCCTGCTCGCCGGCATGCGCGCCGCGCCCAATCTCGGCCCCGACTACGCCAAACGCTTCGACGGCCTCTATCCGGATCTGGCCGCGAAGCACGGCGCGATGCTATATCCGTTCTTCCTCGACGGCGTCGCGGCCGAACAGACCCTGCTGCAGGCCGACGGAATGCATCCGAACGCGGCCGGTGTCGCGGTCATCGTCGAGAAAATCCTTCCCGCCGTGGAGGATCTGGTCGCGCAAGCCCGGCGCTGACCGGGCCTCCGCACGCCTGCCAATCCGCTTCCGGCCTCGCCGCGCCCAAAATTCTCGGAGCTTTTCGCCATGGAATATCGTTCGCTCGGACGGACCGATCTCAGCGTGTCCTCCATCTGCCTCGGCACCATGACCTGGGGCCAGCAGAACACCGAGGCCGAGGGCCACGAGCAGATGGACTATGCCTTCGAGCAGGGCGTCAATTTCCTCGACACGGCCGAACTCTATTCGATCCCGCCGAAGCCGGAGACGCAGGGCTCGACCGAGCGGATCATCGGCAACTGGATGAAGGCGCGCGGCAACCGCGACAAGGTCATCCTCGCCTCCAAGGTCGTCGGCCGCAACGGCCTCACCTGGTTCCGCGACGGCGCCAAGCCGACTCTTTCTCGCGCCCATATCCGCGACGCGATCGAGAAGAGCCTGAAGCGACTGCAGACGGACTATATCGACCTCTACCAGCTGCATTCGCCCGACCGCCACGTCACGCAGTGGGGCTCCAATCCGACCGTCTACCGCCATCCCGAGCCGGCCGCCGACGAGGTGCCGATCGAGGAGACGCTGGCGGCGCTCGGCGAACTGGTCCAGGAAGGCAAGGTCCGCCATGTTGGCCTGTCGAACGAGACCGCCTGGGGCACGACGCGATTTGTCGCAGCCTCGGAAGCCGGCAAGGGACCGCGCGTCGTCTCGATCCAGAACGCCTACAACCTCCTGAACCGCACCTTCGAGGTGAACCTCGCCGAGGTCGCGATGCGCGAGCAGGTGGGGCTCCTGGTCTATTCGCCGCTGGCGCAGGGCTACCTGTCCGGCAAGTACCAGAAGGGCGCCCGCCCCGCCGGCGCGCGCACGACGCTGTTCAAGCGTGGCGACCGCTATGAAACGCCGGGCGCCGAAGAGGCGATCGACGCCTATCTGGCGATCGCGCGCGATTTCGGCATGGATCCGGCGACGCTCGCCAACGCCTTCGCCACCAGCCGCTGCTTCGTCACCTCGAACATCATCGGCGCCACGACGATGGAGCAACTCAAGGTCGACATCGCCGCCGCCGACGTCGCGATCACGCCTGAAATCGAGGCGCGGATCGATGCCGTCCACCAGTGGCGCGGCAATCCCTGCCCCTGAGGCGGGCGGCCGGTGCCTGGGGAAAGGGCTTTACAGCCGCCCGGCAAACCGCGAACCTGATCTTCCGTCCCACCGATAGAGGAGGGCGATCATGCCGCGCCTGTTCACCGGTCTCGAGATTCCGGCCGACATTGCCCAACGGCTCTCGCTCCTGCGCGGCGGCATTCCCGGCGCGCGTTGGATCGACGCGGAGAACTTCCACGTCACGCTGCGCTTCATCGGCGACATCGACGATCGCACCGCCGACGAGGTCGCCGACGCGCTGGCGCGCGTGCGGCGGAACGAGCTCGACCTGCAGTTCTCCAGCCTCGATTCGTTCGGCAATGCCAAGCCGCATTCGATCGTGGCCCGCATCGCGCCCTCGCGCGCGCTGAGCGAATTGCAGGCCGAGCACGAGCGGATCCTGCAGCGGATCGGCCTGCCGCCGGAGGGCCGCAAATACACGCCGCATGTGACGCTCGCCCGATTGCGCAACACCCCGCATCGCGACGTCGCCGCCTATCTCGCCGTGCGCGGCGGGCTGCTCTCGGCGGCGTTTCACGTGACACGCTTCGTGCTGTTCTCGTCGAAGGCGTCGAAGGGCGGTGGTCCCTACATCGTTGAGCAGGCCTACCCGCTCGCCGAGTTGGTGGAAACGCGGCCATGATCGAGAAGCTGGAACCGGCCGAGCGCCGGGCGGCGCTGGCGAAGCTCGATGGCTGGACCTCGGTCGAGGGCCGCGACGCCATCACCAAGGTATTCACCTTCGGCGATTTCCAGGAGGCGTTCGCGTTCATGACGCGCTCGGCCCTGCTAGCGGAGCGGATGAACCATCACCCGGAATGGAGCAACGTCTACCGCACTGTCACGGTGACGCTGGCGACGCATGTCGTCGACGGGGTGACGCGGCTCGACGTCGAACTCGCCGAGGGCATGAACCGTTTCGCCGGGTAGGGCGGCTGAAAGACACCCTCACCTCAACCCTCTCCCGCAAGCGGTAGAGGGGGGCGTCGTGCTCGCACGGGCGTCGAGCCGCTCAGGCGAAAGCCCTCGCCCGCTTGCGGGGGAGGGTTGGGTGAGGGGCTTTCCGGCAGGTGTGGGATGCTACCGCGTCATTTCCACGGCAGCTCGAGGCTGGCGGCGCCGCAGAGATGGCCCTGGATGCGGCTGACGCCCCATTCCGCCAGCATCGCCGCCGTTTCCTCGTCCTGCACCCATTCCGCCACGGTCTCGATGCCGAGATCATGCGCGAGCTCCACCAGCCTGCGCACGAAGATCTGGTCGTCGCGACTCCTGGGCAGGGTGGCGATGAAGCTGCCGTCGATCTTGACGATGTCGACCCGGAGCTCCCGCAGATTGCGGAACGAGGTGAAGCCGGCGCCGAAATCGTCGATGGCGAGGCGGGCGCCGAGATCGTGGATCGTCGAGACGAAATAGGCGGTGTCGTCGAGGCTGCGGATGGCGCTCGTCTCGGTGATCTCGACGATCAGGCGCTGGCCGAGATCGGGGCGCTGGTCGAGCGTGTGGGCGAACTTCGCCAGCCAGTCAGGTCCGGCCGCGGTTTCCGGCGAGACGTTCATCGACAGATGCGCGTCGGGATGGCGGATCAGCGTCTCCAGCACCTGGTCGAGCACGGCGAGGTCGAACAGGCGCGACAGGCCGAGGCGCTCGGCGAGCGGTACGACCTGGCCGGCCGAGACGATGGTGCCGTCGGGATGCGCCAGGCGCAGCAGCGCCTCGTGGAAGCCGACCTTGCGGGTGTGGATGTCGACCACGGGTTGGAAGGCGAGGCGCACGCGCTGTTCCGACAGAGCGCCGATCAGTTGCTGCGACAGCGCGATGTTGGACTGGCGCTCGGCCTCCCGCTCGGCCGAGGGGGCATAGGCGAAGAAGCGGCCGCGGCCGGTATCGCGCGCGAAGCCGAGGCTCTCCTGCGCGCGCTCGATCGCCTCGTCCGGCGTCTGCGCGTGGCGGGGCAGCGAGACGCCGCCGATCGAGATGGTGACCGAGGCGGCGCCGTCGGGCGTGGCGACGACGTCGTCGCGGATGGCGGCGAGGAACCGTTCGGCCGCGAACGGCATCTCGTGCTCGTCGCAGTTCATCAGGATCAGGCCGAGCTTGTGGCCGGAGAAGCGGCCGATGGCGTCGCCGTCGCGCAGGCGGCCGCGTATGCGCCGCGCCACCGCCGCGAGCACGCGGTCGCCGATGCGATAGCCATAGGCGTCGTTGATCAGGTGGAAATCGTCGATGGCGATGACGAGGAAGGCCGCCGCCGTGTCGAGCTTTCGCGTGCTCGTGATCGTCTCGTCGAGCAGGTCGAGCAGGTAGGAGCGGTTGTAGAGGCCGGTGACGTCGTCATGGCGCGACAGGAAGGCGAGGCGTTGCTCGCGGGCGTGGCGCTCGTTGATGACGCGCAGCACCCCTTCGGCGCGCACCGCCTCGCGGCCGCCATCGGCATACCAGCGGCCGGTATCCTCGACCCAGAGGATAGGGCCCCTGGCGCCCTTCGGCCGCAGGGCATACTCGATCTGATAGGGTACGCCGTCGCCGGTGTCGGTGCCGGCCAGAGCTTCCTGGCGCGCGAGCTGGCCCGGTTCCTCGACGAGCTCGGAGAAGGCGGCGCCGGTCGCGACCGATTCGGGCGAGGCGAGGCCGAACAGGGCGGCGGCGTCGCCGTTCCATTCGATGCGGTCGTCGGCCTGCGACCAGCGATAGACGACTTCGCCGATCGTCGAGAGAATGGCCGCCGTCCGATCGGATCCCTGGTGACGCGATTCATGGATCGCCATGCCGCCGTTCACCTCGTTTTCCACTGCGGGCATTCCTTTGCACGAGACGTCTCGATATCGCGGGCCGGACCCGGCACCAGCCGGATCTATTGCGCCGTCGGATCCGCGAGGGGTCTCTCCGTTCGGTGGCGACAACAGCAGCAAATCGCGCAAAAGAAAAGGGCCGGCGCGGCGCCGGCCCTTGAACGTCGATCCGGGGCGGAAAACTCCGCCTGGCGCGCGGCGTGCGCGCCCCCGAAATCAGCCTTCGCTCTTCGGCGTCAGGATCTGGCGACCGCGATACATGCCGGTCTTCAGGTCGATGTGGTGCGGACGGCGCAGCTCGCCCGAGTTCTTGTCCTCGGTGTAGGTCGGCTGGGCCAGGGCGTCGTGCGAACGGCGCATGTTGCGCTTCGACGGCGACGTCTTTCGCTTCGGAACTGCCATTTTACTCTTCCTTCGTCATATGCCGTGGAACCGGCGGCGCGCCGCCCGGCTGGGCATAGCAATCCAATCTGAATGCGGCCTTATACAGAGATCACCGGGCCTTGACCAGTCAGGGCCCGGCAAAAAGATTCAGCCGCGAAACGCGTCATTCTCAGGCCGAAAGGAGGTCGAGCTCCTTGAGGATGGCCGCGCCCATCTCCTTGGTGCCGACCTTCTGCGTGCCCTCGGTATAGATGTCGCCGGTGCGCAGACCCTTGCTCAGCACGCTCGAAATGGCGCGGTCGAGCAGGTCGGCTTCCTCGACCAGGCCGAAGGAGTAGCGCAGCGCCATCGCGAAGGACGCGATCATGGCGATCGGGTTGGAGATGCCCTTGCCGGCGATGTCGGGAGCCGAGCCGTGCACGGGCTCGTACATCGACTTGCGGCGGCCGGTCACCGCGTCGGGGGCGCCGAGGGCGGCCGACGGCAGCATGCCGAGCGAGCCGGTCAGCATCGCCGCGACGTCGGACAGGATGTCGCCGAACAGGTTGTCGCAGACGATGACGTCATACTGCTTCGGCCGGCGGACGAGCTGCATGGCGCAATTGTCGGCGAGCACATGCTCGAGCGCGACGTCAGGATACTCTTCCTTGCCGACCTTGGTGACGACCTGGTTCCAGAGCACGCCCGACTTCATGACGTTGCGCTTCTCGGCCGAGGCGACGCGGCTCGAACGGGTCTTGGCGAGGTCGAAGGCGACGCGCGCGATGCGCTCGATCTCGGAGGTCGTGTAGAGCTGGGTGTCGACGGCGCGCTTCTGGCCGTTCTCCAGCGTGACGATCTCCTTCGGCGAACCGAAATAGACGCCGCCGGTCAGCTCGCGCACGATCAGGATGTCGAGGCCTTCGACCAGCTCGCGCTTCAGCGACGAGGCGTCGGCGAGCGCGGGGTAGCAGATCGCCGGGCGCAGGTTGGCGAACAGCTCCAGATCCTTGCGCAGGCGCAGCAGCGCCGCCTCCGGACGGACGTCGTAGGGGACGCTGTCCCACTTCGGGCCGCCGACCGCGCCGAAGATCACGGCGTCGGATTCCTGCGCCAGCTTCATCGTCGCTTCGGAGATCGCCTTGCCGTGCGCGTCATAGGCAGCGCCGCCGGCCAGGTCCTGCTCGCTCTCGAACGACGCGACGCCCCGTTTGCCGAACCAGTCGATGACCGTCTTCACTTCGGCCATGATTTCGGTGCCGATGCCGTCACCGGGAAGGAGAAGGAGCTTGTAGGTGGTCATGTCGCGGGTTCTCTTGTCGAGCGGGTCTGCGGGCGGGGTCGTTGCGAGCGAGCGATAGCGGCGCGAAAGCCTTGATGCAAGCCGAACCGCACGTCTCGCGGCCGCGAGGGCAGGCGAAGGCCGGTCCCGGCGTCCCGGGATCGGGCCAGGCGGCCCGGCAGCGGCCGGCCGGGAATCAGACCTTCAGGGCCGTGACCTCGATCTCGACCTTCATCTCCGGGCGAATCAGGCCGCACACGGTCATCGTCGCTGCCGGCCGGATATCGCGGAAATGCGCGCCGACGACGAGGAACACCGCGTCGGCGAAGGATGGGTCGGTGACATGATAATGCACGCGCACGACGTCGCGCATCGAGAAGCCGGCTTCCTCCAGCGCCGCGGCGATGGTCGCCATGGCGTTTTCGGTCTGCTCGGCGACGCTGTCGGGCATCGTCATGCTGGAATAGTCGTAGCCGGTCGTGCCGGCGACGAAACACCAGGGGCCCTGGGCCACGGCGCGGGAATAGCCGGCGGCCTTCTCGAAGGGGGATCCGGTAGAAATCAGATGGCGCGTCATCGGTTTCTCCTGGTTGCTGCCGCCCGGGCCGGCTTCCCGCCCGGCGGTCGCCGGTTCGATCGCGGCGACCGATAGAACGCTTCCGTAGGATTGCCAAAATGGGGCATGATGGCAATCGTGCCGCACGGCGCCCGAAAAAAGCGCGCCGCCTCACCCAGCGTCATGCAAAAGACCGTTTTGACCGCGTCGCACAATGGGGTTAGAACCGGTCCAATCTCTCTACCCTAAATGCTTACGTTTACGTAAGCGATTGAGGATGAACGCAATGTCGAATGCCGAGGCGAAGACGGGCCGACCGCTCTCCCCGCACCTTCAAGTCTATCGCTGGCCGATCACGATGACGATGTCGATCCTGCATCGCGTCACCGGCGGCGCCCTGTATTTCGGCACGCTTCTCCTCGCGTGGTGGGTGATCGCGGCGGCGGCCGGTCCCGGTCCCTTCTCGGTGGTCTCCTGGGTCTTCGGCTCCTGGATCGGTCTCCTGGTCCTGTTCGGCTACACCTGGGCGCTGATCCATCACCTGCTCGGCGGTCTTCGTCATTTCGTCTGGGACGTCGGAGCCGGCTTCACCAAGCCGGCGCGCGACAATCTCGCCTGGGCCAACATCATCGGCTCGGTGGCGCTGACGATCCTGATCTGGATCGTGGCGCTGGTCATTCGCTGAGGGGCATCAAGATGCGTACACCGCTCGGCCGCGTTCGCGGGCTCGGTTCCGCCAAGGACGGCACGGATCATTTCTGGCACCAGCGCCTCACCGGCGCGGCGCTCGCCATCCTCACCGTGATCTTCGTCATCCTGGTCATCGTCCTCGCCGGCAAGCCCTATCCGGAAGTCGTCGCGGCGCTCGCCAATCCGTTCGTCGCGCTGATCATGATCCTGATGATCGGCACCGGCGTCTGGCACATGAAGCTCGGCATGCAGGCCATCATCGAGGACTATGTGCATGGCGGCCTGAAGATCATCGCCGTCCTCGCCAACACCTTCTTCTCGGTCGCCGTCGGCGCGGCGGCCATCCTCGCCCTTCTCAAGATCAGCTTCGGAGGCTGAAGCCATGGCTGAAGCCAACGCCAGCGTGTCCGTCAACGGCCGCGCCTATTCGTTTGTCGACCACACCTTCGACGTCGTCGTCGTCGGCGCCGGCGGCGCGGGCCTCCGCGCCACGCTCGGCGCCAGCGAGGCCGGCCTGAAGACCGCCTGCATCACCAAGGTGTTCCCGACCCGCTCGCATACGGTCGCCGCCCAGGGCGGCATCTCTGCGGCGCTCGGCAACATGGGCGAGGACGACTGGCGCTTCCACATGTACGACACCGTCAAGGGGTCGGACTGGCTCGGCGATCAGGACGCGATCGAATATCTCGTCCGCAACGCCCCCGCCGCCGTCTATGAGCTCGAGCATTTCGGCGTGCCGTTCTCGCGCACCGAAGAGGGCAAGATCTACCAGCGGCCTTTCGGCGGCATGACCACGAACTTCGGCAAGGGCATCGCCCAGCGCACCTGCGCCGCCGCCGACCGCACCGGCCACGCCATCCTGCACACGCTCTATGGCCAGTCGCTGCGCCATTCGGCCGAGTTCTTCATCGAATACTTCGCCATCGACCTGATCATGGAGGATGGCGCCTGCCGCGGCGTCGTGGCGCTCTGCCTGGAAGACGGCACGCTGCACCGCTTCCGCGCCGCCAAGACCATCCTCGCCACGGGCGGCTATGGCCGCGCCTATTTCTCCGCCACCTCGGCCCATACCTGCACCGGCGACGGCGGCGGCATGGTGCTGCGCGCCGGCCTGCCGCTGCAGGACATGGAATTCGTGCAGTTCCACCCGACCGGTATCTACGGCGCGGGCTGCCTGATCACCGAGGGCGCGCGCGGCGAGGGCGGCTACCTGACCAATTCGGAAGGCGAGCGCTTCATGGAGCGCTATGCCCCCTCGGCCAAGGACCTGGCCTCGCGCGACGTCGTCTCGCGCGCCATGACGATGGAGATCCGCGAGGGTCGCGGCGTCGGCAAGGCGAAGGACCACATCCACCTGCATCTCGACCATCTCGATCCGGCGCTCTTGCATGAGCGGCTGCCCGGCATTTCCGAGAGCGCCAAGATCTTCGCCGGCGTCGACCTGACCAAGGAGCCGATCCCGGTCCTGCCGACCGTCCACTACAACATGGGCGGCATCCCGACGAACTATCACGGCGAGGTGCTGAACAAGGTCGGCGGCGATCCGGACCAGGTCGTGCCGGGCCTGATGGCCGTCGGCGAGGCCGCCTGCGTCTCGGTGCACGGCGCCAACCGCCTCGGTTCCAACTCGCTGACCGACCTCGTCGTGTTCGGCCGCGCCGCGGCGCTGCGTTGCGTCGAGACCGTGCAGCCGAACCAGGCGCAGAAGGAACTGGCCAAGAATGCCGGCGAGGACGCGATCGCCCGCCTCGACCGCCTGCGCTACGCCAATGGCTCGACCTCGACGGCCGAGATGCGGCTGAAGATGCAGAAGGTGATGCAGTCGAACTGCGCCGTGTTCCGCACCGGCGAAGTGCTCGACGAGGGCCACGAGCTGATCCACCAGGTCTGGAAGAACTCGGACGACGTCAAGGTCACCGACCGTTCGCTGATCTGGAACTCGGACCTGGTCGAGACGCTCGAATTCGAGAACCTGATCGTCCAGGCCGTCGTCACCATGGACTCGGCGCAGAACCGCAAGGAATCGCGCGGCGCCCACGCCCGCGAGGATTATTCCGAGCGTGACGACGTGAACTGGATGAAGCACTCGCTCGCCTTCATCGACACCGAGAACAAGACGGTGAAGCTCGACGACCGGCCGGTGCACACCTACACGATGTCGAACGACATCGCCTATATCGAGCCGAAGGCTCGCGTGTACTAAGGGCGGATGATGGCCGCAGCCACGCTTCCTTCGGCCGGCTATTCGGGGCGCACGCTTCCCGAAAAGCTCGGCTTTAGGGCCGGCATGGACGTGGCCTTCGTCGCGCTGCCGACGGAGCTGGAGGCGCTGGCCGACAGCGTCGCCTTCGGCCAGGTCGTGCGCACGGAAGGCTGGGCGGCGCCGCTCGGTCCGGATCGCGCGCTCGACGCGGTCCACGCCTTTACGAAGAGCCGCGCCGAGGTCGAGACCGGCCTGTCGCGGCTGCAGGACGCCATCCGGCGCGACGGCATGATCTGGGTGTCGTGGCCGAAGAAGGCGTCGAAGGTCGCGACCGACGTGACCGAGGATGTCGTGCGCGACGCCGCGCTCCGCCTCGATCTCGTCGACATCAAGGTCGCGGCGATCGACGCCACCTGGTCCGGTTTGAAACTCATGGTCCGCAAGGACCGCCGCTGAACGAATCTTACGCCCGAGGACGCTCACTATGGTCCAGCTGACCCTTCCGAAGAACTCGAAGCTGACTGAAGGCAAGGTCTGGGACCGCCCGGCCGGCGCCAACAATGTGCGCGAGTTCCGCGTCTATCGCTGGAGCCCGGACGACGGCAAGAACCCGCATGTCGACACCTACTTCGTCGATCTCGACGATTGCGGCCCGATGGTTCTCGACGCGCTCATCAAGATCAAGAACGAGATCGACCCGACGCTGACCTTCCGCCGCTCCTGCCGCGAAGGCATCTGCGGTTCCTGCGCGATGAACATCGACGGCTCGAACACGCTCGCCTGCACCAAGGGCATCGACGAGGTGAAGGGCCCGGTCGCGATCTACCCGCTGCCGCACATGGAAGTGGTCAAGGACCTCGTCCCCGACCTGACCAATTTCTACGCCCAGCACCGCTCGATCGAGCCCTGGCTGAAGACGGCGACGCCGGAGCCGCAGAAGGAATGGCTGCAGAGCCATGCCGACCGCGAGAAGCTCGACGGCCTCTACGAGTGCATTCTCTGCGCCTGCTGCTCGACCTCCTGCCCGAGCTACTGGTGGAACGGCGACCGCTATCTCGGCCCGGCCGTGCTGCTGCAGGCCTATCGCTGGCTGATCGACAGCCGCGACGAGGCGACCGGCGAGCGGCTCGACAATCTGGAAGATCCCTTCCGCCTCTATCGCTGCCACACCATCATGAACTGCGCGCAGACCTGCCCGAAGGGCCTGAACCCGGCCAAGGCGATCGCCGAGATCAAGAAGATGATGGTCGAGCGCCGCGTCTGACCGGCGCTGCCCTTTCTTTCAGCACGACGGCGCGGAACCCTTCCGCGCCGTTTTCGTTTCCCCGGACCGATCGCGTTTTCGGAAGGAGACGACCATGACCATCAAGCAGGATCTCGAAGCCACCTGGACGATCGAGGCGATCGATCGGCTGCGCGAGCTCGCCGTGGAACATGTTCCGGCCGAGCTGATCGCGACGGCGATGCACCGGCCCGAGGAGCAGATCCGCCAGAAGGCGGCCGAACTCGGCCTGTCGCTCGAGATCGAGTCGACGACGCACTGAATTTCCGCCGGGCGGCGCGGCTCTGCGCGGTCCGGCGGCTACCGTTCGAGCGTAGCGGGGCGGCGGCCATGCGACCGCCGCTCCGTTTTCGCGGGTGCGGACGACCGCGAGCCGACGGCTTACTTGCCGTAGCGCTCCATCGCGGCGCGGATCAGGCCCTTCGCCGCTTCCGGGCTGTCGAAGCCCTTGAGTTCGATGACCTTGCTGCCTTCCGGCAGCTGCTTGTAGACGCGGAAGAACGACGTCAGCCGCTCCTGCTCGATCTTCGGCAGGTCGGCGAGGGTCTGGATACCGTCATAGGTCGGGTCGACCTTGGAGACGGGAACCGCGACGATCTTGTCGTCGATGTCGCCGCCGTCGATCATCTTCAGCACGCCGATCGGGCGGACCTTGATGATGACGCCCGGATGCAGCGGCGCGCGGGTATAGACGATGACGTCGAGCGGATCGCCGTCCTCGGCGCTGGTGCGGGTGATCGAGCCGTAATTGGCGGGATAGACGACCGGCATCGACTGGAAGCGGTCGACGACGATGAAGCCGGTGTCGACGTCGGTCTCGTACTTGGTGAAGCTGCCGGCCGGGATCTCGATGACCGTGTTGATCTCGTCCGGGGCCTTGTCCGACTGCTTGAACGACAGGACGTTGTCGGCGAGGGCCGGTAGGGCGGTCAGGGAGGCGAGGGCGAACGCCGCGGCGGCGAGGGTCTTCTTCACGTGCAATTCTCCTGGAGTGAGGGACGGAAGAAGCGCTACGGTCGTCGCGCGACAGGCTTATGACATGGCGGACCGCCGTGGCGGCTGGGAGCATGCGGGGGCAGCATAGGGGGCAGCATGGGCGTTCTGGATCACATCGGCATCACGGTCAGCGACCTCGATCGCGCCATTGCCTTCTACGAGGCGGCCTTCGCGCCGCTCGGCGTCAGCGAGCAGATGCGGGTGCCGGGCGAGCTCACCGGCTATGGCGACGTCGTCGGCTATGGCGCTGCCGGCAAGCCGGAGATCTGGCTGAGCGGCGGCGCCCCCACCGAGCCGCATGTCCATATCGCGCTCGTCGCGGCGAGCCGGGCGGCCGTCGACGCGTTCTATGCGGCGGCGATGGCGGCGGGCGGCACCGACAATGGCGGGCCCGGCATCCGGCCGCACTACCACGCCAATTACTACGGCGCCTTCGTTCTCGATCCGGACGGCCACAACATCGAGGCCGTCTGTCACCGGCCGGAATAGGCGCAATCGCAACACGTCGCGCTTTCTTCGTTAACGGGGTGTTAACGAGACTTGTCGCGCCCGGCGATATGCCGTATTGCGCCAAGTAAGATAGGCTGCGGAATATCGAGTGATCTCCCGTCATTTTCCTCCCGTCCAGATCGACCGGTCCGTGCCTTTGGTGCGGCCGCCGATGCGGTTTGGCGTGCGGAATGGTGTTTTTCCGCCTGCCTCAAAGCGGCTCGATTGTGTGCGTATGCTGATGCGGCACCGAGGATTTCGATGATGGAGAAGCTTATGTCCCGACGTCTCGCGCCGATCGGCCTGGTCGCCCTGATGGCGGCCGCCTTGAGCGGCTGCGGCTCGTTCGGGGCCATCGGCCTGGGGCCGATGGAGCGTTCGGCCAAGCCGGTCGAAAGCGACACGCTGCCGCCGGTCGCCTCGGCGCCGGTGACCCGCAACACGCTGCCGCCGCCGCCGATGGATCCGAACGCCCAGACCGCCGCGCCGATCGCCGAGCAGGGCACGCTGCCGGGCGCGACGCCGATCGAATCCACCCCGTCGACGCCGCCGCCCGTCTCGACCGCCTCCGGCGCCGAGATCGGCCGCACCGACCTGCTCGGCGGCTGGACCCTGCAGTCGGGCGGCGAGAGCTGCCAGCTGTTCATGACGCTGACCAGCTGGACCGGCGGCTATCGCGCCTCGACGCGGGGCTGCCAGTCGGCGACGCTGAAGTCGATCTCGGCCTGGAGCCTGAACGGCTCGCAGGTCGTGCTGGCAGGAGCCAACGGCGTTTCGGTGGCGAGCCTCACCTCGTCCGGCAAGACGCAGTTCAACGGCCAGCTCAACAGCGGCGGCGCCGTTTCGTTCTATCGCTGATGGATGCAGCCCGGTCTCGGTCGAGGACGGGGTAGGGGTGTTCGGGTGAGCCAGGGTCTGCCGGTCGTATCCCGCGTCGCGGATGCCTATCGCGAACGCCTCGCCGCGGGCGAGATCGAGGAAGATCCAGCGCAGCAGGCGCTGGTCGCCAGGTTCGACGCCCTCAATGCCCGCCTGGCGGAACGCCGGCTCGCCCGCAAGTCGAGCGCGCTCGGCTGGCTGTTCGGCAAGCGCGAGGCGGTGACGCCGGAGATCCGCGGCCTCTACATCCATGGCGATGTCGGTCGCGGCAAGACCATGCTGATGGACCTGTTCTTCGAGCGCGCCGCGCCGCAGCGCAAGCGCCGGGCCCATTTCAACGACTTCATGGCCGACGTGCATGCCCGCATCTTCCGGATGCGCGAGGCGATCAAGGCCGGCACCGTCTCCGGCGAGGATCCGATCCCGCCGGTCGCCGACGAGATCGCGGCGGAGACGCAGCTGCTCTGCTTCGACGAATTTACTGTCACCAACATCGCCGACGCGATGATCCTCGGCCGCCTGTTCACGCGGCTGTTCTCCCGCGGCGTCGTTCTGGTCGCGACCTCGAACGTCGCGCCGGACGATCTCTATGCGGGCGGCCTCAATCGCACCCTGTTCCTGCCCTTCATCCAGCTGCTGAAGGAGCGGGTGGAGGTGGTCCGCCTCGCGGCGCGGACCGATTACCGGCATGAGAAGACCTCGCGCGCGCCGGTCTATCTGAGCCCGCTCGGCCCCGATTCGGACGCGGCCATGGACGCCGCATGGCTCCGCCTGACGTCAACGTCATCGGGCGAGCCGACCACGCTCGAGGTGCTCGGGCGCGATGTGGTGGTGCCGCAGGCGGTCGATGGCGTCGCCCGTTTCAGCTTCGCCGATCTCTGCGCGAAGCCTCTCGGCGCCAGCGACTATCTCGCCATCGCTCATGCCTTCCACACGGTGCTGATCGATCACATCCCGGTGATGGGCGAGGCGCGCCGCAACGAGGCCAAGCGTTTCATCACGCTGATCGACGCGCTCTATGACGGCGCGGTCAAGATCGTCGTCTCGGCCGATGCTGAGCCGGAGCGGCTCTACACCGCCGACAGCGGTCTGGAGGCTTTCGAATTCGCGCGCACGGCGTCGCGGCTCACCGAAATGCGGTCGGAAGAATATCTTGCCAAGCCGCATCGGGGTTTCATCGTAGAGACATGACCTTTACGTAAGGTGCTGCCCGAATTGGCGGATTGCCGCCACGTCAGGTGCTGCGACGACTTGCACCGGGCGCGCAATGGGGTTAGACCACCCGCGTTCCGACAGAGTCAAGCTGTCGCATTACGTTTAGGTAAACCTCCATCGGGAGACCTGCACATGGCACGAGCCAAGATTGCTTTGATCGGTTCCGGTCAGATTGGCGGCACGCTCGCCCTTCTCGCCGGCATCAAGGAACTGGGCGACATCGTCCTCTTCGACATCGCTGACGGCGTTCCCCAGGGCAAAGCACTCGATATCGCCGAAGCCGCTCCGGTGGAGGGTTTTGACGCCAGCCTTTCGGGCGCGTCCTCCTACGCTGCCATCCAGGACGCCGACGTCGTCATCGTCACCGCAGGCGTGCCGCGCAAGCCGGGCATGAGCCGCGACGATCTTCTCGGCATCAATCTCCAGGTCATGGAGCAGGTCGGCGCCGGCCTGAAGAAGTACGCCCCGAACGCCTTCGTCATCTGCATCACCAACCCGCTCGACGCGATGGTGTGGGCGCTGCAGAAGTTCTCCGGCCTGCCGGCGAACAAGGTGGTTGGCATGGCCGGCGTGCTCGACTCGGCCCGCTTCCGTTATTTCCTGGCCGAAGAGTTCAAGGTCTCCGTCGAGGACGTGACGGCCTTCGTGCTCGGCGGCCATGGCGACACCATGGTGCCGCTGACCCGCTATTCGACCGTTGCCGGCATCCCGCTCACCGACCTGGTCAAGCTCGGCTGGATCGAGAAGGATCGCCTGGAAGAGATCGTCCAGCGCACGCGCGACGGCGGCGCCGAGGTCGTGAACCTGCTCAAGACCGGCTCTGCCTTCTACGCGCCCGCCGCTTCGGCGATCGTCATGGCCGAGAGCTACCTCAAGGACAAGAAGCGTGTCCTGCCGGCTGCAGCCCTGCTCGACGGCCAGTACGGCATCAAGGGTCGCTACATCGGCGTGCCGATCGTCATCGGCGCCAACGGCGTCGAGCGGATCATCGAGATCGAGCTGAACAAGTCCGAGCAGGCCATGCTCGACAAGTCGGTCGCCTCGGTCGAGGGTCTGGTCGAGGCCTGCGTGAAGATTGCCCCGGCTCTCGGCGCCTGATCGCCCGAGCCCGCACCAGAGACAACAGCCCCAAAAGGCGGAACGTCATCGATGAATATTCATGAGTATCAGGCGAAGGCGGTGCTGAAGGAATTCGGCGCCCCCGTATCGCGCGGCATCGCCATCTTCACTCCCGAGGAAGCCGAGGCAGCCGCCAAGGAACTCGGCGGCCCGCTCTGGGTCGTCAAGTCGCAGATCCATGCCGGCGGTCGCGGCAAGGGCAAGTTCAAGGAAGCCGCGGCTGGCGAGAAGGGCGGCGTCCGCCTCGCCAAGTCGATCGACGAGGTCAAGGCCTTCGCGGGCCAGATGCTCGGCAACACGCTGGTGACCATCCAGACCGGCCCGGCCGGCAAGCAGGTCAACCGCCTCTACATCGAGGACGGCTCTGATATCGAGAAGGAGTTCTACCTCTCGCTGCTCGTCGACCGCGAGACCTCGCGCGTCGCCTTCGTCGTTTCGACCGAAGGCGGCATGGACATCGAGGAAGTCGCCCATTCGACGCCCGAGAAGATCAAGACCTTCTCCGTCGATCCGGCGACCGGCATCATGCCGCATCACGGCCTGACCGTCGCCAAGGCGCTCGGCCTCAGCGGCGCGCTCGCCAAGCAGGCGAACGACGTCGTCGCCAAGCTCTATGCGGCCTTCGTCGCCAAGGACATGGCGATGCTCGAGGTCAACCCGCTGATCGTCACCAAGGACGGCAACCTCAAGGTGCTCGACGCCAAGGTGTCGTTCGACTCCAACTCGCTCTACCGTCATCCCGACGTCGTCGCGCTGCGCGACGAGACCGAGGAAGACGCCAAGGAGATCGAGGCGTCGAAGTATGACCTCGCCTATATCGCGCTCGACGGCTCGATCGGCTGCATGGTCAACGGCGCCGGCCTCGCCATGGCGACGCTGGACATCATCCAGCTCTACGGCGAGAGCCCGGCCAACTTCCTCGACGTCGGCGGCGGCGCTTCCGAAGAGAAGGTGACGGCGGCGTTCAAGATCATCACCTCTGATCCGAAGGTGAAGGGCATCCTCGTCAACATCTTCGGCGGCATCATGAAGTGCGACGTCATCGCGCGCGGCGTCATCGCCGCGGTGAAGGCGGTCGGCCTCCAGGTTCCGCTCGTCGTGCGCCTCGAGGGCACCAATGTCGAGCTCGGCAAGCAGATCATCCGCGAGAGCGGCCTGAACGTGATCCCGGCGGACGACCTCGACGACGCTGCCCAGAAGATCGTCAAGGCCGTGAAGGAAGCCGCCTGATGTCCATCCTGATCGACAAGAACACCAAGCTCATCACCCAGGGCTTCACCGGCAAGAACGGCACGTTCCACTCCGAGCAGGCGCTGGCCTACGGCACCAAGCTGGTCGGCGGCACGTCGCCGGGCAAGGGCGGCCAGACCCATCTCGGCCTGCCGGTGTTCGACACCGTGGCCGAGGCGAAGGACGCCACCGGCGCCGACGCCTCCGTGATCTACGTGCCGCCGCCGGGCGCCGCCGACGCGATCTGCGAGGCGATCGACGCGGAGATCCCGCTGATCGTCTGCATCACCGAGGGCATCCCGGTGCTCGACATGGTGCGCGTCAAGCGTTCGCTGTCGGGTTCCAAGTCGCGCCTGATCGGCCCGAACTGCCCCGGCATCGTCACCGCCGACGCTTCGAAGATCGGCATCATGCCGGCCAACATCTTCAAGAAGGGCTCGGTCGGCATCGTCTCGCGCTCGGGCACGCTCACCTATGAGGCCGTGTTCCAGACCACCCAGGAAGGCCTCGGCCAGACCACGGCGGTCGGCATCGGCGGCGATCCGGTCAAGGGCACCGAGTTCATCGACGTTTTGGAAATGTTCCTCGCCGATGATGAGACCACGTCGATCGTCATGATCGGCGAAATCGGCGGTTCCGCCGAGGAAGACGCAGCGCAGTTCCTGGCCGACGAGGCCAAGCGCGGCCGCAAGAAGCCGATGGTCGGCTTCATCGCCGGCCGCACCGCGCCTCCGGGTCGTCGCATGGGCCATGCCGGTGCGATCATCTCCGGCGGCAAGGGCGGCGCGGAAGACAAGATCGCGGCGATGGAGGCCGCGGGTATCCGGGTGTCGCCGTCGCCGGCGCGCCTTGGAAAGACCTTGGTTGAGGTCTTGAAGGGCTAAGAGGCAAGACCGACATTCCGACTGCCGGAATGTCGGTTTTTCAGCAAGAGCGCGGCGCGTGGCCGCGCGATCAAGGAGAGAGGGGCGTGGCGCTCCTCAACCAGCACATGTCACGCGAGCAAGCCAACGCGGCCTTTGCGACCTCTTCGTTCCTCTATGGTGGCAACGCCACCTATATCGAGGATCTCTATGCGCGCTATCAGAACGATCCCGCTTCGGTCGATCCGGAGTGGCAGACGTTCTTCTCGGCGCTGAAGGATGATCCGAAGGCCGTGGTGGCGGAAGCGCGCGGCGCGACCTGGAAGCGGCCCGACTGGCCGCTGCATGCCAATGGCGAGCTCGTCTCGGCCCTCGACGGCAATTGGGGCCAGGTCGAGAAGGTCGTCACCGACAAGCTGAAGGCGAAGGCGGCCCAAGCCGCGGCGACGCCTGGCACCGCGCCGGCCGGCGCGGCTCTTTCGGAAGCGGCGATCCAGCAGGCGGCGCGCGACAGCGTCCGCGCCATCATGATGATCCGCGCCTATCGCATGCGCGGCCATCTGCATGCCGATCTCGATCCGCTGCATCTCGTCACCGTCGGCGATCACGAGGAGCTGCATCCCTCGACCTACGGCTTCACCGAGGCCGACTACAGCCGCAAGATCTTCATCGACAACGTGCTCGGGCTCGAATTCGCCACCATCCCCGAGATGCTGGAGATCCTGAAGCGCACCTATTGCTCGACGCTCGGCGTCGAGTTCATGCACATTTCCGATCCGGCCGAGAAGGCCTGGATCCAGGAGCGCATCGAGGGCCCGGACAAGGCGATCACCTTCACGCCGGAAGGCAAGAAGGCGATCCTGAACAAGCTGATCGAGTCCGAGGGCTTCGAGAAGTTCCTCGACGTCAAGTATACCGGCACCAAGCGCTTCGGCCTCGACGGCGCCGAAGGCCTGATCCCGGCGCTCGAGCAGATCATCAAGCGCGGCGGCAATCTCGGCGTGCACGAGATCGTCGTCGGCATGGCGCATCGCGGCCGCCTGAACGTGCTGACGCAGGTGATGGCCAAGCCGCACCGCGCGCTGTTCCACGAGTTCAAGGGCGGTTCCTACGCGCCCGACGATGTCGAGGGCTCGGGCGACGTGAAGTACCATCTCGGTGCCTCGTCCGACCGCGAATTCGACGGCAACAAGGTCCACCTGTCGCTGACCGCCAACCCGTCGCATCTCGAGATCGTCGATCCCGTCGTGCTCGGCAAGTCGCGCGCCAAGCAGGACCTGCACAAGGATTATGTCCGCACGGGCACGCTGCCGCTGCTGATCCATGGCGACGCGGCCTTCGCCGGCCAGGGCGTGGTGGCGGAGTGCTTCGGCCTGTCGGGCCTGAAGGGCCACCGCACCGGCGGCTCGATCCACTTCATCGTCAATAACCAGATCGGCTTCACGACGAATCCGCGCTTCTCGCGCTCGTCGCCCTATCCGTCCGACGTCGCCAAGATGATCGAGGCGCCGATCTTCCACGTGAACGGCGACGATCCCGAAGCGGTCGTCTTCGCCGCCAAGATCGCGATCGAGTTCCGGCAGAAGTTCCACAAGCCGGTTGTCATCGACATGTTCTGCTACCGTCGCTTCGGCCATAACGAAGGCGACGAGCCCGGCTTCACCCAGCCGCTGATGTACAAGAACATCCGCAGCCATCCGTCGATCGTCGAGATTTACTCCTCGAAGCTGGTGGCCGAGGGCCTGATGACTTCGGAAGAAGTCGACGCGGCCAAGGCGGCCTGGCGTTCGCGCCTCGAGGTCGAGTTCGAAGCCGGCCAGTCCTACAAGCCGAACAAGGCCGACTGGCTCGACGGCGCCTGGGCCGGCCTCAAGGCGGCTGCCGCCGACGACGAGCCGCGCCGCGGCAAGACCGGCGTCGAGATGGACACGCTGAAGGCGCTCGGCGCCAAGCTGACCGACGTGCCGGCGGACTTCCACGTCCACCGCACCGTCCAGCGCTTCCTCGACAACCGCAAGAAGGCGATCGAGAGCGGCAACGGCATCGACTGGGCGACCGCCGAGGCGCTCGCCTTCGCGACGCTCGCCAATGAGGGCCATCCGATCCGCCTGTCCGGCCAGGATTGCGAGCGCGGCACCTTCTCGCAGCGCCATTCGGTGCTCTACGACCAGGAGAACGAGGAGCGCTTCATCCCGCTCAACAATCTCCGCGAGGGCCAGGCGCGCTACGAGGTCATCAACTCGATGCTCTCGGAAGAGGCGGTGCTCGGCTTCGAGTACGGCTATTCGCTGTCGGAGCCGAATGCGCTGACCCTCTGGGAAGCCCAGTTCGGCGACTTCGCCAACGGCGCCCAGGTGGTGTTCGACCAGTTCATCTCGTCGGGCGAGCGCAAGTGGCTGCGCATGTCGGGCCTCGTCTGCCTGCTGCCGCATGGCTATGAGGGCCAGGGTCCGGAGCACTCCTCCGCCCGTCTCGAGCGCTTCCTGCAGATGTGCGCGGAAGACAACATGCAGGTCGCCAACGTCACGACGCCGGCGAACTACTTCCACATCCTGCGCCGGCAGCTGAAGCGCGACATCCGCAAGCCGCTGATCCTGATGACGCCGAAGTCGCTGCTGCGCCACAAGCGCGCCGTGTCGACGCTGGCGCAGCTCGGCCCGGATTCGTCGTTCCACCGCCTGCTGTGGGACGATGCCGAGTTCCTCAAGGACGAGCCGATCAAGCTGGTGGCCGACGAGCGCATGCGCCGCGTCGTGCTCTGCACCGGCAAGGTCTATTACGACCTCTACGAGGAGCGCGAGAAGCGCGGCATCAACGACGTCTACCTGCTGCGCGTCGAACAGCTCTATCCGTTCCCGCTCAAGGCGCTGGTCCAGGAGCTGTCGCGCTTCAAGAACGCCGAGGTCGTCTGGTGCCAGGAAGAGCCGAAGAACATGGGCTCCTGGTCGCATGTCGACCCGTATCTCGAATGGGTGCTCGGCCAGGTCGGCGGCAAGTCGACCCGAGCCCGCTACACCGGCCGCCCGGCTTCGGCGGCGACGGCGACGGGCCTGATGTCCAAGCATCTCGCCCAGCTGAACGCCTTCCTCGAAGACGCGCTCGGATAAAGATCCCGGCCGGCGCCCTCAGGGCGCCGGCCGGCACCGCAATTCATCAAGAACGTCCACCCAAGTTCGAACGGTAAGAGACCAAGCCATGGCAACCGAAATCCGCGTCCCGACCCTGGGCGAGTCCGTGACCGAGGCGACGATTGGACGCTGGTTCAAGAAGGTCGGCGAGGCTGTCGCTGCCGATGAGCCGGTGGTCGAGCTCGAGACCGACAAGGTCACCATCGAGGTTCCGGCGCCGGCCGCCGGCGTGCTCGAGGCCGTGGCCGCCAAGGATGGCGACACCGTCGGCGTCGGCGCGCTGCTCGGCACCATCGCCGCTTCCGGCGCCGCCGCCGCGCCCGCCAAGGCCGAGGCTCCGAAGGCCGCCGCCCCCGCTCCGGCGCCCGCCGCTGCCGCGGCTCCGGCCAAGTCGGTCGCTGCCGACGCCAACGGCCCGGCTGTCGCCAAGCTCGCGGCCGAGAGCGGCGTCGACGTTTCCGCCGTCGCCGGTTCGGGCAAGGATGGCCGCGTCACCAAGGGCGACCTGCTCGGCGTGATCGCCGGCGGCGCCACCGCGCCGGCTCCGGCCGCTCCGGTCCAGGTCCGCGCCCCGTCGCCGGCCGCCGATGCCGCCCGCGAAGAGCGCGTCCGCATGACCAAGCTGCGCCAGACCATCGCGCGCCGCCTGAAGGACGCGCAGAATACCGCCGCCATGCTGACCACCTTCAACGAGGTCGACATGGGCGCCGTGATGGCGCTGCGCAGCCAGTACAAGGATCTGTTCGAGAAGAAGCACGGCGTGAAGCTCGGCTTCATGAGCTTCTTCACCAAGGCCGTGATCCAGGCGCTGAAGGAAATCCCGGCCGTCAACGCCGAGATCGACGGAACCGACCTGATCTACAAGAACTACTACAACATCGGCATCGCCGTCGGCACCGACAAGGGCCTCGTCGTGCCGGTGCTGCGCGACGCCGACCAGCTGTCGCTCGCCGGAATCGAGAAGACGATCGCCAGCTACGGCAAGCGCGCCCGCGACGGCCAGCTCAAGATCGACGAGATGCAGGGCGGCACCTTCACGATCACCAATGGCGGCATCTACGGTTCGCTGATGTCGACGCCGATCCTGAACGCGCCGCAGTCGGGCATCCTCGGCATGCACAAGATCCAGGAGCGGCCGATGGTCGTCGGCGGCAAGATCGAGATCCGCCCGATGATGTATCTGGCGCTTTCCTACGATCACCGCATCGTCGACGGCAAGGAAGCCGTGACCTTCCTGGTGCGCGTCAAGGAGTGCCTCGAGGACCCGCAGCGTCTCGTTCTCGATCTCTGATCGAACGGACGGAACCGACATGGCTTTCGTCCCCCAACCTCCGGTGGTCCCGGCGCGCGCCAGCGTTCCGGGTCGCCTTGTGGTGGCAGGGGTGAAGGCCCGACAACAGCGCGCCCGGTTCGGGCGCGTTTTTCCATCAAGCCGGCCGGAGCAGCGGATTGGCGCCTCGTGCGTTCCGCCACGCCTCCGGCCATTTGCATTTGCGCTGAACGCGCCGCTGGCTAACGCCTAAATCGTTCGGGAGTCCCCATGTCCTACGATCTCATCGTCATCGGTTCTGGTCCGGGTGGCTATGTCTGCGCCATCAAGGCAGCCCAGCTCGGGCTGAAGGTCGCCGTCGTCGAGAAGCGGGCCACCTATGGCGGCACCTGTCTGAACATCGGCTGCATCCCCTCCAAGGCGCTGCTGCACGCCTCCGAGATGTTCGAGGAAGTCGGCCATCTGGATGCGCTCGGCATCAAGGTCGCCAAGCCCAAGCTCGACCTTCCGGGCATGCTGGCCCACAAGAGCGCAACCGTGAAGTCGAACGTCGACGGCGTCGCCTACCTGTTCAAGAAGAACAAGATCGACGGCCATATCGGCACCGGCTCGATCGCCGCGCCCGGCAAGGTCGTCGTCACCAAGGAAGACGGCTCGACCACGACGCTGGAGACGAAGGCGATCGTCATCGCCACCGGCTCCGATTCCGCGCCGCTGCCCGGCGTCCCCATCGACGAGAAGCGCATCGTCACCTCGACGGGCGCGCTCGAACTCGACAAGGTGCCGGCGAAGCTGATCGTCGTCGGCGCCGGCGTCATCGGCCTCGAGCTCGGTTCGGTCTGGCGCCGTCTCGGCGCCGAGGTGACCGTGGTCGAGTTCCTCGACCGCATCCTGCCGGGCATGGACGGCGAGGTCACCAAGCAGTTCCAGCGCATGCTGGAGAAGCAGGGCTTCACCTTCAAGCTCGGCACCAAGGTCACCGCCGTCGACACCAGCGGCAAGACGCTGAAGGTCACGGTCGAACCGGCCAAGGCGGGCGAGGCGGCTGCCGAGACGCTGGAAGCGGACGTCGTGCTGGTAGCGATCGGCCGCCGTCCATTCACCGAGGGTCTCGGCCTCGAAGCGGTCGGCGTTGCCCTCGACGAGCGCAAGCGCGTCAAGGTCGACGGCCACTACCAGACCAACGTTCCCGGCATCTACGCGATCGGCGACGTCATCGCCGGCCCGATGCTGGCGCACAAGGCCGAGGACGAGGGCGTCGCGCTCGCCGAGATCCTCGCCGGCCAGGCGGGCCATGTGAACTACGACGCCATTCCCGGCGTCGTCTACACCAGCCCGGAAGTCGCCACTGTCGGCAAGACCGAGGAAGAGCTGAAGGCCGCAGGTATCGCCTACAAGGTCGGCAAGTTCCCGTTCTCGGCCAATGGCCGCGCCCGCGCCATGCTGGCGACCGATGGTTTCGTCAAGATCCTCTCGGATGCCACGACCGACCGCCTGCTCGGCGCCCACATCGTCGGCAAGGGCGCCGGCGAGATGATTCACGAGGCGGTGGTGCTGATGGAGTTCGCCGGCTCGGCCGAGGATCTCGGCCGTTCGACGCACGCGCACCCGACCATGTCGGAATCGATCAAGGAAGCGGCGCTTGCCGCCTGGTCCAAGCCGATCCACATGTAAGCGCAGTGTCGCCGAGGCGTTCGGCGGCGACGCAGACAACAAAAAGCCGGCGCTCCTTTCGGGGGCGCCGGCTTTTTCGTTTCCGGAGAGCGAGACCCTCACCCAACCCTCTGCCGCAGGCGGGCGAGGGGCGGGTGAGGGTTCTTTGCCGCCTCAGGTCAGCGGCTGCGCCTTCGTCTCGACGTCGATCGCCGCCGTGGCGATGGCGCCAAGCAGCAGGATCGCGGCGAACAGGCCGAGCGCGACGTTGAAGGAATAGGTCACCACCATGCCGACCACGGTCGGCGCCAGCAGGCCGCCGAGGCGCGCCATGGCGCCGGCGAGGCCCATGCCGCTGGCGCGCAGCGGGGTCGGGTACAGCTCCGGCGTGAAGGCGTAGAGCGCGCCCCAGGTGCCGAGCAGCGCGAAGCTCATCAGCATCATGGCGGCGGCGATCGCGAGCGGGTCGCTCAGCACGGCATAGAGGAAGCAGCCGACGGCCGAGAGCAGCAGGAAGGCGATCAGGGTCGGCTTGCGGCCCCAGCGCTCGACGCCGAAGGCTGCCAGCGCATAGCCGGGGATCTGCGCCAGCGCCAGCAGCACCAGGAAGCCGTAGCCGCGCAGGAAGCCATAGTGCTCGCCGGCCGAGACCAGCTTGCCCGGCAGCCAGACGAAGATGCCGTAATAGGAGATCGAGACCAGCAGCCAGGCGGCCAGGATCAGCCAGGAGCGGCGGGCATAGGGACCGGAGAACAGGGCCGAGAGCGGCAGGCGCTGCTCCTTGGTGTCGGCCAGCTTGCCGGCCAGCACCGGCTTGCCATTGGTGGTGGCGACGCGGTCGAGCACGGTCTTGGCCTCGGTCGCCTTGCCCGTCCGCAGCAGGTAGTATGGTGATTCCGGCACCCAGAAGCGCAGCGCCAGGCCGATCAGCGCCGGCAGCGCCGTGATGACGAAGATGAAGCGCCAGCCATCCGCCATGCCGTTCGCGGCGGCATACCAGGCGGCGAGCGCCACGATCACCGTGCCGACGGCCCAGAAGCTCTCGAGGCCGACCAGCCAGCGGCCGCGCCGGTCGGCGGGCAGGAACTCGGCCATCATGGCGTAGTCGACCGGCAGCGTGCCGCCGACGGCGAGGCCGGTCAGGAAGCGGAAGATCAGCAGCATGGTGAAATCGGAGGCGAAGGCGGAGGCGAGGCCGAACAGCGCGTCCATCAGCACCGTGATGATCAGAAGGTTGCGGCGGCCGATGCGGTCGGCGAGGCGGCCGAACAGGGCGGCGCCGACCAGCATGCCGACGAAGAACAGCGTGCCGGTCTGCAGCGCCGCCGGCAGGCTGAGATCGAAGGTCTTGGCGATCGACGGCGCCGTGAAGCCGATCGACAGCACCTGCATGGCGTCGGCGGTCCAGACGAGGCCGAATATCAGGAACAGCCGGCGCTGGAACGCCCCCGTCCCGGCGGCGTTCAACGCCTCGTCGATAGTCACGTCCCGCATCGTCGTCTCCCATAGCCCCGGCGTCGCGAATCGACGCCACCCAGACGCAGCGTCCTTCCGACAGGAAGCGGATGAGGCCAAATCAACATTGGTTTCACGGTGAAAGATCCATGCTGCGATGCGGCGATATTTCCATGCGCAGCCCTTGATCCGGTCGCTGCTTTTCCTTAACCAGACCGGCCCTTCACGGAGTTTACGATCATGGCAGCCTGCGGCCTCGACTTTGGCACGTCCAACACCACGCTCGGCGTGTCGTCGGCCGAGGGCCCGGAACTGGTGGCCCTCGATGGCGACAGCGTCACCATCCCGAGCGCGATCTTCTTCACGCCGGACGGCCTGCCGCCCTCCGTCGGCCGCGCCGCCATCCGCGCCTATGTCGATGGCACCAGCGGCCGCCTGATGCGCAGCCTGAAATCGGTGCTCGGCAGCTCGCTGATCAACGAGGCGACGCAGGTCGGCCGCGGCCGAGTCAGCTTCCGGAGCGTGATCGCGCAGTTCGTCGCCATCACCCGGCGCCGGGCCGAGACCGCGACGGGCCTTTCGATCGACGCCGTCGTGCACGGCCGTCCGGTGCATTTCGTCGATGGCGACCCGGAAGGCGACCGCAAGGCGGAGGAAGCGCTGCAGGCGATCGCGCAGGAAGTCGGCTTCCGCCACATCTCCTTCCAGTACGAGCCGATCGCGGCGGCGCTCGACTACGAGCGCCAGGTCGGCGACGAGGAAATCGCGCTGATCGCCGATATCGGCGGCGGCACGTCGGACTTCTCCATCGTCCGGCTCGGCCCGGCCCGCCGGAAGAAGGCCGACCGCCTCGACGACATCCTCGCCAATGACGGCATCCGCGTCGGCGGCACGGATTTCGACCATTACCTCTCGATCGGCACGGCGATGCCGCTGCTCGGCTTCGGTTCCGGCATGAAGCGGGAGGGCCTGCCCGTGCCGTCCGGCTACTACCACGACCTCGCCACCTGGTCGTCGATCAACCGCCTCTACGAGCGCGGCGTCATGCAGCAGCTGCACGAGGTCCGGCGCGAGGCGCAGCATCCGGAGCTGATCGAGCGGCTGATTCACGTCGTCGAGGAGCATGGCGGCCACCGGCTCGCCATCGACATCGAGGCGGCGAAGATCGCGCTCGCCGACGAGCCGAAGGTGGAGGTGCTGCTGCACTGGATCGAACGCGGCCTGGCGATGACGGTCGATCGCGGGGTGCTCGTCGACCGGACGCGCGGCCTCGCCGATCGGATCGCGGCGCGCATCGGCGATTGCCTGCGCGATGCCGGGCTCACCGCCGACGCCATCGACGCGGTGTTCCTGACCGGCGGCTCGACCCGTCTCGCCCATGTCCATGCGGCGATCCTAGGCACAGTGCCGGGCGCGCGCGTCGTCGACGGCGACACCTTCGGATCGGTCGGCACTGGCCTCACCATCGAGGCCGCGAACCGCTACGGCGTCGTCGCCGCCTGATCGCCTGCGCCTTCGGCCGGCGCCAGCATCACCAGCTTGATGTCGGGGTGGCGGGCGAGCAGGAAAGTGATCTGCTCGTAGCGCAGGAAGCCATCGGTCGGATGGTCGAAGGTGCGCAGGCCACCCTCGCGGTCGACCACCGCATGCGCTTCCCAGGCCTCGGCGAAGAACGGGCTCGCCCGCGTCAGTTCCTCGACCAGCGCCCGTAGTTCCGGCCCCTGCAGGTGGCGGCTGTAGTCGGCGCGGAATTCCGCCGCCACGCGCCGGGCGCGGGTCTCCCAGTCGCGGATGATCCGCCGGGCGGCCGGCGCGGTGAAGATATAGCGCAGCAGATTGTTTTCACATGAAACGCTGGCGGCCTCGCCGTCGAGCCAGCCGACGAAGAGATGCGCCGCGGGCTCGTTCCAGGCGAGCGCCGTCCAGGCCCGGTTGAGCACATAGGCCGGCGTCGGCAGGGCGGCGAGCGTGGCGGCGAGCCCCGGCGGCAGCGCGTCGGCGCCGTCGTCCTCGCCCGCCTGCGGGTCGCGCCGGCCGCCGAGGTCGAAGAGATAGGCGCGCTCGGCCGGCGTCAGCCGCATCACCCGCGCCAGCCGTCCCAGCGCCGTCGCCGAGACGGAGATTTCCCGCCCCTGCTCGATCCAGCTCAGCCAGGTGGCGCTGACGCCGGAGAGCTGCGCCAGCTCCTCGCGGCGCAGCCCCGGCGTGCGCCGTCGCGTGCCGGGATCGAGCCCGAACATCGCCGGCTGCAGCCTCTCGCGATGAGCGCGGATGAATTCGCCGAGTTCGCGGCGGCGGACGAGGTCGGTTTCCGGGATCATGGCACCCATTATACCAGGATAAAACAGGATCTGGTACGGGTTTACGGTGACTGGCAAATCCTGCGCCGACGGTCGATGATCACCACCGACAAGATCGACCGCGCGGAAACACAGCCATGACCCAATCCACGACCGACAACGCTGCCGCGCGCCAGAGCCACGAGGCCCTGGTTGTGCAGCAATTCGGCTCCCAGGCCTCGGCCTATGTGGCCAGCACGGTGCATGCCCAGGGCGCCGATCTCCAGCAGATGGTCGAGATCGCGGCGCGCACGCCAAACGCCCGTGCCATCGATCTCGGCTGCGGCGGCGGCCATGTCGCCTATGGCGTGGCGCCGGTCTTGGCGTCGGTCGTCGCCTACGACCTGTCTTCCGGCATGCTGGAGGCGGTCGCGGCGGAGGCGACGAAGCGCGGCTTCGCCAACCTGACCACCCGGCAGGGCGCGGCGGAGCAATTGCCCTTCGCCGATGGCGAGTTCGACCTGGTGCTGTCGCGCTATTCGGCGCACCACTGGCAGAATGTCCGCCAGGGCATTCGCGAAGCGCGCCGCGTCGTCAAGACGGGCGGCACGGTGGTGATCTCCGACATCATCGCGCCGGAAGTGCCGGTTTCCGACACCTTCCTGCAGACGTTCGAGATGCTGCGCGATCCCTCGCATGTGCGCGATTATTCGAGCGCCGAATGGGTGGCGATCGCGTCCGAGGCGGGCTTTGCCGTCACCGGCGTGACACGCCGCCGCCTGCCACTCGATTTCGACGCCTGGGTCGGCCGGATGCGGACGCCGGAGGTCCAGGTCGCGGCGATCCGCGCCCTGCAGGCGGCGATGTCGGAACAGGTGCGCCAGCATTTCGCGATCGAGCCGGATGGCTCCTTCACCATCGATCAGGCGGTTTTCGAACTCGTCGCGATTTGAGGACTAAGACCCTCACCCCAACCCTCTCCCGTGACGGGAGAGGGGGCTCGCCGGTATCGGTTGCCGGAAGGGCGCCATATCGATGCAGATTGCCAGCCGAAAGCCCTCGCCCGCTTGCGGGAGAGGGTGGGGTGAGGGTTCTTTCCGGGCTCTAGCCCGACCGGGTACCGCCGGCGCGCGGATGCGCCTGCTCGAACACGGCGAGGAGGCGCTCCGTGTCGATGGCGGTGTAGACCTGCGTCGTCGACAGGCTGGCATGGCCGAGCAATTCCTGGATGGCGCGCAGATCGCCGCCATTGGCGAGCAGATGCGTCGCGAAGGAATGGCGCAGCGCATGCGGCGTGGCGCTGTCGGCAAGCCCGAGCGCGCCGCGCAGCTTTGCCATGGCGAGCTGGATGATGCGCGCCTTGAGCGGTCCGCCGCGCACGCCGAGGAAGAGCGGACCATCCGGCTTCGATTGCGACGGCGCGAGACGCAGATATTCCGCCACCGCCTCGGCGACGACCGGCAGCACCGGCACCAGCCGCGTCTTGCCGCCCTTGCCGGTGACGCGCAGCGTCGCGGAAGCGTCGAGCGGGGCGTCGGCGCGGCGGATGCCCAGCGCTTCCGAGATGCGCAGCCCCGAGCCATAGCAGAGCGCCAGCACGGCGGCATTGCGCGCCGCCACCCATGGCTCCTCGTCCAACTGCTCGTCCATCTCGACGACGCGCAGCGCCGAAGGAGCCGCGAGCGGGCGGGGCAGGGTCTTCGGCTGGCGCGGCGCGCGCATGGCGCGGAAGGCGGCGCCGTTGGCGTGGCCCTCGCGCTCGAGGAAACCCATGAAGGAGCGGATGCCGGCGAGGCCGCGCGCCAGCGTGCGGGCGCCGGCGCCGGACGCGCGCCGCGTCGCCATGAAGCCGCGCAGGTCGGCGGTCCGGATGGCGGCGAAATCGGCGAGCGCCGGCGGATTGCCGATATGGCCGGTCAGGAAGGACAGGAACTGGTCGAGGTCGCGCGAATAGGCTTCGAGCGTCTTCGGCGACAGGCGCCGCTCGCCGCGCAGATGCTCGCCCCACGCGTCGATCTGCTCGAGCGTGTCGCGGGCGGCGATGACGAGGGGCGGCGCGGACATGCCCCCATTACCTGCCAACAGGGTTTATGGGGGGTTAAGGCGGGGCAGAGGGCGAGACAAGACCCTCACCCCCAGCCCTCTCCCGCGAGCGGGAGAGGGGGCTCGCCTGCGCCCGTTGGGTCGTGGGCGCCATGGCGATGGATGGGGCGGCCAAGAAGCCCTCTCCCCGGCGGGGAGAGGATTGGGTGAGGGACTTGCCTGCCCTGTTCCCTTGCCGTCTCCCTAGACCGGCAGCGGCTCCGAAAAATGCGTCACCGTGGGAAACGGGTCGTAGAAGTCGTGCAGCAGCGCCTTCCAGTGCTGGTAGCGGTCGGAGGCGCGAAAGCCGGGGTCGTGGTCGGTGAGGCTCTCCCAGCGCACCAGGAGCAGATAGGTGCCGGGTGACTCGATCGAGGGCCGGACCTCAAGGCCGAGAAAGCCCGGACTGGCGGCGATCAGCGGCGCGGCCTTCGTCATGGCTTCCTCGAAAGCGCTGGCATGACCGGGTTTCACGGTGAGAAGAGCATGTTCGAGGATCATGGTGGCTCGCCTGTTTGTGAGAACGCTATTATCTGGGGCATGAGGGCGGCAACGTCGACCGCATCGTCGCTCCGGGGATTCTGGATTGGAATTGGGCCGCACCGTGTCCGTGCTGCTGCCGCTGGCGGTGGACGGGCCCTATACCTACAAAGTGCCGGCCGGCCTCGACCTGGCGCCGGGCGATATCGTGCGCGTGCCGCTCGGCCCGCGCGAGATGATCGGCGCCGTCTGGGACGATCCGGTCGACCCGTCCGTGGGTCACAACCGGCTGCGCGCCGTCCTGCACCGCTATGATTCGCCGCCGCTCGACGCGAGCTTGCGCCGTTTCGTCGACTGGGTGGCGAACTACACGCTGAGCCAGCGCGGCATGGTGCTGCGCATGGTGCTGCGGGCGCCGGACGCGCTGGAACCGCCGCGCGCCGTTCCGGCGCTGCGGCTCGCCGGCAAGGCGCCTGACCGCGTGACGACGGCGCGCCAGCGCGTGCTCGATGCGCTCGCCGGCGGCGAGCCGATGCCGAAGAGCGCCGTCGCCGGCTTCGCTGCCGTCTCGTCCAGCGTCGTCAACGGCCTGGTCGAGCAGGGCGTGCTGGAGGCGGTGATGCTGCCGCCGCCTCCGCTGACCCTGCCGCCAGAGCCCGATCATGCCCGGCCGACCTTCGACCCCGGCCAGGCCGATGCCGCGGCGCTGCTGCGCGCCAGCGTCGACGAGGCGGCCTTCTCGGTGTCGCTGATCGACGGCGTCACCGGCTCCGGCAAGACGGAGGTCTATTTCGAGGCGCTGGCGGAAACGCTCAGGATGGGCAAGCAGGCGCTGGTGCTGCTGCCGGAAATCGCGCTTACCGTCGATTTTCTCGATCGCTTCGCCCGCCGCTTCGGCCATCGGCCGGCGGAATGGCACTCCGAGATGCCGGCGCGGCTGCGCGAGCGGGTCTGGCGCGGCGTCGCCACCGGCGAGGTGCAGGCGGTGGTCGGCGCCCGCTCGGCGCTGTTCCTGCCTTTCCGCAAGCTTGGCCTCGTCGTCGTCGACGAGGAGCACGACACCGCCTACAAGCAGGAAGAGGGCGTCATCTACAACGCCCGCGACATGGCGGTGGTGCGCGGCCATCTCGGCGGCTTCCCGGTCGTGCTCGCCTCGGCGACGCCGTCGATCGAAAGCCGCGTCAACGCCGACCAGGGCCGCTATCGGCGCATCGTGCTCTCGGTGCGCTACGCGGCGGCGAAGCTGCCGGAGATCCAGCCGATCGACCTGCGCGTCGATGCGCCGGAGCGCGGCCAGTTCCTGGCGCCGTCGCTGGTCGCTGCGATCGGCGAGACGATCGCCAACAAGGGCCAGGCGCTGCTGTTCCTGAACCGTCGCGGCTATGCGCCGCTGACGCTCTGCCGGACCTGCGGCCACCGCTTCCAGTGCCCGAACTGCTCGACCTGGCTGGTCGACCACCGTTTTCGCGGCCAGCTCGTCTGTCATCATTGCGGCCATACTGAGCATCGGCCGGACCAGTGTCCGGTCTGCGACGCCGAGGACAGCCTCGTCGCCTGCGGCCCGGGCGTCGAGCGCGTCGCAGAGGAGGTCGCCAACCGTTTTCCAGAAGCGCGAAGAATCGTGCTGTCGAGCGACCTGCTCGGCGGGGTCAAGAAGATGCGCGAGGAGTTCGACGCGATCCGCAACGGCGCGGCCGATATCATCATCGGCACCCAGCTCGTCGCCAAGGGGCATAATTTCCCGCTGCTGGCGCTTGTCGGCGTCGTCGATGCCGATCTCGGCCTTGCACATGGCGATCCGAGGGCCGCCGAGCGCACCTTCCAGCTGCTGGCCCAGGTGACCGGCCGCGCCGGCCGCGCCGGCGGCGAAAGCCGGGCGCTGCTGCAGACCTACGCGCCGGAGCATCCCGTCATCGCGGCGATCGCCTCCGGGGATCGCGAGGCCTTCTATGCGCGCGAGATCGAGGCGCGACGACTTGCCGTGCTGCCGCCCTTCGGGCGGCTGGCCGGCATCATTGTCTCAGCCGCCGACCGGGCGACATCCTATGGCTATGCCATGGCGCTGCGCCGCACCGCGCCGGAGAGCGGGCCGGTCATGGTGCTCGGCCCGTCCGAGGCGCCTTTGGCGGTTTTGCGCGGTCGCCATCGCTTCCGCCTGCTCGTCCAGGCGCCGCGAGCTGTCGACCTGCAGGGCTTCCTGCGTGACTGGCTGGCGGAGGCGCCTGCCGTGCGCGGCAGCCTCCGCGTGCAGGTGGATATCGATCCGCAGAGCTTCCTCTGAGGCCCGTGGCCGCGCGTGCGGCCGCATTTGGCAAGATTCAAGGCCCGGGCCGTGTTGCGAGTCGCGGGATGCTGTGGTAACGAACGCGCGGCTTCGGGGAATGCCGTTTTTGACGGGTTCAACCCGTTGAAAAAATCTTCAATACGTTCAAGGCGTTGCGTGCAGCATCCGGACGAACCCGGAAGTGGGGGCGCGTCACAGAGCGAGGATCAGGTGGCAGAAGACAAAACTCTCGTATCAGGGGTCGCCGGGCGTTACGCGACGGCACTGTTTGATCTGGCCCTCGAGAGCGGCGCGCTCGACGCCGTCGATGCCGATCTGTCCCGTTTCACCGCTTTGCTGAGCGAGAGCGACGATCTCGTCCGCCTCGTGCAGAGCCCGGTCTTCGATGCCGACGAGCAGCTGCGCGCCATCTCGGCCGTGCTGACGAAGGCTGGCATCGGCGGGCTGGTCGGCAATTTCGTCAAGGTCGCGGCGAGCAATCGTCGCCTCTTCGCGGTTCCCGGCATGATCGCCGCCTTCCGGCAGCTTCTCGCCAAGCATCGCGGCGAAGTCACCGCCGAAGTCACCAGCGCTGAGCCGCTTTCCGAGACGCAGACCGCGGCGCTGAAGGAAGCGCTCAAGGCGCAGATCGGCAAGGACGTCACGCTTTCCCCGAATGTCGATCCGGCGTTGATCGGCGGCCTGGTCGTCAAGGTCGGCAGTCGCATGATCGATACGTCGCTTCGCACCAAACTCAATTCACTCAAGATCGCCATGAAAGAGGTCGGCTGATGGACATCCGCGCCGCTGAAATCTCCGCAATCCTCAAGGAGCAGATCAAGAATTTCGGCTCCGAGGCTCAGGTTTCCGAAGTCGGACAGGTTCTGTCGGTCGGTGACGGTATTGCCCGCGTCTACGGTCTGGACAACGTCCAGGCTGGCGAGATGGTCGAGTTCCCCGGTGGAACCCGCGGCATGGCCCTGAACCTCGAGACCGACAATGTCGGCGTCGTGATCTTCGGCTCCGACCGTGACATCGCCGAAGGCGACACGGTCAAGCGCACCAACGCCATCGTGGACGTGCCGGTCGGCAAGGGTCTGCTCGGCCGCGTCGTCGACGCGCTCGGCAATCCGATCGACGGCAAGGGCCCGATCGAGTTCACCGAGCGTCGCCGCGTCGACGTCAAGGCGCCGGGCATCATCCCGCGCAAGTCGGTGCACGAGCCGATGCAGACCGGCCTCAAGGCCATCGACGCGATGATCCCGGTTGGCCGCGGCCAGCGCGAGCTGATCATCGGCGACCGCCAGACCGGCAAGACCGCGATCGCGCTCGACACCATCCTGAACCAGAAGTCGGTCAACGACACGGGCGACGAGTCGAAGAAGCTCTACTGCGTCTATGTCGCCATCGGCCAGAAGCGCTCGACCGTCGCGCAGTTCGTGAAGGTGCTCGAGGAGCGCGGCGCGCTCGAATACTCGATCGTCATCGCCGCCACCGCTTCCGACCCGGCTCCGATGCAGTACCTGGCGCCGTTCTCCGGCTGCGCCATGGGCGAGTTCTTCCGCGACAACGGCATGCACGCCCTGATCGTTTATGACGATCTGTCGAAGCAGGCCGTCGCCTACCGCCAGATGTCGCTGCTGCTCCGCCGTCCGCCGGGCCGCGAAGCCTATCCGGGCGACGTGTTCTACCTGCATTCCCGCCTGCTCGAGCGCGCAGCCAAGCTGAACGACGACAACGGCAACGGCTCGCTGACGGCTCTGCCGGTCATCGAGACGCAGGCGAACGACGTTTCGGCCTACATCCCGACCAACGTGATCTCGATCACCGACGGCCAGATCTTCCTCGAGACCGACCTGTTCTACCAGGGCATCCGCCCGGCCGTGAACGTCGGCCTCTCGGTGTCGCGCGTCGGCTCCGCCGCCCAGATCAAGGCGATGAAGCAGGTTGCCGGCCCGATCAAGGGCGAGCTGTCGCAGTATCGTGAAATGGCTGCCTTCGCGCAGTTCGGCTCCGACCTCGACGTCACGACCCAGAAGCTCCTGAACCGCGGCGCCCGTCTGACGGAGCTCCTGAAGCAGCCGCAGTTCTCGCCGCTGAAGGTCGAGGAGCAGGTCGCGGTGATCTATGCCGGCGTGAACGGCTACCTCGATCGCATCGAAGTCAGCCAGGTCGGCGCGTTCGAGGCGGCTCTGCTCGCTTCGCTCCGCAGCGAGCACAAGGCGCTGCTCGACGGCATCCGCGACAAGCGCGAGCTGAACGACGACTTCCGTGCGCAGCTCAAGGCCGCGCTGGACAGCTTCGCCAAGTCTTTCGCCTGAATCCTGGCCTGAGCCGGGTCGCCTCGTGCGACCCGGACTTCAGACCGATCGACAGGGACGCTCATGCCGAGCCTTAAGGAACTAAAAAATCGCATCGCCTCGGTGAAGGCGACGCAGAAGATCACCAAGGCGATGCAGATGGTCGCCGCGGCGAAGCTGCGTCGTGCCCAGGCTGCTGCGGAAGCTGCGCGCCCCTATGCGGAGCGCATGAACGCCGTGCTCGCCAATGTGGCGACCGGCGTGAACACCGACGACGGTCCGCGCCTGCTTGCCGGCACCGGTTCCGACCAGACGCATCTTCTCGTCGTCTGCACGGCCGAGCGTGGTCTTTGCGGCGCCTTCAACTCGTCGATCTCGCGCCTCGCCCGCGATCACGCCCTGCGCCTGCAGCGTGAAGGCAAGACGGTGAAGATCCTCTGCGTCGGCAAGAAGGGTTATGACATCCTTCGTCGCCAGTTCCAGACGGAGATCATCGAGCTCGTCGAGCTGCGCACCGTCAAGC
Source organism: Kaistia nematophila (assembly GCF_026343855.1). Taxonomy (NCBI): domain Bacteria; kingdom Pseudomonadati; phylum Pseudomonadota; class Alphaproteobacteria; order Hyphomicrobiales; family Kaistiaceae; genus Kaistia; species Kaistia nematophila. The sequence continues at coordinate 342,756 of NZ_JAPKNK010000004.1, read as the reverse complement.
AGATCGGCTTCGCCAATGCGGACGCGATCGGCCGCAAGCTGTTGAAGCTGTACGAGGACGGCCAGTTCGACGTCGCGACGCTGTTCTTCGCCAAGTTCCGTTCGGTGATCCAGCAGATCCCGACGGCGCAGCAGGTGATCCCGGCGCAGCTCCCGGCCGAAGAAGCCGGCGCGGCCCTGTCGAACTACGAATATGAGCCGAGCGAAGCGGCGATCCTCGAGGATCTGCTGCCGCGCAACATTTCGGTCCAGATTCTGGGTGCTCTCCTCGAGAACGTCGCGTCCGAGATGGGCGCCAAGATGTCGGCGATGGACAGCGCCACGCGCAACGCAGGCGAGATGATCAAGAAGTACACGCTCCGCTACAACCGGACGCGCCAGGCGATGATCACCAAGGAACTGATCGAGATCATTTCGGGCGCCGAGGCGCTCTGACCGGATTTTTGGAAGGTTGAACACCATGGCGAACACCAATCAGCAGGCCGGCTCCGGCCGCGTCACCCAGGTCATCGGCGCCGTCGTCGACGTGCAGTTCGAAGGCTATCTGCCCGCAATTCTCAACGCCCTCGAGACCGACAACAACGGCAACCGCCTCGTGCTGGAAGTCGCTCAGCATCTCGGCGAGTCCACCGTGCGCTGCATCGCCATGGACGTGTCGGAAGGCCTCGTCCGCGGCCAGAAGGTCAAGGACCTCGGCGGCCCGATCCAGGTTCCGGTCGGCGCCGGCACCCTCGGCCGCATCATGAACGTCATCGGCGAGCCGATCGACGAGGCCGGCCCGGTCGAGGCCGAAGGCCTGCGTCCGATCCATGCGCCGGCTCCGTCCTACTCGGAGCAGGCCACCTCGGCCGAGATCCTCGTCACCGGCATCAAGGTCGTCGACCTGCTCGCTCCCTACTCCAAGGGCGGTAAGGTCGGCCTGTTCGGCGGCGCCGGCGTGGGCAAGACGGTTCTGATCCAGGAGCTCATCAACAACGTCGCGAAGGTGCACGGCGGTTACTCCGTGTTCGCCGGCGTGGGCGAGCGTACCCGCGAGGGCAACGACCTCTACCACGAGTTCATCGACGCCAAGGTGAACGCCGATCCGCGCAATCCGGATCCGGCCGTGAAGTCCAAGTGCGCCCTCGTGTTCGGCCAGATGAACGAGCCGCCGGGCGCCCGCGCCCGCGTCGCCCTGACCGGCCTGACCGTCGCCGAGAACTTCCGCGACCAGGGCCAGGACGTGCTGTTCTTCGTCGACAACATCTTCCGCTTCACCCAGGCGGGTTCGGAAGTGTCGGCTCTGCTCGGCCGCATCCCGTCGGCGGTGGGCTACCAGCCCACGCTGGCGACCGACATGGGTCAGCTGCAGGAGCGCATCACCACCACGCACAAGGGCTCGATCACGTCCGTGCAGGCCATCTACGTGCCGGCCGACGACTTGACCGACCCGGCGCCGGCCACCTCCTTCGCCCACCTGGACGCCACGACGGTTCTGTCGCGCGCGATCTCGGAAAAGGGCATCTACCCGGCCGTGGATCCGCTCGACTCGACCTCGCGCATGCTCACGCCGGCGATCGTCGGCGAAGAGCACTACGCGGTCGCCCGTCGCGTGCAGCAGATCCTGCAGCGCTACAAGGCCCTCCAGGACATCATCGCGATCCTGGGCATGGACGAGCTTTCCGAAGAGGACAAGCTCACCGTGGCCCGCGCCCGCAAGATCGAGCGCTTCCTGTCGCAGCCCTTCGACGTGGCCGAGGCCTTCACCGGCTCGCCGGGCGTCCAGGTCAAGATCGAAGACACCATCAAGGGCTTCAAGGGCCTCTGCGACGGCGTCTACGACCACCTGCCGGAAGCGGCCTTCTACATGGTCGGCACGATCGAAGAAGCGATCGCCAAGGCCAAGAAGCTCGCGGCCGCGGCCTGATCGTCTGACGAGAGAAAGAACCCAACATGGCAGATCCGTTCCCGTTCGAACTCGTGTCACCCGAGCGGCTCCTGCTTTCGGAGTCGGTCGTCTCGGTCGTGGTGCCGGGTACTGACGGCGAGTTCACGGTTCTCAAGGACCACGCTCCCTTCATGGCGACCATCAAGCCGGGCTGCGTGGTCGTCACCCAGGTCGGCGGCGGTGTTCAGAAGTTCTTCGTTCGCGGCGGCTTTGCCGACGTGAACGGAGCCGGCCTGACCATCCTGGCCGAGCAGGCGATCCCGCTCGAAAGCCTCGATCCCGACGCGTTCGCGCTCGAGATCCGCAATGCCGAGGAAGACGTCGCCGATGCGCGCGACGACGCCCAGCGCATTGTGGCGCAGACCAAGCTGCAGCAGCTTCAGGACATCCGCGAAGCGCTCGGCCATTGATCTCCCGCGGCTTCGGCCGCGGGTCCAGAATGAAAAAGCCCGCCATCGACCTCTGTCGATGGCGGGCTTTTTCATTGTTGGCGCCGATGGGGAAGTCGGCGGCGGCCGGCGCGGAGGCGATGGCCGCGGGGGCCATCGCCTGATCGAAGCCTCAGCGGCCGGCGTTGGCGATCGCGGCGATGACGCCGGTGGCGATGCCGATCATCAGGTACTGGCCGTCATTCTCGACCCACTGATAGCCGCGCGGCGGCGCCTTCAGATTGTGGCGCTTGTAGTCGATCCGGTCGCCGCGATACTGCGACGGGACGCGCTGGCCCTTCGACCAATGCTTGCGGTGCTGCGGCTTCTTTGCCTGCTTGCCATGCTGCTGCTCGTAGCCGCCGGAGCCGCGATGGTCGCGGTCGGCGCGATAGGACTGCGCGTTGGCAGCCGGCACGGCGTGCATCGAAAGCGCGATCGTGGCGAGAAGAATCTTCTTCATGGCGGGTCATCCCTCGTTGTTGATGACCCGCTTGTAGCGCCGACAGCCTGAACCAAAACTGAACGGCTGCCTTACTATCTGTTCATCCGGCCGCGGCAGCGTGAACCGTGATCAGGGCGCCAGGTGGCGAAACGCCTGCACTACCTGCTCATAGACCTTGCGCTTGAACGGCACGATCAGCGAGGGCAGGTTTTCGATGGGCTCCCAGCGCCAGGAGATGAATTCCGCCTCGGCGCTACCGTCTCCGGGCTCCAGCACGTTGATCTCGCTTTCGTCGCCCTCGAAGCGGAAGGCGAACCACTTCTGCCGCTGGCCGCGATACTTGCCCTTTAGCGCCACGCCGACCAGCTCCGGCGGGAGGTCATAGTCGAACCAGCCCTCTGCTTCGGCGAGCAGCGACACTGTTCGGATGCTGGTCTCCTCGAACAGTTCGCGCCGAGCCGCCGGCAGCGGATCCTCGCCCTTGTCGATGCCGCCCTGCGGCAGCTGCCAGATCGGATCTCCCGGCGTCAGCTCGGCATTCGGCGAGCGCTCGCCGATCCATACCAGCCCCTCCCGGTTGAAGACGACGGTGCCGACGCAGGGGCGGTAGGGCAGCGAGGTGGGGTCGATCAGCTTCTTGCTGGACATGTTCTGGGTCACCATTCGAGGCCCGCATGACAGCCTTCACGGCGCGCGGTGCGGGGAGGGAGATCGGGCGGGACGATAGCACGGCTTCGGCGGATCGGCGTGACAGCCGCCGCTCTGTTCACATGCGGTCGCAGGGCGGGAAAAGAAGGCCGCGCGGCGGCGGCGGACGGCGCTGAACGGCATTCTCTCTCCGGAAGCGGTAGAAGCGCGTGCGGGCCGATCATCGGCACAGGGCCTCCCACAAGGTCCTGCGTGCGGTTGGCGGCGAGGGACGCCGGAGCGGACGCCCAAAGAAAAACGGCGCCTCGATGAGGCGCCGTCTTTTGGAAGTCAGTTCGGAACGGCGGTGGCCGGATTCGGCGGGAAGGCGCTGTTCGCCTGCTTGCCGTCGAGGAGGCCGATCGCCTGCTGCAGCTGCTTGTCGTCCTTCGCCTCCGGCGGGACATAGGCCTGCGAGCCGGTGCCCTCGTCGCCGCCGCCCTCGTTGGTGAGGTGGCCTTTGAGCGACGCTTCGCCCTTGGTGTCGGTCACCTTGTCCTTGAGCTCCGGCGGCAGGTCCTGCACGACCTGGATGTCCGGATCGATGCCCTTGGCCTGGATCGACCGGCCCGACGGCGTGTAGTAACGCGCCGTGGTCAGGCGGATGGCGCCGTTGGAGCCGAGCGGGATGATCGTCTGCACCGAGCCCTTGCCGAAGGAACGCGTGCCGAGGATGGTGGCGCGCTTCTGGTCCTGCAGGGCGCCGGCGACGATTTCCGACGCCGAGGCCGAACCGCCATTGATCAGCACGATCACCGGCTTGCCGTCCGTCAGGTCGCCCGGATGCGCGTCGTAGCGCATGTTCTGGTCGGCATGGCGGCCGCGCGTCGAAACGATCTCGCCCTTCTCGAGGAAGGCGTCGCTGACATATTCGGCCTGATCGAGCAGGCCGCCCGGATTGTTGCGCAGATCGAGGATGTAGCCCTTGATCTTGTCCTTGCCGATCTCCTGCTTGAGCTTGTCGATCGACGACTTCAGGCCGTCGAAGGTCTGCTCGTTGAAGGAGGAGATGCGCAGGTAGCCGATGTCGCCCTCGGCGCGCGAACGGACCGACTGGACGCGGATCACGTCGCGCACGATCTTGACGTCGAAGGGCTTCTCGACGCCCTTGCGCTGGATCGTGACGGTGATCGGCGTGTTGACCGCGCCGCGCATCTTGTCGACGGCCTGGTTCAGATTCATGTTCTGGATCGCCTCGCCGTCGAGCGAGATGATCAGGTCGCCGGCCAGGATGCCGGCCTTGGCGGCCGGGGTGTCGTCGATCGGCGACACGACCTTGACGACGCCGTCCTCCATGGTCACTTCGATGCCGAGACCGCCGAACTCGCCGCGGGTCTGGACCTGCATGTCCTTGAAGTCTTTGGGGTTCATGTAGCTCGAATGGGGATCGAGCGAGGTCAGCATGCCGTTGACCGCAGCTTCGATCAGCGCGCTTTCATCCGGCTTCTCGACATAGTCGGAGCGGATGCGTTCGAACACGTCGCCGAACAGATTGAGCTGCCGGTAGGTATCCGAGACGGCGGCATGCGCGACGCCCGGGATCAGGCTCGGAACCTGGGGGAGGGTCACCGCGGCCGTCGCGCCGATGATGGTGCCAGCCAGGAGGAGCGAAACGTTGCGTATCATCCGCCAACCTTTTCGTCGTTGGACCGGGCCCACCAGGGAGCCGGGTCGATCGAGTTACCGTCTTTTCGAAATTCGACATAGAGCACGGGCTGCGTTGCGCCAATGCCTACGGTGCTGCCGCTTGCGAGCAACCGTGTTCCCATCAGCGCCACAGGTTCCCCTGCGAGAACGAACTGTCCCAATTCGACGTCGATCCGTTCCATCCCTGCCAGCAGGATATGATATCCGCCACCGGCATTGATGATCAAGAGTTGTCCGTAGGACCGGAACGGACCGGCATAGACCACCCAGCCGTCGGCCGGAGAGGAGACCCGCGCCGCGGCGCGCGTGGCGATCGACAGGCCCTGCGTGGTGCCGCCGAGGCCGTCCGCATCGCCGAACGCCTTCAGCTGCACGCCGTTGGCCGGTCGCGGCAGCAGGCCCTTGGTCGAGGCGAAGGCCACGGCAGGGGCGATGCGGTCGGCCGAGCCGAGGCTTTCCGGGCTGCGCGGGGCGCGGCCGTCATTCATCGCCGCCTGGTTGGCGGCCTCGGCCTTCTTGGCGGCTTCGGCCGCGTCGGCGGCCGCCGCGATCTGGCCCTCGAGGTCGGCGATCAGCCCCTTCAGGCTGGTGGCGCTTTTCGCGAGCGCCTCCGATTTCGCCTGCTCCTCGGCAAGCTGCTGCTCGGAGCGGTCGCGCGCCTTTCGCTTGTCCTCGACGAGATATTCGATGCGCGTCCGCTCTTCGGCGAGCGCGCTGGCGTCGGCGCGCATGCGGTCGCGCTCGCGTGATTGTTCCGTCTTCAGCGCCACCAGGTGCTGCAGGTCGGTGGCGAGCGCCTCAGCCTCGACGCGCAATTCCGGCACGACCGAGCCGAGCAGCATGGCGCTGCGCACCGAGGCGAGCGCATCCTCGGGGCGGACGACGATCGCCGGCGGCGGCTTGCGGCCCATGCGCTGCAGCGCGGCCAGCACATTGGCGAGCACGGCGCGGCGCGAGTTGAGCGAGGCGTGGACGGTCTTCTCCTCGTCGAGCAGGCCGCCCATGCGCTGCTCGGCCTCGTCGATCTGTCGTTCCAGGCCCTTGGCCCGCTCGCCCGTCTCGATCAGCGACTTGTTGAGCGTGGCGCGGTCCTGGTCGAGCTGGCTCATCTCGGCGCGCAGCGCCGCCTGGCGCTCGGCCGTGACCTCGATGTCGTGCGTGATGGCGTCGAGCTCGGCCCTGCGCGCACTGCGCTGCTGCTCGGTCTGGCTCGGCGCGGCGGTCTGGGTTGCCTCGGTCGTGTCCGTCTCGGTCGTCGGCTCGACCGCGAAGCCGGACAGCGTCGCGCCGGCGACCAGCGCCGCGGCGAGCGCAGCCCGCCCGACGAGGAGGGGCAACTGTCGAGGCAGCGGAGAAACCCGAATGCGAACCAAGTGCAGGCGCCCGACGGCTATGGCTGGGTGAACAGCGACGAGATTTGGCAGCGAAGCGTTAATACCTCGTCAACCTCCATGTACCGGAGCGTAACGGGGGATTGCGGCCGAAGCGCGACGGCTCGCGCGGCAACATAGGGTAGGCTATTCGCGATGGTAGGGGTGGCCGGAGAGAATCGTCATGGCGCGATAGATCTGCTCTGCCAGCAGCAGGCGGACGATCTGGTGCGGCCAGGTCATGGCGCCGAAGGCGAGCTTCAGGTCGGCGCGCTTGCGGATGGCGTCGCCATGGCCGTCGGGACCGCCGATGGCGAAGACGAGGTCGCGCGCGCCCTGGTCGCGCCAGTCGCCCACCCGCTTGGCGAAGGCGGCGCTCGACGGCGTCTCGCCGCGCTCGTCGAGGGCGACCAGGATGGCGCCCTCGGGCAGCGCCGCGAGCAGCGTCTGCGCTTCCTGCGCCATGCGTTCGTCGCCGCGCTGGGCCCGGCTTTCGACGAATTCACGGACGGAGACGGTCAGGCCGAGGCTGCGCCCGGCCTGCGTGGCCCTGTCGAGATAGCGCTCGATCAGCGCGCGGTCGGGGCCGGCCTTCAGCCGACCCACGGCGGCGATCTGGATGCGCATCGAACGGCCTTAGCTGCCGGGCTGTTCCCGCGAGGGAGCCGGCGCGGATAGCGACTCGTCCGCCGACCACATCTTCTCGAGATTGTAGAAGGCGCGAACCTCGGGCCGGAAGATATGGACGATGACGTCGCCGGCATCGAGCAGCACCCAGTCGCAATGGGGCACGCCCTCGATACGTGCAATCCGCCCGCCGGCCTCGGTGAGGTCGCGGTCGATATGCTCGGCAATCGCGCTGACATGGCGCTGCGACCGCCCGGTGGCGACGACCATGTAGTCGGCCAGGGCGGATTTGCCGGCGATGTCGATGGAGACAATATCCTCGGCCTTCGAATCTTCGAGGGTGGTGAGGATCGCTTTGAGAGCTTCGTCCGCCGCAATCTGCCGGCGCACGCTAACTCGGTGAGGCACGCGCTGGATAGCGTCCTCAGGCTGCATTGCCGTCGTCAGTGGTCAGTCCTTTCGCCATTGGCGCGATGGGCCTTTTCTCTGGCCAGGAGCAGTTGCGCTCCACGCGATGGAAATCGTGCAAAAAAGGACATAGGCACGACGCTGTGGCGCTTTCAAGACGCGGCGGCACTCTTAATGCGTTTGGCGCGCAGTTCTGTCGAAGAAAGCGCGATGCGGGGCCCGTGCAGGTAGATCCAGGCCGGCGTTTCCGCCACTGGCAGCTGCGCCGCGTCCACCTCGCGCAGCCGGCGCCGCCGGAGCGCGATCGCCGCCGGCGCGGCCGGCCCGGTGAAGGTGCTGCCCCGCCGGTCATAGACCGCGATCGGCATCAGTCCGGCGATCCGCCGCCAGTCGCGCCAGCGGTGGAACTGGCGCAGATTGTCGCCGCCCATCAGCCAGACGAGGTCGACGCCCGGCAGCCGGTCGGTGAGGATGGCGAGCGTGTCGGCGGTGAAGCGCGATTTCAGCGTCGCCTCGATGGCGGTGACGTGGATCTTCGGATGCCGCGCCATGGCGCGCGCGGCCGCGACCCGGTGCCCGAGCTGATCGGGCGCGTGGCCCTTCAGGGGATTGCCCGGCGTCACCAGCCACCAGACCGCGTCGAGCTTCAGCCGCCGCAGCGCCATCAGGCTGACGGTCAGGTGGCCCTGATGCGGCGGATCGAAGGATCCGCCGAACAGCCCGATGCGCTGGCCGGGCGCCGCATAAGGCAGCTTCAGGGCCGAGCGCAATGCCGGATCGATCGCTTCCTCCGTTCCGCTCCCCCCTGCGGAATTCACGGCCGCGTCTGCCCGGAGCCGTTGACGCGATACTTGAACGAGGTCAGCTGCTCGACGCCGACCGGCCCGCGCGCATGCATGCGGCCGGTGGCGATGCCGATCTCGCCGCCGAAACCGAATTCGCCGCCATCGGCGAACTGGGTCGAGGCGTTGTGGACGACGATGGCGGAATCGACTTCCGCCAGGAAGCGCGCCGCCGCCTCGGCGTCGTCGGTGATGATCGCGTCGGTATGGTGCGAGCCATAGGTCTCGATATGGTCGATGGCGGCGTCGAGGCCGTCGACCACCTTCACGGCGATGATGGCGTCGAGATATTCGGTCGACCAGTCTTCCTCGGTCGCGGCCGTCGCGGCGGCAATCCGCCTGGTCGTCTCGGCGTCGCCGCGGATGGCGCAGCCGGCGGCGATCAGCGCCTCGACGATCGGCACCAGATGGGTGTCGACGACGGCGCGGTCGATCAGCAGCGTCTCGGCCGCGCCGCAGACGCCGGTGCGGCGCATCTTGGCGTTGACGAGGATGGTCTTCGCCATCTCCAGGTCGGCGGCCGCATGCACGTAGATGTGCACCAGGCCCTCGAGATGGGCGAAGACCGGCACGCGCGCCTCGTTCTGGACGCGGGCGACCAGGCTCTTGCCGCCGCGCGGCACGATCACGTCGATGGCGCCGCCAAGGCCGGAGAGCATGGCGCCGACGGCGGCGCGGTCGCGCGTCGGCACGATCTGGATGGCGTCGGCGGGCAGGCCGGCCGCGACCAGCCCCTCGACCAGCGCGGCATGGATGGCGGCGGAGGAATGGAACGAGTCCGAGCCGCCGCGCAGGATGACGGCATTGCCGGCCTTGAGGCAAAGCGCGCCGGCGTCGGCCGTCACGTTGGGCCGGCTCTCATAGATGACGCCGATGACGCCGAGCGGCGTGCGCACGCGCTCGAGATGCAGGCCGTTCGGCCGGTCCCAGGCGGAGATCACCGTGCCGACGGGATCGGGCAGGGCGGCGATTTCCTCGATCGCCGCCGCGATGCCCTCAACGCGGGAAGGCGTCAGCGTCAGGCGGTCGATGAAGGAGGCGAGCGCCCCCTCGGTCTGCATCGCCGCGACGTCCTTGGCATTGGCGGCGAGGATCTCGCCGGCGCGCGCGCGGATGGCGGCGGCCATGGCGGAAAGCGCCGCGTTCTTGCTGTCGGCCGAGGCGAGAGCCAGGCGCCGCGCCGCGGCGCGGGCGCGCCGGCCGATTTCCAGCATCACGGCTTCGACCGTTTCGGTCTCGTTTTCGCGGAGGAGGGACGGGGTCATCTGGATCTTCCTATTCGCCGCGAAGCGCCATGTCGTCGCGATGGACCATGGCGGCCCGGCCAGCAAAGCCGAGAATCGTTTCGATTTCCTTGGTGTTGCGGCCGGCGATCCGTTCCGCGTCGGCCGCGTCATAGGCGACGAGACCGCGGGCGATCTCCTCGCCGTTCGGCCCCTGCACGATGATCGCATCGCCGCGCTGGAACCGGCCCTCGATCCGGCGCACGCCGGCCGGCAGCAGGCTCTTGCCGGTCCGCAGCGCCTTGACGGCGCCGTCGTCGATCACCAGCACGCCGCGTGTCTCCAGATGGCCGGAGATCCATTTTTTCCGCGCGGTGACGGGGTTGAGTTCCGGCAGGAACCAGGTTGCCTTGGCGCCGTCGGTGATCCGCTTCAGCGGGTTCAGCGGCTTGCCGAGCGCGATCAGCATCGCGGCGCCCGCGACCGTTGCGATCTTCGCCGCCTCGACCTTGGTCTTCATGCCGCCGCGCGAGAATTCCGAGCCGGCGCCGCCGGCCATCGCCTCGATCTCGGCGGTGATGCGCTCGACGACGGGAATGAACACGGCGTTCGGATCGGATTGCGGCGGGGCGGTGTAGAGGCCGTCAATGTCGGAGAGCAGCACCAGCAGGTCGGCGCCCATCATCGAGGCGACGCGGGCGGCGAGCCGGTCGTTGTCGCCATAGCGGATCTCGCTGGTCGCGACGGTGTCGTTCTCGTTGATCACGGGAATGGCGCCGAGCTTCAGCAGCGTGCCGATGGTCGAGCGGGCGTTCAGGTAGCGGCGGCGCTCCTCGGTATCGCCCAGCGTCAGCAGGATCTGGCCGGCGGTGCGGCCATGGCGGCCGAGCATTTCGGAATAGGCGCGCGCGAGCGCGATCTGGCCGACGGCGGCGGCAGCCTGGCTTTCCTCCAGCTTCAGCGCGCCCTTGGGCAGGCCGAGCACGCCGCGCCCGAGCGCGATGGCGCCGGAGGAGACTAGCAGGATCTCGCGCCCGCCGGCGGCGAGCTGGGCGACGTCGTCGACGAAGGCCGCCAGCCAGTCCTCGCGAAGCCGCCCGGTGGCGCGGTCGACCAGCAGCGCCGAGCCGATCTTGATGACGATGCGGCGGAAATTCTCCGGCTTGAGCTTCGCCGCGATGTCGGCGGTCTGTTCCACGATCAGGCTCATGGTGTCTGTGCTCTTCGATCCGATGGGGCGATGCCCCGTTGCAAGGCTCAGGAAACAGAGGCCGGCGAGACGAGGCTCGCCCGGCCAGGGTTCATGAGCTTCACGGTCGCCAGGGTTCGGGCTTGGCGCTCGGATGCATGTTCGGGTCTTCCAGCTTGCCTTCGTCGATGATGCGGCCGATCGCCCGCAGCGCCGCCTCGACGCCGACGCGGGTCGCGGCGGAAAGCACGAGCGGCGTATGTCCGCAGGCCTTGGCGAGCTTCCTCTTGATCTTCTCGAGCTCGTCCTCGGGGATGGCGTCGGCCTTCGACAGCGCCACCACTTCGCGCTTTTCGGCCAGCACGTCGCCATAGGCGTCGAGTTCGCCGCGCACGATGCGATAGGCCTCGGCCGGATCTTCCTGTGTGCCGTCGACGAGATGCAGCAGCACGCGGCAGCGCTCGACATGGCCGAGGAAGCGGACGCCGAGGCCGACGCCCTCATGCGCGCCTTCGATAAGGCCGGGAATGTCGGCGAGGACGAATTCGCGGCCGTCGCTCCTGACGACGCCGAGGTTCGGATGCAGAGTGGTGAAGGGATAATCGGCGATCTTCGGCTTGGCGGCGGTGACGGCGGCCAGGAAGGTCGACTTGCCGGCATTGGGCAGGCCGACCAGGCCGGCATCGGCGATCAGCTTCAGCCGCAGCCAGATCCAGCGCTCCAGCCCCTCGAGGCCGGGATTGGCGCGGCGCGGCGCCTGGTTGGTCGAGGTCTTGAAATGGGCGTTGCCGAAGCCGCCATTGCCGCCCCGGGCCAGCTGCACGCGCTGGCCGACATGCGTCATGTCGGCGATCAGCGTCTCGCCGTCCTCGTCATAGATCTGCGTGCCGACGGGCAGCTTCAGCGTGACGTCGTCGCCCTTGCCGCCGGCGAGATTGCGGCCCATGCCGTGCACGCCGACCTTGGCCTTGAAATGCTGCTGGTAGCGGTAGTCGATCAGCGTGTTGAGGCCGTCGACGCATTCGGCCCAGACGTCGCCGCCCCGGCCGCCATCGCCGCCATCCGGCCCGCCGAACTCGATGAATTTTTCCCGACGAAACGACACGCAGCCGGCGCCGCCGTCGCCGGAGCGGATGTAGACCTTGGCTTCGTCGAGAAATTTCATGTTTTCAACTCGTAGTGACGCGCGCGCGTCAGGGCTGTGTCGATATGCGCAAGATCGCGGCCGAGCGCAAGGTTATGCTGGACCGAGCGGCCGACGATCTCGAAGCCTAGCCGCTTCTGGATGGCGAGCGAGCGCTCGTTGCCCTCGAAGACGCCGGACTGGATCGCGCGGATGCGCGGGTCGCGGAACGTGTCGTCGACGAGCGCCGCGACAGCCTCGCTCATGTAGCGCTTGCCCCAGTGCGCCTGCGCCAGCCAGTAGCCGAGCACGGGCTCCGGGCCGGCGTCGCGTAGCGAGATCAGGCCGATCATGCCGTCGCGATCGATGGCGTAGACCTGCTCGGCGCTGACCGGGCGCTGCGCCCGCTCCCAGGCGAGGAAGCGCTGCGCCTCGTCGAGATCATAGGGGTAGGGGACGCGCGCCAGCCAGCGCGTCACCTCGTAGTCGCTGAGGCCGGCCACGATGGCGGGGCCGTCATCGGGCCGGAGCGGCCGCAGCAGCACATTGGCCGCGCGGATCGTCTTCTCAGGCAGCATCGCTCGTAACGTCATCATCGCTCGCCCTCGTGTCGAGACCCTTCATCGTTCCGAATTCCGTCGGCGCCGTGGCGCCCCGGGAATTGGTGTCCCAGGAATTGGCGCCCCAGGCCTTCAGGCTCTGCCAGACCCGGCGCTCGAGCACGAAATGTTCGACCGGAACGGAGCCGCGCTCGGAAAGAGAGCGCACCATGCCGGTGTCGCGGAACTGGAAACCGCACTTCTCGACCACCCGCCGGGCGGGCCCGTTGGTCACCCGCACCACGCACCAGAGCCGCTCCAGCCGGCCGGCGCCGAAGGCATGGTCGATCGCCGCATGGGCGATCTCGGTGCCGAAGCCCTCGCCCCAGTGGTGCTCCGCGACCCAGAAGGACAGGTCGTGCCCGTTCGGGCGGGATTCGCTCGGGCGGTGGAAGCTGGCGCCGAGCAGGCTGCCATCCGACCGCGACAGGGCGATCTGCGCCCCGCCGGCGGCCGGATAGTGGCTCTGCCGGATCCAGGTTTCCGCATCGGCGCGGCGATAGGGGTGCGGCACGCTGACGAGGTTCCGCGCGACGCGCGGATTGTCGATGGCCGCGGCGAGGACTGCCGCATCTTCCGTCCTGGGGCGCCGCAGCACGAGCCGCGCCGTCAGGACGCTCCGTTCTTCGTCCTCTGTCGTTCCTTCTAGATCCTGGTCCCGCATTGGTGCCTCCCGGTCGGGCCAAAAGAAAAGGGGAGATGGTGTCCCATCTCCCCTGTCTTCAGGCCGTCACGGTCGGCCGGGTCGATGCGACACCGGCGTTCCTTGAGAAGAGCCGGTTATTCTGCAGCCTCCAGCGCCGCCGGGGCGACGGAGACGTAGGTACGGCCATTGGCTTTCTTGCGGAACGATACGAAACCGTCCGTCACGGCGAAGATCGTGTGATCCTTGCCGAGGCCAACGCCGGTGCCCGGATGCCACTGGGTCCCGCGCTGGCGCAGGATAATGTTGCCGGAAATGACGGCTTCGCCGCCGAACTTCTTGACGCCGAGACGGCGACCCGCGGAATCGCGACCGTTGCGCGAGGAACCGCCTGCCTTTTTGTGTGCCATGATCGAACTCCCGATCCGTTGGTTAGGGGCGCGCTAGGAAGCGCGGCTCAGCGATCTTCGCCAGACTTCAGCTCTGCCTGGTCGATCTTGGCGCGCGGCGGCTTGCCGGCGAGAAGTTCGGAGGCCTGCTGGACCCACTCTTCACGGCCGACGCGGCCACGGAGCGCGAGTTCCTCATCGTACTTGGCGATGTCGGCATCGGTCCAGGCAGCGATCTGCTCCCAGGAGGTGACGCCGGCGGCGCGCAGCTTCTTCTCGATGGTCGGGCCGATGCCCGAGATCAGCGAGAGGTTGGAGCTGTCGATCCCGCCGCTTGCGAGCGCGGCCGGGGCGGCGTCGGCAGCCGGAGCGGCCTTGGTCTTCGCCTTGGCGGCCTTCTTGCCGGAATCCTTGGCGCCGTTCGTCAGGATCTCGTTGATCCGGACGAGCGTCAGGCTCTGGCGATGGCCGCGGCTGCGCTTCGAGTTCTGGCGACGGCGCTTCTTGAACACGAGGATCTTGCGCGTGCGGAACTGCTCGATGATCTCGGCCGAGACCGAGGCACCGGCCACCAGCGGCGCACCGACGGTGACGCCGGCGTCGCCGCCGACGAGAAGGATCTCCTCGAAGGTCACCATGTCGCCGGGCGCGCCGGTGAGAAGCTCGACTTCGATCTGGTCGTTGGCGGCAACCTGGTACTGCTTGCCACCGGTCTTGATGACTGCGAACATTGTTCTTTCCGTTGTTCAGCGGGACCTCGAAGGGTCCGCTTCTTCAGTCAGGGTTTCGGGAAATGGAAATGGCGCAGCCAAAACGCCGCGCCGCCATTCGGCCCGCACTTATAGGGACGGAGCCGCGCCTGTCAAGCGAAAGCGGCCTTCCGGCGCCCTGAAAAGCAAGCCCGGCCGCCCGCTCGCAGCCCGCCGCCGGCTACGCAGATTTCGCGATTGGGCGGGAGCAGCGGGGAAAGGCAGGGAGCGTCCCGGCGATGGACAGGTCCGCGATGGCTCCCCTGCCCGGACCGGGACCGTTGGCTTGGCTGTCGTCGCATCGGCAAGCCCCTGCGGGCGCGGAAGCGCCGAGAGGGAGCGGCGGCGGCAAGCGCCGGCCCCATGGCGCGCCACTGCCGTAAGGCGGGATAAGGCTCTGCCGCTCCCTGAGGAGGCCGCGTGCGCGCCGAAGGCCTTTTCTGCCTCGGTCCGGCTCGCGGCGCTTGGGCCGTTCGCAGCCACATTCATCCACAAGCCGTGGGAAAGGCGGCGAAGGGGCTTGTCATCCCGTGCCGGCCCATGTATCAGGCCAATCGCGCTAGACAGCGCCACCGCGGAGAGGTGGCAGAGTGGTCGATTGCACCGCACTCGAAATGCGGCATACTCGCAAGGGTATCGGGAGTTCGAATCTCCCCCTCTCCGCCATCTAACTTCATGAACATTGTTGGGTTCTTGCCGCTCGCCTTGTGAGGCGGGGGCCTATTCGTGCCTGCTCGGCTCGACGGAATCCGGCAGGACCCGATCTCGGCATTTCGGGACTGGTCCGCGCGACCGACATTCACTGGCGATCGCTGCAACCGTTCAGGTCGGCTACCAGCGCAGGACGAGGCGGCCGGCCGCGGCGCCGGCCAGGGTCAGGATGGCGATCGCCAGCGAATACCAGGTGGCGACGAAAAACGGCGAATCGTCGAAGCAATGAGCAGCATAGAAGGTCGCCGCGAGCCCGCCGGCGAGCAGGCCGCAGGCAGCGCCGGCCAGGCCCGGCCGCGTCGTCGCGCCATGGCGCAGCGCGGCCAGCAGCACGGCGAGGGGACCCAGCCCGATCAGGGGGATCATGGTCAGGCAGATCAGGCTGTTGGTGCCGACAAGCCGCGCTCCCCATTCGGCGG
This sequence comes from Kaistia nematophila, assembly GCF_026343855.1. Taxonomy (NCBI): domain Bacteria; kingdom Pseudomonadati; phylum Pseudomonadota; class Alphaproteobacteria; order Hyphomicrobiales; family Kaistiaceae; genus Kaistia; species Kaistia nematophila. The sequence continues at coordinate 327,331 of NZ_JAPKNK010000004.1, read as the reverse complement.
TGGGAATGGTGGCGATCTCCATCAGGATGGCGGCGAGCAGGATCGCCGGCGCAATGGCGAGCAGCGCGCCGCGACGGCGGGGCCGGGAATTCGGGCGCGCCAGCTCGGCGACCTGGAACAACGCCGTCACGGCCAGCGTCGCGGTGATGACGAATTTCAGCAGGAAGCGCGTGGTATGCGCGGCTTCCGCGAAATCGGGACGTGGGCCGAGCAGCGTGGAGAACACGACCGCGGCGATCACGCTGGCCAGCCCGCAGGCGCCCAGCAGCAACAGGCCGAGCGAAAGCCGGGGCGCGGCGGCGTCGCGGGCGATCGCCTTGATGAGATCGTTGGTTTCCATGTCCGTTCCGTTCAATCCTGCACAAAGCGGCGGGCGATCGCCTTCAGGCCGCGATGCAACGCCACGCGCACGGCGCTCTCCGTCATGCCCAGCGCATGCGCCGTTTCGCCGATCGTCGCCCCCTCGACCGAGATCGAGGCGACGACATTGCGCTGCACCGTCGCCAGCCCGCCCAGCGCGCGGTCGATATCGCGCGCCAGCGAGGCTTCCTTTTCCGGTTCGGCCAGCGTCTCGGCGAAATCGTCGATATCGACCTCGACATGACGGCCGCGCCGCCGAAACGCATCGATCAGCTTGAAGCGGGCGATGGCATAGACCCACGGCATCACCGCCTCGTCCTGACGCCAGGTGTGACGCTTCAGGTGGATCGCCAGCAGCGTCTCCTGCACCACATCTTCCGGCTCGACGCCGGCATGAACGATGCGCCGGCGGCAGAAGCCGCGCACATGCCGGGCGACGCGTTCGAGAAAGACGGCATAAGCGCCTTCATCGCCAGCCATGGCCGCCCTGAAAAGCCGCGCGAGTTCGGCGTCGTCCGTCCTCGTCAAGCCTGTCATCCCTCTTCTTCGGCCTTATGCGTCCATTGTTACGACGCTGGCGAAATATCCCGGAACCGGCGGCAAGCGCCATCACGAAACCGTGTTCGATCGCGCCTGTAACGAACCATGCCCGCCTCCCGAAGTCGACGGCATGGGGCGCAGAAAGCGCTCCTCCCAACCTTCACAGGAGAACGTCATGAACCGCCAGACCCTTGCCCTCGCCCTTGCCGGATCGCTCGTTTCGGCTTTCGCGACCGCGGCTTATGCCGCCCCGCTTCCGGCTGAAAAGATGGTCGGCATGGAGAAGTGCTACGGCATCGCCCTGAAGGGTCAGAATGATTGCGCCGCCGGTGCCGGCACCACCTGCGCCGGAACCTCGACCAAGGACTATCAGGCCAATGCCTGGAAGGCCGTCCCGGCCGGAACCTGCGCCTCGATGGAGGTGAACGGCCACAAGGGTATGCTCAAGCCGATGTAGGCGCGACGCGGGCCTCACGGAAGGCCGCTCCGTCGCTTTCCCATCCGCCAATGCGACGGGGCCCGGTGCGTCGGGCTCCGTCGCTTCGAAAGCTCAGGGCCGACATCATGAACGCCACCACAGCTTCCACCCACCTTCTTCCAGCGCGCGCCGGGCTCGGCCTCAAGCCCGAGCATGTCGGCGAGATCCTGGATACCGAGCCGGATGTCGGCTTCTTCGAGGTTCATGCCGAAAACTACATGGGCGATGGCGGCGCACCGCATCGGGCGCTGGGCGAGATCGTCACCCGCTATCCGCTGTCGCTGCATGGCGTCGGCCTTTCGATCGGCGCCGAGCGGCCGCTTGACCCGGCCCATCTGGCGCGGCTGCGCGTCCTGATCGACCGCTATCGGCCGCAGTCCTTTTCCGAGCATCTCGCCTGGTCGACGCATGAAAGCGGCTTCCTCAACGACCTGTTGCCGCTGCCCTACACCGGGTCAACGTTGCGCCGCGTCGCCGACCATGTCGATCAGGTGCAGCAGGCGGTCGGCCGGCAGATGCTCCTGGAGAACCCGTCGACCTATATCCTGTTCGAGGACAGCACGATTGACGAGGTCGACTTTCTGGAGCGCGTCGCGGCCCGGACCGGCTGCGGTCTTCTGCTCGACGTCAACAACGTCATGGTCTCGGCCGTCAACCACCGCGCCGATCCGTTCGCCTATATCGACCGCTTTCCGGTCGAGCGCGTCGGTGAGATCCATCTTGCCGGCTATGACGAGACCCTGGACGGCGCCGGCGACCGGCTGCTGATCGATGCGCATGGCTCGAAGGTGAGCGACGACGTCTCGGCGCTCTACCGCCACACCATCGATCGCGCCGGTCCGCTGCCGACGCTGATCGAGTGGGACAATGACGTGCCTGCCTTCCCGGTGCTGCTGGCGGAAGCCGCGCGCGCCGAAGCCGTGCTGGATGCGGCGACGTCCCGGCGCGATGCGCGCCTCGCAAGGCGGGCATGAATCATGGATCAGAGCGCCTTTGCCGCCGCCTTGCTCGATCCGTCCCTGCCGGTGCCCGGCGGCGTGACCTGCGCCCGGGGCGAGCCCGACGCGACCCGCTTTTCCATCTATCGCAACAATGTCGTCGCCGGCCTGTCGCGGGCGCTTGGCGAGCGATTTCCGGTGGTGCGGCGGCTGGTCGGCGACGCGTTCTTCAACGGCATGGCGCGCGCCTTCCTCACGACATCGCTGCCGCAATCGCCGCTGATCTTTGCCTATGGCGACACGTTCCCGGATTTCATAGCCGGTTTTGCCCCGGCCGCCGCTCTGCCCTATCTCGCCGACACGGCCCGGCTCGAGGCTGTCTGGACCCGCGCCTATCACGCCGCCGATGCCACGCCGCTTCCGGCGGAGCGGCTGCTGGCGATTGCGCCGGAACGACTGCCCCTTGTCCGGCTGTCACCCCACCCGGCAGCCGCCCTGGCGCGATCTGACTTCGCCATCGGCACGATCTGGCAGGCGCATCAGGCCGAGGCCGTCGGCTCCGTGGCGGCGATGGCTCCGGAGTGCGTGCTGGTGACCCGGCCGGTCTTCGATGTCCGCGTGCATGTCGTGCCGACGGCCGATGGCGTCTTCGCCGATGCGGTATTCCGGGGCGAGGCGCTCGGCGAGGCGGCGGCGATCGCTTTCGCGCGGCACCCCGACTTCGATTTCGGCCACGCGCTTCTGGGCCTGGCTTCGCTCGGCGCCTTTGCCGGCAGCCCCTCGCAAGGAGATCCGACATGACCGGCATCGATCACACGTCGACGCACCCCGGGCTCTCGCCCTGGCGCATCGTGCAGCGCATCGAGGCGATCGTCGCCGCGATCCCCGAGGCGCTGCCGCTGCTGGCGCTGCGCTTCGCGCTGGCGGTGCCGTTCTTCAAGTCGGGGCTGACGAAATGGGATGGCTTCCTGACGCTGTCGAATGGCGCGCGCTATCTGTTCACGCAGGAGTTCAGCCTGCACATCTTCGGCAACGAGTACCCCTATCCGGCGCCGATCCTGATGGCGACGTTGTCCGGCATCGGCGAGATCGTGTTGCCGATCCTGCTGGTGCTCGGCCTGGGTACCCGCTTCGCGGCCCTCGGCATCCTGCTGATGACGGCGGTGATCCAGCTGACCGTGCCCGAGGGATGGGCCAATTTCCATCTGCCCTGGGCGGCGATGGCGCTGACGCTCGCCGTCTATGGCGGCGGTCAGCTGGCGCTCGACCGCGCCATTGGTCTTGGTTCGCGCAAAGGCTGATCGGGCGTCGCCCTCAGGCGGACGCCGCCTTCTCGGCCTGGTCGACCGCGCGTTCCAGGCGCTCTCGCGTGGCGGCGCGAAGGCGGCCGAGGTCCAGCTCCTGCGCCATCCGTCGCACGGCCTCCTCTCGATCGGCCCCTTCCGACAGATAGAGCTGCGCCAGGCTGGCCAGCTCGATGATCGGAATGTCGGAATGGTCGCGCGTCTCGGCGAGACCGCGGAAGGCGAAGATCGCCGTTGCATCCTGGTCGTGGCGCCAGAGCAGTATCCGCGCGTCATCCGTCGTTCTTGGATAGGCGGATCCTGCTGCGGCAAGCACCGTTTCGCGGATTCGGCTGGCGGCCCGGGAGAAGCCGTGGGCGCGCGCGATGCGGTGGACGAGCAGGTCCGCGTAGATCGGCGCCTCCTCGCTGATGACATGCTTGACCATCGCCCGGATCGCGGACTGGTGCGCGGGATCGTAGAACCGTTCGCCATCCGGCTCGAAGCCGGCCTCGCGGAGGTCGGTCTGGCGGTATCCGGCCGCCGTCACCTGTGGCGCTGCAGCCAGCGAGGGAGGCGGCGCCGCGTAGGTCGCGGTTGACGGGGATCGCGGCAGCGGCGGCGGAAGGTCCGGTTCGTCGAAGTCTGCCGGCGCTTCCTGCGCCACGAAGTGCGTGAGGATATCCGTTGCCGTCGGATAGGGCGCTTCGGCGCCTGCCTCGGCCGCATCGATGGCGAGCGGTTCGATCGAGGGCGATTCGATGTTGGGCTCGGGTGCCGCCGTGACGTCCGCCTCGCGCGCCGCCCGTTCCGCTCGCGCGGCCTCAAGATCGGACAGGAGCTGGTCGTGCAGCCGTTCGAAGGCGGCGGGCGCGTTGATCCACCAATCCGGGCTCCAGACCCGCCGGATCCGCCAGCCGAGCTGTATCAGCACGTTCTCGCGCAGGCGATCCCGGTCGCGCGCCGTGGCCGAACGATGGTAGGTCGCCCCGTCGCATTCGACACCGGCCAGATAGCGTCCCTGCGCATCGGGATCGACGATGCCGAGATCGATGCGGAAGCCCGAGACGCCGATCTGCGTATGGACGATCCAGCCGCGGCTTTCGAGCGCCTTCTTCACCGCATCCTCGAAGGGAGATTCCGTCTCGCCTCCCGTCAAGACGAAGGCTTCGGCCAGTGCGCGCGTTCCGCGCTGGGCGAACTCCAGGAAGTGCTTGAAATCGCGCACACCGCGCGCGGCCGTGCGGGAGAGGTCGATCTGGTCGGGATGCAGCGTCGCGAACACGACCATTTCCCTGCGGGCTCGCGTGATCGCCACATTGAGGCGGCGGTGTCCTCCCTCCTTGTTCAGCGAGCTGATGGTCGCGACCGCGCGTCCGCTCGCATCGGGCGCGACCGCCACTGAGAAGAGGATGACGTCGCGCTCGTCGCCCTGAACATTCTCCAGATTCTTGACGAAGACGGGTTCGTGCCAGCTCTTCGGATCGAAGAACAGCTCCAGCTCAGGCCGGTTGCGACGCTCCGCATCGAGGAGATTTTCGATCAGGCGTTGCTGCTCGCCATTGAAGGTGACGACGCCGAGCGAGGAACGGCCACGCTCGAAATCCGGTTCGCGCAGTCGCCGCACGATGTCGGCGACCACCACGCGGGCCTCCTCGCGGTTCACCCGACCCGCGCCCCGCTCGTAGACGCCGTTCGGCACATGGACGTAGCGCACCGCCCTGTCCTCGGTGACGGCGGACGGGAAAGTGATCAGCTGGCCGCGATAATATTCCTGGTTGGAGAAGGCGATCAGGCTTTCATGCCGGCTGCGGTAGTGCCAGGTCAGCCGGCGCGGCGGGATGTTGGAGGCCAGGCATTCGTCGAGGATGCTCTCCTGGTCGGCGACGTCGGTGCCGTCCTCGATCTCGTCGATGCCGCGTTCGCCCACGCTGGTCGGCGGCAATTGCTCGGGGTCGCCGACAATCACCACCTGATTGCCGCGCGCGATCGCGCCGATCGCGTCCCAGACCGGAATCTGCGAGGCCTCGTCGAAGATGACGACGTCGAAGGGCCGGCTGTCGGCGGGCAGGTATTGCGCGATCGAGAGCGGGCTCATCATCACGCAGGGCGTCAGCCGGGTCAGCACGGTCGGTATCGTGCCAAAGAGTTGCCGGAGCGGCTGATGGCGCGCTCGTTTGGTGAGTTCGCGCGCCAGCGTCCCCCATTCGGGATCGGCACCGAAGGCCGTGGGCGGCGGGATGTCGCCCTTCAGCCGCGCGCGGACGATCTGCTTCGCGAGCTCCGACACGCGCTCGTCGGCCGCGCGGAAGCGCGCGATGGCATCCTCCTGGCGCGTGACCGAGAAAGACCGCAGCACGGGATCGTTGGTGACGATCTCGTCGATCCACCAGCGCGCATAGGCGCCGCGGAACGCCGCCTCGACCGCGTCGGGCGCGATCCGTCCGGCGACGACGGCGTCGACGATCGGCCGCAGCCCGCTTTGCCTGGCGCTTTCGGCGGTTGCGTTCCAGTGACACCAGTCCTGGATGCGGTTGAGGCTGGCCATCCAGCGTTGAACCATTTGCGGTCCATCGCCCGGCCAGGCGTCGCCCGGCTCCGTGATCGTCTGTCGCGCCGCGAGGTCGGCGAGCTCGGCCTCCCTCGTCGCGAGCTCGCGAAGTCCCGTGGCAAAGGCCTGATAGGCGGAATGCGCCTGGCCGCCCGCTGCCAGCAGGTCGCGATAATCGCGCAGCAGCATGATGACATGGCCGACGATGTCTCCCGGCCGGAGCGCCAGCGGGCCGGCGATCCGGGCCGCGGCAGAGCGCGCGCTCTCGGACCAGGCAAGGGCCGCGCGAAGGCCCTCCAGCTCGACGTCGAGGCCATTCGCCTTCAGGCCGGCGGCACGCAACGGCGCCGAAGCCTCGTTCACCTTCTCGATGATGTCGCGCAGTTCGATCAGGGCGATCAGCTCGCGCGCGACATCCTCGCCGACCGGCTTGCTGGCGAAGGCCTGCAGCTTGTCGCGCACCTTGCGTTGCCGGCTGCCGCGGACCAGGAAATTCGAAGCGCTGGCTTCGGTCCATTCCGCGCGAAGCGCCGCCAGGTCTTCGCCAAATATCGATGGCGCATAATCGCTCTGCAGCCGCCGTGTCGGGGCGAGCGCCTGCTGTTGCAGGTCCTCGATCGCGGCGAGGGCGGAGGCCAGCGCGTCGCCTTCCGGTCCGAGCAGGCGCGACCCCAGCGGCGCAACAGGATCGATCAATACGGCCCCGAGTGCCTCCAGAGCGCCGAGCGAGGCCGCGTCCCCAGGCACAGCCAGGCCGACGGTCTCTCCGAAGTGTTCCGCGAGGCCCTCGAACGCGTTGGCGGCCGCGACGTAATGCTTGCCTGCATCCAGAATGCGCGTCCGCCAGGCCGGCGTCCAGGAAACGACCTCGAGCCCTTGCAGGGGATGCTGGGCGGGGTTGCCGATCGCTCCCATGTCGGTTCGAAGCTTGCGCACGATTTCGGCAAGCGCGTCGCGCTCGGCGGGGGTGTGCTCCCGCGGGCCCCAATCGAGCACGATGTCCTCGATGAGGTCGCGTGTTCCGATCACCTGGCTGAAGCCTTGATAGGCGGTCATGCCGTTCGATCGACGATGATGCAGTGCCGTCACCAGCGCATTGAGCTCGTCCCGCAGCCGGCCGAGTTCCGCTGTCGCCTCGTGCCATTGCGAGGCATCCGGCGCAGCCCGCTCATGCCAGGCCGTCTTCAGCTGGCCGAGAACCTGCGCTTTCTGCGCCTTGGTCGAATGAACTTCCAGGCAGTATTCGCCGAGCCCGATCGCCTTCAGCCGTCGCTGCACGACCTCGAGCGCCGCCGTCTTCTGCGAGACGAAGAGCACCGTCTTTCCGAGCGCCAGGCATTGCGAGATCATGTTGGCGATGGTCTGGCTCTTGCCCGTTCCCGGCGGTCCGAACAGGACGAAATCCTTGCCGGAAGCGGCGGCCAGCACCGCTGCGAGCTGGGATGAATCCGCCGAGAGCGGCGCGAACACATCGACCGGATGGTGGTTCCGATCGATGTCATGCGCCTCGGGGAAGGAGGCGGAATCGCCGTAGCTGTGCTTCGGCGTGTCGATCAAGTGGCGGACGACCGGGTTGCGCTTCAGAAGCTCGGTCCGGTCAACGAGATCCTTCCACATCAGGAATTTGGTGAAGGAGAACGTCGACAGCATGACGTCCGCCGTCACCTCCCAGCCGGGAAGATCCCGAACATGGGTGCGCACGATCTGCAGGATCCGGTCGACATCAAGTCCGGTATCGTCGATCGGCAGGTCCTTTTCGAGTTCGGGCATCCGCAGGCTGAAATCCTGCCGCAGCAGCTGCAGGAGGGTCGGGTTGAAACGCGGCTCCTCGTCATGCAGCGCGAGCCGGAAGCCGGCACGAACGCTCGATCGCTGCAGCGACGCAGGGATCAGGATCAGCGGCGCGCGGCAGGGAGCCGCTCCCTCCTTGGCGGACCATTTCAGAAAGCCGAAGGCCAGGAACAGGATGTTGGAGCCGCCTTCCTCGAAGGCCGTCCTAGTCAGGCGGTAGAGATCGGTCAGCCGGGCGTCGAGTTCCTTGTCGGTGAGATCCGTATGCAGCTCCCGTTGCGAGAGCGCGTGCAGCAGGAAGGACCGGCGCCCGTCATCCTGGCGCTGCGTCTCGAAGAGGCCGGCGTCGCGCTGGTCAGCCCCCGTCAGCACCTCGGCGCGACCGAGCAGCTTGAACCGCTCGCCGCCGGCCAGCATGTCCTCGAGGGCGGCTGGAGCCGGGCAGTCGAGCGCGATCGCTTTCCGTGTATCCTTGAAGTTGAGCAGCTTGTTGCGCAGCGTCAGATCCAGCAGCTTTCGCTTCCAGCGCTCGAGCCGGTCGACGGTCGGATCCTCTTCCTCGCGAACCACGATCTCCTGCACGAAGTCAGGTGCTTCCTCGAGGCCGACCACGCTGGTCGGCGCGTCGGTGAGCGGTCGCGCGGGCGTGCCCGCCTCGCCGAGTTCCAGCGGGCGAATGCCGCGCGACCGGCTGCGCTGGATGTCGATGGCGAGTTCGAGCGGCGCGCTCGCATCCTCGTCGACCTGACGGTTGCCCTTTTCGATCGCATGCGCGAAGCGCGCGGCTGGCGTCTGTGTCAGCAGCGTTGTCTCGACGAAGAGCATGTCCTCGAGATCGCGACGCTTGCGAAGCAATTGCACGTCGTCGACCACGGCGGTGGGGAATCCCTCGTCCTTGAGCCACAGGCCGACAAAGGCGTGTCCTGCCGTCAGCACGACAAGCGGATGCAATCCGGCCTGCTCGAGGCAGGCAGCGTAGAGAAGCGTCGTGTCCAGACAGGTGCCGACGCGGCGTTCGATGACATCGCTCGGCCCGCGGACCTTCTGACCGGTCCGCTCGAAGCTCGCCGGCGGCAGGACATAGGCGATCCCGCGGGCAGCCAGCGCTGACCAGATCGCGGAGGCGAGTTCCCAGACCCGCTCCTTGCGGCCGCTCGTGTAGCCGTCGATGGCGCCGGATTTTCCCGCCTGCTCAAGGCGGGTTGCGGCATCGCGCAGGACCGCGTCGACGGCGGGGTCGTTCGGGCGGACGAAGGCGGCGAGAATCTCGGGCGCGGCGCCGACGCCACCCCACTGCGCCGGTGGCAGGAGCTGGATTTCGACGATCTCGGTCGCGACCGGTACGCCATTCGCGGCAAGCCGGAACGAGAGCGAACCGCGCACGCCTTCGGCGAGGCCGCGCAGATAGCCGGCATCCAGGGGAAGATCCGGCATCCTCACATGGTGGGTGCCGCCGGCAGCGATCCGTTCGATGCGGATGGCCAGGGGCCGCGCGAAGGCCGGCTCGCTGACGATCTCGATGAGTAGATCGGTCGCGTCGATCTCCGACGCGTTCTCGATGACGATCTCGCTGATGGCCGGAATGGCGTTCTGATGGAAGGCGACGCTCAGATGCCCGGCGACGAACGCACGAATATTCAGAACCTGCTCAGTCACCGCCGTCCCCCCGACGTTTGTTTTCGGCAGACTACCGCAATCAACCCGCGCTGTCGTTGTCCGGTTGCAGTCAATAGTAGGTCTCCCGCTGCGGGTGCAGCGGCTGGAGCCGGGGTAGTCTTGCGGGCGGGTCGTAATGGCGGCTCGATGACCGGCACCGCATCCTGAAACAGGCGTGGTCGCCGATCGGCGGGTTCACCTTCTCCGGGGGGCAATGGCTGCGGCACGCTGGAGGATCCGGTGCTGCGGGAGATCGCCGGCCGGCATGTCCAATCGACCGTCCAGGCGATGCTGCGCTGGCATCTCGACGAAGGCGCGGCGCGACGGCGCCGGATGGTGCCCAGCGTCGTGCGCTCCTTCCTGTCGAAGCATGATCTTTTCGAAAAGGCGCTGGTTCCGCTCGTCACCCATGGCGGCTATGGGCCGGGAGACAGCCACGTCGTTCGTGCGCGCCGCGCGCCCGCCTCGCCGCCGCCTTCGTCAAGCGATGCGATCAGGAGCGCGAGACGCTCGAAGAGGTGACGCAGTGGCCCGGTGCCCTCTGGCGGCCCCTGTTCGCCGCTTCGTTCAGCGCCTCGTCTTGTAGAGCCGTTCCCGGCGCAGATGGTCGATGGCGACCGCCGTGATCAGGATGCAGCCCACGATGATGCTGTTGTACTGCGGCGGTACGCTGGCGACGATCAGCGCATTGTCGATCTCCGAGAGTAGCAGCGCGCCGACGGCGACGCCTGTGATGCTGCCGAGACCGCCGAGAAGGCTGATGCCGCCGATCAGCACCGCCGTCACCACCGACAGCGTCACGGCGGATCCGCCCGCCGCCACCTGGCCGCTGCCGACACGGGCGGCGTAGATGATGCCCGCGAGCGCGGCCATGGCGCTGGCCAGGACATAGAGCGTCGTCTCGATCCGGCCGACCCGCAGGCCGTTGGCGATCGCCGCCTTGCGGTTGCCGCCGAGCGCCCGCACCTCGACGCCGAACGGCGTGCGCTCCAGCAGGAACCAGAAGGCGAGGCCGATGACCAGCGCATAGAGGACGATGAACGGCACGCCGAAGATCGATCCCTGGCCGAGGCGCTGGAAGGTCGGGGGCAGGGGAAGGATATCCTGGCCGCCGGTGGCGACGATGCAGAGGCCGCTGATGATGAAGAAGGTGCCGAGCGTGGCGATGATGGGAGGAACATGAAGCTTCGCCACGACGAGGATGTTGGCATAGCCGGCGACCATGCCGGCCAGGATGCCGGCGCAGACGGCAAGCGGCCACGGCAGGCCGGCCGTCAGCATCCAGGCCGTCGTCAGGCCGCCGAGCGTGAACACCGAGCCGACGGAGAAATCGAGGCCGCCGCCGATCATCAGCAGCGACGCTCCGCAGGCCATGATGAAATAGATGACCGCGGCGCGGGCGATATCGATGAGATTGTGCGGGTTGACGAAGTTCGGGTTGCGGATCGTCGCGGCGATGCCGATGAGGACGATCACCGCGATCAGCGTCGTCTCCGGCCGAAGCAGGCTCGCCAGGCCGAAGCGGCATTCGCTGCCACGGGCGCGGGGGGAAAGCGAGTCGGTGGCGGTCATGACAGGGGCTCCGGTTCGGATGCGGCACCCTTGATCGCGCCGGTGATAAGGCCGACGATTTCGTCGCGCGTGGTCTCGGCGACGCGTCGCGTCGCGATCGAGTTGCCGAGTCGCATGACCGTGATGCGGTCGGCATGGCGGAAGACGAAATCGAAGTCGTGGCTGATGCAGAGGATCGTCTTGCCCCTGGCGCGAAGGTCGCGAAGGATGTTGCCGACATGGGCGGTCTCGCGCACGCCGAGGGCGGCGGTCGGCTCGTCGAGCAGCATGATCGGCAGGTTGAGCCGGACGGCGCGCGCCACGGCGACGATCTGGCGTTCGCCGCCGGACAGAAGGCCGATCTGGGTCCGCACCGAGCCGACGCGAATGCGCAGGTCGTCGAGCACCTTGGCCGCCTCGCGCTCCATGCGCGGGCGATCAAGGAAAAAGCGGCCGCGCCGGGGGATGGCGCCGAGCGACATGTTGGTCGCGATGTCGAGGCATTCGACCAGAGCGAGGTCCTGGTGCACGACGGCGATGCCGTGGCGCTGCGCCTCGGACGGATCGTGCATGACGATGGGGTTTCCGCCGACCAGCATCTCGCCGCTATCGCCACGATGGATGCCGCACATCACCTTCATCGTGGTGGATTTGCCGGCGCCGTTGTCGCCGACGATGGCGTGGATCTCGCCCGGATAGGCGGAGAGGCTGACATTCGTCAGCGCCCTCACATTGCCGAAGGACTTGCCGATCGAGCGAAGTTCGAGGGCTGGAACGCCGGGGTTGCCCGGAGCTCCTTCCCGCTGGGAGGCCACGGCGCGGTTCACTGCCAGCCCTTGGCGATATAGTCCTCAATCCCTTCGGCGCCGAACATGCGGACGCCGACATCGACCTGCTTCGGCACGCCCTCGCCCTTCGACTGCCGGACCAGGCCGTCGACGACCTGACCGCCGGCGTTGCACAGATCCTGCATCATCAGCCTGTGCACCGTGCCGTCGGTCAGGCCTTCCTTGCCGCCGCCGGCGGCGCCGTTTGCGACCATCACCACCTTGCCGACCAGGTCGCGCTGCTTGATCGCCGAGACGGCGCCCTGCGTCGCGCTGCCCATGTGCGAGGCGATGACATTGATCTCGGGATGGGCCGTCAGCAGCGCGTTCGCCTGGTCGAGCGCCTTGCTGGCGTCGTCATTGGTGCTGACGACGGCGATCACCTTCACATTGCCCGACTTTTCCGCGGCGGCGGTGAAGCCGTCGAGGAAGGCCTTGCCCGGGCCGCTCGGTCCCTGGATCATCAGGCCGACATTCTGGGGTCCCTCGCGCTCGGCGATCGAGGCGGCGAAGATCTCGCCGACGGTGGTGAAGTTGGCGCCGACATTGACGTCCGACGCCGCTTCCGTGCCAGCCGCGCCATAGAGCGTGCCGACCATGATGTCGGCGGCCTTCGCCTGCTGCAGGATCGGCACGAAGCCGTCCGAGGCCGGAAAGGTGATGATGGCGCCGGCATTGTTGGCGATGCCCTGCTGGATCTGCGTGAACATCTGCGTCGTGTTCAGCGTACCGTCGGTCGGGCCGGCTTCGGTTTCGGGAATGCCGAGTTCCTTCGCCTTGGCGGCGAGGCAGTCGCCGATCAGCCGCCAGGCCGGATATTGGGGCAGCGGGTTGACGAAGAGGATGGACGAGATCGGCTTTGCCGATGCGGCGCCCGGCAGCGCGCTCAGCGCCGTGGCGGCCAGGCCGGCGGCGACGAGTACGCGGGCCATTCCGGAATGGGCTGCAGGTCGAGACTTGTGCATTGGGGCGTTCCTCCTCGGTTTGTTGTTCCCCCGACGCCGGCGGTCTTCGGGCAGGCCCGGCAAAGGGCTCCCGCTCGTCGGGTTCTCGGCTGTCATTTTCGATCGTCCAGGGAACGTTCCGCCTCCCCGCGGAACGTCGCCATTTGCCCATGTCACCGCCGGCTTGTCAATAAGTAAGTCAGAATGACTTAATTGAACCAGCCCAGATCGACCGCCTCGGCCATGGCGCGATAGCCGCTGTCGTTCGGGTGGATGTGGTCGCCGCTGTCAAAGGCCGGAAGCAGCCGGGCAGGGTGGGCGGGGTCGCGCAGCACCGCGTCGAAATCGAGGACATGGACGTCGTCGTCCTGGCTGCGGATCCACTTGTTGACGGCCTGCCGCGTGCGTTCCTTGCCGGCCGTATAGTAGCCGCTGTTGGGCACTTCCGACATGGTGCCCTCGAACGGCGTCACCGTGCCGACGGCCACCTTCAGCCCGGCGATCCGGGCTCGGGCGATCACCTGGCGGAGGCCGGCGATGATGTCGTCCGCGCGCACCTCCTCGTCGGGCCCGGCGAGCACGGTATGCGGCCAGACGATGTCGTTGACGCCCTCGAGGACGACCAGGTGCGTCATGCCGGCCAGGCTCGCCACGTCGCGATCGAAACGCTCGAGCAGCTTCTGGCCGCGGCGGTTGTGCAGGATGCGGTTGCCGCCGATGCCGAGATTCACGACGGCCAGGGATTCGTGTCCGTGCTGCTGGAAGCGTTCCGCGAGGATATCCGGCCAGCGGCAATCGCCGTCGATGCTGGAACCATAGCCGTCGGTGATGGAATCGCCGATGCAGACGACGCCACCGGTCGCCGTCTCCGTCTCGCAGTGGATCGCGCTCAGCAGATAGCGGCTGGTCGTCGTCTGCTGGACGATCATCTGCTCGGCGGCGGCGAAGTTCCCCGGCACCGAGATGAAGGCGGTCTGCTGTGCCTCGAAATGATGGGTGTGGACCGGGATGAAGCCGCTCGAATAATAGCTCACCGCGACGCGGGCGAGCGGACCGACCGCGAGATCGATCGGGTCGCTGAACAGGGGGGAGCCGGCGTGGATGGTCGCGCTGCGGCTGCCGCCAAACGTTACCGGCCGCGTCGTCAGCGGCTCGGCGGCGCCGCCTTCGCCGGCCATGGCGATCTGTACGGCGTCGAGCTGGAACGGCCTGTCGCCGAATTCATTGGTCAGCCGCAGCACCAGCCGTTCGCCGCCGATGCTGATCCGGGCCACTTCCCGGATCGTCTGGTTGTAGAAGCCCGACAGGGCTCCATCGGCCGCCCAGACGTTCATGGGGGCCGCCGTCCAGCTTGGACACCACCGCTTTGTCATTGGAAAACCTTCAAATTTCGGGACTTCGACGCTACGCTTGACCCTAGAGGCACGCCAATAGATAACTCAACATTAGTTATTTATCCAAGCGGAAGCGGCGATGAGGATGATTTGACCGGACATATTCCAGGTACGACGGTTCTGCGGCGCCACCCTTCCGAGCAGGCGAGCTTCAGCCTCGGCTCCAACCAGGTCGGGCTGCGCGCGGCCAATGAGCGGCTGGTCCTGTCGCTCATCCGTACCCATGGCCAGCTGTCGAAGGCGCAGATCGCCGAACTGACGGGGCTGACCGCGCAGACCGCCTCGGTCATCGCGCGCAGCCTGGTCGAGGCCGGGCTTCTGGTCGCCGGCGCGCCGGTGCGCGGCAAGGTCGGCCAGCCCTTCGTGCCGCTCAGCCTGCACGCCGCCGGCGCGATGTTCTTCGGCCTCCATGTCGGCGAGCGCGAGGCGCATCTCGTCCTCGTCAACTTCACCGGCCTCGTCGTCGCGGAGCGCCGCTTCTCGCTCGAGGGACGCACCCTCGGGGATGTCGCCGCGCTGGCCCGCAAGGCGGTGGTCGACATCCGCTCCGACTTCGATGCCGAGGCGAATGCCCGGCTGCAGGGGATCGGCGTCGCGGTCGCGGCCGGCCGGCACGAGGCGCAGTCCGCCCCCCATCTGGCCGAGGTCGACGAAACCCTGCTGGCGCTCGGCCGTCAGCTTCACCTCGCCACCTACATCAGCAGCGACGCCGTCGCCGCCTGCAGCGGCGAGCTCATCTATGGCCTCGGCAGCGGCGTGCCGAGCTTCGCCTATCTGTTCATCGGCGATTCCCTCGGCGGCGGCCTGGTCCAGAACGGCCAGATCCATTTTGCCCGCGATGCTGCCGGCCTCGGTATCGGCAAGGTTCCGGTTCCGGGGCTCGACGGCGCGACGGTGCCGCTCTGGACGCTCGTCGAGCATCCCGACGCGATCTCGGACGAGCGGCGCCTTGCCGCGCTGGCCCGAGGCATCGCCCATGCCGTCTATTCGGTTTCGGTGACGATCGGCTGCGAGCTCGCTGTCATCGACGGATTGCTGCCGCCCGCGGTGCGCCGGCGCATCGTCGTTTCGGTGAAGAGCGAGCTGGCGCGGCTCGATGCCGGCATGGCTGCGAAGCTCGCGATCCGCGAGGGCACGAGCGAGCGGCGCGCGGTCAGCCTCGGCGCAGCCTGCCTGCCGCTCGTCGACCGCTTCTTTCCCCAGGCCGAGATCAGCTCCGGCGCGACCCTTTCAAGATCCGATTGAGCGCGGCGCGCGATCGCGCGCCGCGTCGAGACGGGTTCCGCGGTTTCCGCCCGGCCTACAGGGTACCGGCGAGGTAGCTTTCGAGCGTGGCGCGGACGCCATTCGTCCAGAGGCTGTTCAGCGCGCGGGCGAAGTTCGCGGCGAAGCGCGGGTTGGCGCCGACGTCGCCATAGATGTCGCGCATCGCCAGCCAGGCCTGCGGGTCGTCCTTCGCCTGCCGGGCGGTTTCCTTGAGGCGGTCCCAGCTCGGATCGTTCGGCTCGACAGGCGCGCCCGCGTCCGTCGTGCCGAAGCAGTAGCGGCACCAGAGCGCGCTGACGAGCGCGAGGCCGGGCGCGTCGCGGCCGGCGGCGAGGTTGTCGGCCGCCGAGGGGATGATGAACTTCGGCTGGCGGTTGGCGCCGTCATGAGCGAGGCGACGGTTGGTGTCGCCGATCTTGGGATTGCCGAAGCGGCGCTGGCAGAGCGCGAAATAGGCCCCGAGGTCGGTATCCGGCACGGGCGGTACGATCGGGACGATGTCGTCGGCCTCGACCTTGGCCAGGAAGCGCGCGATCTGCTCGTCCTCCATCGCCTCGTGGACGAAGTGGATGCCGAGCAGGCTCGCCGGATAGGCGATCGTGGCGTGGCCGCCGTTCAGGATGCGGATCTTCATGTGCTCGTAGGGAGCGACGTCGGGCACGAATTGCACGCCGACCGCCTCGAGCGCCGGCCGTCCCGCCGGGAATTGATCCTCCAGCACCCATTGCCGGAAGCTCTCGCAGAAGACCGGCCAGGCATCGTCGATGTCGAAGTCGCGGGCGAGGATGTCGCGCTCGCGCTCGGTCGTCGCCGGGGTGATGCGGTCGACCATGCTGTTGGGGAAGGCGACGGTGTCGCGCACCCATCGCGCCAGCGCCGGGTCGATTTTTTCCGCGAGGCCCGCGATGGCGTTCTCGGTGACGTGGCCGTTGCCGGGGATGTTGTCGCAGCTCATCACGGTGAAGGGCGCGATGCCGTTGTCGCGGCGATGGACGAGGCCGGCGAGGATCAGGCCGAAGGTGGTGCGCGGCGCGTCGGGGTGGGTGGCGTCGTGGGCGATATCCGGGTGGTTGGCGTCGAAGGCCTGCGTCGCCGGGTCGATGTAGTAGCCGCCCTCGGTGATGGTCAGCGAGACGATGCGGATCGCAGGGTCGCGCAGCCTGGCGAGGATCGCGGCGGTGTCGCCGGGCGCGATGTAGTCGATCATGGCGCCGGTGATGGTGGCGCTGGCGCGGTCGGCCTCCTGCTCCACCACGGTGGTCAGCCAGTGCTGGCCCTTCAGCTTCTGCTGGATCGGCGCATCCGCCTCGCGCACGCTGGCGCCGATGATGGCCCAGTCATGGCCCTGGCCGCTCTGGAAGAGGTCGTTGAGATAGACCGCCTGGTGGGCGCGATGGAAGTTGCCGAGGCCGAAATGCAGGATACCGGCCTTCAGCGCGGCCCGGTCATAGGTCGGCACGGTCGCGGTGGTGATCGAGGCAAGTGGCGCGGAAGAGAGAGCGTGCATGGTTTCGGGTCCGCCCTGATGGCTGCGTTGGAGCCCGTCATAGCGCCGCCGGCGGAACTTGTCGCCGGTCTTGCCGCGGGCCGGGGCTGGCCGGACGCATCTTTCGCCCGGCCGCCTGCGATCGGGCTGGTCCTGCAGGTCACTCCGTGGCGATGACTGCGGCCGCCTCGCCCTGGCTCGCCTCCGCCGGCAGCAGGCGATAGACCGCCAGCGACAGCCAGGCGCAGATCGCCATCGCGGCGGCGGTCGAAAGCGGCGTCCGGCCGTCGAAGAAATAGGCGACGGCCGCCCCGGCGATCGCGCCGAGGCCGAGCTGGCAGGCCGCAAGCGCGGCGCTCGCCACGCCGGCGATATGCGGCAGCGGCTGCAGGGCAAGCTGGATCGCATTGGCGAAGATGAGCCCGGCCGAGAACATGCAGAGCGCCACCAGCCCGAGCAGCAGCGGCAGCGGGATGTGGACCGTCATCGAAAGCACGGCCAGCGCCGTCGAGGTCGCTGCCGCCAGGCCAAGCCCGATGGCGAGCGGAATGCGCGGCGAGACGGCGCGCGCGTTCAGCTTGCCGTTGACGAAATTGCCGGCCAGCAGCGCCACCGTCGTGAAGGCGAAGGTCAGGCCATAGGCCGTCGGGCCCAGCTCGTAGGCTTCCATCAGCACGAAGGGCGAGCCGCTCACATAGGAGAACAGGCAGCCGAACGACAGCGTCGCCACGAGAGTGTAGCGGAGCGACTGTCGATGCCGGAATGTCTCGGCGTAGTTGGCCGCGATCTGGCCGGGGCGGAGATTGTTCTGGGCCGTCGGCGTGAACGACTCGCCATAGCCGAACAGCATCGCGACGAAGACGGCGCCGCCCATCAGCGCCAGGAAGCCGTAGATGCCGCGCCAGCTGGAAAGCAGCAGCAGGCCGGAGCCTATGGTGGGCGCGCAGATCGGCGCCAGCAGGCCCATCAGGCCGATATAGGACATCTTCGCCCGTGCGACGGCGCCGTCGAACAGGTCGCGCACGATGGAGGTCGGCAGGGAACGGCTCGCCCCGGCGCCGATGCCTTGCGCCAGCCGCCAGGCGAGCAGCTCCGGCAGGGTCGACGCCAGCGCGCAGCCGATGCTGGCGAGCGTGAAGATGGCGCTCGCGACCAGGATCACCGGCTTGCGGCCGAACCGGTCGGCCAGCGGTCCATAGAGGAGCGGCGAGCCGGCGAAGCCGATCATGAAGGCGCTGAGCGCCAGCCCGACATCGCTGACCGGAACCTGGAAGGCGTCCGCGATGGCGGAAGTGCCCGACAGGGCCATGTCGGTGCCGAGGGCCGGCAGGCCGCTGCAGAGGCTCAGCAGCACGAGGAAGCCGGTCGAATGCGGATTGAGGAAACGGGGCATTGCGGGCTCTGTATCGATTCAATCCGGCGACTATAGGCCCATCGACGTGGCGCGGCCACTGGGCTCAGCCGGTCGCTTGGTCGCAGGCGTCCGACGCTCGCGCGCAACCAGATGCGGCGTGGCGCGCGCGTTTTTCCGTGTTCCTGCGGCCTTGAAGGCTGCGGTCGCGGACCCGGGCGGCCCGCGACCGTTAGGCGGCCTTCAGGAAGAAGGGGATCCGCCGCTAGCGCCAGGCCGGGCCGCGCGTGGGCGAGAGCTTCTCGCAGCCTTCCGCCGTCACCAGCAGCATGTCCTCGATGCAGGCGCAGCCGAAGCTTTCGTCGGCGATGATCGGCTCGACGTAGAAGCACATGCCGGCCTCCAGCGTCAGCGGCGGCCGGTTGCGGAAGACCGGCGTCTCGGTCAGGTCGAGGCCGAAGCCGTGACACAGGGTGAAGTCCCATGCCGCGAAGCCGCGCTCGGCGATCACCGCGTTCATCGTCTCGATGACGGAATGGGTGGTGACGCCGGGCTTCACATGGGCGAAGGCGGCGTCGTTGGCGGCCTCCGTCGCGGCGAGGATGCGGGCGACCTGCGGCGACGGCTCGGCGACGACGTTGCGCGACATGTCGGACTGGTAGCCGAACAGCTTGCAGCCGAGGTCGATGACGACGAGATCGTCCGGCCTGATGATATTCTGCGGGCTCGGAAACACGTTCTTCAGCGCGCCGCGCGGACCTGCGACCGGGAAGCAGCCGAACGACATGCGCTCGGCGCCGGCCGCCATGCAGGCCTGGTGCGCCGCGGCGGCGACGTCGCTTTCGCTGGCGCCGACGGCGGCCGCGTCCATCGCCTGCTCCATGGCGCGCGCGGTCAGATCGGCGACGCGGCGGATGATGGCGATCTCGGCCGGGCTCTTGATGCGGCGCAGCCGGTCGAGGATGGCGTCGCCGGCGACGAGCGCCGCGTCGCTCCAGCGCGCGGCCATGGCCCTGGCCGTGAAATAGGGGATCTGCGCCAGGCCGGCGACGACGAGCGCGTCGGGAGCGACCCGCCACTGGCCGAGGACGTCGAGGCTCATCGCCAGCAGGTCGTCGGTCGTGCCGGCGAAGGAGACGCGGACATCCGTCATCCAGCTCGACTGGATGTTCGAATGCATCGGCTCGCCATGGGCGATCGCGTTCGTCACCAGCACCGGCTCACGGTCGCGGTGGACGAGGACGACCGAGGTGCCCCAGACCATGTTGAAGCCGGAGAGGTAGCGGACATTGCCGCCGCGATCGGCGTCTTCCCAGACCAGCAGCGCCTCTTTTCCGGCCGCCCGGAGCTGTGCCTGCGCCGCGGCGATGCGGGACTGAAACTCCTCCGGCGCGAAATCGAGCTCGAGCCACGGCTGGCGGTCGGTCCACGCATAGGGAACCTTGGCGTTCATGTCGTTCTTTCTCTTGTCGTTATGGGTTCGAAACGGCGCGCGACAGGGCGTCGACGACGGCCGCGACGTCCGCTTCGGTGTTGAAGCCGTGGAGCGAGATCCGGATGCGGCCGTCGCCGGAGGCGACCAGGATCCCTTCCTCGGCGAGGCGGGCGGCGACCTCGACGGAGCGGGCCATGCCGATGGCGATGCTGGTGCCGCGCCGTTCGCTGGCCTCCGGCGTCCAGACGGCATGCCCGGCGGCGGCGAGGCGGGCGCGAAGCTCGCCAGACAGCGCCAAGGCGTGCCGCTCGATCGCGGCGGGGCAGCTTCGGGCCAGCAGGTCGAGCCCCGAGTTCAGCGCGTAGAGGGCGGGAAAATCGGCATTGCCCATCTCGAAGGCGCGGCCGCCCTCGAGCGGCGTGAAGGCGAGCCTGCCATCCGCCGTGTCGTAGTCGCGCACGGACGACCAGCTCGGCGTCGCATGGGCCGGCCGGCCGAGGCGGGTTTCGTTCCAGACGAGGATGCCGGTGCCATGCGCGCCGAGCAGGAACTTGTGGCCGCAGGAGACGAGGATGTCGCACTCCGCGACCGGGATCTCCAGCACGCCGAGCGAATGCGAGATGTCGAGCGCCAGCGCCACGTCCGCCGCATGCAGCCGGGTCGCGAGAGCGGGCACGTCGATGCGGAGGCCGTGCCGGAAGCTGACATGGCTGATCGCGGCGAGCCGGGTGCGCGCGTCGACGGCGCCGAGGATGGCCTCTTCGGGCGCTTCGCCCGGCCGGACCGGGACGACGCGGAGCTCGACGCCGAGGCGCTCGACCGACCGGCCGGCCAGCACGACGGAGGGGAATTCGTCGGCGAGCACGACGAGATTGTCGCCGTCGCGCCAGTCGAACGCGCCGATCGCGGCGGCGAGCGCCGCGCTCATCGAGCCGAGGAAGGCGATGTCGTGGCCGTCCTGCATGCCGAGATGGCGGCCGAGGGTCTCGCGGGCGGCGGCATGTTCGGCTTCGAGCGCGTTGCGGCCCGGCAGTCCGGCGGCCTTGGCCTCGGCATAGCGGCGATAGGCGTCGAGCGTCGCGCGCGGGATCGGCGCCTCGCCGCCGGAGAGCAGGTGATGGACGCCGTCGGGAAGCAGGAGCGATCCTCGATCGATCGGAGCAGGGGCCGAAGCCATTTCAGAGCCCTTTGTCGAGGATGCTCTTGAGGAAGGACTGCGTGCGCGGCATCCGCGGATTGCCGAAGACGATGGAAGGCTTGTCGTCCTCGACCACCAGGCCGTTCTCCATGAAGATCGTCCGCGTCGCGACATCGCGGGCGAAGCGCATCTCGTGCGTGACGATCAGCATGGTGATCTCGTTGCTCTCGGCGAGCGCGCCGATGACGTCGAGCACCTCGTCGACGCGCTCGGGATCGAGCGCCGAGGTGACCTCGTCGAACAGCAGGATGCGCGGCTGCATGGCGAGCGCCCGGGCGATGGCGACGCGCTGCTGCTGGCCGCCGGAAAGCTGGCGCGGATAGTGATCGGCCTTGTCGGCGAGACCGACCTGCTGAAGCAGCGCCATGCCGCGCTCGCGGGCGCTGGCGCGGGCCTCGCCCTTCACATGCACCGGCGCCTCGATGACGTTCTCGATCGCCGTCATGTGCGGGAACAGGTTGAACTGCTGGAAGACCATGCCGATGTCGGCGCGGACGGCCCGGTTGGCCTTCGCGTCGATGGCGACGCGTCGGCCGCCTTCCAAGCGCCAGCCGAGCGGGCGGCCGAACACCTCGATGATGCCGGTATCGGCCTGTTCCAGCGTCATCACCACCCGAAGCAGCGTCGTCTTGCCGGAACCGCTGCGGCCGATGATCGAGATGCGCTCGCCGGCCTCGACGTCGAGGTCGAGATTGTCGAGCACGGTCAGCTCGCCGAAGTGCTTGCTGACGCCGCGAAGCCGGAGCGCCGGGACGGCGGGCGAGGGGTTATCGGGTTGCAAAGCGCTTCTCCAGCATTCGGATGAGGACCGCCGAGATCAGGCTGAAGATCAGGAAGATGATCCCGACCAGGGTCAGCGGCTCGTAGTAGCGATAGGTGCGGGCGGCCTCGAAGAGGGCCATGCCCAGCAGTTCGAGGATGCCGACGGTGGCGAGCAGCGGCGTCTCCTTCAGCATCGACACGGTGTAGTTGCCGAGCGCCGGGATGATCGGCGGGATCGCCTGCGGAAGGACGACGCGCAGCCACATCTGCCGGCGGGTCATGTTGAGGGCGTAGGCGGCTTCCCACTGGCCGCGCGGCACCGCCGCGATGCCGGCGCGGTACACCTCGGCCATGTAGGTCGAATAATGGATGCCGAGCGCGATGGTGCCGGTGACGAAGGCCGGCAGCGCGATGCCGTATTGCGGCAGCACGTAGAACAGGAAGAACAGCTGGATCAGCAGCGGCGTGTTGCGGACGAACATCATCACCGCGGTGGTGGCGTGCCGCACCAGGCGGAAGCGCGAGCGGTTCAGGATGGCGAGACCGAGGCCGAGGATGGCGGCGAGCAGCGTGCCGAGTACGGTCGCCTGCAGCGTCACCACCGCGCCCTTCAGAAGCAGCGGCGTGATCTGCAGCATGTAGGAGAGGTCGAAGATCATGCCCGGAACTCCTTCTCGCGGCCGGCGCCGAACCAGGCCTCGATCCGGCGCATGACGAGGGTCAGGCCCGTCGCCATGACGAAGTAGAGGACGAGGACGAGGCCGTAGACCTCGATGGTGCGCCCGGTGGTCTGGAACAGGGCGTTGCCGGCGAAGGAGAGGTCGAAGATGGTGATCAGCGACAGCAGCGAGGTCGATTTCAGGAGTTCGATCAGGAGGTTGCCGAAGGGCGGCAGCATCGCGACGAAGGCCTGCGGGAAGATGATGCGGCGCATGGCGAGCGGCGCCGACATGCCGAGCACCAGGCAGGCTTCGTGCTGCCCCTTAGGCACCGAGCCGAGGCCGGCGCGGACGACTTCCGAGCCATAGGCGCCGTGGTTGAGGGCGAGCACCAGGATGCCGGTCGTCACCGGTTCCAGGCTGATCCCGACCAGCGGCATCACGTAGTAGAAATAGAAGAGCTGGACGACGAGCGAGGTGCCGCGGAAGATCTCGACATAGCCGACCGCGATCCAGCGCAATAGCCGCGACGGCGCGCGCCGCGCGAGGCCGGCCGCGATCGCCAGGCACAGCGCGATCGGCGCGGCGGCGAGCGTCACCAGCAGCGACATCTGCGCTCCCTTGAGGAGCTGGGGGAGCAAGTCGAGGAGGCCCTGCATCGGTCTGGTGGTCTCGCGGCGGCACGGGAGGGAATGCCGGGAGGATCGCTCCTCCCGGCCGGGTGGCGTCAGGCCTTGCAGAGCGTCTCGATCGACGGGGTTTCCGCGTTCGGGCTCAGCGCGGCCGGCAGGCCCCACTTCTGGTTGATCGCGACGATCTCGCCGCTTTGGACGAGCCTGGCGAGGCCGGCATTGTAGGCGGCGAGCAGGGCCGTGTCGGCCTTGCGGAAGCCCATCGCGGCGTAGTCGATCGCCGGCTTGCCGTCGACGACCGGGTCGACGAAGTCGGTAACCAGCTCGAGCGCCGGATCCTTCATGGTGTCGAGCGTCGCCGCGATGATGACCAGCGAGCTGATCACCGCATCGGCGCGGCCGCCCTTGATGGCGGCGAACAGCGTCGGCACGTCGGGCAGCACGACCCAGCGCGCTTCCGGAATGCCGGCGGCCTTCACATAGGCCTCGTCGACCGAGCCGCGCACGAAACCGATCTTCAGCGCGTCCGACTTGGCGACGTCGTCGAGCGACTTCAGCTTGTGCGGGTTGCCGGCGGCGACGACCAGGCCCTCGCGGCTCAGCGAATCCGGATTGGCGAAGGCGATCGCCTCGCAACGCTGCGGCCGCACGAACAGGCCGGTGCAGATGACGTCGAAGCGGCCGGCGACGAGGCCGGGGATCAGGGCGCCGAACTCGGTCAGCGTCGCCTCGATCTTGTCGACGCCGGCGTCGCGCATGGCGGCGCGCAGCACGTCGGGCGACTGGCCGGTCAGGTTGCCGGCGTCATCCAGGAAGGCATAGGGCAGCTGGTTCGACATGCCGACGCGAAGCGTCTTCGGCACGCCGTCGGCGGCGAAGGCGGGCGTGACCGAGGGCAGGAGGGCGGCACCGGCCGCCGCTCCGCCGGCGAGGTGCAGGAAATGTCTGCGCGTGAAATCCACTTGGTTCCCCTTATTTGCTGGAAATTGAGGCGCGACCCAATTTTAAGCAGACACAGGGTCATCGTATCAAGTAGATTTTATACAATCGAAAATCGTGACGTTCCCATTGTGGCGATTCCGGCGCTGCGATAATCAGAAGAGGGGAGGCATCATGGGCACAACCGATCTCGATCTGCCGGGCGTGGGCGTGCGCCCCCGCAAGGGGCTACAGCACAAGACCATCGCCTCGGCCGTCGCCGGCGAGATGCGCAACCGCATCCTTTCCGGCCGCCTGGCGGCCGGCGCGCAGCTGCGGCAGGATGCGCTGGCGGAGGAGTTCGACGTCAGCCGCATTCCGGTCCGCGAAGCGCTGATGCAGCTCGAAGCCGAGGGGCTGGTGATCATCCAGCCGCACCGCGGCGCCGTGGTGTCCGAGCTGTCGCTTGACGAGATCCGCGAGGTGTTCGAGCTCCGGGCGCAACTGGAGCCGCGGCTGCTGCGCGCCAGCGCACCGCATCTGAGCGAGGCGGATTTCGATCTGCTCAGGGCGATCGGCCCGCGCTATGCGGCGCTGCAGGCGGCCGGCGACATGGCGGGCTGCGCGGAGCTGAACACCGCCTTCCATCTCGGCCTCTATCGCCATGCCAGAAAGCCGCGCACGCTGAAGATCGTGTCGCAGCTGCTGCAGGACAGCGACCGCCACACCCGGCTGCAGCTATCCTATGATTTCCGCCTCGACCGCTCGGGCGAGGACCATGCCCGGATCATCGCGCTCTGCGTCGAGAAGAAGTTCGGCGAAGCCTGCCTGACGATGCGCCGCCACATCCTGAAGGCGGCCGAGACGCTGCAGGATTCGATCGCGAGCCTGCGCAAGGGCTAGGAGCGGCTTTGTCGCGCTGCCGTTCCGGCGCCGATTTCGATATGCTGGGAGCGCGGGGGATTTGCCGGGGATCCGTTGTCTCCGGACCTCGCATGGGAATGAGATCGGATGCGCAATATCAAGATCGCGTTCTGGTTGATCGCGCTGGTGCCGGCCGCCCTCTATCTCCTGATCGACCCCTCGCTCTGGCAACCGGCCGGGTTCATCCCCTTCCGCGCCTCGATGATGCAGCTGACCGGCGTCGTCGCCATCGTCTTCATGAGCGTCGCCATGCTGCTGGCGCTGCGGCCGCGCGCGCTGGAGGGCTGGTTCGGCGGTCTCGACAAGATGTACCGGCTGCACAAGTGGCTCGGCATCGGCGCGCTGGTCCTGTCCATCCTGCATTGGATGTGGTCGCAGGCGCCGGGCTGGGCCATCAGCCTCGGTCTGTTCGAGCGCGGCCAGCGCCCGCCGCGCACCGTGATCGAGGAGCCCGTCCGGGCCTTCTTCGCCAGCCAGCGCGGCTTCGCCGAGGGGATCGGCGAATGGGCGTTCTATGCGGCGGTGATCCTGCTCGTCCTGGCGCTGGTGCGATATTTCCCCTATCGCTGGTTTTACAAGACGCACCGGCTGATCGCGATCGCCTATCTCGTGCTGGCGCTGCACGCCGTCGTTCTCTTCAGTTTCGACAATTGGGCGACGCCGCTCGGCTGGCTGGTCGCGCTGCTGCTCGCTGGCGGGACGGTGGCGGCCGTCCTCGCGCTTGCCGATCGCGTCGGCGCGAGCCGGCGTGTGATCGGCCGGCTGGCCGAGCTCCGCTTCTATCCGGGCGTGCGGACGGTGGAGACGCGGATCGAGGTCGGCCAGGGCTGGCCCGGGCACAAGGCCGGGCAGTTCGCCTTCGCCATGTCGGACCCGGCCGAGGGGCCGCACCCCTACACGATCGCCTCGGCCTGGAACGACACGACCCGACATGTCACCTTGATCGCCAAGCAGCTTGGCGACCACACCGGGCGGCTTCGCGAAAAACTCGCCATCGGCCAGCCCATCCGGCTCGAGGGGCCCTATGGCTGCTTCACCTTCGACGACGCCTGTCCGCACCAGGTCTGGATCGCCGGCGGCATCGGCATCACGCCGTTCATCGGACGGATGGAGCAACTGGCGCGGGAGGCGGCCGGAACGGAACCGTCCCGCCGGCAGACCGTCGACCTGTTTCACAGCACGTCCGACGTCGACGAGGATGCGCTGGCGAAGCTCGCTGCGGATGCGAGCGCGGCCAATATCCGTCTGCATCTGATGATCGATTCGCGCGACGGCTTCCTGACCGGCGAACGCATCCGCGCCGCCGTGCCGAATTGGCGCGAGGCGAGCCTGTGGTTCTGCGGACCGGCCGGCTTTGGCGACGCGCTGCGGCGCGACTTCGCGGCGCAGGGTTTCCCGGTTGGCCCGCGCTTCCACCAGGAACTGTTCTCGATGCGATAGGGGCGTGAGCCCAGGCCGTTTCGCGGGCCGTCGTCCCGGGCCGATCCGGTCCGGGGATCGTCTCTGCGTCGGCTTTCGGGATGCTGCCGTCAGCCGGCCGACAGCATCGGGTACATGTCGGGACGCCGGTGCAGCTTGAAATTGAAGATGTTGCGGCGGATCTCGTCGCAGCGGTCGAGATCGCAATCATGCACCACGAGCTCGTCACCGAGTGTCGAGGCCATGGCGACGATTTCGCCGGTCGGCGCGATGATGCAGCTCTGGCCGATCAGGTCGCAGCCCTCTTCCTTGCCGGCCTTGGCGACGCCGACCACCCAGATGCCGTTCGCATAGGCGCCGGCCTGCATGCAGAGATGGTTGTGGAAGCACTGCAGGTGGTCGTGCTCGGGCGCCAGCGGATAGTGAACCGGCGTATTGTAGCCGATCAGCAGCATTTCCGCCCCGCGCAGGCTGGCCTCGCGATAGGTCTCGGGCCAGCGGCGGTCGTTGCAGATCGCCTGGGACAGGACACCGCCGAACGCCTCGCAGGTCGAGAACGGCTCCATGCCCGGTTCGAAATAGCGCTTCTCCAGGTGCTGGAAGGCGCGCCAGGGCTCGTGCTCGCTGTGGCCGGGCAGGTGGATCTTGCGATAGCGGTGGACGATGTTGCCGGCGGCGTCGACGAGGATCGCCGTGTTGTAGCGATGCGTCTCGCCGCCTTCCTCAACCAGCTCGCCATAGCCGAAGCTGAAGCCGATCTTCAGCGCCCTGGCGCGGTCGAACAGTGGCTGCGTGTCGGCGTTGGGCATCGATGTCTCGAAGAAGGCGTCGACTTCGGCCTGGTCTTCCATGAACCAGCGCGGGAAGAAGGTCGTCAGCGCCAGTTCCGGGAAGACCACGAGCCCGACGCCGCGCGCGGCGGCCTTTTCAATGAGCGCGATCATGCGCTCGACGACGTCGCGGCGGCTGTCCTGGCGGGCGATCGGGCCGAGCTGGGCGGCGCCGACGGTGAGCATTCTCGTCATTTCGGGGGGACTCCGTTCACAGGATCGCGTCTGCGCTGGCAAGCGCGACCCGAAGCAGGACATTCGCGCCATTGCCGAGATCGTCCGGCCTGGTGAATTCCTGGATGTTGTGGCTGATGCCGCCGACGCTTGGCACGAAGATCATCGCCGCCGGGGCGATGCGGGCGATCATCTGCGCGTCATGGCCAGCGCCGGAATAGAGGCGGCGCGACGAAAGCCCGAGGGCGGCGGCGGCGTCCTCGACCTGGTCGACCAGGATGGGATCGAAGGCGACCGGCTCGAACCTCGCCAGCGCGCGCCGCTCGACCGTCACCTGCTCTTCCGCGCCGATCCGGGCGACGCTTTCGGCGAGGGCCGCCTCGCTCTGCTGCAGGATCGCCTCGTCGGGATTGCGCAGGTCGACCGTCATCACCGCCTTCTGCGCGACGACATTGACCAGGTTGGGCGATAGCGTCAGGGCGCCGACGGTGCCGACTTGGTCGCCGCCGATCGCCCGCACCATGGCGCCGACTTCGGTCGCGATCCGTGCCGCCGCCAGCCCGGCGTCGCGGCGGAGCCGCAGCGGCGTTGTACCGGCATGGGCCGAGCGCCCCTCGATGGTGAGTTCCGTCCAGGAGATGCCCTGAACGCCCTCGACGACACCGATGTCGATCGCCTCGTCCTCGAGGATCGGTCCCTGCTCGATATGCAGTTCGAAATAGGCGCGGATGTCGCGCGGACCCGCGTCGCCGCCGGCATAGCCGATGCGCTGCAGCTCCTGGCCGAGGATGGCGCCGTCGATGGCGCGGGTGGCGAGCGCTTCGTCGAGGTCCAGCCCGCCGACATGTACGAGGCTTCCCAGCATGTCGGGCGCGAAGCGCGCGCCCTCTTCATTGGTGAAGGCGGCGACGGTGATCGGGTATTCGGTCTCGATCCCGGCATCGTCGAGCGTCGCCAGCACTTCGAGCCCGGCCAGCACGCCGAGCGCGCCGTCATAGAGGCCGCCGGTCGCGACGGTGTCGATATGCGAGCCGAGCATGACGACGGGAGCCGTCCGGCGTCCGACGCGGGTGCCGAAGATGTTGCCGATGGCGTCGACCACGACTTCGAGGCCGGCGTCTCGCATGGCGGCGACGAGGAAGTCGCGGCCGCGCTTCTCGTCGTCGCCGAGCGCGAGCCGGCAGACGCCACCGCCGGGCAGGGCGCCGATCCGGCCGAGCGCCTCGATCCGGGCCACGAGGCGCGCGGTGTCGATGCGCGGCTGCTGCAGCGTCTCGCTCATGCGTCGGCCTCGACATCCGCGGCCGGGAGGCCGACGATCTCGCGGTAGAGCGCCGGGTCGGTGTCGCCTTCGCTGCCGATCACGAGCACCGACGAATGGGCGTCGAGGCCGATGGCGGCGCGCCATTCGGCGTTGCCGCAAAGCTCGATCAGTCCGGCGAGGCCGGCGACGCCGCTTTCGCCGCCGACCAGCCGCGGGCCTGCCTCGCCCGAGGCGAGCCTGCGCATCGCGGCGCGGACCGTGTCGTCGGGAATGGCCATGAAGGCGGCGGCGCCCGATGCCAGGATCGGCCAGGCGATCACCGACGGCTCGCCGCAGGCGAGGCCCGCCATGATCGTGTCGAGGTCGCCAGTGACGGCGACCGGCCTGCCGGCGCGGTTGCTCTCGAACAGGCAGGCGGCCGTCAGCGGCTCGACGACGACGACGGTCGGCGCTGCGCCATAGCTCTCCCAGAGATGGGCCGTGACGGCAGCGGCGAGCCCGCCGACGCCGCCCTGCAGGAAGACGTGGGTCGGCCGCGTCGGGCCGAGCTCGCGGATCACTTCCTCGGCCATGACGCTGTAGCCCTGCATCACGTTGCGCGGGACGTCGACATAGCCGGGATAGGACGTATCCGAGATGACGGACCAGCCACTTGCCTTGGCGGTGCGGTCCGCCTCGCGGACCGAATCGTCATAATTGCCGGGGGTCCGGATGACCCGGGCACCGAAGCTTGCAATGGCGTCGGCGCGAGCCTGCGACACCGTCTCGTGCACGAAGATGACGCTCTGGCAGCCGAACAGCGACGCGCCCCAGGCGACGGAGCGGCCGTGATTGCCGTCGGTGGCGCAGGTGACGGTGATGTCACGGACGCGCTCGGCATGCCGGCCCTCGATCAGGTCGGCGGCGCTGGGGGCGGCGCCGGTCTCGGCCTCGATGCGGTCGGAGAGCAGGCGGAACACGGCATAGGCGCCGCCAAGCGCCTTGAAGCTGCCGAGGCCGAAGCGGCCTGCTTCCTGCTTGTAGAGCAGCTTCGCGACGCCAAGCTCGTCCGCCAGGCGATCGAGGGAGACGAGCGGCGTCGGCCGGTATCCCTTCCAGGTCGAGATCTGGGAAAAGGCTTCACGGGCCGCCGCTAGGCTCAGCGTCGCCTTGAAGGCGTCTGGATAGGGGCCGCCGGTGCGGGCGGGGTTTGATTGAAAAACCGCCTGCCCCGCCGCAAGATCTGGAGACATCTGCCGATCATTCCGCTTTGTGTGGGTGTGGCTTCAGGATATCCAGCTGGCGAAGTCAGTCAACCTTTGTGAAAAGTTTTTTTCGTATGTACGGTATTGTGAAAAATGGAGCCCGCCATGCATGACGAGGAAGGCGCGGATGCGCGGCCGATCGATGCGCGCATCCTGGCCGTCTATGATGAGCTGACGGCGAGCGAGCGCCGCCTCGCGTCGGTGGTGATGGAGGAGCGCAACAGCCTGTCGAGCTTCACGGCCGGCGAACTGGCGGCGCGGGCCAACATTTCCAACGCGACGGCCGCGCGGTTCTTCCGGCGGCTCGGCTACAACAGCTACAACGACGCCAAGCTGCATGCGCGGCAGGGCCGCGACTGGGGCTCGCCGCTCTACGAGCTGACCGGCATCGGCAAGAAGCGGCTGGCGCCGGGGGATTTCGGCCTGCATATCGCCCAGGACCTGCAGAACCTGACCCAGACCGCCGAGATGCTGAGCGAGGAATCGCTCGAGGCGGCGGCGCGCATCCTGGTCGGGGCAAGGCGGATCTGGGTCGTGGGTTTCCGCAATTCCATGGTGCTGGCGAGCTATGCCCGCGGCCTGCTGATCCACATCAAGGACGATGTCCAGCTGCTGCCGTTGGCGGGCATGTCGATGGGCGAGGAGCTGGCGAGCGTCCGCCCGGACGATGCGCTGCTGGTGTTCGGATTTCGCCGTCGCCCCGTCATCCTGCGCGAGGTGATGGCGGTGGTGCGCGAGATCGGTGCGCCCTCCGTGCTGATCGCCGACATGACGGCGGCACGCACAGCGCAGCTCGCGACCGTCACCCTGCGCTGCCACAATCGCGGCCACAGCCTGTTCGACAGCTACGTCGCGCCGATGAGCGTCATCAACTACCTCTGCTCAATGGTTGGGCAGTCGCTCGGCGAGCCGGCGATCGAGCGTCTCGGCCAGATCGAGCGGCTGCACGAGCGGCTGGACCCGCTGGTGGTTCCGGGGCAGGGGAAGCGATCGCCCAAGGAGTAGGCAATTTATCGATTCTGGAACTAATTTTTCATCTTGCGGAGAATGTGAAAAAGATTTTTGAATTGGATGACGACGTGGTCAGGCCTTTTCATCGGGAACCGAGCATGGACTTTCCAATTCACCGCCGCAATTTTCTGAAGACGATCGCTGCCGGCGCGGCGTTCGGAGCCCTCGGTCCCCTCGGCCGCGCCCAGGCGGCAGAGGACCTGGTGTGGATGACCTGGGAGAACCTCGCCAAGGACGACTACCTCAAGGCCTTCCTGGCCGACGGCAAGGTCTCGCTCACCAAGAACTTCATCGGCACCGATGACGAGCAGTTCGCAAAGCTCCGCGCCGGCGGCGCCTCGTCGGTCGACCTGATCACGCCCGGCCTCGACAAGGTCGAGTACTACACCGCTTCGGGCCTGCTGCAGCCGATCGACCTTGCCAAGGTGCCGAACGCCGCGCGTCTCTACGAGACGTTCAAGACTACGAAGCTCGGCAAGAAGGACGGCCAGACCTATGGCATCCCCTTCTACTGGGGCATCAATCCGATCGTCTATCGCGCCGACCTGATGGATGCGGAGCCGGACTGGTCCGTCTTCTTCGAAGGTGACAAATATGCCGGCAAGCTGGCGATGCGCGATTATGCGCTGGAGGCGATCATGATCGCCGCGCTCTATCTCGGCATCCCGCGCGACCGCATGTTCCAGATGGACGATGCCGAGCTCGCCGAGGTCAAGAAGGCGCTGATGGCGCAGAAGAAGCTGCTGCGCACCTACTGGAACTCGATCGCCGACCTGACCAACCTGTTCGCCTCGGGCGAGGTGGTCTGCGCCTTCTCCTGGGTGCCGCCCTATTACGACCTGAAGGCGCGCGGCCTCAACATGGGCATGGCGAAGCCGAAGGCCGGCGTCATCGGCTGGTGCGATACGGTCGCGATCCCGGCCGGCGTCACCGGCGAGCGCCTCGACGACACGCTCAGTCTCGTCAATTACCTGCTCGGGCCGGAATATGGCGCCAAGCTCGCCGTCGGCGGCCCCTATGCGCAGAGCACGGATTCCGCCCTCGCCGGCCTTTCCGAGGAACAGCGCAGCAAGATCTTCACCAATGATCTCTCGATCATGAACAGCTTCGTCTGGAAGGAAAACCCGGCCCGCTACAATGACTGGGTCGCGCTCTGGAACGAAGTGAAGGCAAGCTGACGCCGATGGACCGGACCGGACCTGGCATGAAGGAGGGGGCGCCCGCGCGCCCCCTCCTCGAAGCCGTCGCGCTGCACAAGAGCTATGATGCGTTCAGCGCCGTGCGCGGCGTCAATTTCAGCATCGCGCCGAACAGCTATGTGACGCTGCTGGGGCCGTCGGGCTGCGGCAAGACGTCGATCCTGCGCATGATCGGCGGCTTCGAGACCGTGTCGTCGGGTCTTCTGGAGCTGGACGGGACGTCGCTCGCCGAGGTTCCGGCCAATCGCCGGCCGGTCAACACCGTGTTCCAGAGCTATGCGCTGTTCCCGCATCTGACGGTCGAGGACAATGTCGGCTTCGGCCTGGCCTATACGCGGTTCGATCGCGCGACGATCGAGCGGAAGGTCGCCGACGCGCTCGCCATGGTAGAGCTGGGGCCGCTCGCCAGGCGGCGGCCGCGCCAGCTTTCCGGCGGACAGCAGCAGCGCGTGGCGCTCGCCCGCGCCATCGTCAACCAGCCGCGCCTGCTCCTGCTCGACGAGCCGCTCTCGGCGCTCGACCGCCGCATGCGCAAGGACATGCAGATCCAGCTGAAGGACCTGCAGCGCCGGCTCGGCATGGCGTTCCTGCATGTCACGCACGACCAGGAAGAGGCCTTCGCCCTTTCCGACGTCATCATCGTGATGAACCATGGCCGCATCGAGCAGCAGGGCAGCCCGAGCGACATCTACAACCGTCCGGCGACTGCCTATGTCGCCGATTTCATCGGCGGCGCCAATCGCGTCGGCGGTCGGATCCTCGAGGTTGCCAATGGCGCCGACGCGGTGACGGCGACGATCGAAACGCCGCTCGGCCGGTTCACCGTGCCGGGGGTCGCCGGCCTGAAGCCGGGCGCGGCGGCGACGCTCTGCGTGCGGCCGGAACAACTGGCGCCCGCCGCCCATGGCGCGTTCGACGTCACCGTGACGCATCAGGTGTTTCGAGGCGCCGAATGGCTGATCGAGGCAAGGGCGGCCGGCGATCTGGCGCTTGGCTTCGTGCTGCGCGACGGGACGCTGCCGGCGGTTGGCGCGACCGTCCGGCTCGCCTTCGACCCCGCCCATGCCTGGATTGCGGCCGACGCCGCGCCGGAGGCTTGATCGTGGGGCGCTGGAACATCGGTTCCTGGCTGGCCTTTCCGGTCTTCGCGACGGTGACGGCGCTCTGCCTCGCGCCGCTCGCCGTGCTTCTGGCCTACAGCTTCTTCCAGGTCGATTTTGTTGCGATCGTCACCGACCCTACGCTGAAGAACTATGGCCGCCTGGCCGCCAGCGCCACCTATCGCGGCCTGATCCTGAAGGCGTTCCTGTCCGGCCTGCTGGTGGTCGCGATCACCGCCGTCATTGGCCATCCGGTCGCCTATTTCATCGCCAAGCGCGTCACGGTCTACAAGTCGGCGCTGCTCACCCTGCTGCTGGTGCCACTCTACACCGGCGACATGGTGCGCATCTTCGCCTGGCGCGTTCTGCTCGGCAGCGAAGGCGTGCTGAACGGCTTCCTGCTCTGGATCGGCGCGATCGACACGCCCATTCAGGCGCTGCTGTTCAGCCCGGTCGCCACCCATATCGTGCTGACCTACAATTACCTGCCCTTCATGGTGCTGGGCCTCTGGCTCGCCTATGAGGCCCTCGACAGCCGCCTGCTGGAGGCGGCGTCCGATCTCGGCGCCGGCCGCCTCTCGTCCTTCCGGCGGGTCACGCTGCCGATGACCATGCCGGGGCTGATCGCCGGCGGGATGATGGTGTTCGTGATGGTTGTCGGTGATTACCTGACGCCGCAGCTGATCGGCGGCGCGTCCGGCGTGACGATCATCAGCGCCATCAACGATCTCTTCGGAACGGCCTTCGACTGGCCGCTCGGCTCGGCGATCGCCTGGACCATGCTGGCCTTCCTCTGCCTGTTCTTCGCCCTGGCGGGGCTCGCGATCAGCCGCACCACCTGGAGCCGAAGCCTGATGGGGGGAGAATAGCCGTGTCGCGTCCGCTTCGCTGGGTCGATGCCTGGGTCTGGCTCGTCTACGGCTTCATGTATCTGCCGATCGCCGTCATCCTGATCTTCTCCTTCAACGACTCGGAGATGATCGCCTTTCCGCTGCGCGGCTTCACCACGCACTGGTATCAGGCGATCTTCGCCGACACGCGGCTGACCAGCGCGCTGGGGCTGACCTTCCTGGTCTCTCTGCCCGTGGCGCTGGCGTCGACGCTGCTCGGCGCCATGGCGGCGCTGGCGCTGACGCGATACCGGCTGCGCTTCCGGGTCGCGTTCCTGGTGATGCTGTTCGTGCCGTTCCTGATTCCGAAGGTGATCCTCGCCGTCGCGCAGCTGATCCTGCTGTCGGAACTCGGCATCGAGCGCAGTCTCTGGACGGTGATCGCGGCGCAGACGATCATCATCCTGCCCTTCACCGTTCTGGTGATCGCATCGGTGCTGATCCGGATCGACCGCCGTCTCGAAGAGGCCGCCGCCGATCTCGGCGCCTCCGGCGTCAGCATCTTCCGGCGTGTGACGCTGCCCCTGATGAAGAACGGCCTGCTCGCCGCCTATTTCATCGCCTTCGTGCTTTCCTCGTCGGAATATGTGCTGACCTCCTTTGTCAGCGGCCGCAGCCAGCCCCTCTCAATCCTGGTCGCCTCCGACTTCCGCTTCAACATCTCGCCGACACTCGATGCGCTGGCCCTGCTGATCGTGCTGGCCAACCTGCTGCTGATCGGGCTCGGCGAATTCGCGCGCTTGAAGGCGCGCCGCTAGAGGACCTCCCATGGCTGATTTCGAGCTGATCCTTCGCGGCGGCACCGTCGTGACCGCCGCCGACACGTTTCGCGCCGATGTCGCGATCCGCCACGGCAGGATCGTCTCGGTCGGGAGCGGGCTCGGGTCCGCCGACCGCATCATCGACGCCTCGGGCCTGCTGGTCATGCCGGGCGGCGTCGACAGCCATGTCCATCTCGCCCAGCACGCGCCGCCGGGCACCCCGCAGATGGCCGACGGCTTCGAAACCGGCAGCCGCTCGGCGATCGCCGGCGGCACGACGACGGTGATCTCCTTCGCGGTGCAGCCGCGCGGCGCGTCGCTGCGCGAAAGCGTGCGCGACTATCACACCAAGGCGGAAGGCCAGTCCTATTGCGACTACGGCTTCCACCTGATCGTCACCGACCCGACGCCTACCGTTCTCGGTCAGGAGCTGCCGGCGCTGGTGATGGACGGCTACACCTCGTTCAAGGTCTTCATGACCTATGACGACATGGTGCTGAACGACCGCCAGCTGCTGGAAGTGTTCGACTGCGCGCGCGGCTGCGGCGCGCTCGTCATGGTCCATTGCGAGGGCTATGATTCCATCCGCTTCATGACCGAGCGCCTCGAGCGCGCCGGCAAGACCGCCCCCTACTACCATGGCGCCTCGCGGCCCCAGAGCGTCGAGCGCGAGGCGACCCACCGCGCCATCAGCCATGCCGAGCTGGTCGACGTGCCGATCATGGTGGTGCATGTCTCCGGCCGTGAGGCGATGGAGCAGATCCGCTGGGCCCGTCAGAAGGGCCTGCGCATCTATGGCGAGACCTGCCCGCAATATATCGCGCTCACCGCCGATGACATGAAGGGCTTCAACATGGACGAGAGCGGCGGCAAATATGTCTGCTCGCCGCCGCCGCGTGACCACGCCAGCTGGGAGGCGATCTGGGAGGGCATCCGCACCGGCGTGTTCCAGACCTTCTCGTCCGATCACTGCCCGTTCTTCTACGAGGGACCGGACGGCAAGCAGAACGCCAAGGGCAAGACGTCCTTCCGCTGGGTGCCGAACGGCATACCGGGTGTCGAGAACCGGATGGCGATCCTGTTCTCCAAGGGCGTCTCGGAAGGCCGCATCAGCGTCAACGAGTTCGTCGCGCTGACCTCGACCAACCACGCCAGGATGTATGGCCTCTATCCGCGGAAGGGCTCGATTGCCGCCGGGTTTGACGCCGACATCGTGCTGTGGGATCCGAACCGCAAGGAAGTCATCCGGCAGGAGCGGATGCATCACGCCGCCGACTACACGCCCTACGAAGGCATGGAAGTCACCGGCTGGCCGGTGATGACGCTGCTGCGCGGCAAGCCGGTCTTCGAGGAGGGACGGATCCTCGGCGAGGTCGGCGACGGCCGCTTCCTGGCCCGCGAACTCTCCCCCTACGCGACAAGCCCGGGTTCCTGACCGTCTCGTCCGCAGCGATCCAGGGCCGGCTCCCGTCCGAGGGGCCGGCCCTTCTTGTCAGGCGACCTGTCAGGCAGCGAACAGCTTGCGGTCGTCGCGCTGGGCGATGCCGTCCTTGACGACGGCAACCACCTTGTTGTCGGCATGGCCGAAGCAGGCGAGGCCATCATAGGGGTTGGCGTCGAGCACGACGAAATCGGCCCAGGCGCCCGGCGCGATCACGCCGGCCTTGCCGTCGAGACGCAGCACCTTGGCATTGTTGACGGTGGCGCAGCGCAGGGCCTCGACGACGCCGAGCGCCGCCTCGTGCATGGCGAGGCCGTCGCCCTGGTAGGTCTTCGGCGACCAGCAGAGATCCGTGCCATAGCCGACGGTGACGCCAGCCGCATGCGCGATCTTCAGCGACTCCTGACCGAACTCCAGCACCTCTTCGTTCTTGGCCTGGTTTTCCGGCGCCCAGCCGAAATCCATGCCGAACCTGCCGTCGGCCCAGTAGGTGATCAGCGTCGGCACCAGCACGGCGTCATGCCTGGCCATGATCTCGGCCGTCTCGGGGGTGAGGAAATTGCCGTGCTCGATCGAGCGGACGCCGCATTCGACCGCGCGGCGGATGCCGCGGTCGGCATAGACATGAGCCATGACATAGCGGCCGCAGAGCTCGGCCTCGTCGGTGATGGCGCGGATCTCGTCGAGGGAATATTGCGGATGCTTGAGCTTGTCGCCCGGCGAGCTGACGCCGCCGCCGGCCATGATCTTGATCTGGTCGACGCCCTGGCGGGCGTTCTCGCGCACCGCCTTGCGGACGGCGTCGACGCCGTCGGCGATGACGGAGGTGCCGGTGCCGGAGGCGCTGCTGCAGCTGCAATAGTCGGCGCGGGCGCGGTGGTCGCCATGGCCGCCGGTCTGCGACAGGATCTTGCCGGAGACGAACAGGCGCGGGCCCTTGAACAGGCCCTTGTCGACGGCCGACTTGTGGCCGGCATCGGCGCCGCCCGCGTCGCGCACGGTGGTGAAGCCGCGATCGATCATCTCCGACAATTGCCGGCCGGCGCGCGCCGTCATCTCGGACGGCAGCATGTCGCCGCCATCGTTGAACTGGCTGATGAAGACGTGGGTATGCGCGTCGAGCAGGCCGGGCGCGACATGGCGGCCGCCCATCGAGACCTTGCGGAGCCCGGCGTCGAGAGATGCCTGCGGCACGATCGCCTGGATCAGGCCGTCCTCGACAACGATGGCCTGGCCTTCGAGGATCTTGCCCGCGACGACGTCGACGATCCGGGCCTCGGTGATTGCATAGCGTGTCATGTTTTCGTCCTCAGTCGCGCGAGCGGGCTTCGTTTTCCATGCCGATGGTGCGGACGCCGTAGTCGTCCAGCTCGGCCAGGGCTTCGATCTTGCCGTCTTCGGTCACATAGCCGTTGCGCAGGTCGTATTCATGCGCCTTGGGGTCCCGCTTGGCCGGGTCGCCCCAGCCACCGCCGCCGGCGGCGTAATTGGCGAACATCTCGCCGGTTCGCAGAGTCTTGCGATACATGCCGACCTTGAGCTGGCGCGCTTCGCCCGGCCACAGGATCATGTGGTTCTTGAGCGGCGAGGGCTCGCCGCCGTTCAGCGCCCAATTGCCGGTCTTGGTCTTTTTCTTCATCGAGAGGATCTCGGTGTCGCCGACCATGCGCACGTCCCGGCGCACGCCGACGCCGCCGCGAAACTGCCCGCGCCCGCCGGAATTCTCGACCAGCTCAAGCCGCTCGTGGAACAGGTTCGACTGCCGCTCCAGCACCTCGATCGGCGTGTTGCGCACGGTCGAGGTCGAGGGGTGCTGCAGCGCGTTGGCGCCGTCATGGGCGAAGGTCGCGCCCCAGCCGATGCCCTCATTGTTCGAGATGACGAAGGTCTTGCCGGTCTGGTGATGTTTGCCGACCGCCATGAAGCCCGGCTCGTCGCCGCCCGATTGGGCCGGGATCCAGGGGATCACCGGGGCCAGCGCCTGGGCGATCATCTCGAAGGCGACCATGCGGCCCCAGCCGACATAGCTCGCTGCGGGATAGACCGCGTTGAAGAAGGATCCTTCCGGGGCCACAACCTCCAGCGCTGCGTAGCAGCCGTGGTTCGAGGGCGTGTCGGGCGAGGTCAGGAACTTGAAATAGGTCTTGGCCATCGTCATCGTGGCGCCGAGCGGATTGTTCACCGGGCCTGCGACCTGCGGGCTCGATCCCGCGAAATCGACCAGGAATCGGTCCTCGGTGATCGTCACGGTGCAGAACATCCGGATCGGATCGCCGGTGACGCCATCGTCATCCAGCCATTCCTCGGCGGTCCAGGTGCCCTTCGGCAGCTTGGCCAGGGCCTCGCGGGTCTTTTGCGCCGAATGTTCGATATAGGCGTCGATGGCGGTCAGCACTCTTTCCTTGCCGAACTTGGCGTAGATCTCGCGGATGGCCTTGTCGCCGGTGCGCAGGCACGCGACCTGGGCGTTGAAATCGCCGCGGATCGCGTCGGGCAGGCGCGAATTGGTTTCGAGGATCGCCCAGATGTCGGGATCCAGCGTGCCTTCCT
Organism: Kaistia nematophila; assembly: GCF_026343855.1. Lineage (NCBI taxonomy): Bacteria > Pseudomonadati > Pseudomonadota > Alphaproteobacteria > Hyphomicrobiales > Kaistiaceae > Kaistia > Kaistia nematophila. The sequence continues at coordinate 288,504 of NZ_JAPKNK010000004.1, read as the reverse complement.
TGATCACCCGCACGCCGGGCATCAACAGGCCTTCCTGGTGGACGTCGATGGAATCGAGGACGTAGCCCGCATCCTTGGCGCCGATATCCAGCCAGTGCGCGCGCACGCAGATGAACATGTCGGCCTTGTCCGACCCGTCCAGGAAGATCGGCGAGACGAGGAGCGCGTCCGAGGTATGGGCCGAGCTCCAATAGGGCGTGTTCAGCATGACCACGTCGCCCGATTTCCAGGTGGCGGCCATCCCGCTTTCGATCAGCTTGCGCAGGCCATAGTCATTCGCCCCGATGAACGAGGTGATACCCGCCGCCTCGGCCACCATGCGGCCATTGGCGTCGGCGATCGAGATGCCGAAATCTAGCACTTCATAGATCACCGCATTGAACGCGGTTCGCACCAGCGTGCGGCGCATCTGCTCGGCGGCGGAGAGGAAGAGACCCGAAATGATCTCGATTTCGGCGGCTTTGCTCGTTCTCATCTTACTCTCCGACGCGCTTGACTGAGATCATGCCATGGGGATCGATGCTGGCGACCTGGCCGCTGAACAGCGGCAGGGACGAGCCGGCATCGACGATCAGGATCGGGCCCGGATAGCTCTTGCCGGGCTCAAGGCTGTCGCGCGTCAGCCGCAGGCAGTCGACATAGGCGCCGGTCGCCGGGTCGTACATCCGATGGCTGCGGCTGCCCTCGCCCTCGACCCTGGCGGCGAGACCGGCGGAAAGATCGGGCTTCAGCGTCGGGATCACCAGCTTGACCATCATCGCGACGATCTCGCACTGGCTGTCGAAGGTATGGCCGAAGCGGTCCTTATGCATGGCCGAGAAGCGCCCGAACAGGGCGTCGGCGCTATCCTCGAGCGTATAGGGCACGCTCAGCGTATGTTCCTGGCCGACAAAGCGGATCCGGGCCGAGAAATAAGGCTCGGGCGTGACGCTGTCGCCGATATCCTCGATCAGCCGCGCGGTGCGCCGGCTGGCCAGATCGCCGGCGGCTGCGGCCAGGCGCGGCATCATCCCGGGGCCGACGACCTCCATCACCGACATCTGGTCCGAGAAATTGAGATCCGAGGCCATCATTCCCCAGGCCGAGAAGACCGAGGGCAGGGGCGGGATCACCAGCTCGGCCATGTCGAGCTCGTCAAACAGCATCGGCCCGAACAGCGGGCCGCAGCCGCCAAAGCCCAGCATGGCGAAGTCGCGCGGATCGAGACCCTTCTCCAGCATCATCTCCTTGACCGAGGAGGAGGTGCGCGAGATCAGCACGTCGAAGATCGACTGCGCCGCCATTTCGAGGCTGATGCCCAGCGGCTCGGCCACCTTGGCGATGATCGCCTGCGCGGCCGCATCATGGGCCACGCCCATCTTGCCGCCCATGAAATTGGTCGTGTCCATGTAGCCAAGCACGACCGCGGCATCGGTCACGGTCGCATCCGTGCCGCCGCGCCCGTAGGAGGCCGGCCCCGGCACCGCGCCCGCCGATTGCGGGCCGACACGCAGAAGCGTGCCGTCGATCCAGGCGATCGAGCCGCCGCCGGCGCCCAGCGTGCGCAGGTCGAAGATCGGCTGCAGGATCGGGAAGACGTCGATATGCGCCTCGAAGACGTCGACCGGATTGTGGTCGACGATCAGGCAGGCGTCGAGGCTGGTGCCGCCGACATCGACCGAGATCACATTCGGCCGCCCGGTTTCGCGCGACAGGTGCAGCGCGCCCGAGACACCGCCCGCCGGACCGGACAGAACCGTCGCGATCGGCTCGGCGTTGGCGAGGTTGAAGGTCATCGCCCCGCCGGAGGAGTTCATGACATATTTGTTGCCGGCGAAGCCCTTGCCTTCCATGCCGCCCGCGACGCGGCCGAGATAGTTCTTGAGGACCGGCTTGATGTAGGCGTCCATCACCGCGGTGCTGGTGCGCTCATATTCGCGGTACTCGTTCGCGAGCTGTACGCCGGACGATACTTCGCAGCTCGGCAGCGCCGCGCGGATCAGGCGCACGGCCTCTTCCTCATGCGCCGGGTTGGCGTAGGAATGCAGGAAGCTGACGGCGATGGCCCTGCAGCCCTCGACCTCGTGCAGTTCGCGCGCCGCCGCGACCACGGCCTCGGCGTCGAGCGGCACGACCTCGTTGCCGAGGTAGTCCATCCGGCCGGCGACGCCGCGGGTATGGCGGCGTTCGACGATCTGCGCCGGGCGGTGATAGTCGAAGCGGTACATGTCCTGGAATTCCAGCGCCCCGCGCGAGATCTCGAACAGGTCGCGAAAGCCGGCATTGGTGATGATGCCGACCTGCGTGCCCTTGCGCTCGAGGATTGCGTTGAGGCCCAGCGTCGTGCCATGGACAAAATCAAAGATCTGGTCGGCCGGGACGCCCAGCGATCCCACCGCCTCGATGACGCCTTCGGCCGGGTCATGCGGCGTCGTCGGCAGCTTGAACGCGCGGACTTCGCGGGTCTCGAAATCGAACAGCACGACGTCGATGAACGTCCCGCCAATGTCGATCGAGAGCTTGTACCTGTCCATTCTTCCCTCTTTCAGTAGACCGCCGCCAGGAGGCGCGCGGTGTATTCGTGCTGAGGCTGCGTCAGGACCTGCGCGGCCTGGCCTTCCTCGACGACCTTGCCCTCGTGCATGACGTAGACGCGGTCGCAGAGCAGCCGCGACACGTTCAGGTCGTGCGAGATGAAGACCATCGTCAGGTTGTGATTGCGGATCAGCGAGACGAAGAGCTCGAGCACCTGCGCCTGGATCGAGACGTCGAGCGACGACAGCGGCTCGTCGCAGACGAGCAGCTCCGGCTCGACCGCGAGGGCGCGCGCGATGGCGATGCGCTGGCGCTGGCCGCCGGAGAATTCGTGCGGGTACTTGTCCGGGTTTTGGTTGGCGAGCCCGACCTCGGCGAACAGCTCGCGCACGCGCTTGTCCATCTGCGCCCGGCTCATGCCGGGCTTGTGCAGGATCAGCGCCTCGCGCACCGAGGCGCCCACCGTGGCGCGCGGGTTGAGGCTGCCATACGGGTCCTGGAAGATGATCTGGACCTTCGACTTGAAGTCGAAGCTCTCGCGCCGGGTGAAGCCGGTGACGTCGCGGCCCTGGAACAGGTACTGGCCGTCGTCGAAGCCGGTCAGCCGCATCATGACATTGGCGACCGTCGATTTGCCGGAGCCGGATTCGCCGAGCACGCCGACGACCTCGCCCGGCATGACGCGGATCGAGACCGGGCCGAGGGCGAAGCTGCGGTTCTGGACGAGGGCGCGGCTGCCGAAGCTCTTGGAAAGATTGTGCAGCTCGACGATCGGTTGCGCGGAGGACATCGGCTACGCTCCCATTCCGAGCAGGCAGGCGCTGAAGCGGTCGCCATGGCCCTGGTTGATCGGCAGGTCCTGGGTGCGGCAGGTCTCGGCGGCGTGGGCGCAGCGCGAGGCGAAGGCGCAGCCGCGCCGTCCGAAGCCGGCGCCGACCGGTTCGCCGGGGATCGAACGGATGTCGGAGAGCGCCTTGTCCCGCGTCGGCATGCAGTCGAACAACGCCTGCGCATAGGGGTGCACCGCGCGCGTGCCGATATCGGCCGTCGGCGTGACGTTCAGCAGCTGGCCGCCATAGAGAACGGCCATGCGGTCGACCGACTGCCGCAGCAGTTCGAGATTGTGGCTGATGAGCAGAACGGCGAGGTCGCGGTTGCGCGAGCGCTCCAGCAGGAGCTCCATCACCCGGCGCTGGGTGAAGGCGTCGAGCGCCGTGGTCGGCTCGTCGGCGATCAGCAGGCGTGGATCCTGCGACAGCGCGATGGCGATGACGATGCGCTGCCGCATGCCGCCGGAGAACTGGTCCGGGAACTGGCGGAAGGCGAGCGCCGGCTCGGCGATGCCGACCTCGGCCAGGAGGCCGATGGCGGCCTCGCGGGCGCGTTCGGATTTCTGCGGATAGCCCTTGGCCAGGTAGAGCGCCTCGGTGATCTGCTCGCCGACGCGCATGGTCGGGTTCAGCGACGCGAACGGATCCTGCGGGATGTAGCCGATGGCATGGCCGAGCCGCCGCTTCATCGCCTTCATGTAGCCGTTGAGAGGCAGCACCTCGCCGTCGAACGTCACCTTGCCGGCCGAGAGATAGGTGTCCTCGTGCAGGGCGAAGATGGTGCGCGTCAAAAGCGTCTTGCCGGAGCCGGATTCGCCGACGATGCCGAAGATCTCGCGCGGCCTGACCGCGAACGACACGCCGGTCACCATCGGGATCTCGAGGTTGCGCAATGTGACGGAGACGTTCTCGAGCTCGATGAGCGGGCGTTCCATGTCAGTCCTCGCTGTATCGTGCATCGGGGTCACTGCCGGCGCCGCGAGGTGGGATCGAGCTCCCGCCGCAGCATGTCGCCGATGACGTTGAAGCTGAGCGCGGTGAGGAAGATCGCGAGGCCGGGGAAGACGACGATCCACCAGCCATTGCTGACGAAGGAACGGCCGTCGGAGATCATCGCGCCCCATTCGGGGGTCGGGATCTGCGCGCCGACGCCGATGAAGGAGAGGCCGGAAATGCCGAGCATGACGGCCGAGATGTCGAGCGTCACCTGGATGATCAGCACGTCGAAGGCGTTCGGCAGCACATAGCGAAACACCTTGCGCAGAGTCGAGACGCCGAGCGCGCTGGCGCTCGCCATGTATTTCTGCGCGAGGATGTCGCGCGTGATCATCCGGCAGAGCCGGGCATAGTTCGGCCACCAGGAGAAGACGAGCGCCCAGATCGCTGCTTCCAGGCTCGCGCCCATGGCGGCGGCGAAGCCGAGCGCCAGGATCAGCGGCGGAAAGCCGAGCCAGATGTCGGTGAGCCGCATCAGCAGATTGTCGATGGCGCCGCCGAGGAAGGCGGAGGCGATGCCGATCGTGCAGCCGATCACCAGCGCGGAGAGGATCACCACCATGGTCGAGGTGAGGGTGAGCCGGGCGCCGGCGAGCAGGCGGCTCAGCACGTCGCGGCCGGAGCCGTCGGTGCCGAGCCAGTGCTCGGGGGAGGGCGGCAAAAGTTTGGAGCGGAAATCGATCAGCAGCGGATCGTGCGGGGCGAGCCAGACGCCGACGACGGCGACCAGGATGATCAGGATCGCCAGCGCGACGGACAGGCGCTCGACCGAGCTCTTGGGATAGCGGCGCAGTTCCGACCACATGGCTCAGGCCCCCTGGTGCTTGCGCGGATTGAGGACGTAGAGCAGCAGGTCCACCACGAGGTTGGAGATCAGGAAGATGACGCCGATGACGAAGACGACGGCGACGACGCCGTGGATGTCGGACTGCGTCACCGCCTTGACGGCGTAGCGGCCGATGCCGGGCCGGCCGAAGATCTCCTCGACCAGCACGGTGGCGCCCAGCATCCAGCCGAACTGCATGCCGAACACGGTGAGCGCCGGCGTCGCGCCGTTCGGGAAGACGTGGCGCAGCATGATCCGACGCTCGCCGGCGCCCTTGGCGCGGGCCAGCGTCACGTAGTCCTTGCGGAATTCGCTGATCATCGAGGTGCGGGTGATGCGGACGCCGACGGCGGTGAACAGGAGCGACAGCGCCACGGCGGGCAAAAGCAGATGCGACAGCGCATTGGCGAAGACGTCGGGCCGGCCCTGCAGGAGGCTGTCCAGCAGCACGAAGCCGGTCGGCGACTTGAAGGAGCGGAAGGCGAAATCGAGCCGTCCGGCGACCGGGAACATCTGCAGGTCGACGGCGAATTTCTGCTGCAGCAGGATCGCGGTCCAGAAGATCGGCAGGCCGGCGCCGGCGATCGATACCAGGCGGACGAGGTCGTCGAAGCGGGAGCCGCTGTAGCGCGCCGTCAGCAGGCCGAGCGGCAGCGAGACGGCGAGGTTGATCGCCATGGCGATCGCCACCAGTTCGAGCGACGGCGGCAGTTCGCGCAGGATGTCGTTCAGGATCGGCTGGTGGGTGAACCAGGACGTGCCGAAATCGCCGCGCAGGATGCTGCCGAGATAGATCGCGAACTGCACCAGGAAGGGCCGGTCCAGCCCCATCTGGGCGCGCACCTCGGCGATCTTCTCCACGCCGGCATTCGGTCCCGCCGCCACATAGGCCGGGTCGCCGGGCACCACATGGCTGAGCAGGAAGGTGATGAAGACGAGCACAAGCAGGGAGAGGATCGAGAAGCCGATCCGTTGGAGGATGTAAGACATTGGCGTTCCTGATCGTGCCGTCGGCGTTGTATCGCCCCGCCATGCCGGGCACGCGGGGCGATACGTTCTATTGCGGGCGGAGCCGGCCTATTTCAGGCCAATGTCCATGTAGTTGAAGGTCTGGTGGTGGGCCGGGTTGTAGACATAGCCCTCGACCTTGTCGGAGAGCGCAACCACCGAGCCGGGCAGCGACGCCGTGATGGCGACGTGATCGGCGCCGAGGAGCTTCTGCGCCTCGCGGTAGAGCTCGCCGCGCTCGGCCGGATCGGCGGAGAGGGCGGCGCGGTCGAGCAGGTCGTTGACCTTGGGATTGTCGTATTGCGACCAGTTCAGACCGCCCTTCAGCCCGGTGAACGCGCCGTTGAAGCTGGTGTTCAGGATGGCGTGCGGGTCGGGGAAGGCCGGGAAGCTGTAGGTGACGTTCAGATCCGCCGTCGTCTCCAGCTTGCCCATGGTCGCGGCCTGCGCCGGCCAGGTCATGCCCTCGGCCTTCAGGGTGATGCCGAGCTGGCCGAGGTTCGACTGCAGCTGCTCGACGGCGAGCTGTTCTTCCTGGATGGCCGGCAGGTAGCGCACGGTCAGCGTGGTGCCCTTCCAGCCGTTTTTCTCGACCAGGGCTCGGGCGCCTTCGAGGTCGAAGCCGGTCTCGGACTTCGGCTCGTAGCCCATCCAGGTCGGCGGCAGCGGACCGTCGGCGAGCGTGCCGAAGCCGCGCAGGACCTGTTCCAGATGCAGCTTGCGGTCGAAGCTCATCGACAGCATGCGGCGGAATTCCGGATTGCCGGTCGGGCCGGCCGAGGCGGTGTTGATGGTGAAGAACAGCGGCGTCGCCGCCGCGCCGATATCGACGACATAGCCCGGCGTCGTCTTCAGCGTGATCTTGTCGTCGAGCGTGACGTCGGGCGCGATCTGCACTTCGCCGCGTTGCAGCAGCGCGAGCTGGGTCGACGGCTCCGAGACATAGCGGAACACGACGGTGGCGACGTGGTTGCCGTTCCAGCCGCCCCAGTATTCGGGCACGGCGTCGAGCGTGACCGCTTCGGTAGGGGCGTATTCGGAGATGTTGTAGGGGCCGGAGCCGGCCGTATTGACGGCGAGCCACTGGCGGGCATTGTCCTCGCCCATATGCGGCTCGACCATCGCCTTCGAGACGATGTAGATGCGCGACAGCGCCGAGACGAACGGCCCGAACGGCGCGTCGAGCTTCAGCGCCACGGTGTGGTCGTCGATCACCTCGGCCGAGCTGTAGCTGCCGAGATTGTTCATGACGCCGGCATTCGCCGCCTTCAGCCGGTCGAGCGTGAACTTCACGTCGGCGGCGGTCAGCTTGCTGCCGTCATGGAAGGTGACGTCGTCGCGCAGCGTGAAGGTATAGGTGCGTCCGTCCTCCGAGATGGCCCAGCTCTTGGCCAGCTGCGGCGTCGCCTCGAGCTGGCCCGCCTTGAACTGGACGAGGGCGTCATAGACGCCGAGCAGCAGCTGGTCGACGGTGGAATTGGTCGCGTTGGCCGGATCCAGATTCTCCGGCGTCTCGTTTTCCGCGATCACCAGCACGCCGGTCGGAGCCGCCCAGGAGAGATTCGTCGCCGACAGCACCAGCAGTGCTGCCGCACTCACAGACAGGACGGGAGCCAGGAATTTCATGTTTTCGTTCCCATTGGATTATTCTGGTATCCCACGCTAGCACCGCCCATTTGATTGTCAAACCTCTTTCCGGCGTCACGCCTGCCTCTTTGGCGGGCACATTTGCCGGATGAGGTCCAAGTCATTGGAATGTTTGGCTTTCGCAGGCCCCTGAACACTCACTGGCGCTCGGCGAGCTGGCGGCGCTGCGTCATCGCACGGGCCTGCGGCGCCACCATCCGGCCTTTCGGCGGGCTTGGCGGAGGTGACATTGGGGCGGCGGGGCCGGAGAAAAGGGGAGGGCTGGGCCGGCGGGCTCAGAGATTGCCGCGGGCGAAGGCGATCAGGCTTTCGACATGGGCGGCGACGGCGCGGCGGGTGCGCGCGATGTCTTCGGCGGCGATCGCATCCAGGATCTCCAGATGCTCGGTCGAATCGGGTTTCAGGCGGTCCTTCAGGCGGTCGATCTCGAACAGCCGCGTCGTCACGCGCAGGTCGCTCAGCACCTTGGCCATGACGGCGTTGCCGCAGAAATCCATGATCAGGCCGTGCAGCCGATCGTCGGTGTCCCAGTGATAGTCGGTGTGGGAGGCCGAACTCAGGATCAACTCGTGGACCTCGCGGCGCACGTCGTGCAGCTTGGCGCGGGGGATCATCGGCATGGCGAGGACGGCCGCTTCCGGCTCGATCAGCAGGCGCAGCCGCAGGCTCTGCAAATATTCGCCGATATCGACCTTGCGCACGACATAGTTGCGGCCGTCGCTCTTCCAGACCATCCGCTCGCCTTCGAGGCGCTGCAGCGCCTCGCGCAACGGCGTGCGCGAAATGCCGAGCGCCTCGGCGAGCGGCGCCTCGAGGATCGACTGGCCGCCTTTCAGGCGGCGCTGCCGGATCATGTCGGAAACGGCGCGATAGGCCTGGGCGCTCAGATTGGCTCCCAAGCCCCTCGCCGGCTTGCTGAGTTGGGCCAGTTCGTCCATTGCCTTGCCGCCTGTCCTTGGCCGATTCACCTGTCCAGCCGCAGCGGGCTGGTATTGCGGTCGCGGCGCATCACTTTGAAATCGCGGTCACTTTCAATCCGGCGCGATCCCGTACATCCTATATCGTGTGCATGACGCGGCAAAGGTTGCAAGATGTTCGAAGACGAAACACCCGAGACGGATTCGAACCTTGGCGAGGAGGTCTACGCGGCGCTCCTCAAGGATATTCTTGCGGCGCGGCTGCCGGGCGGCACGCCGATCCAGCAACGGCGTCTTGCGCTTCAGTACGAGGTGTCGCGCTCGCCGATGCGGCATGCGCTCAGCCGGCTGGAAGGAGAGGGCCTGCTGGTGCGCGACGACACGGCCGGCTTGGTCGTCCGCACGATCACCTTGCGCGATTATCTCGACAGTCTGGAGATGCGCATGCTGCTGGAGCCGGCCGCCGCCGCCAAGGCGAGCGGCAATCCCGACCGGCAGCGCCTCGACGTGATCCACCGGCATTTCCTCGCCCTGCAGGAAAATCCGGCCCCGGATCTCGAGGATGTCTGGACCTTCGACGACGAACTGCATGACTACATCGCCCAGCAGAGCGGCAATTCCTTCATGTTTCCCTTCGTCCGCGACCTGCGCCGCTACACCACCATCTTCGAGCGCCAGATGCCGGTGATCCGCATCAAGCCGGGCATGCGTGAGCATGCCGCCGTGCTGGAGGCGCTGCTCGACGGCGAGGCCGAGGTCGCCCGCGCCGCCATGAGCTTTCACCTCGAAATCGTCCGCACCGGCGTGCTGAAGCGCTACTGAGCCGTCGCAGCAGCGGTCGCGTCGATCCGCCCGCGACGGTCCGGCGCGGGTTGCTCCCTTGCGTATTCAGGTGGGATACCGCAATAATCCAGAAAGGGTCGCAGGACGGGCAGCCATGGCCGCGCGACCGGCTAGAGCGGATTGCAATGTCTGGATTGGATCGAATGAAGAAGAATTTCCGCGGCGTCTTCACGGTGATGATCACGCCGACCCGCGTCGATGGCTCCGTCTCCCTCGACGGCATGCGCGACTTTACCGAGTGGCAGATCCGCCAGGGCATCCATGGCCTGATCCCGCTCGGCTCGACCGGTGAGTTCCTGTCGCTTTCGGACGCGGATCGCCGCTCCGTCGCGCGCACGGTGATCGAGACGGCGAAGTGCCGGGTTCCGGTGCTGATCGGCACCGGTCACGAGGATACCCGCGAGGTCATCCGCCGCAGCCGCGAGGCCGAGGAACTCGGCGCCGACGGCGTGATGGTGATCCCGCCCTTCTATTCGACCCCGACCGACGACGAGCTGGTGGCGCACTACCGCGCCATCGCCGAGGCGATCTCGATCCCGGTCATGGTCTACAACAATCCCGCCACCACCAATGTCGACATGGGGCCGGAGCTGCTCGCCCGCATCGCCGAGATCGACGGCTGCGACTACGTCAAGGAATCGACCATGGACGTGACGCGCGTGCGCGACATCATCCGCCTGGCCGGTGATCGGATGACGGTGTTCGGCGGCATCATGGGCTTCGAGAGCTTCGTGATGGGGGCCGAGGGCTGGGTCGCTGTCGCTTCCAACGTCGCGCCGGCCGCGATGGTCGAGATCTTCGAGCGCACCGCCGCCGGCGACTATGACGGCGCGCGCGCCGTCTACCGGAAATGGGTGCCGCTGATCCAGGCGGTCGGCGGCCAGGCCTATGTCGGCGGTTCGAAGGCGCTGCTGCGCCATATGGGCTTCGACGCCGGCGCGCCGCTGCCGCCGCGCCTGCCCTTGCCGGCCGGCCGCGATGCGGCGATGAAGGCGCTGGTCGACGAGTTCGGACTGCGCTTCGCGCTCTGATCCTCGGCCGCCGCTCGGAGACGGAGATGACCATAAAGCCCGCTGCGCCGGCCGCTTCCGCCGGTGCCTGCCGCATCACGATCGACGGCGTTTCGCGCGTCGTCGAGCCGGGCCTCTCCGTCGCGGCGGCGCTGGTTGCGACTGGCGAAATCGGCTTTTCTCGGTCGAAATCCGGCGCGCCGCGCGGCGTCTTCTGCGGCATGGGCGCCTGTCACGACTGCCTGGTGACGATCGACGGGCGCACCAGCCAGCGCGCCTGCATGTCGCCGGTCGCCGACGGCATGATCATCGATCGCCAGAGCGCGCGGCCCGACATCCGGGATCCCGGCCTTCGCGACCTCGGAGTGCCGCCCCGAGCCATTCCGGTCCGTCCGGTCGAAATGCTGGTGATCGGCGCCGGTCCGGCCGGGCTCAGCGCGGCTTCTGTTGCCGCCGAGGCCGGCATCGAGGTCGTCGTCCTCGACGAGCGCAAGAGCGGAGGCGGCCAGTTCTTCAAGCAACCGGAGACCGCGCCGGCGCGCGTCTCGCTGGCCGAGGACGCCCAGGCGGGCGCCGGCGCGGCGCTGATCGCGCGGGCCCGTTCCGCCGGCGCCGTCATCCTCGGCCAGACCCTGGTCTGGGGCGCCGAGCGGCGCGACGGCGAATTGCGGATCGGCTGTCACGGTCCGGAAGGCGCGGTCTACTTCGCGCCGCGTCTGCTGGTGATCGCGACCGGCGCCTATGAGCGGGTGCCGGCGGTGCCGGGCTGGACGCTTCCGGGCGTGATGACGGCCGGCGCGGCGCAGACGCTTTTGCGCGCCTATGGCACCGTGCCGCCCGGCCGGGTGCTCGTCGCCGGCAACGGCCCGCTCGATTTCCAGGTCGCGCTGGAACTGCACAAGGCCGGCGCCAGCGTCGTCGGCGTCGTCGAGTCGGCCGCGTCGCCCTATCGCCAGTCGCTCGCGGCCCTTCAGCTTCTCGCCGCCGATCCGGCGCTGGCGCTGGCCGGCACCCGGCAGCTGCGCCGGCTCGCGAGCGCGGGCGTGCCGGTGCACTGGAGCGCGCGCATCACGGCGATCCGGGGGGAGGGCCGCGTCACCGGCGCTTCCGTGACCGCCGCCGCCGGTGTCCACGAGATCGAGGCCGACACGATCCTGCTCGGCGGCGCCTTCGCCTCCGACAACAGCCTGTCGCGGCTGCTCGGCTGCGCGCATGACGTCGTCGACGGCGCGCTGGTGGCGCGCCGTCAGCCGGATGGCGAAAGTTCGCTGCCTGACATCCATATCATCGGCGAGGCGGGTCGCTTCGGCGGCGCGCTGGTGGCGCAGGCCGAGGGCGAGCTGGCGGGCCGCGCGGCGGTCCGCAAGCTGCGCGGAGCCGCGTCCGGCGACAGCCGGTCTGCGCTGCGGCGGCGGGCGCGCAGCCTCGCCTTCCAGTCGGCGCTCTGGAACCTGTTCCGCCCGGCGATCGAGCCGCCGTCGCCGACGCCGGACACGGTGATCTGCCGCTGCGAGGAGGTCACGCGCGCCACGCTGGAGCGGGATGCCGCCGCGGCGGCGCCCGATCTCGCGACGCTGAAGCGGCTCTCGCGTTCTGGTATGGGGCGGTGCCAGGGCCGCTATTGTAGTCATCGGCTCGGCGCGATCGCCGGGGCGCGGCCGCCGGCGAGCGAAACGCAGGATTTTGTCGCGCCGCAGATGCCGATCCGGCCGGTGCCGCTTGCTTCGCTCGGCGTCGAGAAGCCGGAATGGGGCGGCCACAAGCGGGCGCTGCTGCCGGATCGGGCACCGCTCGACGGCGCGCCGCGCTTGCCGGAGACACGGGTTGACATCGTCGTCATCGGCGCCGGCGTCGCCGGCGTGTCGACGGCGCTGTTCCTGGCGCGCGGCGGCGCCGACGTCGCCATCCTCGAACACGGCTTCTCGAACGGCGTCGCCTCGGGCGGCAATGCCGGCAGCCTGCACGCCCAGCTTCTCTCCTTCGACTATGGCGCCCGCGCCGAGGCCGGCGGCGGGCCGGCGGCGCGCACGTTGCCGCTGCAGCGCGATTCGATCGCGCTCTGGGGCCGGTTGCAGCAGGAGACCGGCCGCGATTTCGAGATGAAGATCACCGGCGGCCTGATGGTCGCCGAGACCGAGGCGCATCTCCGTTTCCTCGAGGCGAAGACGGCGCTGGAGCGGGCGCAGGGGATCGAGAGCCACGTCATCGACGCGGCGGAACTGGCGCGGCGCGAGCCGGCCCTCAATCCCGAGTTCGTCGGCGCGGCCTGGTGTCCGCAGGAGGGCAAGATCAATCCGCTGGTCGCGACCCGCCATCTGCTGGATGCCGCCGGCGTCGCGGGGGCCATCCTGCACGAGCGCTGCAGTGTGCTTGCCATCCACGCCGAGTCGGGCGGCTTCCGGATCGAGACCTCGCGCGGCCCCGTGCTGGCGCGCCGCATCGTCAACGCGGCCGGCGCCTTCGCAGGCCAGGTCGGCGGGCTGCTCGGCTGCGAAATCCCCGTCTTCGGCGCGCCGTTGCAGATGGTGGTGACCGAGGCGGCGGCTCCGGCGATCACGGCACTCGTCGCCCATGCGGATCGCCATCTGACGCTGAAGCAGGCGGCGAACGGCAATTTCATCATTGGCGGCGGCTGGACGGCGGGCCTCGATCCCGTTCACCACCATCCGCGCCCCCGGCTCGACAGCCTCGAGGGCAATCTCTGGGTGGCGCAGCATGTCGTGCCGGGCCTGCGCAAGCTGCATGTGATCCGCAGCTGGGCCGCCATGAACATCAACATCGACGGCGCCCCCATCCTCGGCGAGGATCCGCGCCAGAAGGGCCTGTTCCACGCCGTCACCTCGAACGGCTACACGCTCGGCCCGATCATGGGCGAGATGACCGCCGCCCTCGTTCTCGGCCGCGATCCCGGCCGTGATCTCGCCGCCTTCTCGCCCGCCCGATTCGGCTAAGGGCGGATCCGACGGTCTATCCGAACGGTCCATTATTGCTTACGCTGGGGCATGGTGGTGATTTGCCACGGGGCCCCCGAAATGGCGCGATTTTCCTCATTTCCGTGCGCAAGACGGCGGACGAATCGTGTTGCGCCCATCGGCGCGGGCCTCATCCTCCTGCTCGCCGGCGCGGCGGCTGCGCATGCCGAAGATCCGAAGCCGATCGAATACAGCTTTCCGGACGGGACGGTGGTGCGCCTGTCCGGCCAGGTGAACATGGGCTATCTCGGCTATGACGACGGCCAGCAGAGCTATGGCAATTTCGTCGACAACGACAATTCGAGCACGCGCGCGCGCATCCAGCTGTTCTCCAGTCCGAATTTCGACTGGAGGTTCGAGGCCATTTTCGAGGTCGAGTACCAGCCGCTCGCCTCCAACGTCGTCAGCCAGCTCGACGACCGGCCCGAATGGAGTTTCGATCAGGGCGACATCCGCAAGGCCGAGGCGGCGATCAGCAACAAGAGCTACGGCAAGCTCTGGCTCGGCCAAGGCAGCATGGCGAGCGACGGGACGGCCGAGGTCGACAAATCCGGCACGACCGTCATCGCCTATGCGAGCGTCTCCGACACGGCTGGCGGCTATTTTTTCCGCGCCCCCGGCGGCGCGCTTTCCGACGTCACGGTCGGCGACGCCTTCAACGATTATGACGGCCTCAGCCGCAAGTTCCGCATCCGTTACGACACGCCGACCTTCGGCGGCTTTGGCGTGCAGGTTTCCTATGGCTATGACTGGCTCGTCAGCGATCCGAAGCCGATGTACGACGTCGCGGCGACCTATGCCGGCACTTTCGGCGACGTCGAGGTCGCGAGCGCGGTCGGGCTGTCGCGCAACGACCAGAACGAATCGACCCGCTTCGACGGTTCGTTCTCGGCGCTGCACAAGCCGAGCGGCATCAGCGTCACGGTCGCCGCCGGCGAGCAGGACGCCGCAGGACCCACCGGCTATTACGGCTATGCCAAGCTCGGCTACGAGCACGCCTTCTTCGACGCCGGCAGCACCGCCTTCTCGATCGACTATTACCTCGGCAGCGATATCGCCAATGCCAGCTCGGACAGCAGCTCGATCGGCATCGCGGCGGTGCAGAACGTCGACGCCGCCAATCTCAAGCTCTGGCTGCTGTGGCGGACCTATTCCTATGACGAGGCCAGTCTCTCCTTCGACAGGGGCCAGGCGATCTTCGGCGGCGCGCTGGTAAAATTCTGACACGATTCCGCCGCGGAGGCCTATGCTGCGGAGTGTTGCGCGGCTGACGCCTGCACGGCAGCGGTCTCGCAGATTGGGCATGCGGAGGAGGCGCAGGTGGCGCTTGCAGCTCATTCCCCGAAGACCGTCATTTCCGATCCCCGGCCGGCCAGGGCGTTTTCGAACGAAGCGTTGAAAGGGCCGCGGCCATGAGTGGCGATCGCCCCCCCGTTTCGCAGGGCCGGCGCTGGCGGTTGCCGCTTCTCGCCGGCCTCGCCGGCTATCGCCCCGCCTGGCTGAAGGAGGACATCTCCGCCGGCCTCGCCGTTGCCGCGGTCGGGCTGCCCAGCGCCATCGCCTATCCGGCGATTGCCGGATTGCCGCCTGAGACCGGTATCTATGCCAGCATCTGGCCGCTGGTCGCCTATGCGCTTCTGGGCCCGTCGCGGCAGCTGATCGTCGGACCGGACGCCGCCACGGTGACGATCCTCGCCGCCGTGCTGTCGAACGTGCTGGCAGGCGGGGCCGCCACGCCCGCCGACCGCGTCGGCGTGGCGGCGGCGCTCGCCCTCGGCGTCGGGCTGCTCTGCCTGCTCGCCCGGGCCCTGCGTCTCGGCATGCTGGCGAGCTTTCTTTCCCGCCCGATCCTCACCGGCTTCTTCGCTGGCGTGTCGGTCTCGATCCTGATCGGCCAGATCGACCGCTTCACCGGGCTCGACATCTCTGCCGACGGCCTGGTGGCGCCGATCGTCGAACTGTTCCGCGAGGCGCACGCGATCCATGTGCCGACGCTCGTCCTCGGCTTCGTCATGTTCGCGCTGCTCCTGCTGGCGAAGCGCCTGCGATCGCCGATCCCCGGGCCGGTGCTCGTCATCATCGTCTCGGCGCTGCTCTCCTATCTCTTCGATTTCGCCGGCCGCGGCATCGCCGTCGTCGGCGACGTGCCGGCGGCGTTGCCGTCGCTGTCGCTGCCGCGCATATCGATGAGCATGCTGCCGGCGCTCCTGCTCGGATCCGGCGCCATCTTCCTCGTCTGTTTCGGCTCGGGCATCGTGACGGCGCGAAGCTTCGCCGTGCGTGGCGGCTATGCCGTCGATCCCAACCGCGAGCTGACCGGCTTCGGCGCCGCCAACATCGCCGCCGGTCTTTGCGGCGGCTTCGCCGTATCGGCTTCGGATTCGCGCACCGCCGTCAACGCGACCATCGGCGGCCGCACGCAACTGGTCAGCCTGATCGCCGCGTCGACACTTGGCCTCGCGCTGCTGCTATTGACCGGGGCGCTTGCCGTCATCCCGATTCCGGCGCTTGGCGCCATCCTGGCGGCCACCGCGCTCAGCCTCATCGATCTGACGGAGCTTCGGACTCTCTGGCGCATCAGCCGGGCCGAGTTCGTCTTCGCGCTGATCGCCATGTGGGGGCCGATCGGCCTCGGCGTGCTCAACGGCGTCGTCATCGCCATCGGCGCGACCTTGGTCTATCTGATGCAGAAGCTCATGTACCCGCGCGACGCGCTGCTCGGGCGCATCCCGGGTCGCGAAGGCTTCTACAAGCTGCATCGCTTCCAGGGCTCCCAGCCCGTTCCGGGCATGACCGTCTGCCTGATCCAGGGCAGCCTGCTGTTCTGCAACAGCGACTATGTGAAATCCCGGCTGGAGCGGATCGCCCGCGAGCAAGCCGGCGACGGCACATGGCTGGTGGTGGATGCGAGCGCCATCCCGCAGCTCGACAGCTCCGCTGCGGCGATGCTCGACGAGTTGCGTAGCGAGCTCGCCGCGACCAACGTCACCCTCGGCCTCGCGGAAATGCATGCCGATGTGCGCGCCCTGCTCGATCGGGCCGGCGTCTCGGCGCGGATCGGCTCCGGCATGATCTTCGCCAGCCTCGAGGATGCCTATCTTGCCCGCACGCATGTGCGCCAGCGTTCCGCGCGGCCGGAACCTCCGGAGCCGGCCTAGCGAGACGTTCGGTTCTGCGTATCCCCGCTGATCGCCTGCCCAGTCGGTGCGCTTGCATCCAGCGGCCAGCCGGCGCTGAATGTTCGTCGGATAGCCCGAAGGATGTCGGTCTTGGTCGATGCAGCAGGAAGGCCCGTCTCCCGCGACGCCCGGTTTGCCGGTGCGAGGCGGCTGCCATGAGGGCGATGGTGCTTCGCGCGGTGGGCCGGCCGCTGGTGGAGGAGACGCGGCCGGATCCGGTTCCGGGTCCCGGCGAGATCCGCGTGCGCGTCGAGGCGTGCGGCGTCTGCCGGACCGATCTGCATGTCGTCGACGGCGACCTCACCGATCCGAAGCTGCCGATCATTCCAGGCCATGAGATCGTCGGCATCGTCGACGCATTGGGGCCGGGCGTGACGGCGCCGGCGCTCGGCGCGCGCGTCGGCGTGCCATGGCTGGCGCATACCTGCGGCCACTGTCCCTATTGCCGGGCCGGGCAGGAAAACCTCTGCGACGAGCCGCTCTTTACCGGCTACACGCGCAATGGCGGCTTCGCCACCCATGTCGTGGCGGATGCGCAGTTTGCCTTTCCGCTCGTGGGCTTCGACGATCCGGTCGCGGCGGCGCCGCTGATGTGCGCCGGGCTGATCGGCTGGCGCTCGCTCGTCATCGCCGGCGCGGGCCGGCGCATCGGCCTCTATGGTTTCGGCGCCGCCGCCCATATCCTGGTGCAGGTCTGCCGCTTTCAGGGGCGCGAGGTCTATGCCTTCACCCGCGCCGGCGACGAGGCGGCGCAGCAGATGGCGCGGTCGCTCGGCGCCGTCTGGGCGGGGAGTTCGGAGGAATCGCCGCCGGAGCCGCTCGACGCGGCGATCCTGTTCGCGCCCGTCGGCGCGCTGGTGCCGTTGGCGCTGCGTGCCGTCCGCAAGGGCGGCCGCGTTGTCTGCGGCGGCATCTACATGAGCGACATACCGGGCTTTCCCTATGAATGGCTCTGGGAGGAACGGCAGCTGGTCTCGGTCGCCAATCTCACGCGCCAGGACGCGGTCGATTTCCTGGCGGTAGCGCCGCGCGCCGGCGTCCGCACCACGACCACGGTCTATCCGCTGGCGCGGGCGAACGAGGCGCTCGCCGACCTGCGCGCCGGCCGGTTCCAGGGCGCGGCCGTCCTGGTTCCCTGAGGGATCAGGCCCCGATCGGGCCGCCGGCCTTCTTCCAGGCGTCGAAGCCGCCTTCGATGTGGCGGGCGGTGTCGAGCCCGGCGTCCTGCGCCGCCTGCACGGCCATGGCCGAGCGCTCGCCGAAGGCGCAGTAGAAGACGATCCGCTTGCCGCCATCGACGGCCAGCGCATGCAGCATGCCGCCGACGCCGAGGTTTTCCTGCAGCGCGGGGTAGGGCGCATGGAGCGTGCCGGGGATGACGCCGTGCCGTTCGCGCTCGGCCTTCTCGCGCAGGTCGACCAGCGTCACGTCGCTGCGGCCGCGCATGTCCATCGCCTGCTTCGCCGAGACCGCCCAGCCCTTGCGGGCGATGTCGTCCTGGTGCAGGCCGATGCGGATATTGGCCGGCACCGCGACGTCCATCATCTTCGGATTGGGCAGGTTGAGGCCGTTCATCAGGTCGACATATTCGTCGATCGACTTCACGCGGAGGCGCGGATTGAAGCGCTTTTCCTCGCCGATGGTGGAAACCGTGTCGCCCTTGTAGTCATGCGCGGGGTAGAGCAGCGTTTCGTCCGGCAGGCGCAGCAGCTTGTTGAAGATCGAATCGTATTGGGCGCGCGGATCGCCGTTCTGGAAATCGGTGCGGCCGGTGCCGCGGATCAGCAGCGTGTCGCCGGTGAAGACGCGCCCGCCCATCACATAGGAATAGGAATCGTCGGTGTGGCCCGGCGTGTAGAGCGCGTCGAGGCTCAGGCCCTCAATGGTGATGCGGTCGCCGTCCGAGACCCGCATCGAGACCACGTCGGCCTTGGTCTGCTCGCCCATCACGGTGATGCAGTGCGTATGGTCGCGGAGCGCGCCGAGGCCGGTGATGTGGTCGGCGTGCAGATGCGTATCGACCGCCTTGACCAGCTTCAGGTCGAGTTCGCGCACGAGTTGCAGGTAGCGGTCGACCTTCTCGAGCACGGGATCGATGATCAGCGCCTCGCCGCCCGGGCGGCTCGCGAGAAGATAGGTGTAGGTGCCGGAAACGCTGTCGAAGAGCTGTCGGAAGATCATGGTCCGCTCCATCATTCGCAAAGGGGATTGAGCCGAGCGCAGCGAAACGAAGCGAGCGTAGCACGTCCCGGAACCGGGCGGGCCGTCGTCGCTGTCGGGGCGGGGACGGACCTGCCGTCCCCGCTGCGCCGTTCTGGGATCAGGTCAGCACCGGCTGCGGCACGATGCGGATATAGGGCTTCGGCTCCTTCCAGCCCTGCGGATACAGCTGCTTCGCCTCGTCGTTGGACACCGAACCGGCGATGATGACGTCGTCACCCGGCTTCCAGTTCACCGGCGTGGCGAGGCGGTGCTTGGCCGTCAGCTGCAGCGAGTCGATGACGCGCAGCACCTCGTCGAAGTTGCGGCCGGTGGTCATCGGATAGGAGATCACCAGCTTGATCTTCTTGTCCGGCCCGATGACGTAGACGTTGCGGACGGTCTGGTTGTCGGCGGCCGTCCGGCCGTCGGAGCTGTCGCCGGCGGCGGCGGGCAGCATGTCATAGGCCTTGGAGACGGCGAGCGTCGGGTCGCCGATCATCGGGAAGTTCGGAGCGACGCCCTGTGTCTCGCCGATATCCTTGGCCCAGCCGGCATGCTTGTCGACCGGATCGACGCTGAGGCCAATGATCTTGACGCCGCGCTTGTCGAATTCCGGCTTCAGGCGGGCCATGTAGCCGAGCTCGGTGGTGCAGACCGGCGTGTAGTCCTTCGGGTGCGAGAACAAGATGCCCCAGTCCTTGCCGAGCCATTCGTGGAACGAGATCGGACCCTGGGTGGTCTCGGCGGTGAAGTCCGGTGCGAGATCGTTGATGCGGAGCGACATGATGGTTCCCTTTCTGGTTGAATGCGTCGATGGGGGCAGGATACGAATGCGCTGTTCCGCGAGCGTTCCCCGGCGAAAAAATCGCTGCGGCGAAGGCGATCGAACGTCGGAACCGTGGCTGGCAGGGGATGCAGGGTGCAGCTTTTCATTCAATCGCTGGGGCGTTTCGCCGTCCGCGTCGAGGGCGAGGAAGTTCCCTCGGCCGCCTGGAAGCGCGATCGCGCCGCCGCCCTCGTCAAGCTGCTCGCCATCTCGCCGCAGCACAGGCTTCATCGCGAGCAGATCATGGAGGCGTTCTGGCCGGAGCAGGATGTCGAGCTCGCCGGCGCGAGCCTGCGCAAGGCGATCCATTTCGCCCGCCGCGCCATGGGCGCGCATGACCTGATCACCGTCAACAAGGAGATCGTCGCCTTCGCCGACGAGGTCGAGCTCGAGACCGACATCGAGCGTTTCGAGGCGGCTGCGAAGCAGGCGCTGCGCAGCGGCGATCCGGCCGAATGCGAGGCGGCGGCCGATCTCTATGGCGGCGTGCTGTTGCCCGACGACCGCTTTCTGGAATGGCTGGACGGCCCGCGGGAGCGATTGCAGGAGCTCTATGCGTCGGTGCTGCGCACGGGCCGGCTCTGGCGTCGCTTGATCGCCCTCTATCCGACCGACGAGGAGGCGCAGCGCGCGCTGATGCAGGCGGCGCTCGACGCCGGCAATCGCGCCGAGGCGATCCGCCAGTTCGACCAGTTGCGCGAGCGGCTGCATGTCGAGCTCGGCGTCGGCCCGAGCAAGGATTCGATCGAGCTCTACGAGCGGGCGCTGGCGCTTTCCGGCGCTGGGCCGGCGTCGCCGGTCGAGCGCATCCGCGCCTCGATCGCCTGGGCGCTGGTGCATCTGCAGAGCGGCGAGTTCGACAAGGCGGCGGAGCTCGCGCGCGAGACGCGCGCGCAGGCTTTCGATGGCGGGCTTGCCCGCGAGGTCGGCGAGGCGGGCGCGGTTCTCGGCCTGACGGCGCATATGCAGGGACGCTGGCCGCAGCTGTTCCGTAGCGAATTCACCGAATGGGTGCGCAGCCGGGACGATTTCGTTCCATCCGTCTTCGACGGGCATCTCTGCCTCGCCGAATTTTGCCTCTGCGACGCCAAGGGGCACGCGGCGATCGCCGCATCGGCGCAGGAATTGATGTGCGTCGCCGAGGACGCCGACTCGATCGCTGGCCGCGCCCTGGCCGGACTGATCCTCGGCGAGATCGCCCGCTGCGCCGGCGCGCTCGACGAGGCGGAAACATATCTGACCGAGGCCGAGCGGTTGCATGTCGGCGCCAACGCGCTGTCGGGCCGGGTGCTCGTGCTGGAGCGGCTGGCCGAGATCGCGTTGGCGCGCGGCCAGAAATGGCAGGCCGGCCGGCTGATCCAGCGCGCGCTCGCCGACGCTGCGCAATCCTGGCTTTCCAACCATCTGCTGCTGCGCCTGCAGGCGCTGGCGGTCCGGGCGGCGACGACGCCGGAGAAGGTCGAGGAGGCGATCCTGACCGGCGACCGGCTGCTGACGCCGGGCGCCTGCCAGCCCTGCTCGATGGCGCTGCGCATCGCCTCTGCCGTGGCGCTGACCGAGGCGGGCGAACTGGACCAGGTCGACCGCCGGCTGAACGAGGCCGAGCGCATCGCCGGCATGTGGCAGGGCGGCCCCTGGGCGGCGGCGCTCTGGGAGGCGCGCGGCATCCAGCGCCAGGCGCAGTCCAACAAGGTTCGGGCACTCGCCGCCTTCGCGGAAGCGGCGGCGCGCTACGAGGAGCTGGGCAGGCCGCTGGATCAGTCCCGCTGCCTCGGCCGCATGGCCGGCGCGATGCCGGCCCCCGGCGCTTGAAAAGCCCGGCCGGCGTGCGATCCCGTCACGGCGCGCGGCGGGTTCTTCCCCTCCGGCGGGCGGGCCCGACCTGTCGCATGGCGATCCGCTTCAGCACTTCGGCAGCGACGAGATAGAGGACGACGATCGCGACGATCGTCGCCAGCAGCGGCGCGGGCAGGGCGACGAAGCCGATGAAATGGCCGAGCGGCGTCAGCGCAAGAAGGAGCGCGACGGCGAGCCCGCCGAGTGACGTCGCCACCAGCACCGGATGGGCGCGGCTGGTCCAGGCGGGTTTCGCCGTGCGGATGATGAAGATGACCAGGATCTGGGTCGCGATCGATTCGACGAACCACGCGGTGCGGAACATCTCGACCTGGGCGCCGAAGCCATAGAGCAGGATCATGAAGGTCGCGATGTCGAACAGCGAGGAGAGCGGCCCCATGATCAGCGTGAAGCGCAGCACTTCGTGCATGTCCCAGCGATGCGGCTGTGACAGCATTTCCGGATCCGCCGTGTCAAAGGGAATGCCGATTTCCGAGACGTCGTAGATCAGGTTGTTCAGCAGCACCTGGAACGGCGCCAGCGGCAGGAAGGGCAGCACCAGCGAGGCGAGCGCCATTGACAGCATGTTGCCGAAATTCGAGCTCGTGCCCATGCGGACATATTTCATGATGTTGGCGTAGGTCCGCCTGCCTTCCTCCACCCCGTCCGCCAGCACGCCGAGATCGGGCGCGAGCAGGATGATGTCGGCGGCCTCGCGCGCGACGTCCGTGCCGCCATCGACCGAAAGGCCGACATCTGCGGCGTGGATGGCGGGAGCGTCGTTGATGCCGTCACCGATGAAGCCGACCGTATGGCCGCGGAGCCGCAGCGCCCGGACGATGCGCCCTTTCTGGTCGGGAGCGATGCGGACGAAGAGGTCGGTCTCCTCCACCCTTTCCGCGAGCGCCGCGTCGGTCAGGGTGGCGATCGCCTCGCCCGCCAGCAGTCCCCGCGTCGGCAGGCGCAGCGTCTCGACCAGATGCTGCACGACGGGCGCGGCGTCGCCCGAGATGATCTTGACCCGGACGCCGGCCTTGACCAGGCGGGCGACGGCTTCCGTCGCCGACGCTTTTGGCGGGTCCATGAAGGCGGCGCAGCCGACGAAGACGAGCCCGGCCTCGTCCGCTGCGGAAATCGTCCGGCAAGCCGCCGGCATGGCCCGGCGGGCCACGCCAAGCAGGCGCAGGCCCTGGCGGCCCTGCTGGTCCATCCAGCCGGCGATGCGGGCGCGCTCGGCATCGTCGAGCGGCGCCGTCGTGCCATCCGCCTGCTCGACCTCCGTGCAGAGCGCGAGCAGCGCTTCGGGCGCGCCCTTGGTGACGATTTCCGTCATGGCCCCCCGGGACAGCAGGACCGAAGCCCGGCGCCGTTCGAAATCGAAGGGTATGTCGTCGATGCGGCTGCAGGCCTGCGGGACCGCCGGCGCGGGGTCGGCGAGGATGGCATCGTCCAGATTGCTGTGCAGGCCGGAGACGAACTGGCTGTTGAGGCGGATCCACTCGGTGACGCGGGGGCTGTCGCTGCCGTCCGGGCCGAAGCTGCCGACATGGGCGATCCGCGCCTCGGTGAGCGTGCCGGTCTTGTCGGTGCACAGTACGTCCATGGCGCCGAAATCGTGGATGGCGCTCAGCCGTTTCACCACCACCTTTCGCGCCGCCATGCGGGCGGCGCCGCGCGCCAGCGTCACCGTCATCACCATCGGCAGCAGTTCGGGTGTCAGGCCCACGGCGAGGGCGACCGCGAACAGGAAGCTCTCCAGCGACAGGCCGTGCTGGATCATCTGCGTCAGCAGCACGAACAGCACGAGGAAGCCGGTCAGGCGCAGGATCAGCATGCCGAGCGAATGGACGCCGCGCTCGAACGCGGTCGGTGGCTCCCGTTCCTGCAGCGAGGTGGAAATGGCGCCGAAGCGGCTGTTGCGCCCGGTCTCCGTCACCAGCATGACCGCCTCGCCGCCGACGAGGCTGGTGCCCCCGAAAAGCGCGTTGGACGCGTCGGAGAGCGCCTCCCCGGTTGCCGTTCCCGGCCGTTTCTCGACGGAATAGGGCTCGCCCGTCAGGATCGCCTCGTTGGCGAGCACACCCTGTCCGCTCAGCAGCAGGCCATCGGCGGGAACGAGTTCGCCGGCGTGCAGCTCGATCACGTCGCCCGGGACGATTTCCTCGACCCGCAGTTCCGCGACCCTGCCGTCGCGTCGAACCGACGCCGTCACCGCGACGGAGCGCTTCAGCGCCTCGACCGTCTTCTCGGCCTGCCGTTCCTGGGCGATGTCGAGACCGATCGAACCGAAGACGATGGCGACGATGATGAGGAAGCTCTGCCAGTCGCCGGTCGCGCCGGAAATGGCGGCGGCGATGAGCAGGATGGCGATCAGCGGCTCGACGATGCGCTTGGCGAGCTTGGCGGGCAGGGAGGAGCGCGTCGTCGTGACGGCGAGATTGGGCCCGAAGCGGCGCAGCCGCTCGTCGGCCTCCGCCGTCGAGAGGCCGTCCGGCCGGGCCTCGAGGGCGTGCAGCAGGGCGTCGGCGGGAAGCGTCCAGAACGCGTCGGGCACGGGTTGGGGAACGAGCGTCGGGGCAGCCTGCCTCTCCGCGGTCAGAGTGCGATCCATCGATCGCCGTCCTTACGGTACTTGTGCTTGACGGCGGCCCAGGCGACCCGGCGGGCGATCTCCTCGCGCTCCCCGTCGCCGCGAGACGCATATTCGTCCCAGGCGTGGTTGAAGGCCGCGCGGAAGATCTCCTGGCCGTGGATCGGCAGGTGGTCGCGCACGGCGGCCGGCAGGTCCTTCAGCTCGGCATAGGGCATGCGTGCTGCCTCGCGATCGCGCCATCCGCGCGAGTTCCGGCCGTCGGCGGTCGTCATCCCTGCGGGAGCGATCGAGACGCTACGTCAGTTTCCCTGCCCGGTCGAGCCCGGCTGCGGGTTCCCGCTCACAGCGCCGGATTGACGGCAAGGACGAGCTTTCCGGCGACCTCGCGGGATTCGAGCCGCCGGTACATCGCCGCCACCTCATCGAGCGGGAAGACGGCCTCGACCGGGACCTTGAGCGAGCCGTCCGCCACGGCGGCGGTCACGGCGTCGATGCCCGCCTGCCAGGCCGGCGCGCCGAAGGGCGCGTGGCCGAGATGGAAGCGCGTGAAGGTGAGCGACTTGCGCACCAGTCGTTCCCAGAGATTGGGCAGGGGCCGTCCTTCCGCCTCGCCGAAGCTGACGACGTGGCCGAGATCGCGCATCAGCGCGAAGCTCGCGTCGAGGATGCCGGCGCCGGTGGAATCGACGATCTTGTCGAGCCCCCTGCCGCCGGTGAAACGCTGGATCTCGGTGACGAAATCGGCCTCGTTGCGGTTCACGACCAGCGCCGCGCCATAGTCGAGCGCCTTCCGCTCCTTGCCGGCCGTCCCGACCGTGCCGACGACGGTGGCGCCCGCCATCACGGCGAGCTGCGTCAGATAGAGGCCGACGCCGCCGCCGATCGCATGCACGAGCACGAGATCGCCCGGCCGTGTCGTCGAGACGGTATGCAGCATGTGCCAGGCGGTCAGCGCCTGGACGGGGAAGGCGGCCGCGACATCGAAGGGAATGGCGTCGGGCAGCGGAATGATCCGTTCCGCCGGCACGACGCAGAACTCCGCGAAGCCGCCGCCATCCTCCAGGAAGGCCGCGACGCGGTCGCCGACCCGGACGTCCGCGACATCGGCGCCGACGGCGACGACCCGGCCGGCGATCTCCAGCCCGGCCACCATGGGAAAGCCCTTGGGATGCGGATACGTGCCGCGCCAGATCATGGTGTCGGCGAAATTGCAGCCGCCATAGGCGACCTCGACGAGTACTTCGCCGGGACCCGGCTCCGGCTTCGCCACCTCGACGACGGCGAGCGATTCCGGCGTTCCGTTCGCGGCGGAGAGAAGCATCGCGCGCATGGTGCCCATCCCGCTCAAGCCGCCCGCTGCTGGCGGAGCGCCGCCGTCGCCGCGTCGTCGACGGCGCCGTCGCGGATGGCGACGCCATAGAGCGCCGCCGCCTGCGCGACGTCGAAATGGCCGTCGAGCACGTCGTCGAGCACGGCAGCCGGCTCCCGCTTGAGCGGATCGCCATAGCCGCCGCCATTCGGGCCGCGCGCCAGCACGCGGTCGCCATGGCGCGCCTCGTGGTAGGGCACCTTGGAGGGCAGGATCTCCGTGCCGCCATCAGCGCGTTCGAGCGTCAGCTCGCCGGGCCGCCCGGCCTCGCCGCCGTCATGGCCCCAGGGGCGCTGGCTGTGGCCGTCGCCCTCGATCGAGAAGGCGCCGTCGGACAGCAGCGTGAACTCGCGCACCGAGCCGATGCCGCCGCGCCACTGGCCGGCCGCCGGCGCATCGCTCCGCAGCTCGTAGCGGTCGACGCGGATCGGCAGGTGGGATTCGATGTCCTCGATCGGATTGTTGCGCGTGTTGGCATAGAGCGTGTCGACCGCGTCCATGCCGTTGAGGCCGAAGCGGCCGCCATAGCTGCCCTCGAAGATCTCCATGTGTACCCAGTGCCGCCCCTCCTTCAGGCCGGAGAAGGACACGACGCGGAGATTGCCGACGCCGGCGCTGACCTGCTCCGGCACGATCTGGCTCAACGCCCGCATCAGCGTGTCGGCCATGGCGTTGCCAGGCGTGAAGCGGGCGATGGTCGGCGCCGGGAAGATCGGATTGGCCAGGCAGCCCTTCGGCGCGACGATGGTGATCGGGCGCGTCAGGCCGGCATTCTGCGGCACGTCGCCATAGAGCGCGCTGTCGAGCAGGATCGAGCGCAGCGTCAGCCAGATGGCGCAATCGACCGTGCCCTCGAACGGCATGTTGATCGGCCGGTCGGAGACCTGCGGCGCGGTGCCGGTCAGGTCGACGGTGATCTCGTCGCCCGCGACCGTCACGGCGACCTTGATCGGCAGGTCGCGCCGCGCCGGGTTGGGATCGTCGAGGAAGCCGTCGATCCGGGTCTCGGCCGCATAGGTGCCGTCCGGCAGGGCGCGGATCGCGTCGCGCATCAGCCGCTCGGAATAGTCCATCAGATGGTCCGCCGCGGCGGTGATCTGCTCCATGCCGTAGCGCCCGACAAGCGCCAGGAAGCGCTCGGCGCCGATCTCGGCCGCCTTGATCTGCGCCTCCATGTCGCCGACGACGAGCTGCGGCGCGCGGATGTTGTCGCGCAGGATCTGCCAGACGGCGCGGTTGACCCGGCCCTCGTCGGAGACCTTGATCGCCTTGAATTGCAGTCCCTCGGAATAGGCGTCGACCGCATCGACGATGCCGGCGCTGCCCGGCGTCGCCGAGCCGATGTCGAGATGGTGCGCCGTCGTCACCGAGAAGGCGGCGAGCGCCCCGTCGACGAAGATCGGCACGGTGAAGGAGACGTCCGGCCCGTGCGAGGCGCCGCCATAGGGATCGTTGTGCATGATGACGTCGCCGGGGCGGATGACGTCGCCGCGCGCCGCCAGCGCCCGCTTGATGCCGCGGATATAGCCGGGGATCGGGCCCGATTGCAGCGGCGTGCTCATCTTGCATTCGCAGAGCTGGTTGCCGTCGGCGTCCGTCAGCGCGGCGCCGAAATCCTCGGATTCGCGGATGATGCTCGAATAGCTCATGCGCATGAGCTTGTGGCCCATCTCGATCGCGATGTTTTCGAGCGCGCCCTGGATGACGGCGGCGGTGATCGGATCGATGCGGTCGGCCGTCGACGGCCGGATGGTTGCGGGCGCGTTCATGCGGCACCTCCGAGCGTGATGATGAGGCTGCCCGAGCGGTCGACCACGGCGCGGGCCCGGGGCGGCACGACCGTGGTGCTGTCCTTCTGCAGCACGATGGCCGGTCCCTCGAACGCCTCGCCGACTGGCAGCAGCGGCCGGTGGTAGAAGGCGGTCTCGAAGGTCGCGAGCACGCCGTCGACGCGGAAGGCGCAGGGGCCGGTGCGGACCTTCGCCGCCGCCACCGAGGTGCCTTGCGGCTCCGCCAGCTCGCGGAGCTTCTGGATGCGGCCGATGCCGCTCACCTTGATGTTGACGATCTCGATCGGGCTCGCGGCGAAGGCGTGGCCGTATTCGGCCGTGTGCGCCCTGTGGAAGGCGTCGAGGACGCCGGCGAGCGCCCCGGCGTCGATCGTGCCGGCCGGCAGCGGGATCTTCAGCTCGTAGCCCTGGCCGACATAGCGGAGGTCGCCGATCCGCTCGAATTCCATGTCGGCGGTCTCGATGCGGTCGGCGCGGAACTGCGCCGCGAGATCGGCCTCCATGCCGGCGAGGTCGGCGTTGAGGCGGTCGAGGTCGACGGCGCCCGAGACCTGGAACTGCGTCCGCGTCGCGTCGTATTTGACGTCGGTGGTGAGCAGGCCCATGGCCGAAGTGATGCCCGGATAGGGTGGCACGATCACTTCGCCGATCCCGAGCATCGCCGCCACCTCGGCGCCATGCAGCGGCCCGGCGCCGCCGAAAGCGACGAGCGCGAAGCCGCGCGGGTCGATGCCCTTCTGCACGGTGCGCGAGCGGATCGCGTTCGCCATGTTGCTGTTGATGACGGTAAGGACGCCCTCGGCTGCCTCCTCGGGGCCGAGGCCGAGCGTCGTCGCCAGCTCGCCGATCACGCGGGCGGAGCCGGCCGCATCGAGCTTCATGCCGCCGCCGAGAAAATCCTCGGCGTCGAGCCGGCCGAGCACGAGATTGGCGTCCGTCACGGTCGGTTCGCTGCCGCCGCGGCCATAGGCGGCCGGGCCCGGCACGGCGCCGGCGCTTTTCGGCCCGACGCGGAAGGCGCCGCCGCGATCGAGATGGGCGATCGAGCCGCCGCCGGCGCCGATCGTGTGGATGTCGATCATCGGCGAGAGCAGCGGGAAGCCGGCGATCGAGGTGGAGCGGGCATCCGTCTCGGCATAGACGCCGTCGACGATGATGCCGATATCCGCGCTGGTGCCGCCGATGTCGAAGGTGATCAGGCGCTTGCGCTCGGCCAGTTCGCCGATCCAGGCGCCGCCGAGCACGCCGGCGGCGAGGCCGGAGAGCAGCGTCAGCGTCGGCTTGTCGGAGACCATGCCGGCGGTGGCGACGCCGCCATTCGACGCCATGATGCGCAGCTCGCCTTCGAGGCCGGCGGATTTCAGCGCCGTCTCCAGATGCTCGATATAGGTGCGGACCTTCGGGCCGATGAAGGCGGCCAGCGCCGCGGTGGTGAAGCGCTCGAACTCGCGGAACTGCGGCGACACGAAGGACGAGGTGGTGACGAAGGCGTCCGGCATGATCTCCGCGACGATCTCGCGGGCGCGGTTTTCATGCGCGGGGTTCAGATAGGAGAACAGGAAGCAGATGGCGACGGACTGCACGCCCTCGGCCTTCAGTTCCTCGGCCGCCCGGCGCACCGCTTCCTCGTCGAGCGGCTCCAGCTCGGCGCCGGTTGGCGGCGCCAGGCGGCCGCCCACCGTCTTGCGGTGCCGCCGCTTGACCAGCGGCCGGTCCTGCCACGGCAGTTCCTGCCGGATCGAGTAGTGCTGGACGCGCTGATGGCGACCGATATGGATGATGTCGCGAAAACCCTCATTGGTGATCATGCCGGCGACGACACCCTTGTGCTCCAGCACGGCGTTGGTGGCCGTCGTCGTGCCGTGGAACACGTAGTCGATCTCGCCGGTTTCCACGCCGGCGGCGGCGCAGAGCTCGATCACACCCTGAATCACGCCGCGCGACGGATCGTCGGGCGTGGTCGAAACCTTGTGGATCTCGACCCGACCGCTCGCGAGGTCGCAGTAGACGAGGTCGGTGAACGTGCCGCCGACGTCGACGCCGATCGCTTTCATCGCCTTGCCCTCAAGCCACGGGCGCGAAGGGCGCGAACTGGCCCGTATAGGGCTTGGCGATCGGCTTCGCGTATCCCTGCCGCTTCGAGGTGCCGAGGCCGAGCGACACCAGCGCCTCGACCAGCTTGACGCCGGACGAGACGCCGTCGATCGCCGGCGCGCCGATCTCGCGGGTGATCAGCGCCATCAGGTCCGACATGCCGCCGCAGCCGAGCAGCACCGAGTCGGCATGATCCTCCGTCAGCGCGCGGCGGCATTCCTCGATGATGATCGCCTGCGCGTTGGAGCCTTCCTCTTCCAGTTCCAGCACCGGCAAATCGGTCATGCGGATGTTGCGGCATTTGTGGGTCATGCCATAGGCGTGGACGAGATGCTCCATCGTCGCCCGCGACCGCTCCAGCATCGAGACGATGGTGAAACCGTTGCCGATCAGGCTGGCGGCATGCATCGCGGCTTCCGCGATGCCGACAACCGGACCGCGCGCGATCTCGCGCGCCGCGGCGAGGCCCGGATCGCCGAAGCAGGCGATCACATAACCGTCGCAGCCTTCTGCCTCGCCCTTCCTGACCTCGTCGATGACGCCGATGGCGGCGAATGCTTCGTCGTAAAAACCCTCGATCGAGACCGGGCCCATGCTCGGCGACACCGCGACGATCTCGGTGCCGGGCGCCGCCACGGCCCGCGCCGCCGCGCCGATCTTCTCCGTCATGGTCCAGGTGGTGTTCGGGTTGATGACCTTGATCTTCATGGCGTGCTCCGGATGTCAGGCGGCGATCGGGTTGAAGCGGGAAAGCTCGACCTCCGGCTTCACGCCGGAAACGAGATCGGCCAGCACGCGTCCGGATCCGCAGGACATCGTCCAGCCGAGCGTGCCGTGGCCGCTGTTGAGATAGAGGTTGGAATAGCGGGTCCGGCCGATCAGGGGCGGCCCGTCCGGCGTGACCGGGCGCAGGCCCGACCAGCGCTCGGCGGTCTGGATCGCTTCCTCGGGCACGCGTGGAAAAAGCCGGTGAAGGCTGTGGATCAGCCCGGCATAGCGGCCTTCCGGCCGCGACAGGTCGTAGCCGGCGAGTTCCGCCGTGCCGCCGACGCGGATGCGGTCGCCGAGATTGGTGATGCCGATCTTGTAGGTCTCGTCGCCGACAGTGGAGCGCGGCCCGACCGCGTCGGGATCGGCGGCGATGGTCAGCGAGTAGCCCTTGACCGGATAGATCGGGAGATCGATGCCGAGTGGCCTGAGCAGGCCGCGCGAGGCGACGCCGAGCGCGGTGACGACAGCGTCGGCCTCGATCTCGCCGGCGGCGGTGCGGACGGCACGGACCCTGTCGCCCTCAGTGACGAGCGACTGGACGGCCTCGCCGTGGCGGAAGCGCACGCCGCGCGCCGCCGCCTCGGCCGCCAGCGCCTGGGTGAAGCGGTAGCAGTCGCCGGTCTCGTCCGTCTCCAGCAGCACGCCGCCGAGGATGCCGGAGCGCGGCGAGAGATTGGGTTCGAGCGCCATCACGTCGGCATGGCCGAGCCGGCGATAGGGGACGCCGAGCTCGTCCAGCACCTTCAGGTCGGTGTCGTAGCCGGCGATCTGGGCCGCGTCGCGGAAGGCGACCAGCAGGCCGCGCTGGCGGCCGGCATAGTCGATGCCGATCTCGCTGCGCAATTCGCGAAAACAGTCGCGGCTGTATTCGGCGATCCGCACCATGTGGCGCTTCGAATTGACATAGTCCGACGCGCCGGAGGCTCGCCACATCCGCCACAGGAAGGTCGCCATGTCGCGGTCGGGCATGCGCCCGAACCGCAGCGGCGGATATTTGGCGAAGGCGAAGCCGATCGCCTTGCGGACGAGCCCCGGAAACGCCCAGGGCGAGGACAGCGCCGGGGAGATCTGGCCGGCATTGCCATAGCTGGTGCCCTGGCCGGCCGCCGGATGCCGCTCGATGACGGTCACCTCGTGGCCGGCCCTCGACAGGTACCAGGCGCTCGTGACGCCGACGACGCCCGCTCCCAGAACGACGACATGCATGATGGATCTCCCGCGCGGCCGCGCCTCAGAGCTCGGTGATGATGCCGTAGTTCTGCGGCTGGCGATGGGCCTTGAAGTTGAAGATCTCCTTGCGGATGTCGCTGCAGGCGTCGAGATCGCAGACGGCGGTGATCACCTCGTCGCCGAGCGTCGAGGTGAGCGCGACGATCTCGCCGGTCGGCGCGACGATGCAGGAATGGCCGAGCAGCATGCTGCCCTCTTCCATGCCGGCCTTGCCGGCGGCGGCGCCCCAGGTGCCGTTCTGGTAGGAGCCGGCCTGCATCGACAGCAGGTGGTGGAAGGAGTTCAGGTGATCGTGCTGCGGCACCGGCGGATTGTGAGTCGGCGTATTATAGCCGCCGCAGACCAGTTCGACGCCCTTCAGGCCCATCACGCGCCAAGTCTCCGGCCAGCGGCGGTCGTTGCAGATGAACATGCCGATCTTGGCGCCATCGACCTCATAGACCGGGAAGCCGAGATTGCCGGGCTCGAAATAGCGCTTCTCGAGGTGCTGCCACGGTCGGTAGGCCTCGTATTCCTTGTGGCCCGGCAGGTGCACCTTGCGATACTTGCCGACGATCTCGCCCTTGGTGTTGACGGCGATCGAGGTGTTGAAATGGTGGACCTTGCCGTCCTCGGTGATCAGCTCCGCATAGCCGAGGTTGAAGCCGACGCCGAGCGAGGCGGCAAGCTCGAACAGCGGCCGCGTCGCGGCATTCGGCATCTCGGTCTCGAACCACGCGTCGACCTCGGCCTGATCCTCCATGTACCAGCGCGGGAAGAAGGTGGTGAGCGCCGTCTCGGGGAACACGACGAAGGTGGCGCCGCGCGACTTGGCTTCCTTCATCATCTCCATCAGGCGGGCCACCACCTGGTCCCGGGTTTCGGCGCGCGCGATCGGTCCCAGCTGGGCGACGGCGAGGTTCAGTTTTCTGGCCATTTTGCGGTCCTGGTTCGTGAGGGGACCCGGCGGCTCGTCAGCCGCCGAGATAGAGTGTCTTGACGTGGTCGTTGTCGATCAGCTCGGCCGAGGGACCCTCGAGGCCGACGGCGCCCGTCTCCATGACGTAGGCGTACTGGCTGATCCGGAGCGCCATGCGCGAGTTCTGCTCGACGAGGATGACGCTGACCTTCTCGTCGCGGTTGACCTCGAGGATCAGCCGCGCGATGTCGCGCACGACCAGCGGCGCGAGGCCGAGCGAGGGCTCGTCGAGCAGCAGCAGCCTCGGCTTGGTCATCAGCGCGCGGCCGATGACCAGCATTTCCTGCTCGCCGCCCGACAGCGTGCCGGCGTTCTGGCGGATGCGTTCGCGCAGGCGCGGGAAGCGGGTCAGGATGCGTTCGAGATCGCTGCTCACCTGGGCCCGGTCGCGCCGCGTATAGGCGCCCATCATCAGGTTGTCGCGGATGCTCATATGCGGGAAGACGCGGCGACCCTCGGGCACCATGGCGATGCCGCGCTGCACGAGTTCGGCCGGCTGCAGGCGGTCGACCCGCTCGCCCTCGAACCAGATCTCGCCGGCGGCCGGGCGCGTCAGGCCGGTCACGGCCTTCAGGATCGTCGACTTGCCGGCGCCGTTGGCGCCGATCAGCGAGACCACCTGTCCCTCGTCGAAGGCGATGGAGACGTCGCGGACGGCCGAGACCTTGTCGTAGTTGACGGTCAGGTTGCGGGCTTCGAAGTAGCGCATGATGTCTCCTGTCCCGCTCAGTGGCCGATCGTTTCGTCGTCCTGGCCCAGATAGGCCTCGATCACCGCCTCGTTGGCGCGGATCTCTTCCGGTGTTCCCTCTGCAATCTTCGAGCCGAAGCTGATGACGACGATGCGATCGGAGATGCGCATGACGGCGCGCATGTCGTGCTCGACGAGCAGCACGGTGATGCCGCGGCGGCGTATGCCCTCGACCATGGTCACGGCGCGGTCGGTCTCGTCGACGTTCATGCCGGCGAAGGGCTCGTCGAGGAGGAGCAGCTTCGGTTGCGCCGCCATGGCGATGGCGATGCCGAGCGAGCGCAGATAGCCGTGCGGCAGGTTGCGGGCGAGTTCGTTGCGGACGTGGGAAAGGCCGAGATACTCGAGGATCTCGTCGGCGCTCTCGCGGAAGCGGGCCTCGTCGGCGCGCGCGGCGCGGGTCGACAGGAAAACGCCGAGCGGGCCGGCATTCTGGCCGAGCTGATGGCCGATGACGACATTGTCGAACGCCGTCATCTCCTTGAAGACCGTCGTTTCCTGGAAGGTGCGGACGATGCCCTTGCGGGCGACGAGATGCGGCTTCAGCCCGCTCACCACCTCGCCCTTGTAGCGGACCTGGCCCGAGGTCGGCGTCAGGAAGGAGGAGATCAGCTTAAAAAGTGTGCTCTTGCCGGCGCCGTTCGGGCCGATCACCGAAAGGACCTGGCCTTCCTCGACGTCGAAGCTGACATTGTTGACCGCCGTCAGGCCGCCGAACTGCTTGGTGAGGCCCTCGACCTTGAGAATGCTCATCTGGCGCCTCCCGCGCGGCGGGAGAGCAGGGCGCGCAAGCTGAGCAGGCCGTTCGGCAGGAACAGCATGACGGCGATCATCAGGATGCCGTAGACGAGCGCCTGGTATTCCTGGATCGAGCGCAGCAGCTCGAAGGCGACGACCAGGGTGAAGGTGCCGACGATCGGCCCGAGGACGAAGTCGAGCCCGCCGAGGAAGCAGTAGAGCATGAAGTTGATCGAATCCGCGACCGTGTAGGTCTGCGGGTAGATGTTCTGCTGCAGGCTGGCGAAGCAGCCGCCGGCGATGCCGCCCATGAAGCAGCAGATCGCGAAAGCGAGGACGCGGAAGCGGGCGACGTCGATGCCGATCGAGGCGGCGAGTTCCTCGTTCTGGCGCATCGAGCGGAACACCCAGCCGATCCGGCTGATGTTCAGGCGCCAGATCGCGAAGAAGCCGAGGAGCAGCATGGTGGCGGCGAAGAGATAGAAGGCGAGCGGCGAGTTCAGGCCGGGCGGATTGGGGATGTTGAGCACGCCGTGCCCCACGCTGCCGGCATTCACGAAGGCGAGCCGCGCCGCCTCCGTGAGGCTCAGCGTCACCATGGCGAAGTAGATGCCGCGCAGCCGCAGCAGCGGCCAGCCGATCAGGATGCCGATGGTTGCGGCGACGAGGCCGGACAGCGGCAGCGCGATCCAGAAGTTGAAGCCCAGCATCGTCGTCAGAATGCCGGTGGTGTAGCCGCCGATCAGGGCGAAGGCGCCCTGCGCGATGTTGACCCGGCCGATCGAGAAGGTGAGCCAGACGCCGAGGCTGCCGAAGGAGAGCAGGCAGGCATTGGTCAGCACGTTGAGCCAGTAGGGCTGGCCACCGACCAGCAGCGGCAGCACGCCGTAGAGGGCGATCGCCAGCGGTATGGCGGTCATGAGGAACCGCCTCATCTCGGCCGCGCCGCGGTTCGGGGCGGTGTCGGCGGTGGCGTCGAGGACGGCAGCCATCGTCACGTCTCCACTTTCCAGAGATTGAGGAAGATCAGCCCCACGGCTTGCCCATGATTCCCTGCGGCCGGAACAGCAGGAACAGGATCAGGCCGATGAAGATGATCAGGTAGGTGACCGAACCGGGAAAGAAGGCGTAGCCAAGCGCCTCGGCGAAGCCGAGCGTCACGGCGCCGAGCAGCGCGCCAGACATGACGCCGGCGCCGCCGATCATGATCATGATGAAGGCCTTGGTCGAAATCGCCGTGCCGATGCCGGCATTGACGCCGGAGATCGAGATGAGCAGCGCGCCTGCGATGCCGGCGAGCGCCGCGCCGAGGCCGAAGCCGAGCGTCGAGATGCGTGGCACGTCGACGCCCATCAGCAGGGTCGCCGTGCGGTCCTGCGCGAGCGCGCGCATGGCGCGGCCGGTGCGCGAATAGTTGACGAAGAGGAGCACCAGCACGATCAGCGCCAGCGAGATGCCGAGCACGAGCAGGCGGTTCGCCGGCAGGAAGGCGTCGCCGAACCTGTAGACGCCGGAGATGATCGGCGGGATGCCGCGCTGCTTCTCGCCGAACAGCGACAGCGCGACATTCTCGAGCAGCAGGGCGGTTCCGACCGCCAGCAGCATGGTGTTCTCCTCGCGTGAGGAGTTCTTCATCACGCGGCGGAAAAAGACGGATTCGAGCACCATGCCGATCACGCCGACGATCACCAGGGCGCCAAGCAGCCCGAGCGGGAAGGGCAGGCCCCACACCACGACCGCGTAGTAGACGACGAAGCCGCCGATCATGAACATCTGGCCGTGCGCGAAGTTGAGCACGTTCATGATGCTGAAGATCAGCGTGATGCCGAGAGCGATCAGCGCGTAGTTCGCCGACAGAAGCATGCCGTTGACGAGGATCTGGGTCATGGCGTCCGACCTGGATTGAGGAAGGCGGGGCATGGACCCGGCCGGCAGGAGCCGGCCGGCCGGGCGCGGCACGCTTATTCGACGCTGCCGACCGACAGCGTCGTGAGTTCGCCGCCCTTGGTCTCGGTGATCACCATTGGCACGCCGATCTGGCGCTTCTGGCCGAAGTCGGCGGTGCCGACATACTTGACCATCGCGTCTTCCTTCAGGAACGGGTTCTTCATCTCGAATCCGGGGATCGCCGCCTTGAACACCTCGATGTCGTCGATGGCGGCCGGGCCGGCCTTCTGCAGCGTGCCGAGGATCATCTCGAGCGCGTAGGCCTTGGTGCCGGCCTCGTCGTTCCATTCGCCCGCGATCTTGGTGTAGCGATCGATGAACTCCTCCATGTAGGGGGAGCGGATTTCCGGCGTCGACGCGCCGCCGATCGAGATCAGGCCGCTGCCCATCTCGCCGGCGACCTCGTTGATGATCTTCATGTCCTGCGCGGATTCGGCGCCGAACAAGCCGGTGTAGCCCATCTCGCGGGCGGCGCGCATGATCTGCGGCGCATGGGCCGGGGCGACCGACGACATGACGATCAGGTCGGGGTTCTTGGCGACGACATTGCCGACGATCGGGAAGAAGTCGGTGATGCTGGCCTCGTAGGTGTCGTCCTTGGAGACGATGTCGAGACCGAGGGCCTCGGCGACCTTGACGCCTTCGTCGCGCTGCAGCAGTCCGTCGGAGTCGTTGCGGGCGATGAAGGCGACCTTCTTCACGCCGCGCTCTTCCTTGAGGATCTTGTACATGACCGGCGCGACCTGGTAGCTCGCGACCATGCCAAGCACGGCGTTCTCGGCCGGCGCCGTGTAGAGCGAGCGGGCGAACGCATAGGGGAAGTACATCGCCTTGTTCTTCTCGGCGATCGGCCGAACCGACGTCGCCGTCGTGTCCATGTTCGGGCCGATGATGTACTTGATGCCTTCACCGGTCAGGCGCTCGGCGCCGGAGACGGTCAGCTTCGGATCGTTGCGGTCGTCGACCGAGACGATTTCGATCTTGTACTTGTCGCCACCGATCTCGATGCCGCCCTTCTCGTTCCACATCTCGGCCGTGGCGAGCGCCGAGAACTTGTTGACGAGGCCCCAGGAGGCTTCCGGGCCGCTCATGACGCCGAGCTGGCCGATCTTCAGGACCTTCTCCGCCGCGAGCGCGCCGGAGGGGGCAGCCATGACGGCTGCGAGAACCAGGGCACCGGTGCTCATCAGCATGGTGCGGCGGGATAGTTGGATCATCGACAGTCTCCCAGGAAGGCTGCGGCGCCCTCGGCGCCGGCGGGGTTGTGTTCCGGAGTAATTCGTCGGTCGCATACGTTCTTTATAGAGAACGTCATGCCTCATACGGCACGGACACTACAGATCAGACGGATGGGAGCTGTCAACGCGGTCGGCGCGCAATTTTTGTGCTCGCTCAACATTCGTGCAAATGCCCGCGACCGGGCCGCCGCAATGCTGCGACTCTGGGCAACCGGAAATCGAAAAGCGCCGGGATTGCTACCCACGAGCCCGGCGGCGCGGGTGGCGGCGGGGTTCGCGCGGCGGGGCGGGGAGACAGGGAGGGGCGGGCGCGGCCGTGCAGACCGCGCCGGACGGGCGAAGCCGTCGCCGGCGGCCGGATCAGCCGATCGCCAGCGGCACCTGGATCATCGGGAAGTCGGGCGGCATGCGGCCGAGCACCGCCTGGTTGGCGGCGACCGCGGCGCGGACCATCTCGCGGGCAAGCTGTTCCTCGCGCGGCGCCATCGCCGAGAGCAGGCCCGAGCAGGTGAAGACATAGGCGACTTCGCCGAAGCGGTTGAAGATCGGCATGCCGAGCGCCATCAGTCCGTCGGTGAATTCGCCGACGCTGCGGGCATAGCCGCGCTTGCGGGTGGCGGCGATCTCGGCGCGCACGGCCTCCGGCGAAGTCAGCGTCGCCGCGGTGTAGCGGACCGGCTGCCAGCTCTCCATCCAGCGGTCGATCTTCTCTTGCGGCTGCCAGGCGAGATAGGCGCGGCTGTTGGCGACCGAATCCCGCGGCATGTGGTGGCCGATCGGGAACGAGACCTCCATCTGCTGCGGGCCGTTGAACTTGTCGACGACGACGAAGCTGTCGTCCGGCTGCGGCTGGGTCAGGACCGCCGGGATCTCGATCCGGCGGACCAGCTGCGTCAGCTCGGCGCGGATGCGGTCGAGCTGTGGCGAGCCCATCAGCGACGACGCCGCGGCGATGATGCCGGCATGCAGCTCATAGGTCTTGGCGCGGGTGTCGAACGACAGCCATCCGAAATGCGTCAGCGTCTTCAGGATGTTGTGGCAATGGCTCTTGGAGATTCCGAGATTGGCGGAAATCTCGGCGAGCGAGGCGATGTGGGGGGGCGTGCGGTTGATGTAGTCGATCACCGCGATGGCGTTTTCCAGCGCCGGCACCAGGCCGGGCGCCTGCGTCTTCGGCAGTTCGAGGTCCTGCGCGGTCAGGTACCAGCGCGCGCCCTCCTGCTGGAGCTGCGACTTGTAGAGCCCCACGCCCGAAGCCGGCTTGCCTTCCTCTGACATTCACGATCCTTCCTGCGCCGGGCCAGGTGCCGTCCGGCTGATGCCTCAAGGGCATGCCAGCGCGACACCGCCGGCGTCAACCCAATCCCGAGGGCGAGGCCGTTCCGCCGGCGCCGGCCATGCCTGCCCGTTCGGCAGTTGACCAAACCTTCGGCGTCCATCGCCGCCTCTTTGAGCTTGACCCATCCTAGCTAATCCAAACAATCTATAGAAGAAATGATATCCTATTAGCAGAACGATCGCTAGCACATCGCAATTTGCCCCCGTCGAGCATCGGAGATAGGCCCGTGGCGCAGGACGTCCAGATCCACATCGACCCTGAACTGGTGGAACGCTACATCATGGAGATGGGCCGGTTCGGCGCCTATGCCGGAACCGGCGTCTGGCGCACCGTCTATTCGCCCGAGTGGGTGCAGGCGACCGACCAGTACGCGGCCTGGTGCGAGGAGGCCGGCCTCGCCGTCACGCGCGACGCGGTCGGCAATGTCTGGGGCCGGCTGCAGGGCTCCGAGCCCGGCGGCTCCATCGTCTCCGGCTCGCATATCGACACGCAGCGTCCCGGCGGCCGCTATGACGGCACGCTCGGCGCGCTCGCCGGCCTGATCGCGCTCAAGGTGTTGAAGGCGCAGTTCGGCCAACCGAAGCGCACGCTCGAGGCGCTGTCGCTCTGCGAGGAGGAGGGCAGCCGCTTCCCCTCGACCAATTTCTGGGGCTCGCGCGCCATCACCGGCCGCATCGAGCCGGGCGCGGCCGAGGCGATGCAGGGCTATGACGACGAGACCATGGCCGACGCCATGCGTGCCGTCGGGCTCGATCCCGCCCGCATTCCCGAGGCGAAGCGCGACGACATCGACAGCTTCGTCGAGCTGCATATCGAGCAGGGGCCGATCCTCGAGCATGCCGGCCTGCCGGTCGCCGTGGTCGACGCCATCACCGGCATCCGCCACTACAACGTCACCATCACCGGCGAGCAGAACCACGCCGGCGCCTTCCCGATGGACCTGCGCCGCGATCCGATGGCCGGCTTCGCCGAGATCGCGTCCGGCGTCATCAACACCGCCCACCGCATGGGCCGTCCCGCCGTCACCACGGTCGGCCGCGCCGTGGTGGAGCCGAACTATCCCGCCGTCGTGCCGCACAGCGTCAACTTCACCGTCGACGCGCGCCATCCCGATCCCGGGCAGCGCGCCATCCTCTATGCCCGCCACGAGGCGCTGATGCAGGAAGTCGCCGAGCGGCGCGGGCTGGAGATTTCGTGGAACCATTACGTGAACCACGAGCCCTGCCTGTCCGATCCAGGCCTCGTCGCCACCTTCCAGAAGGCGGCTGCGGCGCAGGGCATTCCCTTCATGACCATGCCGAGCGGCGCCGGCCACGACAGCCAGCAGATGGAGCACATCGCCAAGGTGGTGATGATCTTCGTGCGCTCGAAGGACGGCCGCAGCCATACGCCGGAGGAATTCTCCTCGATCCCCGACATCGTCGACGGCATCCGCGTGCTCGCGGCCGGCCTCCACGCCCTCGCCTACTGATCCCCCCAGCTTTTCCCGCCCAAGCGTTCAAGGAACCGACAGAATGGACGTCATCGTCAAGAACGGAACGGTCGTCACCGCCAGCGGAGTCTCGCAGGCCGATATCGGCATCAAGGACGGCAGGATCGTGCAGATCGGCGGCACGCTGGAGAGCGCCGATCGCATCGTCGACGCCAGCGGCTGCTACGTCATGCCGGGCGGCGTCGACGTGCACACCCATCTCGATTCCGGCGATTTCGGCACCAAGTCGGCCGATGATTTCGGCTCCGGCACCATCGCGGCCGCCTGCGGCGGCACGACGACGGTGGTCGACTTCTGCTCGCAGGACCGGGGCCAGAGCCTCGGCGACGCCATCGCCTATTGGGACTCCAAGGCCGAGGGCAAGGTCGCCATCGACTATGGCTACCACATGATCGTCACCGACATGAACGACGGCGTCTTTGCCGAGCTGGCGACGCTGCCGGACCGCGGCATCACCTCGTTCAAGCTGTTCATGGCCTATCGCGGCATGAACATGATCGACGACGTCACCATGCTGAAATCGCTCGAACAGGCGAAGAAGTATGGCGCGCTCGTCATGGTCCATGCCGAGAACGGCGATGCCGCCGACTACCTGCGCGACAAGTTCGTCGCCGAGGGCAAGACCGAGCCCTACTATCACGCGCTGAGCCGTCCGCCGCGCATCGAGGCGGAGGCGACCGCCCGCGCCATTGCGCTCGCCGAGATCGTCGACACCTCGATCTATATCGTGCACCTCACCTGTGGCGAGGCGCTCGACGAACTGCTGCGCGCGAAGCGCCGCGGCGTCGACGCGCTGGCCGAAACCTGCACGCAATATCTCTACCTGACCAAGGAAGACCTCGCCCGGCCGAATTTCGAGGGCGCGAAGTTCGTCTTCACCCCGCCGGCGCGCTCCGTGGAGGATCAGGAGATCCTCTGGAAGGCGTTGCAGGACCGCGTGCTCGAAACGGTCTCGTCCGACCATTGCTCCTGGCTGTTCAAGGGCCACAAGGACAAGGGCCGCGACGACTTCCGCAAGATCCCGAATGGGGCTCCGGGCGTCGAGGAGCGGCTGATGATGGTCTATCAGGGCGTCAACCAGGGCCGGCTGAGCTTGCCGGAATTCGTCGATCTCGTTGCCACCCGCCCGGCGCAGGTGTTCGGCATGTTCCCGCAGAAGGGCACGATCGCGGTCGGTTCCGACGCCGACATCGTGATCTGGGATCCGGAGGCGACGACGGTGATCACCCAGTCCGAGATGCACAACAACATGGACTACTCGTCCTATGAGGGCCATGCGGTGAAGGGCATGCCGAAGACCGTGCTGCTGCGCGGCAAGGTCATCGTCGAGGACCGCGAATATGTCGGTACCCCGGGCGAGGGCCAGTTCCTGAAGCGCGCCAAATATGTGCGCCCCGGCAAGCCGGCCTGATCCGGCGCATCCGAACCGGAGACGAAAGGACCCGAAGCCGCGGCAGGCGGCTTCGGGCTGACAACCAGTTTTGCGCCGGGCGACGCGCTCTTCAGGCGCGAAGGCTGGCGAGCAGCGGCGCCAGCGTTCGCTGCGCCTCGGCGGCGGCGCGATAGGCGGCGAGCATGCGCACGCTGCGATCCGCCGTTTCGGGATCCGGCTCGTGTCGGTCCTCGACCCGATGCAGCCCGAGCAGCGGCTGCATGTCGGCCCAGTTTCCGGTCGCGACCATGGCGAGCGCCGCCGCGCCGAGCGAGGCCGATTGCTGGTCGATCGAGGTCTTGACGATCGCGCAATCGAGAAGGTCGGCCATCGCCTGCCGCATCAGCGGGCTGCGGGCGCCGCCGCCGACGATGGTCATGGTCGGATTGATATCGGTTAGCCGGCGCAATTCGTCGAGCGCGACGCGCAGGCCGAGCGCGATGCCCTCGATCGTCGCCCGCAGCATGTCGGCCTTGCCGTGGCGGAGGTCGAGGCCGACAAAGGCGCCGCGCACCTCCGGCCCGCCCTCCAGGCTGGTGCCGCCGCCGAGCGTCGGCACGAAGAGGAGGCCGTTGGCGCCGAAGGGCGCGCTCGCCGCCCGCTCGAACAGCGCCTCGTAGCCGTCCTCCGCCATCAGCATCTCCTTGACGAAGGCAAGGCTGGTTCCGGACGAGAAGATCGAAGTGGCGGAGATGACCTGTCCCGGCACGACATGGGCGAAGGCGAAGGGACGGACGCGGCTGTCGAGCACCGGCTTCGCCGACGACACGGTGAGCCAGCTCGACGAGCCCATCGAGCCGTAGAAATCGCCTTCCGAGAAGGTGCGGGCGCCGAGCGCCATGCAGCTGTTGTCGACGCCGCCGGCGACGACGACGACGTCGCCCGGCAGGCCGAGTTCGGCGGCGATCTCCGGCAGGACCGTTCCGAGGATGGCGGTCGACGGCACTATCTCGGGAAAGAGCGCGCGGTCGACGCCGGCCGCGTTGAGGATTTCGTCCGAGAAGGCGCGGGCATGCAGGTCGTAGGCGCCGCTGCCCGAAGCATAGGACGGGTCGGTGGCGTGGATGCCGCAAAGGCGCAGGTTGATGAAATCCTTGCTGCCGGCGATCGAGCGGGTGCGGGCGAAGATCCCGGGGTGGTTCGCCTTGAGCCAGAGGATCTTGAACAGCGGATAGAGCCCGGCCGGAAAGCCATTGCCGGTCAGGCCATACCAGCGCTCATAGTCGAAGCGGCGGAAGAAGTCCTCCGCCTCGGCGCCGGCCCGTGCGTCCGACCAGATCGGCACGCGCTGCATCAGCGGCCGGTCGTCGGCGTCGAGCGGGATGCAGCCGAGGCTGTGGCCGGAAATGCTGATCGCGCCGACGGCGGCGCGGTCGACGCCTTCGGCGTCGAGCAAAGCGCGGATGCTGGCCGAGACGGCGTCCCACCACTCGCCGAGATCCTGCTCGTGCAGGCCCGGCGCCGGGAAATAGGTGCGGTAGTTCTGCACCCGCTCGGCGAGGCAGGCGCCGGTCGCGTCATAGAGCGCCGACTTGACGCCGCCGGTGCCGAGATCGAGCGCCAGGACCGTCCGGGCCATGATGGTCAGGCCCTCTCGTTGGCGGGGGCGATGGCGAGCCGGCCGCCCGGCAGCGCGTCGACCTGCTTCACCAGCTCGATCGCCGAGGCGGTGTTGATGCCGAAGCGGGTGACGCCAAGCGCCACCATCTCGGCGACGGTGGCGAGATCGCGGATGCCGCCCGAGGCCTTGATGCCGGCGCGGCCCGCGACGACCGCGGCGATAAGGCGGATGCGCGGCAACGTCGCCGCCGCCGGCGTCCAGCCGGTGCCGGTCTTGACGAAGGCAGCGCCGCTCGAGGCGACGATGTCGGCCGCCGTCTCGATCTCGGTGTCGGTCAGGTGATGCAGTTCGAGGATGACCTTGAGCGGCACCGGCGCGGCCGCTTCGATCACCGCCGCGATCTCGTCGCGGACATAGTTGAGGTCGCCCGACTTCAGGCGACCGACATTGATCATCATGTCGAGTTCGTCGGCGCCGGCCTCGCGCAGCGCCGCCGCCTCGGCGACCTTGATCGCCGTCATGTGGCCGCCGGACGGGAAGCCGATCGGCCCGCCGACCAGCGTGCGGCCGCCGGCCGGCACCAGCGAGCGCAGCAGCGGCACGAAATTCGGCAGCGCATGCGCCGCGATGAAGCCGTTCTCGACCGCGAGCGCCGCGAGCGAGCGGATATCGGCCTCCGCGTGGAAGGTCTGGACCGCGCTGATGTCGA
Organism: Kaistia nematophila; assembly: GCF_026343855.1. Taxonomy (NCBI): domain Bacteria; kingdom Pseudomonadati; phylum Pseudomonadota; class Alphaproteobacteria; order Hyphomicrobiales; family Kaistiaceae; genus Kaistia; species Kaistia nematophila. Next base: position 244,887 of record NZ_JAPKNK010000004.1, on the reverse strand, counting down.
TCCTCTGCGCGAGGTCGGCGGCGCTGAGGCTGGTGGGGGTCTTGGACATGGGGCCGCTTTCTTCGGTTTGGTACTGTCGCTACGGGCATGGCGGGGCGTGGCTCGGGCTCGCCCAAGCCGGCCCTCTTGGACTGCCGCGTCTAGATCCGGGCCGTCGAGCGCATGTGGCTCAGCGTCTTCTTCATCCGCTTGAAGCTCTCGACATGCGCCTCGCCGCGCCGGAGCGCCACGGCGGTCGACAGGATGTCGACCACGACGAGGGCGGCGATGCGCGAGATGGTCGGCGTGTAGATGTTGGTGTTTTCGAGCGTCTCGGTCAGCAGGACGATGTCGCAGGCGTCGGCGAGCGGCCCCTCATTGCCGGTGATGCCGATGACGGTGGCGCCGTTCTCGCGGGCGAGCTTCGCCACCTCGACGGTCGAGCGCGTCGTGCCGGTATTCGAGATGGCGACGGCGACGTCGCCGGGCTTCAGGAGCGAGGCGACCATCACCTGCTGGTGCGAGTCGATCTCGGCGCCGCAGGGCACGCCGAACAGCGGGAACTTCTGCTGCGCGTCGAGCGCGACGATGCCGGAGGCGCCGAAGCCGAAGAACTCGATCCGCTGCGCCGCCACCAGCGCGTCGACGGCGCGGGCGAGCGCCGGCGATTCCAGCCGGTTGCGGGCCCAGTCGAGGCTGGTCATCGTGTAGTCGAAAATCTTGCGCGCCACCTGGTCCGGGCTGTCGGCGTCTGTGATGACCGAATGGGTCGCCGGCACGCCGAGCGCCAGGCTCTGGGCCAGCCGCAGCTTGAAGTCCTGGAAGCCGTCGCAGCCGATCGCGCTGCAGAAGCGAATCACGGTCGGCTGGCTGACGCCGGCGAGCAGCGCCGTCTCGGCCACCGTCGCGGAGAGAATGCGACGCGGGTCCTCGAGGACGATGTCGCAGACCTTGCGATCGGACTTCCTCAGCTCGGCGCGGAGCCCGCGCGCGACTTCGAGGATGTTGCCGGTCCCGCCGACCGAGGCGGAGACGTGAGTTTGCATGGTCGTTTGGTCCTTGCGCCGGGCCCCGGCGCTCATCGCGTGCGTGATCGGAAGACGAAGAGCAACGATTGCATGACGTTGGCATGCCGGAAAGAGCCCTGCCGGAACTGGTCGAAGATGGCGGCGAGCACGATCACCATGCCGACGCTCATCTGCTGCAGGAAGGGCGAGAGTTCCAGCAGGATGAAGGCGTTGCGCAGCGCGCCGAGCAGATAGGCGCCGAGCATGGCGCCGAGGATCGAGCCGCGGCCGCCGGAAAGGCTGGCGCCGCCGATCACCACCGCCGCGATGACGTCGAGCTCGAGGCCGGTGCCGGCCTGCGCCTCGGCGACGCTGACCTGCGCCGTGTAGACGATGCCGGCGACGGCGGCGAGGGCGCCGCTCGCCACGAAGACGGCGATGCGGGTGGCGTTGATCGGGATGCCGGAAAGGCGGGCCGCCTCGTCATTATCGCCGACGGCGACGATGCGCTGGCCGACGACGCTGCGGGTCAGGATGAGCTGGAAGGCGATGCCGAGGCCGATGAAGATCAGAACCTGGACGGGGATGTCGAGGAAGCTGCCCTGGCCGATGAACATCACCGAGGGGTCGACCATGATCGGCAGGCCGCCGGAGATCACCTGGGTCAGGCCGCGCGCCACCGAGAGCATGCCGAGCGTGGCGATGAAGGAGTTGACGCGGAACACCACCACGACGATGCCGGTGACGAGACCGGCGGTGGCGCCGACGCCGATCGCCAGCAGGATGGCGAGCCAGGGCGACAGGCCGGCCGCCATCAGCCAGGCGCCGCAGAGGCCGGAGAGCCCCATCACCGAGCCGACCGACAGGTCGATCTCGCGGGCGATGATGACGAAGCACTGGCCGATCGCCATGATGCCGACCACCGCCACCGCGACCAGCACGTTGCGGAGATTGTCCGTCGTCAGGAAGCTCGGATTGAAGAAGGAGAAGGCGATGGAGAGGCCGATGATCACGCCGATCAGCCCGGTCTCCTGACCTCGCAGCAGAGGCAGACGCTTCAGGCTGGCGATACTCATCCGATTACCCTTGTTCATGGTTTCTGGGCCGCTGGCGCGCGACGGCCGGTTCGAGGTTGCGCTCATGTCAGGTCATGTCCGAGGCGAGGGCGGTCGTCGCCGCGTCCTCGATCTTCTCGCCGAGCGCCGAGGCGACGACGCGCGCCGCCTCCGGGCCGCGGGCGAGGCTGTCGGCGATCTGGCCGCCTCGCACGACGACGATGCGGTCGGCAAGCTGCAGCACCTCGTCGAGCTCCGAGGAGACGAACCACACCGCCAGCCCGCGCTCATGCGCCAGCGTGCGGATCAGGCGGTACATGTCCGCCTTGGTGCGGACGTCGACGCCGCGCGTCGGCTCGTCGAGGATCACCAGCGACGGGTTGGAGGCGAGCGCGCGGGCGAGCAGCACCTTCTGCTGGTTGCCGCCGGAAAGTGTGCGGATCGGCACGTCGACATTGTCCGCCTTGACGCCGATCTCGTCGGCGCTCTTCTGCGCGAAGGCGCGCCGCCGGCGCGGGCTGAAGAAGCCGAAGCGGCCGAAGCGGTCGAGCACGTTCGAGGTCAGGTTGAAGGCGATGTCGTGGCCGTAGAAGACGGAGGTGCGCCGTTCCTCGCTGATGAAGGCGATGCCGCCCTTGAGCGCGGCGCGCGGCGAGCCGAAGCGGACCGGGCGGCCCTTGAGGCGGATGTCGCCTGAAAACAGCGGGTCGGCGCCGAGGATGGCGCGGATGATCTCGGTGCGGCCGGAGCCGACGAGGCCCGCCATGCCGACGATCTCGCCGGCGCGGATGTCGAAGGAGACGTCGGAGAAGGCGAGGCCGGAGGCGTTGCGCACGGAAAGCACCGGCTCGGCGCCGGCGGCGGGCGGCGGCGGCGCGCTCTCGGCGAGGTCGAGCGCCGCCTTCAGCCGTTCGCCGGCCATCAGCTGGATCGCCTTCTGCTTCGGCAGTTCGTCGACCGGGCCTTCGCCGACCTTGCGGCCGTCGCGCATCACGATGACCTCGTCGGAGATCTCGTAGACTTCGCCGAGGCGGTGGCTGACCAGGATGACGGCCGTGCCGCGATCGCGCAGCCGGCGCACGATGTCGAACAGGCGGTCCGTCTCCTTGCGGGTCAGGCTGGAATTGGGTTCGTCGAGGAAGAGGACGTGCGGGTCGTCGGCGAGCGCGCGGGCGATCTCGACCAGCTGGCGCTCGGCGGCGGAAAGACCGACGCAGCGGGCGCCGAGATCCGGCAGCTCCTTGTCGAGGCCGAGGCCGGCGAGCAGCCGCTCGGCCTCGGCGACCAGGCCGGCGCGGCGATGGAGGGAAGTACCGCCGCGCGAGCCGAGCCGGGCCAGGAAGATGTTCTCGGCCACCGTCATCTGGGTGACGAGCTGCGGCTCCTGGTGGACGACCGCGATGCCCTTCGCCTTGGCGGCGAGCGAGTTCTGCAGGCGCTCCGCTTTGCCCGAGACGCGGACTTCGCCGGCATCGGGCTGGTGGACGCCGGAGCAGACGCGGATCAGCGTCGACTTGCCGGCGCCGTTCTCGCCGAGCAGGGCGGTGACCCTGCCGGCGCGGAACTGCATGCTGACATCGGCGAGCGCCTGAACCGAGCCGAAACGCTTGTCGACGGAGACGACTTCCAGGGCGATTGGATTTTCCATGGCGATCTGGTCTTCGACGGGCATTCGTTCGGCTCGGTCCTGCATGGCGATATCTTCGATCAGAGCTTCGGAACGGTGCCGACCGGCAGCTTTTCCGGATCGAGCTGGTCGACATTGTCCTTGGTCATGAACAGGCTGACGGCCGGCTGCAGGACGGGCTCGGCCTTCTGCTGCGCCACGATGTTGTTGAACAGCGCGATCGCCACATTATAGCCCTGGCCGAATTCGTCCTGGCCGGTGACGCCGAACATGCTGCCGTCACGGATCGCGGCGACGTTCTCCTTGGTGAAGTCGTAACCGATCACCTTGACGCTGTCCTGCTTGCCGGCCGCCTTGACGGCCTGGGCGGCGCCGAACGGTCCGCCGGCGGTGGCGTAGATGGCCACGAGATCCGGGGTCGAGGTCAGGAAGTCCTTGGCCGAGGCGAAGGTGGTGCCGGCCGAATCCTTGGCTTCGACGCCGTCATTGACGACGGAGAGCTTCGAACCCTGCAGGCCTTCGACGAAGCCCTTGCGGCGCTGCTCGGAACCCGGCGCCGTGAACTGGCTGACGATGACGCCGACCTTGCCTTCCTTGTCGCCGACCGCCTTGATCAGCTCGGCGGCGGCGTTCTTGCCGGCCGCGACCTGGTCCTGGGCGTAGTTGATGACGCCGCCGGCTTCCTCGACGCAGGGGAACAGCGTGTTGTAGGCGCCGATCGAGATCTTCTTCTCGGCGATCAGGTTCTTGACCAGGGCGCAGTTGCCTTCGCCGGCGATGAAGAAGCCGATGCCGTTATAGCCCTGGGTGGCGGCGGCGTTGATCGCCTGGTTGACGGTGGGGACGTCGATGTTGGCGCCGCCGACGATCCAGCGCACTTCGCCGCCACGCGACTTCAGCACGTCGTTCGCGGTCTCGGCGCCCTTCTGCACGGCAACCCAGTACGGATTGTTGGCGAAGCCGATGATCGCGATCTTGGCCTTGGTGCCGGCCTCGTTGGCGACGGGCTCGGGGCGGCCGGCGATCGGCGCAACGTCCGCGGCGGCGGCGCTGCCGGCCGCCGTCAGCAGGGCGGCGGCGGAAGCGAGCGCCAGCAGCGAGGCGCGCAGGCCGAAGGCCGGCTTGGCGATGGTATGGGTCATGTAGCTCCTCCCAGAGCTGTGAGACGCGGCCGGCTCGACGCCATGGGCCGCTGAGTTTCCCGAAAAAGCGATGACCCCACGAGCGAGGCCGGCATGTTTGGGCGACGAACGCCTGCGCCCGGCAGGCCCGGCAGCATCAGCGCCGGCTACGTACTGATACTACATAAATTTGGCGTGACAAGACGGAATTTGCACCGAAACCATCCGAAATTATTCCAGTATCGCCCAAATCGATTGCATTGCGATACCGATTGAGTAGTGTTGCTACCGATTTGGAGACCCCTATGGCCATTGCCCCCACTTCCCACCGCATCGATCCCCAAAGCGGCGTTTTGTCCGCCGCCACTGGCCGCTACGAGAAGCGGCTTGCCGATCTCGACGGTATCTACGCCGACAACGCCGCCTTCGCGGAATCCGTTGCCCGCGAAGGCGACCGCGTCGTCTACTACGTCCATGAAGTCCGCCCGGTGGCGGCGCGCGGCGACCTGATCTTCGGCACCACCTTCATGGAGCCGGGCCGGATCGGCGACGAATTCTTCGTCACCCGCGGCCACATCCACGCGATCGGCAACCGCCCCGAGACCTATTACGGCGAGGCGGGCGAGGGGCTGATGCTCTTGGAATCGCCGGAAGGCGAGACGCAGATCCTCGAGATCGCGCCGCGCGTGATGGTCTATGTGCCGCCGCTCTGGATCCACCGCTCGGTCAATACGGGCGCCGCGCCGCTGGTCATGAGCTTCTGCTATCCGAGCGATTCCGGCCAGGACTACGGGCTGATCGCCCGCTCCGGCGGCATGGCGACCCGCATCGTCGCTGACGGCGCCGGCTGGAAGGCCGTGCCGAACGCTGCCTACCGGCCTCGCAGCAAGGCCGAGATCGACGCCATCCTCGCCACGCAGGACTGACCTCCGATGTCCATCTTCGACAGAATTTCCGCCCATGCGGTGGTGCCGGTGATCGCGCTCGACGATCCCGCCGCCGCGCTTCCGCTCGCCGATGCGCTGATCGAAGGCGGCCTGCCGGTCGCCGAGATCACCTTCCGCACCTCCGCCGCCCGCGCCACGATCGAGGCGATCGCCAGGGCGCGGCCGGAGCTGCTGGTCGGCGCCGGCACCGTGCTCGACGAGGCGCAGCTGGACCAGGCCGTCGATGCCGGCGCCCGCTTCGCCCTGTCGCCCGGCCTCGACGCCGCCGTGCTCGCTCACGCCGCCAAGCGCGGCCTGCCGTTTGCGCCCGGCATCATGACGCCGACCGATCTGCAGGCGGCGCTCCGGGCCGGCTGTTCCATGGTGAAATTCTTCCCGGCCATGCCGGCCGGCGGCCCGTCGATGCTCAAGAACATCGCCGCGCCGTATCTCCATACCGGCATCCGCTTCAATCCGACCGGCGGCGTCAGCATGGACAATCTGGCCGACTGGCTGTCGCTGAAGGAAGTCGCCGCCGTCGGCGGCACCTGGATCGCCACCCGCGCCGACATCGCCGCCGGCAACTGGTCGAAGATCACCGCCAATGCACGCGCCGCCGTGGCGCGCGTCGCCGAGATCCGGGGGAATTCATGAGCTACCAGCCCGCGATACGGCCGACCTTCTATTTCATCGGCGTCACCACCGCGAAGTCCTCGATCATGAAGGTGTTCCCGGAATGGGCGCGCCATCTCGGCCTCGGCGACGTCGAGATGAAGGGCATCGATTTCGTGCCGCATGACGAGCCGGAGCGCTACCGCGAGGCGGTCGCCTTCCTGAAGAGCGATCCGCTCTCGCTCGGCGCGCTGGTGACGACGCACAAGCTCGATCTCTTCGCCGCCTGCCGCGACATGTTCGACGAGATCGACCCGCATGCGCTGTTGATGGAAGAGACGAGCTGCCTGTCGAAGCGCGACGGCCGGCTGATCTGCCACGCCAAGGACCCGATCTCGTCCGGCCTCTCGATCGACGGCTTCCTGGCGCCGAACCATTTCGCCGATACCGGCGCCGAGCTGTTCTCGATGGGCGCCGGCGGTTCGACCATCGCGTTGACCTGGCACCTGATGCAGCGTTCGCGCGGCGCCGACCGGCCTACGCGCATCGTCGTCTCGAACCGCTCGCAGGCCCGCCTCGACCATATCGCCGCGATCCATCGCCAGCTCGGCACGGACATCCCGGTCGAATATCGGCTCGCGCCGCGCCCGGAGGACAATGATGCGATCCTCGCCGGCATGAAGGCGGGCAGCCTCGTCATCAACGCCACCGGCCTCGGCAAGGACGCGCCCGGCTCGCCGCTTACCGACCAGGGCGTGTTCCCGCAGCGCGCCGTCGTCTGGGAGCTCAACTATCGCGGCGACCTCGTCTTCCTCGATCAGGCGCGCGCCCAGGAGAAGGCGCTGCAGCTGCAGGTCGAGGATGGCTGGACCTATTTCATCCATGGCTGGACGCAGGTGATCGCCGAGGTGTTCGACATCGAGATCCCGGTCTCGGGACCGGAATTCGATGCGATCGCCGCCATCGCCGCGCGGGCGACGGGGCGCGGCTGATGGAGCGCATCCTGATCACGCCGCGCTCGCTGTCGAAGGGCGGCCATCCGGCGCTCGCCCTGCTCGAGGCGGCCGGCTATTCGCTCGCCATGCCGGCGCCGGGCGCGATCCCGGATGAGGCGGCCCTGATCGCGGCGCTGCCCGGCTGCGTCGGCTGGCTCGCCGGCGTCGAGCCGGTCAGCGAGCGCGTGCTGGAAGCGGCCGATCGGCTCCGCGTCATCAGCCGCAACGGCACCGGCGTCGACAATTTGCCGCTCCGCGCCATCGAGGATCGCGGCATCGAGCTGCGCCGGGCCGAGGGCACCAATGCCCGCGGCGTCGCCGAACTGGCGCTCGCCCTGACGCTGGCGGGTCTCCGGCAGATCGTCTGGACGCATGAGGGCATGCGCAAGGGCGAATGGCCGCGCCAGATCGGCCGCGAGATGTGCGAGGCGACCATCGGCATCGTCGGCCTCGGCGCCATCGGCGCCACGCTGGCGCAGCTCTGCCTCGATCTCGGCGCCAAGGTGCGCGGCTACGATCCCTTCGCCAATGCCGAACGTGTCGTGCACTCGAACTTCACCCGCGTCGATCTCGAAGAGGCGATCACGGGCGTCGACGCGATCAGCCTGCATGCGCCGATGCCGGAGGACGGCCGCCCGCTGATCACCGCGGCGCGGCTCGCCGCCATGGCGCCGGCGACGGTGCTGGTCAACACGGCGCGGGCCGGGCTCGTCGATGCCGGGGCGCTGCTCGCGGCGCTCGATTCCGGCCGCGTCGCCTGCTACGCGACCGACGTGTTCGAGACCGAGCCGCCGGCGCCGTCGCCACTGCTCGGCCACCCGAAGGTGGTACTGACCAGCCATATAGGCGGATTCACCGACGCCTCCGTCGAGCGCTCGACGGTGCGCGCCGTCGCCAATCTCCTCGACGCGCTCGCCCGCGATGCGCATTGAGCGCCGGCCGGGCTTCCCGGCGCCCGGCCGCCCCGGCCTCTACTGGCTGGGGCAGGCCGGCTTCTGGATCGAGACGGGCCGGCACCGGATCCTGATCGATCCCTATCTCTCCGACAGCCTGGCGCAGAAATACGCCGGCAAGCCGAACGACCATCGCCGGATGATGCCGGCGCCGATCGCGGTCGAGCAATTGCCGCGCCCGGATCTCGTCCTCGTCAGCCACGCCCACACCGACCACATGGATCCGGACACGCTGCGGCCGCTGGCGGCCCGCTTTCCGGATGTGCCCTTCGTCGTTCCGGCGGCAAGGATGGATGTCGCGTGGGAGCGGATCGGCGCGGGGGCAAAACTCATCGGCGTCGATGCGGGCGAGACTTTTGAGCCGGTCGAGGGCGTCACCGTCACGGTATTCCCGGCGGCGCACGAGACGCTGGAGCGCGACGGGGAGGGGCGGCATGTCTTCCTCGGCTACGGCATCCGCGCCGGTGGCATCAGCCTCTATCATTCCGGCGACACCATCCCGTTCGAGGGCCTCACCGAATTGGTGCGCGCGTTCCGGCCCGATATCGCGCTGCTGCCGGTCAATGGCCGCGACGCCCAACGCCTCGCCGCCGGCATTCCCGGCAATTTGACCCTCGCCGAGGCGGTCGCGCTTGCCGGCGCGGCGCAGGCGGCATTCCTCGTGCCGCATCATTTCGGCCTGTTCGCCTTCAACACGGCCGACGAGGCGGCGATCGACGCCGCCGCGCTTGCGAGCGTTCGCCCGAAAATCGTCAAGCCGGCCGCCGACGAGACGCTGGCGCTTTTCGACGATATCGGCCCGGCGGAATAGGCGGAGCCGCGATCCCGTCGCGGTTTGGCGCAGCCGGATCTAGGTTTTCTGGCGCAGCATTTCGCGCATCTTGGCGAGGTTGTTGCGGTTCTTTTCAAGCAGCGTGGTCATTACCGCTCGCGCGGCGTCGGCGTCGCGGCGCTGGATAGCCTCCGCCACCAGCAGGTGGTCGTCCGGATATTGCGTGGCGGCCAGGTCGACCTCGATCGCCAGCGAGAAATTGGAGCGCAGCACCACCGCCACCGTCTGCATGAGGCTCAGCAGCATCTTGTTGTGGCAAGCCTCGAACATGCGGCGATGGAACAGGATGTCCGCTTCCACGCCGGCCAGCTTGTTGGGCGCCTTCTCCATCATTTCATAGGCTTCGAACAGCCGGAGGATCTCGATGGTCGTGCCGACCCTGGCTGCCATGGCGGCGACCTGCGGCTCGACAAGCTCGCGCAGCGTGTTGAGTTCGTCGACCAGATCCTCGTTGAGCGCTGGCTGGCTCAGCGACCATCCGAGCAGGTCCGGGTCGAGATAGTTCCATTCCTTGCGCGGCAGCACGGTCATGCCGGAGCCGCGGTCGGTGCGGACCAGCCCCTTGGCGGAGAGCAGCTTGATCGCCTCGCGCAGGACATTGCGGCTGACGCCGAGTTCGGCTGAGATCGTCGCTTCGACCGGCAGGTGCGTTTCCTCTGGATAGCGACCCTGCACGATCGCCGTGCCGAGGTCGTCGACGACCCGGTCAACCAGCGACACCTTGCGGTCTGGCTGCGCGTCCGCGGCCTTGCGCCGAGCCAATGCTTCCTTCACCTGCGGCGGTTCCCTCTGCAGAAGAATCAGATGACGTAACGCAAGGCCTACCTCATTTGCCCTGGATGAGCGATACGGCCTTGCTGCCGAGGGCGAGGGCGATCGCGTTGGTATTGCCCGAGGGGATGAAGGGCACCGAAGCGCAATCGATCACCCGCAGGGCCTCGACGCCGCGCACGCGCAGCTGGCTGTCGAGCACGGCCATGGGATCGCCGTCCGGTCCCATCTTGGCGGTGCCGCAGGGGTGATAGTTGGTCTTCACGAAGCGATAGCAGTGCTGGGCGAGGGCCTCGTCGCTCTCGACGTCGCGGCCCGGCAGCATTTCGGCCGCGATGTTGGATGCGATCGGTTCGGCGGCGAGCAGCCGCCTCGCAAAGCGCAGCGAGCGGATTGTCGTCTGCAGGTCCTCGTCCTCGCCGAAGAAGTTCGAATCGACGATCGGCTGGTCGGTGGCCCGGTCCGAACGCAGCTTGACCGAGCCGCGGGCCTTCGGGCGCAGCAGGCACGAGGTCAGCGTGACGCCATGCGTCGACTTCATGTCGGTGATGTCGCGGTCGAGATAGACGATCGGGGCGCAATAGAGCTGGATCGTCGGCCGCTCGCCACCATCGGGATCGTAGAACAGGCAGGATTCGATGCCGGTCGTCGTCACCGGCCCCGTGCCGAACAGCAGGTACTGGAGGCCGTTGCGGATCATGTTCCAGCCCTTGTCCTGGCCGAAATAGCCGCTGGCGCGTCGGCTCGAGCAAATGACGGGGACCTCGTGGTGGTCCTGCAGGTTCTGACCCACGCCCGGCAGGTCGGCCTCGACCCGGATGCCGTGCTCGGCCAGATGCGAAGCCGGCCCGATGCCCGACAGCATCAGCAGCTTGGCGGTGTTGTAGGTGCCGGTGGCGACCAGCACTTCCTCGCTGGCCGTGGCGCGCTCGCTGCGGCCCTCATGGGTATAGTCGATGCCAACCGCCCGACCGTTCTCGACGATGATTCGGGAGACCAGCGCGTCGGTGACGACGGTCAGCCGCTTGTCGCGCATCGCGTCGGCGAGGAACGAGAAGACGGCGTCGCTCCGCCGCATCGCGCCGCCGGCCTTGCCCATGGTGTGCTGCATGATGCCGACGCCATTTTGCCGGCTGCCGTTGAAGTCGGCATTGAAGGGCAGGCCCATCGCCTGTGCGGCGAGGATGAAATCCTCGGTCATCTCGCAGAGCTGGCCGGGATCGGAGACCAGCAGCTTGCCGCCCGTGCCGTGATAGGCGTCGTTCAGGCGACGGTTGTTTTCGAGCGAGGTGAAATGCGGCAGCAGGTCCTTGTAGGACCAGCCGCTGTCGCCGCCGAGATAGGTGTCCCAGTGATCGTAGTCCGCCTGCTGGCCGCGCATGTAGACCATGGCGTTGACCGAACTGCCGCCGCCCAGCACCTTGGCCTGCGGCACGATCGGCGCGCGGCCGTTCAGCCGCGGCTGGGCCACGGTCTTGTGCATCTCCAGGAAGTCTTCGCGGCCGAGATATTTCATGTAGCCGGCCGGCATGCGCATCAGCCGCGCGTAGCGGGCCGGGCCGCGCTCCACCAGGAGGACGCGCGCGCCGAATTCCGACACGAGCCGTGCCGCCGCGACGCAGGCAGACGAGCCGCCGCCGGCAATGATGTAGTCGTACTTCACGCTTGTCCCCCCGGAAAAATGCCCCGCGCGGCCGGGCCGCGCGAGGCCTGTAGTCGCATCAGCGGCTGGTGTAGCCGCCATCGACCGGAATGACGGCGCCGGTGATATAGGCCGAGGCCGACGAGCACAGGAACACGGCCGCGCAGGCGACATCCTCGGGCTGGCCGGGCCGCGCCATCGGCGTCATCGCCTTCCAGGTCGGCGCCATTTCCGGGTCGGCGAGACCGCCGGCGGTCATGTCGGTGACGATGTAGCCGGGGGCGATCGCGTTGACGCGGATGTTCTCCGCCGCATAGTCGCTGGCGAGGCTCTTGGTCAGCATGTGCACGGCGGCTTTCGAGGCGTTGTAGGCGGCCTGGGGCTGCGGCACGAGCGAGACGAAGCCGGCGATGGAGCCGATGTTCAGGATCACGCCTTCGCCCTGCGCCCGCATCGGGCCGAGCGCCGCGCGGCAAGAGCGGAAGACGGAATCGAAGTTGACGGTCATCGACCGGCGAAAGCGTTCGTCGGAAAAGTCATGCGTATCGCCGTGGTCGGCGATGCCGGCATTGTTGACGAGTATGTCGAGGCGGCCGGCGAGGCGGACCGCTTCGCGCACGAGCTCTCCCGGCGCCTCGGGATCTTCCATGTCGGCCTGGACATAGTCGACCTCGACGCCGTGGCTGCGCAGGCGGTCGAGCGCTGCCGGGTTGGCGGTGCGAGACGACACGATCAGCCGGGCGCCGGCTTCCGCAAAGGCTTCGGCAATGGCGAAGCCTAGTCCACGGGTGGCGCCCGTGACCAGGGCGACCTTGCCATCGAGACGCAGTTTTTCGGTGAGGACGGACATTCTGTCTCCTTTGTCGCTCGGAATGGGCGCGTCTGCGGCGCGGCCTCAGGAAGTCGTATCGGTTGTCGCGGGTATCTGGCGGCGTCTGGCGCGGGCCTCGTTCCAGAACCTGCGCAACCGCGTGATCAGGACCGAGTCGCTGGCGACGGCAACAAGGATGAGCAGGCCGAGCAGCGCGTCGAGCCAGAACTGGTTGATCTGGAGGCGGAACAGGCTCTGTTCCAGCGTGCCGATCAGGATGGCGCCGAGCGTCGCGCCGATGATCGAGCCGGCGCCGCCGAAGATGTTGACGCCGCCGACCACGACGGCCGCGATCGATTCGAGTTCCAGCCCCATCGCCGCTTCGACGGTGATGGTGCCGAAGCGCGCCAGCGTCATGAAGCCGGCGAGGCCCGACATCGCGCCCGAGAGCAGGAAGGCCGAGAAGATCACGCGACGGACCGGCAGGCCGGTGAAATGGGCGGCGTCCGGGTTCGAGCCGACGGCATAGAAATGGCGGCCGACGCGCAGCACCGACATGCCAAGCTGGAACAGGATGATCGTCACCAGCGCCAGCGCCACCATGGCGCGGATGTCGAAGCTGCCGATCGACAGCACGGTCATCTGCGGCAGGTTGACCAGCCAAGACGGCAGGTTGGCGGTGGTGATCGACTTGGCGCCGGAGAATTCGACCAGCAGCCCGCGAAACACCGCCATGGTGCCGAGCGTGACGATGATCGACGGAATGCGGGCGAAGACGACGAGGGCGCCGTTGATCGCGCCCATCACGGTGCCGATCGCCACGGCGAGGGCGATTGCCAGCACGGGCGGCAGGCCGTGATTGGCGGCGAGCAGCGCGCCGGTGAAATAGGCGACGCAGCCGACCATGGCGCCGACTGACAGGTCGATGTTGCGGGTCAGCACGACCAGCGTCTGGCCGGCGGCGACGACGGCGATGATGACGACGCTCGAGGCGATGCGGTTGAAGGTGCGCGGCGAAAGATAGCCATCGATGATGGTGGCGAACACCAGCACCGCGACGACGATGATCGCCAGCAGGCTGAGCTCCCGGACGCGTTCGGGACGCAGGCGTAGTCCGTTCATGGCGACTTCCTATCTATGCGGCCTGGTCGCCCTGGCCCGTGGCATGGGCCATGACGACCTGTTCGGTCGCGTCCTTGCGATCGAGGGTCGCCATCTGCTTGCCCTCGCGCATCACCACGATGCGGTCGCTGAGCGAGAGCACTTCCGGCAGGTCCGAGGAGATGAGCATGATCGCCATGCCCTGCGCGGCCAGTTCCGAGATGAACTGGTGCACTTCCGCCTTGGCGCCGATGTCGATGCCCCGGGTCGGCTCGTCGAGGATCAGCAGGCGCGGCGCGGTATTGAGCCATTTCGCCAGCAGCACCTTCTGCTGGTTGCCGCCGGACATCCGGCCAACCGGCGCTTCGACCGAGGCGGTCTTGATGTGCAGGCGGCGGCGGAACTCGTCGGCGACCTCCGCCTCCTTCCTGCGCGACAGCATTCCGAGCATGCCCTTGAAGCGATCGAGCACGGGCAGCGAGATGTTGGCGGAGGACGACATCGGCAGCGACAGGCCCAGCTGCCGCCGGTCTTCGGAGACATAGGCGATGCCGCCATCGATCGCCTGGCGGGGCGAACGCGGCGCATGCGGCCGGCCGTCCAGCGTGGCGCGGCCATGATGCGCCGGCGCGATGCCGAACAGGGCCAGGCCGACATCGGTCCGCCCGGCGCCGACGAGGCCGGCGAAGCCGAGGATCTCGCCCTTGCGGATCTCGAAGGAGACATCCTCGAAAACACCGTCCCGTCCGAGGCGATCGACCGACAGGACGACGCCTTCGGCGGCGGTCGTGGCGCGCGGGGCGAGCAGGCCCATCTCGCGGCCGACCATCTCCGCGATGGCGGATTGCGGGGTGACGTCGGCGCGCGGGCGGGACGAGATGTGCCGGCCGTCGCGGAACACCGTTACCGTGTCGGAGAGGCGGAAAACCTCGTCCATGCGGTGGCTGATGAAGACGATCGAGACGCCGCGTCCGCGAAGATCCTGCATCAGCTGGAACAGGCGCTCGGATTCATAGGCCGAAAGCGATGCTGTCGGTTCGTCCATGATCAGGACGCGGACCTTGAGCGAAATGGCCTTGGCGATCTCGATCGATTGCTGCTCGGCAAGCGTCAGCCCGCGCGCCGGGGCGCGGACGTCGATCTGCACGCCGATCGAGGCGAGGATCTGGGCCGCTTCCTCGTACATCGTCGACCAGCGGGTGAAGGGCCCGCGATCCTGATGGCCGATGAAGATGTTCTCGGCGACATCGAGATCTGGAAACAGCAGCGGTTCCTGATAGATGGCCGCGACGCCCTTGCGCTGCGCGTCGGCGCTGCTGGCCATCTGCACCGGCGCGCCGTCGAGATGGATGGCGCCGCGATCCGGCTGGTGCACGCCGGTCATGATCTTGATCAGCGTCGACTTGCCGGCGCCATTCTCGCCGAGCAGCGAATGAATCTCGCCCGGGCGGAGCGTCAGAGAGACGTCCTGCAGCGCGTGGGTCGCGCCGAAGCTCTTGCTGATGTTCAGCAATTCCATCACGGGCGAGCCATGATTCTCGACTGGCAAAGCGGCCACTTGAACTCCCCCTCAAAGCCGTCGCGCAGGCTTGAACACCCGACCAGACGCCCCTCCAGGCGTCCGGCAACGACGACATCTTCCTCGGATCCGCGGGTTCCGCAGTGTCCGATATCCTCCCGAATTGATCCTATCAATATCTAGATGAATCCTACTTGCAATATCAAAAAATAGGATCTATCCAAAAAAGGAGAATTGGACCGGGTTAGTGGCCTCGTGGCCCAGACTAGCCATCCAATATGGGGCAGCTTCGATGCGGAGGGGCAGATCTATCTGCTTATTCGTTGCGGCTCGGAGGGAAAATGCAGCTATCAAAGGCCTTTCGCGGCTGGGAGATTTTCCTTCTCCTATTGCTCGCAACGACTATTGTCGCAAACATGTTCATGTCCCCGCATTATATTTCGGGGTCAAACATCATTAACCTGTTTCAACTCTCCATAGAGAAGATCGTCGTCGCGCTGATCATGGCGCTGCTGATCATCAATGGTGAGATCGACCTCTCCGTCGCCTCGGTGATGGGGTTTGCCGCCTGCCTGCTGGCCTATCTGACGTCGCAGGGCGTCGGCATGCCTCTCGCGATCACGGCAGCCCTGCTGGGTGGGTTGGCGGCCGGCTGCATCAACGGTTTCTTCGTCGCCTATGTCGGCCTGCCGTCGCTGGTCGTGACGCTGGCCGGGCTGATCGGCTTCCGCGGCCTCGCCCGCGTTTTGCTCGAGGACCGCGCGATCGGCGGCTTCCCGCAATGGTTCACCGACCTCGGCCAGAAGGCGTTTCTCGGTCCGCTGCCGTTCGCCCTGATCGTCTTCGTCGTGGTGCTGCTCGTCGCCGTCGCGATCCTGCATCTCTCGACCTTCGGCCGGAAGATCTACGTGATCGGCAACGGCGTCGATGTCGCCCGCTATTCGGGCGTCGCCGTGGCGCGGGTGAAATTCTCGCTGTTCCTGATGTCGGGATTCATCGCCGCGCTCGCCGGCGTCCTGTATGCCGCCCGGCTCGGCTCGGTCCGCGGTGACCTCGCCCAGGGTTTCGAGCTGGAGATCATCACCATGGTCCTGCTCGGCGGCGTCAGCATTTTCGGCGGATCTGGATCGCTGCTCGGCGTCTTTCTCGCGATCCTTCTCGTCCTCAATCTTCGAAACGGCATGGGTCTCGCCAATCTCACCGGCAATTCCCAGTCGATCGTGATCGGCGTTCTGCTGATCCTGTCGGCGGCGGTGCCGTTCCTCGTCTCGAAAGTTCGTTCCAGGGTAGCATAGGGAGGAAAATACCCATGAAAGCGAAGTTGTTGGCTGCCGCCGCGGCGATTTCCATGCTGGCGGGCTCGGTTGCGGTTGCACAGGACGCCGGCGCGGGGAAGCCGGTCGACATGGTGCTGCTGCCCAAATATCTCGGCATCATCGTGTTCGACCAGGCGAACAACGGCGCCCAGGAAGCCGCCGCGGAGCTCAAGAACGAGCGTCCGCTGCAGTTCCTCGGCCCGACCCCGGAGAACAGCGTCGCCGGCCAGATCGAGATCGTCACCAACGCCACCACGCAGGGCGTCGGCGCGATCATGATCTCCAACAATTCCGGAGACCAGATCGCCCCGGCCGCCAAGGCGGCGCATGACAAGGGCATCAAGGTCGTCACCTGGGATTCGCCGATCCCGTCGGCCGAGGGCGAGGACGTCTTCGTCGCGCAGGTCGACTTCGACGAGACCGGCCGCGTGCTGGCCGACATGGCGCTGAAGATCCTGGGCGAGGCCGGCGGCGAGTTCGCCATCCTCTCCGGTTCGGCCGATGCGGCCAACCAGAATGCCTGGATCAAGTCGATGAACGAGGTGCTGAAGAGCGATCCGAAGTTCGCCTCGCTCAAGCTCGTCGACACCGTCTATGGCAACGACCAGGCCGAGACGAGCTATAACCTCGCGCTGGCGCTCGTCGACAAGCACCCGAACCTGAAGCTCATCGTCGCCCCGACCACAGTCGGCGCGCCGTCCGCCGCCAAGGCGCTGCAGGACGAGGGCCTCTGCGAGAAGATCAAGGTCACCGGCCTCGGCGTGCCGTCCGAGATGCTCTCCTACACGCAGAACGGCTGTGCGCCGGAATTCGCGCTCTGGAGCTTCAAGGATCTCGGCTATCTCGCCTACCAGACCGCCTATGCTCTGGCGACCGGCACCGTCAAGGCCGAGGAGGGCGCCGTGGTCAAGGCCGGTCGTCTCGGCGACCGCGCCATCACCAAGGATCCGACCCGCGAGAAGGGCCTGCGCATCCTGATGGGACCGTTCTCGCTCTACAACGCCGAGAACGTCGAGGCCGCGGCCAAGGAGTAGCAAATCCGGAGGCGGCGCTTGCGCCGCCTCCGCCCATCCCGGCGGTGCATGCGGATAGGCGCCTCATCCGTTCAGGATGCGGTCGACCGCCGTGGCGCAGGCGAGCAGGTCCGCATCGCCGAAGCGCGGCCCGACGAGTTGAAGCCCGAGCGGCAGGCCCGAAGATCCGCTGAAGCCCGGCAGCGCCACGCAGGGCGCATGCAGCGCCGACCACATCTTGTTGAAGCGCGACGATCCTGTCCCGTCCGCCCATGATGGCGCCTCGCCCGGCGCGCCCGGCGCCAGGATGGCATCGAGGCGCGAGCCGAAGAGGCCGTCGAAAAGCGTCCGGCGGCGGGAGATCCGTGCCGCCGCAGTCCAGATGTCCGCGCGGCCGATGCCGCGCGCGTTGGTCGCGATCGCAGCGAGATCGGGGTGGAGCGCCGCCCCGTGCCTCACATGCTCGTCGCGCAGCGAGAGATGGCCCTCGCCATACATCACCACTTCCTGGTCCGACGTCAGGGCGTCGAAGCCTGCCGGCAGATCGACGGGCCGGATTTGCATTCCCGCCCGGCGCAGGCGTCGCTCGGCTTCGAGCAGCGCCCATTGCATGTCGGGTCCGGCGTCTGCCCAATGCGGCCCCCTGCAGATCCCGATGACCCGGCCTGCCGCCGGCACTCGCGTTTCCTGCATCGGATCCGGCGCGGCGAGCGCCGCGAGCAGGAGCGACAGGTCGTCCACCGACCGCGCAAACCAGCCGATCGTGTCGAGCGACGGGGCGAAGGGGCTCATGCCCTCGCGCGCGACGGTGCCGAATGTCGGTTTCAGGGCGTAGATGCCGGTGAAGGCGGCCGGCCTGATCTGCGAGCCCCCGGTCTGGGTGCCGATGGCGAGCGGAACCATGCCCGCCGCAACGGCCGCGGCAGAGCCCGAGGACGAGCCGCCCGGGCTGCGTGCGGGATCGCGCGGATTGCGCGTCGGCGGGATCGCGCCGGCGGCCGCGAAGGCGACGGTCTCGGTCTTGCCGACGATGACCGCTCCCTGCCGGCGCAGGAGGGCGACGACCCGCGCGTCGCGCTCCGCGATCCGCGGCGCCCGGTAGGTCACGCCATGTCCCGTCGGCATGCCCCGCACATCGATGACGTCCTTGATGGCGACGGGAACGCCGCAGAGCAGGCCGGGCCCTTCGCCCGTGGCGGTCGCTTCCGTTCGTCTCGCGTCGGCGAGACGGGCCTCGGCCCGCGCGGCCTCGACATCGACATGGCAGAAGGCCCGGATCGTTGCGTCATGGCGGGCGATGGCGGCAAGGCAGCTCTCGAGCAGATCGACGGCCGAGAGCTCTCCCGAAGCCATCGCCGACAGGGCCCCGGAGGCGGGGAGGCCGGCGCCGTCGATCAACCGGCCGCCTTCTGGTCGATCGAGAGTTCGGCCGCCAGCAGCTTCTTCGTGTAGGCCTCGCTCGGCGTCTCGAAGATCCTTTCGGTCTCGCCATATTCCACGATCTTGCCGAGATGCATCACCGCCACCTTGTGCGCGAGCGAGCGGACCGAGTTGAGGTCATGCGTGATGAAGAGCGCCGACAGGCTCATCCGCGTCTGCAGATCGCGGATGAGGTCGATGATCTGCGCCCGCACGCGGATGTCGAGCGCCGTCGTCGGCTCGTCGAAGACGACGAAATCGGGCGTGGTGGCGAGCGCCCGCGCAACCCCGACGCGCTTCTGCTCGCCGGCCGTCAGTTCGTGCGGATAGCGGCCGGCGAAAGCGGGATCGATATGCACGGCCTCGAGCAATTGCGCGACCCGCCTGGCGCGCTCGCCTCTTGTCATCGGATCCAGCAGACGGAACGGTTCCGAAAGCAGGTCGGCGACCCGCCAGCGCGGATTGAGCGCCACATAGGGCTCCTGGAACACCATCTGGATCCGCCGCCGCAGCGGCCGGAACTGGCGTTCGGACATGTCGGAGACGTCGGTGCCGTCGAAGAAGATCCGCCCGTTGGTCGAATTCAGGAGGCGAAGGATGCACTGGCCCGTGGTCGTCTTGCCCGAGCCGCTTTCGCCCACCAGCGCCAGCGTCTCGCCCCGCGCGATCGAGAAGCTGACGCCGTCGACGGCGCGGATCGGTCCGGCATTGCCGGAGGTGGCGAAATGCATGGTGAGGTCGCGCACGTCGAGCAGGTTCCGCTGCCTGTCGTTCCGCTCCGGCGACCGCATGGCCGGTCGGGCGCGTGCGGCCGCGACGAGTTCGCGGCTGTAGTCCATCGCGGGACGTTCGAGGAACGCCTCCACGCTGCCCGTCTCGATCAGCTTGCCGCCCCGCATCACCGCGACGCGGTCGCAGTAGTGGCGGACGATGCCGAGATCATGCGTGATCAGGATCGCCGCCATGCCGCGTTCCCGGCAGCGCCGCACGAGATTGTCGAGAACCTGCGCCTGGACGGTGGCATCGAGCCCGAGCGTCGCGTCATCCGCCAGCAGGACCTTCGGGTTGGCGACCAGCGCCATGGCGATCACCACGCGCTGGGCCATGCCGCCGGACAATTCGTGCGGATAGGCGGCCGCGCGCTCTTCCGCATTGGTGATGCCGACATCCTGCAGGAGGGCGATCGCCGCCGCCCGCGCCTCCGGCCGGCTCATCCTGCTATGCGCCCGCGCTACCCGGGCAATCTGCTTGCCGACGGGCACGACGGGATCGAGCAGGGATTTGGCATTGGTGCCGATGATGGCGATGTCGCCGCCCCGGAACTGGCGCATTTCCGATCGCGACATGCCCGAGACGGACTTGCCGCCATAGGTGATGTCGCCCTTCAGCAGGCGCCCGCCCTTCGGCAGCAGGCCGAGGATCGCCTGGGCGAGCAGCGACTTGCCGGCCCCCGTCTCGCCGACGACCCCGAGGATCTCATTGGCGCGCAGCGCGAGCGAGATTCCGTCGAGGGCGAGCCGGTCGCCTCCGAAGCCGACGCTGACATCGTCCAGACGGAGCACGGATTCGGCCGCTTGGCCCTGCCGTGGCGCCGGTGCCGGCGTTTCGTTCGCATCACGCATTTTGGCCGGCCTCGCTGTGGGTGCGCGGATCGAGCAGCGTGCGCGTCGCCTCCGAAACCAGCGCGAAGGAGAGCACCGAGAGAACGATGGCGACGCCGGGGAACAGTGCGATCCACCAGATGCCGAGGATCATCTGCTGCGATCCCGAACTCACCATCAGCCCCCACTCCGGCGACGGCATGCGCACGCCCGCGCCGATGAAGGAGAGGCCGGCCGTCAGCAGGATCGCCATGCCGAGCGCGATCGAGATCTGCACGATCACCGGCGTCATCGCGTTGGGCAGGATATGGCGGAACATGATCGCCGCATCGCCTGCGCCGCTGCACCGCGCCGCCGTGATGAACGGGCGTTCCCGGAGGGACAGAACCTCGGCCCGGACCAGGCGGGCGAACATCGGCACGAAGAGAAAGCCGAGAACGATCGCGACGCTCCAGATCTCCTGTCCCATCACGGCGACAAGCGCCATGCCCAGCACGAAGACGGGAAAGGCCTGGATGAAGTCGAACACGCGCATGACGAGCGCGCTGAGGATGTTGCGGTAGTAGCCGACCAGCAGCCCGAGCGTGACTCCGGCGAGGAGCGAAGCGAAGACCGCCACGAAGCCGATCAGGAGATTGACGCGCGTCGCGTAGACGACGCGGGAAAAGACATCCATGCCCACCTCGTCGGTGCCGAACCAGTGCAGCTCGCTCGGCGGCTGCATGGCGTCAAGCAGATTGGCCTCGACCGGCGAATAGGGAGCGATCCAGGGCGCGAACAGGATGGCGAACAATTGCAGGGTCAGCAGCGACAGGCCGATCAGCGCGCCGGGACGCGCCGCGAGTTCGCGCAGGAGAGCTTTCCACGTCAAGGATCAGATCCTAATCCGGGGGTCGGCGATCTCGTAGAGGATGTCGGCGACCGAATAGACGATGAGGATGAAGGCGGACGAGACGAGCACGAAGCCCTGCAGCGCCGCGTAGTCGCTGTTGATGACCGCCTGCACGGCGTACTGGCCGAGGCCGCCCCAGGAGAACAGGGTCTCGACCAGCACCGCCGCGCCGAGCAGGAAGCCGAATGTGAAGCTGGCGATCGTGATGATCGGCGGCAGGCTGTTGCGCAGGCCGCTCAGGATGATCTGCGGCTCGGTCAGGCCGCTGGCGCGCATGTGGCGCACGAAATCGGATTCATAGACGCCGCCGAATACCGTCTGCGCCATCTTCATCACGGCGCCGGCGTTGACGGCCGTGATGGTCAGGACGGGAAGAACCAGTCGGCCGAGCGCCGACCAGAGATTGGTCCAGTTGCCGGAGGCGAGGCTGTCGAGGGTGTAGAAGCCGGTGATCCGCACCGGCGGGGACAGCATCGGATCGATGCGGCCGAACGGGGCAGGCGCCCAGCCGAGCAGGTAGAAGAAGACGAAGATCAGGATCAGCGCCATCCAGAAGTCGGGAATGGCGCCGGCGGCGAGACCGTAGAGGCGGGCGCCGTAGTCGACGACGCCGCCCTTGCGCACGACCGAGACGACGGCGATGCCGATCCCGATGATCAGGGTCAGGATCATCGCGCAGGTGATGAGCTCGAGCGTGGCGGGCGCGCGTTCGGCGAGGTCCGTCAGGATCGGGTTCGAGGTGAAGGGCGACGTCCCGAGATCGCCCCGGAACACGTTCTCGACATAGGTCATGAACTGCGTCCAGACCGGCTTGTCGAGGCCGAGGCGCTCGCGGTAGAGCGCGATCGAATCCTCGGTCGCGAAATTGCCGAGCATCAGCCGGGCGGGATCGCCGGGTAGCATGCGCACCAGCAGGAACGTCACCAGCATCACGCCGAACATCTGCGGGATGATCAGCGCCAATCTCGTCAGGACGATCCTGCTGACGCGCGGCATGCGCCGCCAGACGGCCAGGATATTCATGGTCGACCTCGTGGCTTGCTAGGCTTTCCGGCCGCGGCAATTGCCGCGACCGTCGGCGGGCAGGAAGGGCCCGGCGCCCGGGGCGCCGGGGCCGGCAGGGATCACTCCTTGTGGAAGTCGAACCACGCATTGCCGTTCGGCGTGTACCAGGAGTAGCCCTTGATGTTGTCACGCAGGGCGAGCTGGTAGCCGGGGTTGAAGAGGAACACCCAGGGTGCGTTCTCGACGACCAGTTCCTGCACCCGCTTCATGTCGGCGAGGCGCGCGGCCTCGTCGGTCGCCGTCAGGT
Source organism: Kaistia nematophila (assembly GCF_026343855.1). Taxonomy (NCBI): domain Bacteria; kingdom Pseudomonadati; phylum Pseudomonadota; class Alphaproteobacteria; order Hyphomicrobiales; family Kaistiaceae; genus Kaistia; species Kaistia nematophila. The sequence continues at coordinate 222,383 of NZ_JAPKNK010000004.1, read as the reverse complement.
TCTTGTCGATGAGCTTGTCGACTTCCTCGTTCTTGAAACGCGAGAAATCGACCATCGAGGCGCTGTTGAGCCAGAGGTTGGTCACATAGGCCGCATCCGGCACGATCGCCATGTCGCGCAGGAAATACATCGGGATCGTGCCCTTCGAATAGCGCTCGACGAGCGTCGAGCTCGGCAGCTTGTTGAGCTGCACGTCGATGCCGGCGCGGGCGAAGGCGGTCTTCAGTATGACGGCGATCTGCTCCTCGATCTCGTCGCCCGTGCGATAGCCGAGCTCGGTCTTGAAGCCCTCGGCCAGTCCCGCCTCGGTGAGCAGCGCCTTCGCCTTCTCGACGTCTTCCGAATAGGCGAAGAACTCGTCGGTGTAGCCCGGATAGATCTCGGAAACGGGGCTCTTCGTCTGGCGCGCCGTGCCGAAGTAGATCGCCTTGCCGATCTGGTCGCGCGGCACCAGGTAGTTCAGCGCCTGGCGGACCTTGGGGTTGGTGAAGGGCTCGATCGTGTTGTTGAGATCGATGCGGTGGATGTAGTTGCCGAAGACCTTCTCGACCTTGACCTTCGGGGCCTTGCTCAGCAGGTCGAGCTCACGCGGCAGCAGCCATTCGGCCACGTCGATCGAGCCCGCCTGCAGGGCGGCCACGCGGTTCGACGAGTTCGGGATCTCGCGGAAGATCACCTTCTTCAGCTTCGGCGCGCCGCGGTAATAGTCGTCGTTCGCCTCATAGACGATCTCGCGGCCCGGCGTGTAGGTCGTGACCTTGTAGGGCGAATAGGAGGCGGTGTTGGTCGACAGCCAGGTCTGGCCGACCGGATCGGCGTCCGTCAGGTGCTTCTTCACTTCGGTCGCGTCGATGATGCCGAGGTCGGAGTTGACCCAGAGCCGTTCGATCAGCGGCGACGGGCCCGGGAGCTGGACCTTGACCGTCATGTCGTCGATCTTCTGGAACGCCGTGTCGAAGTCCTGGATCTTCAGCATCTGGTGCATGTACCAGTAGAAGGTCGCCTTCAGGTCCCAGCCGCGCTTGAACGTCCACATCACGTCGTCGGCAGTCAGCGTGTTGCCGGCATGGCTCTTGGCCGGGCGCAGCTTGAAGGTGATGCTGGTCCGGTCGGGCGAGACTTCCCAGCTTTCGGCGAGCGCGCCGACCAGCTTGTCGAAGTTCTCGACCATGACGCCGTCTTCGTTCTTCACCATCTCGTAGGCGAGAAGGCGCTCATAGACGTTCTTGCGCGCCTCCTGGACGGCTTCCGTTGACGGATAATCCAGCTCGAGCGACTCGGGCGTGCGCGGCCCGGCGACGACCAGTGTCTCCGTCACGTCCTGCGCAAAGGACGGCACTCCTGAACTCAGCGCAAGCGCCGAGGCTAGCATTACAGATCGCAACAACTTCATAGCTCGTCCCACTCTCTTTTGTATCGTTTTGATCGATGTATAAAAGGTATAGTCTGGATGCTACGCTGCCTCTGACTTGCCGTATCCCCCGCCACCCCCGGTTTCGATTATCAGGACATCGTCCTTTTGGAGGTGGATATTGTAGAACTTCGACGGGCTCTTCAGGCCGTACCATTCGGCCAGATCCTTGGTGATGCCGTCGCGGCGGAGCGTCCAGCGGTTCGGCGCGCCCGGCTCACCGCCGGAGAGCCCCCAGGGCGCGACCCGGTGGCGATCGCCGAGGCCGGAGAGGTAGTGGTCCTGCAGGAGCTTGTATTCGTGCACCGTGCCGCGGCCGCCCTTGTGCTTGCCGTTGCCGCCGGATCCATCGCGCAGGCCGTAGCGCTCGACGAGCACCTGGTACTTGTGCTCCCAGACCTCGATCGGCTGGTTGTGCGAGGTTTCGCCCCAGAAATAGACGGCGTCGTTGCCGTCCGCGGCGGTCGTCGCGCCCTGGCCGCCCTCGTAGTAGTTGTACCAGACGAGGTCTTCGCCGGTCTTTGGATCGACGGCGCGTCCGGCGAGATTGTTGCCCGATGCATGGCTTCCGGCCGCCACGCGCTCCGGCACCTTGTCGGCGAAGGCCTTCAGGATTGTCTCGGGTACGCGCTTCGCCATCTCGAAGGTGCAGCCATAGACCGGCGCCGGCCAAGCGGCGTTGACGATGCTGCGTTCCGGCGCGCGCATCTCGATCAGGTCGAAGATGCCGGCATTGACCGGGGTCGCCGGATCGACGATCGCGACGATCGCGGCATAGGCGGACGCGCGAGCCGAGGTGAAGGTGGCGTTGACCGGGGTCGGCGCCTGCGGCGCCGAGCCCTCGAAATCGATCAGGAAGCCTTCGGGGCTCTTGGTGACCTTGACCTGGATCGGGTAGCGGGCGTCGGAGAGTCCGTCGTCCTCGATGTAGTCGACCGCCTCGTAGACGCCGTCCGGCACCTCCTGCATCTTGGCGAGGAAGCGGGCGCGCGAGTAGTCGATCGACGCGCTCATGCCGTCGATCACGGCGTCGACGCCGTAGCGCTCGGCGAGCGACTGGATGCGCTGCTCGGCGATGGCCGTCGCCGAAAGCTGGCTCATCAGGTCGCCCCAGTCATCCTCCGGCAGGCGCACATTGGCGAGGATGAAGTCGCGCGTTTCCTCGACCAGCACGCCGGCGCGGAACAGCCGCGACAGCGGGATGATGAGGCCATCCTGCACGACATGGGTGGAGGTGCCGGCGCAACCGCCGGCGCTCATGCCGCCGATATCGGTCCAGTGGCCGATATTGACCGCGTAGCCGACATGCCGCGCCTCGCAGAAGATCGGCCGCGCGACGATCACGTCGGACTGGTGCGTGCCCAGATAGGGGTTGTTGGTGATGAAGACATCGCCGGAGACCGGTTCGGGGAACTTCGCGACCATCGCCTGCATGGCGCCGACGAGCGAGCCGAGGTGCACGCCGACGCCGCGCGACTGGATCACCATCTTGCCGGAGCGGTCGAACAGCGCGCAGGAAAAGTCGAAGCCTTCCGAGAAGGTCGGCGAATAGGCCGTCAGCACCGTGGTCTGGATCATCTCCTCGGTGGTCGAGAAGAGATAGTTGCGGATGATCTGCTGGGTGAAGGGATCGAGGTTGGACATGGTCTTTTCGGTGCCCTTCAGGTGGCGATGATCAGGTTGCGGTAGGCGTCGACGGTTCCGACCATGCCTTCCGGGACGTAGAAGGACGTGTCGACCTCCTCGACGAGGCAGGGTCCGGCAAGTCGCATGCCGGGCAGCAGGGTGGTGCGATCGAAGACGGCGACCGGAGCGTCGACGCCGGTCAGCGCGGTCTGCGAGGTCGGCACGGCGTCAGTTTCGACAGCGGCCGAATCCGTGCCCAGCGACAGGCGCGGAAGCTCCGAGATGGCGGTCAGGCGCCCGGTCACCACCGAGACGGCATGGCCGAGGCGCGTGCCATAGAGCTCGAAGTGGCGATCCTCGAAGGCGGTGGTGATCTGCTCGTTCGACCAGTCCTCCTCGACGACGACGCTGATCTCGTGCGCCTGCTTCGAATATTTGAGGTCGAGCACGCATTCGAAGCGCGGCGGTCCCGCGTCGATGCCGGGCGCGGTCGCCGCGACCTCGGCCCGGAGCGCCGCGAAGAATGCCGCGCGGTCGGCGACGGTCAACTCGGCCAGGGGCTTCATGATACTGGCCGAGCGGCTGATCTTGATCGGCGCGCTCACCATGCCGAAGGCCGAGAAGACGCTCGGCATGTTGGGAAGCAGGATGGTGGGAATGCCGACCTCGCGCGCCAGCACCGCGGCATGCTGGCCACCGGCGCCGCCGAACGGCACCAGCGCGAAGCTGCGTGGATCGACGCCCTTTTCGACGGTCATCTGGCGGATCGCCGACGCCATCAGCGCATTGACGACGCGGTAGATGCCCTCGGCCGCTTCCTGGATCGAGACGCCGAAATGGTCGGCGATCTTCTTTACCGCCTTTTCGGCCAGGCTCCTGTCGAGCGGCATCAGCCCGTCCGGCTTGATCAGGCCGAGCACGAGATTGGCGTCGGTGACGGTGCATTCGGTGCCGCCGCGGCCATAGCAGGCCGGGCCGGGCTCGGCGCCGGCGCTCTGCGGTCCGACGCGCAAGGCGCCGCCCTCGTCGATCCAGACAATCGAGCCGCCGCCGGCGCCGATCGTCTTGATGTCGATGGTCGGCGTCTTGACCGGCAGGCCCCATTCGATCTCGAAGGTGTTCTTCAATTCGAAGCGGCCGTCGCGGATCACGGCGACGTCAAAGCTGGTGCCGCCCATGTCGACGGTGACGAGGTTGCGATGGCCCGTCATCTCGCCGACGAAGGCGCCGCCGAGGACACCGCCGGCGGGACCCGAGACGCAGAGCGTGACGGGACGGCGGGCGGCTTCCTCGCCGTCCTGGATGCCGCCTTCCGAGCTCAGATAGTTGACCAGGCTGTCGCTGCCGACGCGCTCGCGCAGCGCCGAGACATAGCGGCGGACGCGCGGCATCGAATAGACGTTCGCGACCGTGGTGTTGGCGCGCTCATATTCACGGATCTCGCGGCAGATCGCCGACGAGATCGAGACGTGCAGGTGCGGCGCCTTCGCGCGGATGATTGCCTCGACCATCTGCTCGTGGCTGGGATCGAGATAGGCGTGCATCAGGCTGACGGCGATGCCGTCGACATCCTCGGCGAGGATGCGGTCGACGACAGCAGCGACGTTTTCCGGATCGAGCGGCCGCACGACGGTGCCGTCGGCCATGATGCGCTCGTCGATCTCGAAGCACATGGCGCGCGGGATCAGCGGCGTCGGCTTGCGCCAGCCGAGGTCATAGGGAAGGGGGCGGGTAGCCCTCATGATCTCGAGCACGTCGCTGAAGCCGTGCGAGGTGATCAGCGCGACGCGGGCGCCGTCGCGCTCCAGGATGAGGTTCGTGACGATCGTGGTGCCGTGCACCAGCGCCCTGACATCGTCGACGGCGACGCCGGCCTTCTCGAGCGCGTTGATGAAGCCATCCTCGGGGGCACTCGGCGTCGACGGCGTCTTGGAGCGGCGGACCTGTCCCGTGCTCTCGTCGAACACCACGATGTCGGTGAAGGTGCCGCCGATATCGATTCCAACTCGTTGCATAATCTGGGTACCAGTTCCTGTTTTTATTTGCCGGCGAAATATCGATCGAAGACATCGACGGTGCGGTCGATGTCCTCTTCGGTGTGGGCGCCGGAGATCAGCAGGCGCTGCGTGCGGCGGGGCTTGGCGTAGATGCCGTTCTCGAACAGGAACGAGGCCAGATCGACGGCATCCGACATGTCGTGATAGCGCCAGATGTCGCCGAACGAGTTCACGCGCACATTCGTCCTGTGCAGCGCGACGACGGAGCCGTAGTTGCGGACATTCGCGACCGCGCCGTGCCTGGCGATCGACGCCGCGATGCCGGCCCGCATGCGCTCGCCCAGCGTCCAGATCCTGTCGAAGACCTGTCCGTCCGACAGGCGCTCGATCGTGGCGAGCGCGGCCGCGACCGAGGCGGCGTTGCCGTTATAGGTGCCGGAGAAGAAGGCGCGACCGGCGGGAGCGAGATGCTCCATGACATCGCGGCGGCCGCAGAGCGCGGCGATCGGGGTGCCGTTCGAGATGGCCTTGCCGAAGGCTGCGAGATCCGGCGTCACGCCGAGCAGTTTCTGCGCGCCGCCGAGGCCGTGGCGGAAGCCTGTCAGGATCTCGTCGAAGATCAGCAGCGCGCCATACTGCGTGCAGACCTCGCGCAGCTTTTCCAGGAAGCCCGGAAGCGGATCGATGTTGCCCGTCATCGGGCCGTGCATCACCGGCTCGACGACGACGCCGGCAATCTGGTCGCCTTCGGTGCGGAACAGTTCCTCGATGGCGGCGATGTCGTTGTATTCGAGGACGCGGATCTGGGCGCGGGTCTCGTCGGTGATGCCGACCGATTCGGCGATCGGCTGGTACTGGCCGCGATTGTCGGCCGGCTTGTCATAGGACGAGACATTGAACAGCAGGTCCTCGTACCAGCCGTGATAGGAGCCGGCGAACTTGACGAGGATCTTGCGGCCGGTGGCGGCGCGGGCGAGGCGCGCGGCCATGTAGAGGATGTCGGAGCCGGCATTCAGGAAGGCCGAGACCTCGGCGCAGGGAATGATCTCGGCGAGCTTCTCGGCCAGTTCCACTTCGAGCTCGTGCGGCGCGCAGAAGACCGATCCGCGCGTCCGCATCGTCTCGGCCACGGCCGCATCGACGAAGGCGTCGGCATGGCCGAGCACGCAGGGGCCGGCGCCGTTCCAGTAGTCGATGTATTCGTTGCCATCGACATCCCAGAGGCGGGATCCGGCGCCGCGCGCCAGATAATGCGGATAGGGCGCATAGAACTTGCCGTCGCCCTGGGCCCCCATCGGCGCAACCCGGCTGGCCCTTTCCCATAGTGCCTTGGAGCGGGCGGTGCGCTCGCTCGGGATATAGTTCGACGTCAGCATGCGTTGCCTTCCTTCCAGCCTGTCGCGGTCCGGCGCCCGACAGGCCGTCGCCGCGATCCGATATTTGATATGATATCAAACTGGAGAGCGCATATTGGGCAAGATTGAATTTTGTGCACGATGGGCGCTATATGAGGCGGCCGACCTTCGAGCGTCGAGGCGCTGCCGGGCGGATGCGCAATCCGCCGCGGAAATGGGCCATGGCTGCGACTTGTTGGTGCAACCGGCGCGAGCGTGCCTGGAAGGCCTGCGCCGAGGCGCCGGTCGGCTCGGCTCCCGCCGATCCGCCGGTTGACACTCGGAGCTTCGTAGCGGACAGGATGGCAACGGGATTTATCGAATGGACAGGCCCGAACCGTCGCCGAGGCGAGCGCCCTAGATGAACTTTTCCAAGACCCAACACGCCTATGAGATGATCCGCAGGCAGATCCTGGACGGCGTCTTCCGTCCGGGCGATCCGCTGCGACTCACGCATATCGCGCGCGAGCTCAACCTCAGCGAAATGCCCGTGCGCGAGGCGCTGCGCCTCCTGCAGAAGGACGGGCTGGTGATCATGAACCTGCACCGGAGCGCGGAGGTCGCGCGCCTTTCGTTCCGCACCGCGTGGGAAATCGAGGAGGTCCGGCTGCATCTCGAAATCACCGCCTGCGTGATGGCGGTTCCCGAGCATGACGCCGAATCGATCCGGCAGTTGCGCGCCCTGATCGAGGAACTCGAGAAGGATCTCGATCATCCCGTCACGGTGGCGCGCCGCAACCGCGCCTTCCACACGGCGGTGATGGCGCGAACGCCGAACGCCTTCTTGCGCGAGCATGTCGAGGAACTGTGGGACAGGGCTTGGCAGTCCTCGTCCGCCTCCTTCTTCGACCTGATGCCCGAGCGCAAGCGGCTCCTGCCGGTCGAGAACCGTCGCATGGTCGATCTGATCGAGGCCCGCGATTCGGCCGGACTGGAGCGGCTCTTGGTCGACCGGCTGAGCGCGATCAAGGTGGCGTGGGCCCGGGCGCTGATGAGCGCGCGGGCAAGCGAGGAGCGAGTCTAGGCGGGCGGCACGGGCCATCCGCACGCGGACAGCCCGCCGATCCCGGAGAACCGCACGGCAGCGAAGGCCGCCTACGCCTCCGGAGGGGGAAAGGTGGCGCGCCAGTGCCGGGCGATATCCGCCCGATTGCAGACCCACACGTCCTTGTGCCGGGCGACGTGATCCAGGAAGCGCTCGAGGCCGGCGGCCCGGCCCGGGTGGCCGACAAGCCGCAGATGCAGGCCGACGGACATCATCTTCGGCGCCGTCGCCCCTTCGCGATAGAGCATGTCGAAGCTGTCGCAGAGATATTCGGCGAACTGCTGGCCGGTCGACATGCCGCCGCGCGCAAATTTCACGTCATTGGTGGCGAGGCTGTAGGGAACGACGAGGTGCGGCTTGCCGCCCACCCGCGTCCAGTAGGGTAGCTCATCGTTGTAGGCGTCGGAATCGTAAAGGAAGCCGCCATGCTCGACCAGCAGGCGCCGCGTGTTGAGGCTCGGCCCGTAGCGACAATACCAGCCGGAAGGCGCGGTGCCGGTCGTCGCCTCGATGCTGGCGATGGCGCGCGCGATGTGGTCGCGCTCCTCCGTCTCGCTCAGGTTCTGCACCCGCTCCCAGCGCAGGCCATGGCAGCAGACGTCGAAACCGAGCTTGGGGATCGCCCGGGCGAATTGTGGATTGCGCTCCAGCGCGACGGCGCAGCCGAACACGGTCGCCGTCATCCGGCGCGCCTCCAGCAGGCGCACGACGCGCCATATGCCGACCCGGCTGCCATATTCGTACATCGACTCCGCCGCGAGGTCGCGGCCGGCGAAGCCGCCGGCGCCCCCCTCCGTCAGCGCGGACTCGCTGACCCCGTCGCCATCCGGGAAGGAGGCTTCCGAGCCTTCCTCGTAGTTGATGACGAGGTTGAGGGCGAGGCGGGCCCCATTGGGCCATTTCGGGTCCGGCGTCATCGGGCCGTAGCCGACGAAGTCGCGCGCGAGATGGGCGTCGTCCATGTCAGTTCCCCATCAGGCCGGTGACCGGCACCGGCGTTGAAAGCTCGGCCCATACGGTGTCGCGGCCATCCGCGCGCAGTCCCATGACGATGAAGACGTCGCTGCCACGGCCGAGCGCGACCATGCCGTGGTGCCAGGTATCGCGGTGGTAGATGACGCCGCTTCCGGGCGGGACGCGGAAGGCGCGGAGCCCGCTCGCATCCGGACCGCCATCCGCCGCCGTCGGCGCGACCACGGCGAGCAGCCCGTCGCCGCCCAGCGTGACGAAGGCCTGCGTCGACGCGGGGTGTCGCTCTAGCGTCGAGACGAGGAGCCCGTCGCCCGGATGCCCGGCGAGGCGCATCGTCCAGTTCCGCGCCCGCAGATCCTCGCCCGCCGTCAGGTTGAGCGGCAGGTAGTCGCGGTCGTCGCCGCCGGCATGGGCGACGATCGACCCGAAGGGCGCGAAGGCGACGGCGTCGATCGGCTCGACCGTCACCGGCTTCATGGCGCGTTGCCCGCGACGGCCAGGCGGCGCTGCTCGTCCTGATACCAGTCGAGGATCTCCGCGCCCGTCCACGTCACGACCTTCTCATGGCCGAGGATGTGGTCGAGAAGCTTCTCCAGATATCTGATCCGGTGCGGCGCGCCGGTCAGATAGGGATGGATGGTGATCGCCATGACGCGCGGCGCGGCTTCGCCGTCGAGATAGAGCCGGTCGAACTGGTCGACGCCGCGCCGGAAGATCTCGTCGGAAGGCTGGTTCTGCACGGCGCTCATCACGACGTCGTTGATCTCGACCGTATACGGCACGGAGACGATCGGGCCGCCTTCGGCCCGAAGGGTCACTGGCTGGTCGTCGAGGCACCAGTCGCAGACATATTCGATGCCGGCCGCCTGCAGCAGGTCGAGCGTCGCCATTGTCTCGGTCAGGCCGGGACTTTCCCAGCCGCGCGGCGGCTTGCCGGTGAAGGCGGTGATCGCTTCGATGGTGGCGCGGATGGCTTCGGCCTCGTCGTCGAGCCGGTGCATCGGTCGCTGGACATAGCCATGGCCCATGAAGTCCCAGCCGGCTTCTAGCGCCGCCCGGCAGGCCGGCTCATAGAGCGAGAGCGCGCTGCCGTTGACGGCGAAGCTCGCCTTGATGCCGCGTTGGCGCAACACTTCGACGAAACGCCAGAAGCCGACGCGCATTCCGTATTCGTGCCAGGCCCAGTTCGGAATGTCGGGCAGCAGCGGCTGTCCCATCGGCGGCGGCAGCACCGTGCGCGGCTGCGGCGCGGCCGGGCTCCAGTTCTCGACATTGACGATGACCCAGACGGCGATGCGCGCGTCGCCCGGCAGGCGCAGGGCGGGGCGGTCGGTGATCGGGGAATAGGGAATGCGCGCGCGAATCCGCGCCGCGTCGCTGTCGATGGCGGTCATGCTCATGGCGCTCCGGGATCGGGATGGGATGATGGGCTGTCTCCGGGCCCGATCCTCGCTCCGGCGCGACAGCCTGCGATCCGGTTCCTGCGACGGAGCGCGGCCGATGCGGCGGCGCTTCCGCGCCCGGCGCCGATCCGGCCGTGAAGCCGCTTGATCCGAAGGGAAGTTGCCGATGAGAGGATGGAAGAAAACAAGCGAACCGGCCGACCTGGGACAGACACGGCCGTGATGATAATCAGATATGATATCACAAAACAAAGTGAGATGGCGGGCATTGCGCCCGTTTTGTGAGCAGCAAGCGCTCGCTAGTCGGCCGGTCGGGCCTGTTGCCCGGCGCGCAGCGCGCGGCCAGGGCGTTCCGGTTTTGCGCGTCGGCTGCTCAGCGCGTCACCGCTGCTTCACCTGATCGAAGTGCAGGTCATAGCGGGCGAGATACTTCGTCAGCCGATCCGCGTCATTGTTGCTCCTCTTCGCTTCGCGCGAGCGGGCGAACAATTCGCGGCCGGCGGCGCTCGCACTGGCATGACGTCGACACGCATGCAGGACCGCCGCGAGTTGCACGGCGTCGAAAGGGTCGATCCGCGCCGCCGCTTCCGTTCCGAGCACCTCCGTCAGGATGGCGTCTGCTGCCGATCGGGAGGCGGGCCACCAGGCCGTGCGTAGCCGCCCGATCTCGTCGTCGACCACGTCGACGGTGATGCGCCCCAGCGCGGCCAGCGTTGCCATGCGGGTGACGGATGCCGACAGATCGCGAAAATTCGCGCTCCAGCTGGCCTCCGGCCCGGTCGCGAAGGCGAGATAGCGCTGTCGGCTTTCCTTGTTGAAGGTGACGTTCTGACCCTCGCGCTCGAGGAAGCGCCTGAGCTCGAACTCGACGTTCGGCTCGATATCCTCCTTGCGCTCGCGCAGCGCCGGCAGCCGAAACGTCCAGAGATTCAGCCTCGCGAAGAGATCCTCCCGGAACCGGCCCTGGCGCACCGCCTCGCCCAGATCGCGATTGGTGCCGGCGATCAGCTGGAAATCGGCCGAGGCCTCCCGGTCGCTGCCGACGGGGAGGAAGCGCTTCTCCTCGATCGCGCGCAGGCACATGGCCTGCTCGTCGAGACCAAGCTCGCCGATTTCGTCGAGGAACAGCACCCCCTTGTCCGCGGATCTGAGAAGTCCGGCCCGATCGGTGGCCGCGCCGGTGAAGGCGCCCTTCACATGGCCGAACAGCGTCGACATCGCCTGGTCGCCGCGCAGCGTGGCGCAGTTGACCTCGACAAAGGCGCCTCCGACCTTTCGCTGCGACTTCTTCAGTTCGTAGATCCGCTTCGCCAGTTGCGACTTGCCGGCGCCGGTCGGCCCCGTGAGCAGGACCGGGGCGGCAGAGCGGATGGCGACCCGTTCGATTTCATCGATCATCCGGTTGAAGGCGGGATTGCGGGTCGAGATGCCGGACTTCAGGAAGGATGTCGCCTCCGCCTTTTCCGATGCGAAGCGCCTGGCGATCTCATCGTAGCGCGAGAGGTCCAGGTCGATGACGGCATGCGTGCCCGAATAGTCCCCTTCCGCCTGCCGGTCCCGCGGCGGCGACAGCTGCAGCAGTCGCGCCGGTATGATCCGCGCCTCGGTGAGGAGGAACCAGCAGATCTGGGCGACATGGGTCCCGGTCGTGATGTTGACGAGATAATCCTCGGAATCCGGGTCGAACGGATAGCCATGGGCGAAGTCGCGGAGGCCGGTATAGACCTCCGAGAAATCCCAGGGATCGCGGAAGTTGAGGATGTGCTGGCGCACGTCCGTGGCCGGCGAGACGGTCTCGATGTCCTTGATGATGCTGCGCGCCAGCGGCTCCGCCCTGTCGTCGTGGATCAGGATCAGCCGGTCGATGAAGAGGCCCGATTGCTGGCAGAGCGCCACGTTGGGGCGCCAGCGTTCCCACCGCTCCGGCCGACGGCCGACATCGAGGGTCGTGCCGAGGATGCTGATCGCGACGCGCCGCTTCATGGCTTATCCATTTCGATATTTTTCTATCTCTCTGGATAGAATAATGGAGCATCCCCACTGCCGCAAATTCGAATGGCTGCTGCTTCTATGGCATATATTATCTATATAATTCAGATAGATAACAGAAAATTCGGTGCTGGAAAGGCAGCGTTGCTTCGGTTGGCACATCGCTTGAAATGATCCGGGCGTGACCGGAAGCGAGGGATGAGCGGGGTCATCCGCATTTCGTCCATTCCCGTCGCCGCCGTCATTCGAGCGATGCACGACAAATGAAAACCAGAAGGACTGCGACAGAAGCAGAATGTGAAATGATCGAAGTAATCAGCGGACAGGACCTGATCGATGCGGGTATGGCGCAGGGCAAGTGGTTTCGCCCGGCTCTCGACGCGGCCAATGCGATCCTGAGGCAGGGCGGCTCGATGGCCGATGCCCTCGCGGCGGCGCGACGTTTTGAGCCCGCGCCCGCTTTGCCCCTGAAGGGTGAGAATGATGTCCCGATCTACGCGAACATTGCCGCGGAGACGGCCTATGAGCTCGGTAATGTCGAGAAGGTCAGCGCGACGATGCGCGCGCTGGTTCGCACGCCCGTGGTGCGCGCGGCCGCGATCATGCCCGATGCCTGCCCGTCTGGACCGGTGGGGACGATCCCGGTGGGCGGTGTCGTCGCGTCGGACGGCATTCACCCGGGCATGCATTCCGCCGACATCTGCTGCTCCATGGCGATCTCGACCTTTCCGGGGCTGGATCCGGAGTCTGTTCTCGATGCGATCCATGCGGTCACGCATTTCGGTGCGGGAGGGCGCTCTCCAATGGGGCGCTTCCGTCCCTCCGACGCGACGCTCGCCGCTTTTTCGGAGAACCGCTATCTCTATAGCGGCCTGGAGGGAGCGATCGCGCATTTCGCGACTCAGGGCGACGGCAACCACTTCGCCTTCGTCGGCACGCTGAAGTCGAGCGGCGAGACCGCGCTCGTGACCCATCATGGATCGCGGGGGCCGGGAGCCCGCCTCTATGATCGGGGGATCAAGGTCGCGAACCGGTTTCGCGAACGGCTTTCCCCCGAGACCGCGCCGATCAACGCCTGGATCCCGGCCGATACGGAAGAGGGCGAGGCCTACTGGTCCGCCCTGCAGGCGATCCGCCTCTGGACCAGGGAGAGCCACTATGCGCTGCACGACATGGCGGCGGAAAAACTGGATACGCGCGTTGGCGACCGCTTCTGGAACGAGCACAACTTCGTCTTCCGAAAGTCCGACGGGTTGTTCTACCACGGCAAGGGGGCGACGCCGGCCTTCGACGGCTGGGCCGACGACGCCACCGCGCTGACGCTCGTACCGCTCAACATGGCGGAGCCCGTGCTCGTCGTCCGCGGATCGAATGCGGCGCGGGGCCTCGGCTTCTCGCCGCATGGAGCCGGACGCAACGTCTCGCGCAGCGCCCATATCCGGGCGCTTGCCGAGGAACATGGCGCCGATTCCCGGGGGCTGAGCCCGAACAACATCGCCGCGATCCTGGCCAGGGAGACGGCAGGCCTCGACGTCCGCTTCTTCTGCGGCAACGCCGACGTGTCCGAGTTGCCGAGCGCCTACAAGAACGCTGCGGCCATGCGGGCGCAGATCGAGCACTATGGCCTGGCCGAGATCGTCGACGAGGTGTTGCCCTATGGCTGCATCATGGCCGGCGATATCGGGAGAGATGCCCCCTGGCGCCGCCGGAAGGCGCAGAAGGCTGGCTGATCGTGGCTCCCGGCCGTCGCGCAGGCGACGGCCGGGAATGGCAGCAGGAGGGTTCCCTTACGAAAGTTTCTTAACCAGGCTGCTCTAGCGTGAGTTGCAGGGCGCTGGATGACGGGTGGCGCCAATCTTTGATCTGGCGGCTGGACCCATGACATCGATGTTCGCAATGCGGCGCCCTCTGACGCTTTCCCGGCGCGGTCTGCTTGGCGGGGCGCTGGCCGCCATCGCCATGCCGCGCGCCTTCGCGGAACCGCTCAGCGATCTCTCCCGCATCTATCGCGAGACGCCGCTCAGGGTCGTGATGCCGAGCTTCGCGTCGCCGCCCTTCTTCGAGGCCGCCGGCGCCGACAATGCCGGTATCGACGTCACGCTCGCGCAAGCGATCGCGCGCACGCTCGAGGCCGATGTCACCTTCGACCGGCAGCCGAGGACCTTCGACGAAGCGGTCGACCAGATCGCCGATGGCGCCGCCGATCTCGCCATCTGCAAGCTGAGCCGCACGGTGCGGCGCGGGCGCCTGATCCGCTATTCGCGGCCCTATGCGGTATTCAACCACGGCCTGATCGCCAACCGCGTCCGGCTGGCGCGCATGGCCGGCAGCCAGCCGGTGGAGCCGGTCATCCGCGATTTCAGCGGCGTGCTGGGCGTCATCGGCCACTCGGCCTTCGCCGAATTCGCCGGCGCAAGTTTCCCGAAGGCCAGCATCCGCGAGTTCGCCGACTGGACGTCGATGATCGACGCGGTCCGGGCCGAAGAGATCGACATGGCGTATCGCGACGATTTCGAGATCAAGAAGCTGCTCGTCGACGATCCCTCGCTCACCGTCGTGGCGCGGTCGATCACGCTGAACGACAAGACCGACACGCTGGCGATCGGCATCCGCCCGGATGCCGCGCATCTCGCCGCCTTCGTCGACCTGTTCCTCGACATCTCGCAGGGCGGCGCCGTGACGAAGACCGATGAAATCATCGCGCGCTATCGCGCCAGCCGGGGTGTTTGACGTGCCTACGGACGAAACCCTCGCAGAGCCGGTGTCGCGCTCGAAAGGCTTCACCCTGTTCAAGCGCGTGCTGCGCTCGCCCGTCACCACGCTGGTGCTGATCGCGGCCGGGATTCTTTGCGGTATCCACGCGCCGGCGGTCGCCCATGCGCTGGCACCGGTCGCCAAGGTCTATCTGAACCTGCTGACGATGGTGGTGCTGCCGCTGCTCGTCTCGTCAGTGATCTTCTCGATCACCTCGATGGTGCAGGATCCGCGCTCGGTGCGGTATCTCGCCCGCATCGCGCTCGCGGTCGTGGTCGTCTCGGTTCTCGGCGTGGCCTTGATCGGTACGCTGTCGCTCGTCATGCAGCCCGGCCAGATCGACGATCCGCAGTCGCGCATCGGCCTCGGCATGTTCATCAATTCGCAGGGGGCGGTGTCGACCGACCTGCAATTGTCGCTGGCCGAGCCGGCCGACGCCGGCAAGGAGGCCGGCCCGCTCGGCATCTTCCTCCAGCTCGTGCCGAGCAACGTCTTCGGCGCGCTCGCCAAGGGCGAGACGATCCAGGTGCTGCTGTTCTGCCTGCTTTTCGGCCTCGCCGTCGGCCAGGTGCCGCGGAAATCCGCGACCAGCCTGGCCCAGGGCCTCGACGCGATCTACCGCGCCTGCATCATCCTGACCAACTGGTTCGTCTGGGGCCTGCCGATCGCGACCTTCATCCTGATCGCCGAGCAGACCGCGCAGGTTGGGCCGGAACCGCTGACCCTGATGGGCCGCTTCCTCGTCGTGATGGGACTTTCGACCCTCGCCGTCATGATCGCGGCGGTCACCATCGTCGCGGTTCGTTCCCGCCGCGGCTACTGGTCCACAATCAAGGCGTTCCAGCCGCTGCTGATGGTGGTGATCACCACGCGCTCGACCATCGCCTCGATCCCGTGGATCATCAACCTGCTCGTGGAGCGGCTGAAATTCAGCCAGGTGATCGTCGAATTGCTGGCCCCGCTGCAGGCGGCGCTGCTGCGCACCGGCGCGATCTTCCTCTATGTCGGCGGCGTCATCTTCATCGCCCAGCTCTACGGACGCACGCTCTCGATCCCCGACCTCGCCTTGATCGGCGTGTCCTCGGCGCTTCTGGCGCTCACCACCACCGGCATGGCGGGGCTGGTGATCCTGTCGCAGATGTCGATCCTCTGCAGCTATCTGCAACTGCCCTTCGAGGCGGCCTTCGCCCTGTTCGTCGCCGTCGACGCGGTCACGGACACGTTCATGACGCTTGCCAGCGTGTCGACGGTCACCGCCGCTACCGCGGCGATCGCCCCGCATTCGCGCGAGATCGACGAGAGCGAGGCGATCCCGGCGGGGCTGCAGCCCGTGCAGGACGCGACGGCCTGACCGCCGGCCGGACCTGCGCCGCCCCTCGATCCCGCCTTTCTCTCCCCGTCGTCGCTGCTGCCAG
Organism: Kaistia nematophila; assembly: GCF_026343855.1. Lineage (NCBI taxonomy): Bacteria > Pseudomonadati > Pseudomonadota > Alphaproteobacteria > Hyphomicrobiales > Kaistiaceae > Kaistia > Kaistia nematophila. Next base: position 206,377 of record NZ_JAPKNK010000004.1, on the reverse strand, counting down.
GCCCCCCGCGACCGCCGTCACCGGCGGGCGCGGGGCGTCGGCCCTTGGCCCGATGGTTGCTGCGCCGGCGTAGCCGCCGGGGCGCGCTTTCCTCCGCGCCGCGCCGCCGAAGAATAATTTCGCGGCAAACCAGCGAGACCGCTTGAAATCCCGAAACCTGCTTGTACAGTTGACTGGACAAGTTAGGAGGAAGCCATGGCGGCAGGGATGCGGGACCGCGACGGTCCGCTTTATCTGCAGATCGCGGATCGACTGCGCGAGGACATCGCCACGCTCGGCGAGGGCGCGCGCATTCCGAGCGAGCCGCAGCTCGCCCGCGACTGGGGCGTCAGCCGCTTCACCGTGGCGAAGGCGGTCGAGCAGCTCGCCGATGAGGGGCTGATCACCCGTCGCCAGGGCAGCGGCTCGTTCGTCGCCGCCGCGCCGCTGCGCCGCCAGCCCGGCTATCTGCTGAGCTTCACCGAGGCGGTCGAGGCGGCGGGCCACAAGGCCACGCACCAGCTGCTCGCCTTCGGCGAGGCGTCCTGGCAGCCCGGCCTGCCTTATCCGGAAGGGACGGCGCTGGTCCGGCTCGATCGCCTGCGTCTCGTCGACGGCATGGCGGTGGCGCTGCACCGCTCGCTGATCTCGGCCGAGCTGGCGCGGTCGATCGGCCTCACCCGCGACGTCGCCGCGTCGCATTCCTTCTCGCTGTACCGCTTCTTCGAGGAGCGCGGTCTTTCGGTGCATGGCGCCACCGAGCGCCTGATCGCCTGCACGGCGGAACCCGGCGACCGGGAGCTGCTCAATTTGGGCGCGGACGCGGTCGTCGTCGCCGTGACACGTCATTCCTTCGCCGCCGACGGCACGCCGCTCGACGCCGTCAACGCCGTCTATGACGCGCGCCGCTACTCCTACGAGGCGACGCTCATGCGCCAGCCGCGGAACCCTGGAACCAACACGGAGAAGTCAGATGAAATCCACTTCGATGGCGCTCGCCACGATGGTCCTCGCCTCGGCCCTTGGAACGGCTAGCGCCCGCGCCGAGGACAAGCCCGTCGCCCTGATCGTCTCGCAGGGCGGCCTCGGCGACCAGTCCTACAACGACCTCGCCCATTCCGGCTTTCTGCGCGCGCTGAAGGAGACCGGGCTCGAGGGCAAGGCGGTCGAATCCAAGGAAGTGGTTTCGCAGGCGACCGAGATCCTGCGCCGTGCGTCCGACGCCGATTTCGGCCTGATCGTCGATCTCGAATATGCCCATGGTGAGCCGATGCTCGAGGTCGCCAAGGACTATCCCGACACGAAGTACGTCATCCTGAACCAGGTGCGCGAGGGCTCGAACATCGCCTCCGTGCTGTTCCAGGAGCAGGAAGGTTCCTACCTCGCCGGCACGCTCGCCGCCCTGGTGACGACCGATACCTCGATCAAGGGCATCAACGACAAGCCGGTGATCGGCGTGATCGGCGGCACCAAGTCGGCCGGCATCGACAAGTTCATTGCCGGCTATGTCGAGGGCGCCAAGGCGGCCAATCCCGAAATCGTCGTCAAGATCGCCTATTCCAACAATTTCGGCGATCCGGCCGTCGGCCTGCAGATGGCCAAGGCGATGATCGAGGAAGGCGCCGACGTGATCTACCACGTCGCCGGCGGAACCGGCATGGGCGTCATCCAGGCGGCCAAGGAAGCCGGCGTCTACGCCATCGGCGTCGATACCGACCAGGACGGCATCGCCCCGGGCAACGTGCTTACCAGCATGGTCAAGCATTCCGACAACGCCGTCGAGACGGTGATCCAGGACTACGCCGCCGACAAGTTCCCGGGCGGCCAGACGATCACGCTCGGCCTCAAGGAGAACGGCGTCGGCCTGTCGGAGATGAAGTACACCAAGGACCGCATCCCCCCGGCGATCCTGGAAAAGGTCGAGGCGGCGAAGCAGGACATCCTCTCCGGCAAGATCAAGGTCTGGAACGTCGTCGACCAGGGCTACCCGGACTTCCTGAAGTAAGCACGATCCACGCGTAGGGACGGTCCATGTCGATGGATGAATTTCAGCCGGACACGACGATCCGACTGGGGGCGCAGGGCGTCACCCGCCGGTTCGGCGCGCTGGTCGCCAATGATGGCATCACCTTCCGCGCCCATCGCGGAACCATCCATGCCATCGTCGGCGGCAATGGCGCCGGCAAGTCGACGCTGATGCGCATCCTGCAGGGCATGGACCGGCCGGACGAGGGCGTCGTCCTCGTCGACGGCATGCCGACCGTCTTCTTCGGACCCGCCGATGCCTTCCAGAAGGGCATCGGCATGGTGCACCAGGAATTCATGCTGGTGCCCGGGCTGACGCTGCTCGAAAACCTGGTGCTGGCGCAGGAACCGCTCGACGGCCTGCGCCGCATCGATCGCCGGAAGGCCCTCGACGCGGCGCGCAAGCTGGAGCGCGAGGCGGGCGTCACGCTCGACTGGGACATGCCGGTCGACGACGCGCCGGTGCATGTGCGCCAGATCGTCGAGATCCTGCGCCTGCTCTATCGCGGCGCCGACGTGCTCATCCTCGACGAGCCGACGGCGGTGCTGGCGCCGGCGCAGGTGCAGGAATTGATCGTCCTGCTCCAGAAGCTGCGCTCGGAAGGCCGCACCATCCTCTTCATCAGCCACAAGCTGGACGAGGTGATGGCGCTCGCCGACGAGATCACCGTCATCCGCGCCGGCAAGGTGATCGGCGCCATGAAGACGGCCGAGACCAGCAAGGCGGCCCTCGCCGAGATGATGATCGGCGAGATCCTGAGCCGGCCGAACGCCCGGCCGAGCGCGGTCGGACGCACCGTGCTGGAGCTGCGCGGCCTCGCCGCCAAGGATGCGCGCGGCGTGCTGCGCCTGAAGGAACTCGATCTCGATATCCGCGCCGGCGAGATCGTCGGCATCGCCGGCGTCGCCGGCAACGGCCAGGACGAGCTGATCGCCGCCGTCACCGGCCTCGGCCGGATCGAGCGCGGCTCGGTCCGGCTCGACGGCGAGGATGTCACCAGGCTCGGCCTGCGTGACCGGCGCGAACGGGGCCTCTCCTATCTGAGCCCGGACCGCGCGGCGGAGGGGCTCTGCCTCGCCGCGCCGATCTCGGAAAACCTGATCGCCGGCCGGCATCGCGCGGCCGCGCTCTGCAAGGGCGGCGTGCTGCAGAAGGGCGCCATCAGGCGCCATGTCGAAACCCTGCTCGACCGCTTCTCGGTCAAGCGCGCCTCCTCGGCGCTGCCGATCTCCAGCCTTTCGGGCGGCAACCAGCAGCGCGTCGCCATGGCGCGCGAGCTCGACGGCGATCCGAAGCTCCTCGTTGCCTGCCAGCCGACGCGCGGCGTCGACATTCGCGGCATCGCCTTCATTCACCAGTGCCTGCTCGATTACCGCGAGGCGGGCGGGGCGGTGCTGGTCATTTCGGAAGAACTCGATGAACTCATCGCGCTGTCGGACCGCATCGTCGTCCTCTATGACGGCCGCGTCACCGGCGAGGTGTCGCGCGGCTCGGCCAAGGTCGAGGAGCTCGGTCGCATGATGCTGGGCGAAACCCGCGCGGAGATCGCCGCATGAGCGCCGTTGCTTCCACGGCCAGGACGGCGCCGGCGATCGGCTGGCGCGACGTCGCGCTGGCGGTCGCGCCGCTGGTGCTGGCGCTCGTCGTCGCCGGCATCGTGCTCGCCGTCGCCGGCCACAATCCGCTCGAAGTCTACTGGCTGCTGCTCAAGGAATCCTTCGGCGGCGTCAAGCGCATTGCCGCGACGGTCGCCGCCTCGACGCCGCTGATCCTGACCGGCCTCGCCACCGCCGTGGCGTTCCGCTCCGGCGTGTTCAATGTCGGCGTCGAGGGCTGCGTGCTCGTCGGCGGTCTTGCCGCCGCCTATGTCGGCTTCACCTTTGTCGGCCTGCCGGCCACGCTGCTGCTGCCCTTCGCGCTCGGCGCCGCCGTCATCGCCGGCACGCTCTGGATGCTGGTGCCGGCGCTTCTGAAGGCGCGGCTCGACGTCGACGAGGTCGTGACGACGCTGATGCTGAACTTCATCGCCGTCAGCCTCACCGCCTGGCTGGTCAACGGCCCGCTGCTGGCGCCGGGCTCGGCCAATTCGGCGACGCCGATGGTGGTCGAGGCGGCGCGCCTGCCGCGCCTGATGCCGCCCTCGACGCTGAATGCCGGCTTCCTGATCGCGATCGCGCTGCTCGTGCTCTACTGGCTCTGGGGCCGCGGCACGGCGCTCGGGCTCGAGACCCGGCTCGCCGGTCTCAACCCGCGCTTCGCCATCGCGTCCGGCATCAACGTGCCGATGCTGATCATCAAGATGATGCTGCTCTCCGGCGCCATCGGCGGCCTCGCCGGCGGCATCCAGGCGCTCGGCACCGTCAACCGCTTCGTCGTCGGCTTCTCGCCCGGCTACGGCTTCACCGGAATCGCCGTGGCGCTGCTCGGTCGCGGCTCGGCGATCGGCATCCTGCTGGCGGCGCTGCTCTTCGGCGCGCTGGCGACGTCCGGCGCCACCATCCAGCTCTTCAGCGACGTGCCGATCGAGATCGTCAACATCCTGCAGGGAACGGTGATGATCTTCGCGGTCGCCCGCTTCGGCTGGCTCCTGAAACAGCGGCAGGGCGGCAAATGATCGACAACATCATCCATGCGGCGTTCCTCATGACGACGCCGATCCTGCTCGCCGCCCTCGGCGGACTGGTCAATCGCGTCGCCGGCCTCGTCAATATCGGCCTCGATTCCATGATGCTGGCCGGCGCGCTGGTCGGGCTCATGGTCGCCTCGCAGACGGGAAGCTGGCCGGCGGCGCTCGTCGCCGCCGCCCTCGTCGGCGGCCTGCTCGGCCTCTTGATGTCGCTCACCGTCACGCGGCTGCAGGCGAACGAGATCATCGTCGGCCTCGGCTTCAACATCGCCGTCGCCGGGCTGGTGCGCTTCTTCCTGAAGAGCTGGTACGGCACCTCGGGCACGCTCAGCCTGCCCGACGTCGCCATGCTGCCGCGCATCCACATCCCCGTCGTCGCCGACATCCCGGTGCTGGGCGCGATCTTCTCCGACCACGACCCGCTGACCTGGGCCGCCTGGCTGCTGGTGCCGGCGACGGCCTGGTTCCTGGCGCGGACCCGCCTCGGCCTTCGCCTGCGGGCGGCCGGCGCGGCGCCGCAGGCGGCGCGTGCGCTCGGCCTCAACCCGCTCAATCTGCGCGACGCCTCCACCGTCTTCGCCGGCGCGATGTCGGGCCTTGCCGGCGCTTATCTCTGCATCGGCGTCGTCGGCATCTTCAACGAGGGAATCACCGCCGGACGCGGCTTCCTGGCGCTCGCCGCCTTCTATTTCGGCCGCAACCGGCCCTGGCCGACGGCGCTCGGCGCGCTGCTGTTCGGCCTGTTCGACGCGATCCAGATCCGCCTGCAGGGGCGTGGCCTGCCGGCAGAGCTGGTGCAGACGCTGCCCTACGTGATGGTCATCGTCATCCTCACCCTGGTCGCCATCACCCTGAAGCGTGCGCGGAACAAAGGAGCCTGACATGGTCGAAAAGACAAAGACCGCGCTCATCCTGGTGGATGTCATCAACTCGTTCTTCGAGCCCGGCCAGCCCAACTACTATGCCGGCGTCGAGGCCGTGCTGGAGCCGATGCGGGCGCTGCTCGACGCGGCGCGGAAGTCGGGCACCATCGTCGTGCACGCGGTCGAGAAGCACCGGCCGGCCGGGTTCGACGATTTCGAATGGCGGAAGCTCCCGGTCCATCACTTGGAAGACGCGCATGACGCGGCCTTCTTCGCGGAGTTCCGCCCCGAGGGGCCGAACGAGACGACGATCTTCAAGCGCCGCTTCAGCGCCTTCTTCGCCACCGATCTCGCGCTGTTCCTGCACGAGCAGAAGGTGACGCGCGTCGTCATCGCCGGCGTCAAGACCAATGTCTGCATCCGCGCCTCGGCGCAGGACGCCTTCGCCAACGGCTTCGAGCCGGTGGTGCCGCGCGAGGCGACCAACTCCAACCGGCCGCACCTGGCCGAGGCGTCGCTGGAGGACATTGACCGCTATATGGGTCGCGTCGTGCCGCTCGGCGAAGCGCTCGGGATGCTGGCATGACCACCATCGCCATCACCGGCTTTGCAAGTCTCGACCATGTCGCTGTTCTCGACGGGTCGCCGAGCGCCGGCCGGACGACGACCATCCTGCAGCGGCCGCAGGACGCCTGGCCGCGCCTCGGCGGCGGCCCCGCCTTCGTCGCCATGGCGCTGGTCGCTGACGGCATCGCGCAGGCGATCCCCGTCAGCTGGATCGGCGACGACGCGGCGGGCGACGCCTATCGCGACCAGCTTGCCGCCAGGGGCGTGCCGGATCGGGGGCTCGACGCCGTCGCCGGCGCCCGCACGCCCGTCTCCGTGCTCGCCTATGAGCCGGACGGCGGTTGCATCTGCCTCTACGATCCCGGCATGCCGGCCGGGCTGACCTTGTCGGCAGCGCAGCGCGAGCTGGTCGGCACGGCCGACTGGGTCTGCATCACCATCGGCCCCGCCGCCGTCAACGACGCCGTGCTCGACGCGATCCGCCCCGGCACGCGGCTCGCCTGGATCGTCAAGCACGACCCGCGCGTCCTGTCGGTGGCGCAGGCGGCCCGCTTCGCGGCGCGCGCCGACCTGATCTGCTTCAGCCATGCCGAGGCCGGCTTCGTGCGAGCCGCGCTGGCCGGAGCGGGCGCGGCGCGGCCGGGCCAGGTGCTGATCGAGACGCGCGGCGGCGCCGGTGCCACCATCACGCGCGACGAGCGCTCCATCGCGGTTTCGGCCGAGCCCCTCGCCGTTACCGATCCGACCGGCGCCGGCGACAGCTTCGCCGGCGGCGTGCTGGCGGCGCTCGCCAAGGGCGAGACCGATAAGGGCGAGACCGATCTCGCTGCCGTCGTGCGCTCCGGCCATGCCGCCGCGCGCCGGCTGCTGCTCGCACGCCAGACTTCCGAAAATGAAAGTGCATTGAGAGAATGACCAAGCAAGACGAAAAGACCAACACCGCCTGGTACATCGGCGCGAAGCGCGACCAGGTCGGCAGCGGTGCCATTCTCGTCGGCGATCCCGCCCGCATCGGCCGCATCGCCGAGCACCTGACCGATGTCGAGTTCCTGCCGGAAAACCGTGGCCTCCGCACGGTCACCGGCACCCGCAACGGCCAGCGCATTACCGTCAGCGCCTTCGGCATGGGCGCGCCGATCGCGACCATCGTCCTGCACGAACTGTTCGCGCTCGGCGTGCGCAGCTTCCTGCGCATCGGCACCGCCATGGCCGTGCCGCCGGCGAAGCTCGGCGATTTCGTGCTGGCGGATGGCGCGCTGCGCGCCGAGGGAACCTCCAACACCTATGCGCCGCTCGGCTTCCCCGCGATGGCCGATTTCGAGCTCAACACGACGCTGCGCCAGCATCTCGGCCGCTCCGGCCGCACCTGGCACGCCGGCATCTACGGCACCTATGACGGCTTCTATACCGAGATGTTCGGCCTTTCCGGCCAGAGCCGGGCGATGATCGACACGCTGAAGCAGGACATCCAGCGCCTCGGCCTGATCGGCACGGACATGGAGACTTCGGCGCTGCTGGTGGCGGCCCGCGTGCTCGGCGCCAGCGCCTCGACGCTCTGCGTCGCGACGGTCGACGCCTTCAGCCAGGAGAAGATCGACGACGCGGCGATGGCCGTCGCCGAGCGCGAACTGTTCGAGGTCGCGCTCGATTCGATCGCGGAATTTGCAACGAAGAAGAACGAGGTGACGTCATGACGTCGATGGTCGACCGCTATTTCAACACGCTGGCCGAGCGGCTCGAAAGGGTCCGCACCACCCAGGCCGCGGCCATCGAAGAGGCGGCCGAGCTCTGCGCGGCGAGCATCGCCGCCGACAAGCTGGCCTTCACCTTCGGCACCGGCCACGGCGCGCTGCCGGCTCTCGAAAGCTTCCCGCGCACCGGCACGATCACCGGCTTCCGGCCGATCGTCGAGAGCACGATGATCTCGTTCCACCGCGTGCTCGGCGACATGGGCGCGCGCCAGTATCGCTTCATCCACGCCGTCGAGGGCTATGGCAAGGCGATCCTGAACTCGCACCAGCTCGACCCGCTCGACACCATGGTGCTGTTCTCCCATTCCGGCATCAACGCCGTGATCCTCGACATCGCGCTCGAGTGCAAGGCGCGCGGCATGAAGGTGGTCGGCGTGACGTCGCTGCCGCATTCGAGCGTCACCCCGTCGCGCCACTCCTCCGGCAAGCGCCTGTTCGAGGTCGCCGACGTCGTCATCGACACCGGCATTCCGAAGGCCGACGCCTCGCTCGTGATCGACGGCCTGGAGCATCCGGTCGGCGCCAATTCGACCAGCGTCACCATTGCGATCGCCCACGCGATCGTGGCGACGACGGCCGAGAAGCTCGTTCAGCAGGGCATCAAGCCGTTCGTGATGGTCAATCCCAACACGACCAGCAAGGCGGAAGCCAACGCCCAGAATGACCGCAACTACGAGGAACTGTGGCGGAGGCTGAAGTCGCGGTGAGCCAGATGGAACGAGGACTTTTCATCGGCGGCGCCTGGCGCGACGCCGCCAAGGGCGAGCGGATCGAGATCCGCGATCCGGCGACCGGCGAACTTGTCGGCTCCAGCGCGCTGGCGTCGAGGGCGGATGTCGACCTCGCCGTCGCCGCTGCCGGCCGCGCGCTACCCGCCTGGGCTTCGATGCACGCCGACCAGCGTGCGAAGATCCTGCACCGCGCCGCCGATCTCGTCGCCGAGCGCATCGACGCCATCGCCGCGACGCTGACGCGCGAGCAGGGCAAGCCGGTGCCGGACTCCAAGAAGGAGATCGGCTTCGGCATCGAGGTGATTCGCTACTATGCGGAGGAGGGGCGTCGCCTCGGCGGCTCTATCCGGCCGTCGTCGCGCGCCGACATCAAGAGCATCGTCACGACGGCGCCGGTCGGCGTCGTCGGCGCCATCGTGCCGTGGAACTATCCGGTCGATCTCTATTGCTGGAAGATCGCGCCGGTGCTGGCGGCGGGCTGCACGCTCGTCGCCAAGCCGCCGCACGAGACGCCGCTGGCGATCGGCATGGTGGTGCAGTGCTTCGTCGACGCGGGCGTGCCGGAAGGCGTCGTCAACGACATTCCGGGCACCGGCCCGGAGGTGGGCGCGGCGCTGGCCGAACATCCCGACATAAGGATGATCACGGCGACCGCCTCGGTGCCGGCCGGCCAGTCGATCATGCGCGCCTCCGCCGGCACGCTGAAGCGGCTGTCGCTGGAGCTGGGCGGCCAGAGCCCGTTCGTGGTGCTCGACGACGCCGATCCGGTCGAGGCGGCGGCGGCCGCGGCGCGCCGCTCCTTCTCCAACATGGGCCAGATCTGCATCGCGGTGAACCGCATCCTCGTCTCGAAGGGCATCCACAAGGAGTTCGTCGAGGCGCTGGTGGCGGAAACCCGCAAGATCAAGCTCGGCAATGGCAGCCTGCCCGGCGTGCTCTACGGCCCGATGCTGCATGAGGGCGTGCGCCAGCGCGTGACGACCCATGTCGCCGACGCCGTCGCCAAGGGCGGCAAGCTGCTGGTCGGCGGCCGGATCCCGGACGGCGAGGAATTCGCCAAGGGCTTCTTCTACGAGCCGGCCCTCGTCGACAATGCGCCGGACGATGCGCTGGCGCTGACGGAGGAAACCTTCGGCCCGCTCGCGGCCATCCGCCCGGTGGCGGACGACGCCGAGGCGCTCCGCGTCGCCAACGCGCTGCCCTACGGCCTCGCGGCCTATGTCTATTCACGCGATCTGGAGCGGGCCTGGGCGCTCGCCGACCGGATCGAGGCGGGCGCGATCGGCGTCAACGTCAACGACACGACGGAACTGCAGGCGCCGTTCGGCGGCTGGAAGATGAGCGGCATGGGCCGCGAGCTCGGTCCGGAAGGCCTCGCCGCCTTCCGCGAATCCAAGCACATCAAGATGCGCGTCCGTCCGCTGGCGGTCTGAGCCGCTTCCCGTATCCGGACGCGCCGATCTCTAGCGGCGCGTCCGGCGCTGGCGGGCCTCGCCGATACGGTTGTTCCGTCGGTCCGCTCCGCGAGGCTTTCCCCCTGCCTTTCGCGATGATTTCGCCGACGCTGGTCCGGCCCTGAATCCTCTGGAAGAACCGCCAATTCCCGTTGCTCGGGCTTCGTCATTCGACGCGTCCGGCCGAACCCGCATGGCCGCGAACGGCTTCGAAAGACGCAGCGCCTTCACGGCGGCGGTTGACAGCGCAATCTGGTTGCAGCATGGTGAGAACGTTCTCAGAGAACGTTCTCACTGACGATATGGACCTTGGGAGGGGCGCATGGTCAGAGACGGGCAAATTGCGCTCGCGGTCGGCGCTGTTTCCAAATCCTACGGCGCCACCGTCGCGCTCGAGCGCGTCGATCTGGTCCTGAAGCCGGGCGAGGTGCATGCGCTGCTCGGCGAGAACGGCGCCGGCAAGTCCACCCTGGTGAAGGTCCTGAGCGGTGTCGTGCGGCCGGATAGCGGCAGCATGTCGCTCGACGGCGGCGCCTTCCAGCCGCGCACCATCCTTGAGGCGCGCGGCGCCGGTGTTGCCACCGCCTTCCAGGAACTGAGCCTGCTTCCCAATCTGACGGTGGCCGAGAACCTGATGCTGCCGCGCATGCCGCGCGGCGTTGCGGGCCTCGCCTCCGCTTCCGCCGCACGCTCCGCCGCCGCGGCGATCCTGAAGCGCTACGAGCTTTCGCGCATCGATGCCGGCGAGATCGTCTCCGACCTGTCGCTTGCCGACCGGCAGCGGCTCGAGATCGTCCGCGCCATGGAGCACGCTACCAAGGTTCTCGTCCTCGACGAGCCGACGGCGGCGCTCGCCGAGGTCGACTGGCTGTTCGGATTGATCCGCCAGGCCACGGCGCGCGGCGTCGCGGTCCTCTACATCTCGCATCGGCTTGCCGAAGTGCGCGCTCTCTGCAGCCGCGCGACGGTGCTTCGCAACGGCCGCAGCATCGCCACCGTCGATCTCGCCGGGGCGTCCGATGCCGACATCTTCGAGATGATGGTCGGGCGCGCCGTCCGCAGCGAGAAGGCGGACCGGCCGGTGCGGGCCGCCGGCGCAGCGGCGTCGATCGCCGTCGACAAATTGTCCGGCGGCCAGTTGAAGGACGTCACCTTCGCGCTCCGCCAGGGCGAGGTTCTCGCCGTCGCGGCGCTGGAAGGGCAGGGCCAGCGCGACCTGTTCCGCATGCTGGCCGGCCTCGCGAAGCCGGCGGGCGGCGTCATTCGGGTCGACGGCAAGCCGACGACCCTGCGCAATCCGCAGGCGGCGCTGAAGGCTGGCCGCGGCATCGCCTATGTGCCGGAGGAGCGCAAGACCGAGGGTATTCTGTCGAGCCTGACGGCGGCCGGCAACATCACGCTGCCGGTGGCGGGGCGGATCGCGCGCGGCGGCCTGGTCTGGAGCGGACTGGAGGCGGAGGCGGCTGCGTCGGTCGCGGCGAGCGTCGATCTCGCGGCGCGCTATCTCGCCTTTCCGATCGCCGATCTTTCCGGCGGCAACCAGCAGAAGGCGCTGCTGGCGCGCACCCTGCTGACGGGCGCCAGCACGCTGCTCCTGTTCGATCCGACCCGCGGCGTCGATGTCGGCACCAAGCAGTCAATCTATGCCGCGATCCGGCGCTTCGCCGACGCCGGCGGCTCGGTGCTCTTCTATTCGTCCGAACTGCCCGAGGTCACCGACCTCGCCGATCGCTGCCTCGTCCTCTATGGCGGCCGCATCTTCGCGGAATTCAGCGGCGACGAACTGGAAGAACAGCGCCTTGTCGGCGCGCTGGTGGGGCATGCGGCAGCACCGAAGGGCGCAGCGCATGCCGCCGGTCTGGAGAAAGCGTCATGAGTGTGAGTGCGGTGGGGTCGCTCGAGGGTGAGCGGGGTGGCCGGCGGCCGGGATGGGTACGGGCGTTGACCAGCGGCGCGGCGATCGTCACGCTGCTCTATGTCGTGCTCTATGCGCTCTATGCGATGTGGGAGCCGCGCGCGCTTTCCTCCTATACCTTCACCAACCTGATCAACAACGCCGCGCCGCTGGCGATCGCCGCCGCCGGCGAGACGTTGGTGGTGCTGAGCCGCGGCTTCGACCTCTCAGTCGCCGGCGTCGTGTCGCTCACCAACGTCTTCATGGCGGTCAAGCCGATGGAGGGTCCGGGCGGCGCGCTGCTGAGCTTGCTCGGCTGCTGCGCGATCGGCGCGGCGGTGGGAACGGTCAATGGCTGGCTGGTCGCGGTGCTGCGTCTTCAGACCATCGCCGCCACGCTCGGCACGATGATCGTTTGCCAGGGCCTGGCGCTGGTCGTGCTCGACGCGCCGGGCGGCATGGTCGCCGACTGGGTATCCTATGAACTGACGGGAACGCTGTTCGGCGTGGTGCCGGTCGCGGGCCTGATCGTCGGCGCCGTCGCGCTCGCCTGGCTCGCTTTCGTACGCACCAATACCGGCATCGGCATCTATGCGGTTGGCGCCGACGAGCAGGCCGCCATGCTTTCCGGCGTCTCGGTGACGCGCGTTCGCTTCGCCGCCTTCGTCGGCGCGGGCATGCTCTATGGCGTCGCCGGCTTCATGCTGAGCGCGCAAACCGCCACCGGCAATCCGAACGCCGGCGCACCCTTCCTGATGCTGGTCTTCGCGGCGGTGGCGCTCGGCGGCACCTCGCTCTCCGGCGGTCGCGGCGGCCTGATCGGTTCGATCGTCGGCGCCGGCTGCCTGATGCTGCTGCAGAAGGTGCTGTTCTCCGGCGGCGTGTCGTCCTTCTACACCGGCATCTTCCAGGGCTTCGTCCTGATCCTCGCCATCCTGTTCGGCCGCTTCATGCCACGCCTGTTCAACGCCGGAGCGAAGAAATGAGCGGATCGGAACCCAACAGCGCCGCCTTCCAGGCGTCGGCCGACCTTCGCCGCGGCGGCGGCATGTCGCGCGAGACCGCCAATGCGATCATCGTCTTCGGGCTCGCCATCCTGCTGATCCTTGGATCACGCTTCGTCAGCCCGGCGCTTGGCTCCTGGAGCCAGGTGCTGACCGTGCTGATGCTCGCCTCGTTCCTGATCGTGCTCTCCTTCGGCCAGGGCCTGGTCATCCTCGTCGGCGGGCTCGATCTCTCCATCCCCTCGGTGATCACGCTCGGCGGCGTGCTGGCGACCGGCTGGTCCGGCGCTGGCGAATGGTACGTGCTGCCGGCGATCCTGGCGGTCTGCGCGCTGGTCGGCGTCTTCAACGGTCTCGGCGTCACCGTGCTCAGGATCCCGCCCTTCATCATGACCATGGCGACGTCGATCATCCTTGCCTCGGCCGCCCTCGGCTATACCAGCGGCACGCCGCGCGGCGCCTCGCCGGCGGTACTGACGGCGCTGATGAAGACGACGTGGCTCGGCGTGCCGGTGGTCGTCTATTTCGTCGTCCTGTTCGTCGTCGCCGGTTGGCTGCTGCAGAGCCGGACCGTGTTCGGCCGCAAGCTCTACGCCGTCGGCGCCAACGATCAGGCGGCGCGTGTCGCCGGTGTCTCGGTCGGTTCCGTCACGGTTCAGGCCTATGTCGTCAGCGCGGTCTGCGCCGGCTTCGTCGGCATGATGCTGGTCGGCTACGCCAATGGCGCGACGCTCCGGATGGGCGACAACTACCTGTTGCCCAGCATCGCGGCGGTGGTGATCGGCGGCTCGTCGATCCTCGGCGGCCGCGGAAGTTTCATCGGCACGGTGGGCGGCGCCTTCCTGCTGACGACGCTCGGCACCGTGATCGCGGCGATCGGCCTGGAGCAGGGCTGGCGGACCGTGATCGAGGGCGGGATCATCGTCGCCGCCCTGTTTTTCATGCGCGAGGAGTTCTTCGCTCGGCTGCGACGGCCGAAGCGGAGCTGAAGGGGAGGTCGCTCCGGTCGATGCACGTCTTTGTCTTCGGGTGAGAACGTTCTCACTGCATCGTCGGGCCGTCCAAAGCGAAGAAAGAGGAGAGGAAACATGCGGAATTGGAAGCGTCTTGGCAGGGCGACGATGCTCTGCACCACGGCGGCGGTGGCCCTGGCCGGTCTGGTCGGGTCGGCCCATGCCGAGGACAAGAAGTTCAAGATCTATCTGAGCCTCAGCTACAGCGGCAACGCGTGGCAGTCCGAGGCGGCGAACATCGTCAAGGCGCTGGCCGCGACGCCGCCCTATGACAAGCAGGTCGAGCTGATCGAGGTGATCTCGGGCACCGACCCGCAGGCGCAGATCTCCGCCTATGAAAGCATGATCGAGGCGGGCGCCGACGGCATCGTCACCTTCCCGATCTCCTCGACGGCGCTCAACCGCGTCATCAAGCGCGGCTGCGAGCAGGGCGTGAAGTTCTTCACCTACGACGCCACGGTCACCGAGCCCTGCGCCTACAATGTCAGCTACATCACCTCCGGCTTCGGCGAGAATTCGGCCCAGGCGCTGGTCAACGAGCTCGGCGGCAAGGGCAAGATCTTCCTGAGCCGCGGCGTGCCCGGCAATTCGGTCGACAAGCGCCACACCGACGGCGCGATGCACATCTTCAAGCAGTATCCGGGTATCGAGATCGCCGCCGAATACTATTCCTACTGGGACGACCGCACGACCCAGCAGGAGACCGCCAAGGCGCTCGCCGCACATCCGGATGTCGATGGCATCTGGGCGCAGGCCGGCGAATATGGCGCGATCCAGGCGCTGCAGGACGCGGGCTCCAAGCTCGTGCCGATCACCGGCGAGAACTCCAACGGGCTCCGCCTCGCGCTCGCCAATCCGGACATGCAGGCAAAGGGCCTGAAGGGCGTTTCGGCCGGCTCGCCGCCGGCGCAGTCGGGCTATGCCTTCAAGCTGCTGATGGAAATCCTGACCGGCAAGCGCACGCTGGAGCCGACCAACATCGAATACCCGCTGCCGTGGGTTCCGGCCGCCTCGGTCCAGGTCTGCGCCGGCGACACGTTCGAGAATGGCTGCAACGTCTTCCCGGAAGGCAAGGTGCCGTCCTCCTTCGTGACCGAAGTGTTCAATCCGGAGCTGCTGCCCGAGCTGTCGCTGACCTCGGCCCTCGACGGCAAGCCGACCCCGGGTGCGACGATCCAGCCGCTGCCGGCCGACGTCGTCAAGGCTCCGAACGAGCCCGGCATCAACTGCCAGAACTGCGAGCCGCCGGCCGATCTCTACAAGCTGACGAAGATCCAGCCGACCGTGACCCCCTGATGCAACCGGTGGACGGCTCCGGCCGTCCACCATCCCATTGACGAGACGAGGAACGAGAATGGCCAAGTATCTGAAGCGCGGTCAGGATTCGAGCGCTGTCGCCGAGAATGACGCGAAGGTCCGCGCGACGGTGGAGGGCATCCTGGCCGATATCGGCAAGCGCGGCGACGCGGCGGTGCGCGAGCTTTCGGAGCGCTTCGACGCCTGGTCGCCGGAGACCTTCCGTCTGAGCGACGCCGACATCGAGGCAGCGCTCGCCAAGGTCTCGAAGCAGGATCTCGACGACATCCGCTTCGCCCAGGCCCAGGTTCGCAATTTCGCCGAGAAGCAGCGCGCCTGCATTCTCGATCTGGAGGTCGAGACGCTTCCCGGCGTCGTGCTCGGCCACAAGAACATCCCGGTCAACGCCGTCGGCTGCTACGTGCCGGGCGGCCAGTATCCGATGGTCGCCTCCGCCCATATGAGCGTGGTGACCGCCAAGGTGGCGGGCGTGAAGCGCATCGTCGCCTGCGCGCCGCCGTTCAAGGGCGGGCCGCACCCGGCGATCGTCGCGGCGATGCACCTCGCCGGCGCCGACGAGATCTATGTGCTCGGCGGCGTCCAGGCCGTCGGCGCCATGGCGCTCGGCACCGAGACGATCGCCCCGGTCGACATGATCGTCGGCCCCGGCAACGCCTTCGTCGCCGAGGCCAAGCGCCAGCTCTATGGCCGCATCGGCATCGATCTCTTCGCCGGCCCGACCGAGACGCTGGTGATCGCCGACGACAGCGTCGACGGCGAGATCTGCGCGACCGACCTGCTCGGCCAGGCGGAGCACGGCAAGAACTCGCCGGCGGTGCTGCTGACAAATTCGGAAAGGCTCGCCCGCGACACGATGGCGGAGATCGAGCGCCAGCTGCAGACGCTGCCGACGGCGGCGCTGGCCGGCCAGTCCTGGGCCGACTATGGCGAGGTCATCGTCTGCGACAGCTACGAGGAGATGGTGGCGGAAGCCGACCGGATCGCCTCCGAGCATGTCCAGGTCATGACCCGCGATCCCGATTATTTCCTCGCCAACATGACCAACTACGGCGCCCTGTTCCTGGGCCCGCGCACCAATGTCGCCTTCGGCGACAAGGTGATCGGCACCAACCACACGCTGCCGACCAAGAAGGCGGCGCGCTATACCGGCGGCCTGTGGGTCGGCAAGTTCATCAAGACCTGCACCTATCAGCGGGTTCTGACGGACGAGGCGAGCGCGCTGGTTGGCGAAGTTTGCTCGCGCCTTTGCATGCTGGAAGGATTCCACGGCCACGCCGAACAGGCGAACATCCGCGTCCGTCGATTCGGGGGGCGCAACGCCGCCTGAGCACCATGGACCGCGGAGGGATGATCATGGCTGACAACGCGAAGGGCCGGGAGCGCAAGCCGCGCATCACGGTCAAGGATCTGGCGCGCGACCTGAACATGTCCGTGTCGACCGTGTCGCGCGCCTTCCATCCCCACGCCGTCATCGCGCAGCAGACGCGCGACGTGGTCCTGAAGCGGGCGCAGGAGATCGGCTACCGGCCGAACCCCTTCGCCCGCAGCCTGATCACCAAGAAGACCCGCATTGTCGGATTGGTGGTGTCGGACATCACCAATCCTTTCTACCCGGAAGTCGTCACGCGGATGACCGAGGACCTGCGCGCCTTCGGCATGAACGTCATGCTGGTGGCCGCGCAGGCGCCGAAGGAGATCGACGACGCGGTCCGTCTCCTGCTCACCTATCAGCCGGACCTCGCCATCATCCTCGCCTCGCGTCTGTCGCCGGAGGTGCGCGACGAATGCGAGGCGCAGGGGACGCCGGTGGTGTTCTTCAACCGCCTGTCCGAGGACGATCACTGCTTCGGCGTCAGCTGCGACAACCGCATCGGCGGCGCCATGGTCGCCGATTTCCTCATTGATCGCGGCCATCAACGTCTTGCCTATATCGCGGCGAGGCCGGACGCCTCGACCAATGTCGAACGCCGGGCCGGGTTCGTTCAGCGCGCCATCGAGCGCGGGCTGGAGGAGCCGGTCTGCGTCGAGGCCGGGCTGTTCTCCTACGAAGCCGGCTATGGCGCGGCGGCGGCCTTCGGGGCGCTGGCCTCTCGCCCTGACGGCGTCTTCTGCGCCAACGACATTCTCGCCATCGGCTTCATGGACGGCGTTCGCCGCGAGCTCGGGCTCGCCATTCCCGAGGATCTTTCCGTCGTCGGCTTCGACGATGTCGCGATGGCCGCCTGGCCGTCGCATGCGCTGACGACCGTACGCCAGCCGGTCGAGGCGATGCTGAAGAGCACGGTCGACATCGCGCGCAAGGTTTCCGCCCAACCGGCGGCCGAACCTTTCGTGCAGCGCATCGCGCCGACGGTGCTGGTCGAACGGCAATCGACGAGGAACCGCCATGCGGACTGACAAGGCCGGGCGGGCGCTGTTCGAGCGCGCCGTGACGCTGCATCGCGAGGACTGCTCGGCGCTCGCCGAGCCGGCGCGCTTCACGGCCAGCGCCGTGGCGCTGCCGGGCGCCGCAGAAGAGGCGCTGGCCGATCGGGTCGTCGTCTATCGCGTCGAGGCCGGCAAGGCCTATGAGGCGTTCCGCCGGTTGATCGGCCAGCTCGCCGGGCTGCTGATCCTGGTCCAGGCCAGTGGTCGGCGCGAGGTGCTCGACCTGCCGGATCTGCCGATCGCCGACGAGCGCTGGCGTCAGGCGGGCGAAACGCTGGCGGCGCTCGACGCACCGGGCGGGCTTGCCGCGCACAAGGCCAGGCTCGACGCCACCTTCGCGCATATCGGCGCCGGCCTTCGGCATTTCCGCCGCTTCGGCGAGATCGGCGGCGGCGAGGCGGCGCTCGCGATCGCCTCGAACGAGATCAACGCGGCCTATCAAGCCCTGAGGAGCGCCTCCGACATGGAGGCGGGCTTGAGCATGGTCGATTTCAGCCAGGCCTGCTGTTCATGCATGGTCCAACCAACACGATGCTAGGGAGGAAGACTATATGGGCGACTATTCGATCTGGGTGCTCGAATACAGCTATGTCACCAACTACCACAAGAGCGGCGTGCTCTATGGCGCGCACAATCAGGGCTATGTGAAGCTTCCCTATTGCTATGCCCTGATCAAGGGCAACGGCCATACGGCCATGATCGACGTCGGCTATAACGACAAGGACTATGGCAAGGTGCTGGGCGACCGCTTCGGCGTCGAGAACTGGCGCTCGCCGCGCGCCGTGCTCGGCGGGGTCGGCGTCAAGCCGGAGGAAGTCGACACCGTCTTCGTCACGCACGCCCATTTCGACCATTTCGGCAATGTCGAGGACTTCCCCAACGCCACCTTCTACATCCAGGAGCGCGAGGTCGCGAAATGGGCCTGGGCGATGGCGCTGCCAGACCGCATGCGGTGGATGATGACGGCGGTCGATCCCGGCGACATCGTGCGCGGCCTCGACCTCGCCCGCCAGCGCCGCCTCGTCACCGTCGACGGCGCCCGCGCCGACGTGCTGCCGGGCGTCGACCTGCACGCCGCCTTCGACAGCCACACCTTCGGCTCGCAGTGGATCACGGTCCGCAATGACGGCGAGAAGGATTCGTCCGATACCTGGGTGCTCGCCGGCGACCTCGTCTATGTGTTCGACAACATCGAAGGCCCGGGCGGCGCCGTCGACGTCAACGATCCGATCTATGTGCCGGTCGGCCTCGCCACCGGCAGCCAGACCAATCTGGTGCTGGCGACCGAGGAGATGATGAAGCAGGTCGGCTACGAATCCCGCCGCGTCATCCCGATCCACGAGGAGCGGCTGCGCGACCGTTTCCCCTCGCGCATCACCGCCGACGGCCTGCGCATCACCGAGATCTGCCTCGCCGACGGCGAAGCCTCGAAGGTGAACTGATGCAGCCGATCCGCAACGTCGCCATCGTCGGCGCCGGGCTGGTCGGTTCGGGTTGGGCGATCGTCTTCGCCCGATCCGGCGCGACCGTACGGGTCTTCGATGCGGAGGCGTCGATCCGCGCCTCCGTGCTCGATCGCATTCGCGAAAGCCTGGCCGAGATGCGCTCGGTCGGGCTCGTCGACGAGGTCGAGGCCATCCTCGCACGCATCTCGGTCGCCGACAGCCTCGCCGAGGCGGTGGCCGAGGCCGACTATGTGCAGGAGTCGGTGTTCGAGCGCGTCGACGTCAAGACGGCGATCTCGCTGGCGATCGACGCGGCGATGCGGCCGGATGCGATCGTCGGCAGCTCGTCCTCCGGCATTCCCGCTTCGGCCTTCACGGAGGGCTGCCGCAATCGCGGCCGCTTCCTGATCAGCCATCCGGTCAATCCGCCGCATCTGGTTCCGGTGGTCGAGCTGGTGCCGGCGCCCTGGACAGACCCGGCGATCGTGCCGTTCCTGCGGGCCGAGATGGAACGCTTCGGCCAGGTGCCGGTGGTGGTCAATCGCGAGATTGCCGGCTTCATCCTGAACCGCCTGCAGGGCGCGCTGCTGAACGAGGCCTGGGCCCTGTTCGAGGATGGCTATGCCAGCGCCGCCGACATCGACGCCACCGTCGCGCATGGCCTCGGCCTGCGCTGGTCGTTCATGGGGCCGTTCGAGACGATCGACCTGAACGCTCCGGGCGGCGTCGCCGACTACGCAGAGCGCCTCGGGCCGCTCTATCATTCGGTCGCGCAGGACAGGACCGATCCGAAGCCCTGGTCGGACGAGCTCGTCGGGCGGGTCGCGGCCGAGCGGCGCGGTGCGTTGCCGAGCGAGGCCCTCGCCGATCGCCGCGCCTGGCGGGACGGCCGGCTGATGCGGCTCGTGGCGCACAAGCAGGCCCAGAAGGACTGAGATGACCGCCTCAGCATCGATCGGCGCCAAGGCGCTTCAGGGCAGGGTCGCGCTCGTCACGGGCGGGGCGGGCGGCATCGGCGCGGCGATCGTGCGGACGTTGGCGGCGGCGGGCGCGACCGTCGTCGTCGGCTACAACGCCTCCGCCGAGGCGGCCGAGGCGCTGGCCGCCTCGCTGCCGGGCGATGGGCATCGGGCGCTCGCCGCCCCGGTCACCGATACGGCCGCGATCGGCCGGCTCGCCGTGGAGGTCGAGGCCGGCTATGGCCGGCTCGACATGCTGGTGAACTGCGCTGGCACCACGCGCTTCGTCGCCCATGGCGATCTCGACGGGCTCGACGATGCGCTGATCGACCAGGTGCTGGCGGTCAATGTGCGCGGCCCGATCGCGATGGTCCGCGCCTTCCGTCCGCTGCTCAAGGCGTCCGGCGACGGGCTCGTCGTCAACATCTCCTCGATCGCCGCGGTGACGGCGATGGGCAGCAACATCGCCTACTGCGCCTCGAAGGCGGCGGTCGACAATCTGACGAAGTCGCTGGCGCGCGCGCTGGCGCCCGAGATCCGCGTCGTCTCGGTCTCGCCGGGGCTGGTCGACACGGAATTCGTCAGGGGCCTCGACCCGGAATGGCGCGACCGGCAGGCGGCGCAGACGCCGCTCGGCCGGCTGTCCGAGCCGGAAGAGGTGGCGAATGCGGTGCTGGCGGTGGCGAGCCTTCTGACCTTCACCACCGGCTCGATCATCCCGATCGATGGCGGCCGGCCGCTCTGCTAGCGGGGGCGGTGGGGGATCGCGCCGGAAGAGGTCTTTCCGCTGACACGCAAACTGCGTAGGAGAGCAGCTGGATCGGCGGGAACCACCTCGCCGACAAAGTTGCGGAGACATGGATGTCGGACAAGACGGAAGCCGAGCTCGACACGGACTTCGACGAATTCGAAGGCGACCACTATCAGGTGACGATCACCGTCGACGTGATCGCCAGCAACCCGACCGAAGCGGCGATGCTGGCCTACTGGTCGCTCAACGACGAGCTGCCGGACACCTTCGAGGTGAAGAATGCCGAAGGCGAATCCGAGGAAGTCACCCTGACGGACGAGCAGAAGCAAGAGGCGCTGGCGGACGAGATCGAACTCGACGTCCTCTGAGATCGCCACGGGAGGCCGGTCGCGTGAAGACCGACCTCCCGATCACCACCGCTGCCTGTCCTCCTCAAGCGGAGGAGGGCCGCAGGCGCCCTATGACCACCGATCGAGTTCGTCGGCGACCCGCGCCGTCAGGGTCTCGAGGTCGTCGCTCCGGAAGAACTGGTCGCTGCGCCGGCGGACGATGTCCTCCGCCGTGGCGGCGAGTTCGGCCCGCGCGAAGAAGGCGATCTCGCCGCGGGTCAGGCGGCCATCGGCCGAGACCGGCTCGCCGCCTTCCTTCCGGATCCATTCCGCCACACGCGAAGCGCGGTTGCCATAGGTGTCGGCCAGGCGCTCGGCGAGCGCGGCGTCGAGCCCGCCCGCGACCAGATCCCGGATGATGTCCGCCCGCCGAAAGTCGCGGCCGCCGCCGATGGCGAGATGCGCGGTCGAGAGGGTGCGAGCCCGCCCGAGCTCGGCGAGGACGGCGTCGGCGGCATCCTCGGCCATGCGGCGGAAGGTCGTCCACTTGCCGCCGATGATGGTGATGAGCGCCACGCCCTTCGGCTGGTGCTGGATGACGGCGTGGCTGCGGCTGCGACTGGTCAGGTCGGCCGTCTTCGAGCGGATCAGCGGCCGCACGCCGACGATCCGGCCGGTGATGGCCGTTCGCGTCACGCCATGGCCGGGGAGGGCGGCGTCGAGCGCCTTGAGCAGATAGTCTTCGTCCGCCGGGCGGATGGTCGCCTCGTCCGGATCGTCGCAGGCGAATTCGGTGGTGCCGAGCAGCAGGCGATTTCCGGCCAGTCGATAAAGCACGCAGAGCCGGCGCTTGGCCGGGTCGGCGTGATGGTCCTCGAAGAACAGCAGGTCGTCCCTGAGGCTCGCGGCGATCGATGGCGCATCGATGACCACATGGATGCCGGCGACGCCGCCGGTCATGCGCCCGGTGATGCCGAACAGCGCCGCCACCTTGTCGGCATGGGCGCCGCCGGCATTGACGACGACGCGGGCCTCAACCGTGAAAGTCGCGCCGGAGAGGCGGTCCTCCAGCGTCAGCGTGCAGCCGTCGGCGCCGGCAAGCCGGCAATAGTTGAGCGCGGCGGAACCACTTCCTGCCGCGACACCGTCCTCGACCAGTTCGACGGCGATCCGTTCCGGCGCGTGGATGCGGCCCTCCTGGGTCCAGATCGCGCCGGCGAAGGCCTGGCCGAGATAGGGGAAGAGACGCCGCGCGCTCGCGCCCATCGCCGCGCCGCCGCGGGCGAGCGCCCGCCTGCGGCCGGCCAGCGCGTCATAGAGGCGGACGCCGATCGTCATCGGCACCACGCCCGGCATGCCGCGTCCCGGCATCAGCTTCAGGAAGCGGAACGGCGCGGCGAGCAGCCCGCCAAGGCGCGTGCGGAGCGGCAGCACGACGCGAACCGGGCGGATGACATGCGGGGCGTTGGCGACCAGCAGGTCGCGTTCGATCACCGATTCCCGCACGAGGCCGACATCGCCGCGCTCGAGATAGCGGAAGCCGCCATGGGCGATGCGGGTGAGGGCGCCGCTGGCGCCGCTGGCGAAATCGTCGCGCTCGACCAGCAGCACGCGAAGCCCCTGCAGGGCGAGGTCGCGAAATGTGCCGGCGCCGGTGATGCCGCCGCCGACGACCACCGCGTCGAAGCGGTTGTCGGCGGCGATCTCCGCCTCCATCCGCCGCCGGTCGAGCGTCGGTTCGCCGGGGCTCACCTTGCCCCCGGGGTCAGTTCCACCTCTTCGAAGGAGCGGATTTCCGCGAAGCGGGCATCGGGCGGGGTGTCTTCGCGCAACACATGCACATTGGGGACACCGGCCGCCGTCGCCGCCACCAGCTCGCGCGGATTGTCGGAGAAGAACAGCAGCCGCTCCGGCGCGACGCCGATCGCTTCGGCGATTTTGCCATAGGAGGCCGTCTCGACCTTGGCGCCGGTGTCGGTGTCGAAATGGCCCTTGAACAGGAAGCGCAGGTCGCCAGCCCTATTGAACTGGAAGAACTGCACCTGCGACTGGATCGAGCCGGACGAGAAGATGTAGAGCGGGATGCCGGCGGCGTGCCAGCGCTTCAGCACGGCGAGCGCATCGGCGTAGATGTGGCCCTTGAAGGCGCCCTCGGCATAGCCGTTTTCCCAGATCAGGCCCTGGATCTTCTTCAGCGGCGGCGCCTTCCTGTCCTCGGCGAGCCAGCCGAGCAGCGTCTCGACCGGATCGGCATCCGAACCGGAAAGCACGACCGTGTCGGCCAGGATCTTCTGGATCACCGGATCGTCGCGATGCGCCGCGACATAGGCCGGCATGTGCCGGCGCAGATAGCCGTAGAGCACCTCGATCACATAGGGCTGCGAGCTGATCGTGCCCTCGATGTCGAGCAGCACCACGTCCGGGGAAAAGGTCAGCTGGGTCATGCCGGCTCAGCCCTTCGCATGCGGATCGAGGCCGGTGCCCTCGAAGCGCGGGATCGCGTCGAGCAAGGCGCCGAGGTCGGTGAAGCGGCCCGGGTTCTTCAGCACCTCGCGGGCGAAGGCCAGCGCGTCGGCCTGCATCTCGGCGCGCCGCTTCGTGTCCTCTATCACGCCAAAATCGGCGATCTGGGCGTAGGAGATGACGCGGCGGATCATCTTGATCGCGGCGAAGGCGACGAAATCGGCGAAGATCGCGTCGACATAGTCGCGCCGGATCGTGGCGAGGCGCGCCGCGCCGGCCGGGCCGGAGAAATGCGCGGCGGGGTAGAGGTCGCCGCCGGTGTCGGGGTTCTGCTCCCAGATGGCGACGAATTCGTGCCGGAAGCTGTCCCAGAGCACGGCGACCTGTTCGAGCAGCCACTGGCGATGGCTGTCGCGCTCATCGGCCGGGCGGTCATAGCCGCCCTGCGCATACCAGTTCAGGATCAGGTTCGCCGCATAGGCGCCGAGGTCGAAGCCGATCGGGCCGAAGGTCGAGAACTCGCCGTCGATGACGCGGGTGTCGTCCTCCGTCACCATCACCGAGCCGGAATGCAGGTCGCCATGCAGCAGCGCCTGGCGGTTGCTCAGGAAGGCGCTGCGGTGGCGGGCGACGGCCGTCTTCAGCTCGATATCGTCGCGGAACGCCTTGGCCCAGGCGTCGAGCTCGGGCACGAAGCGGTTGCGCCACGTCTCCTGGTAGGGATCGAGGAAGATCAGGTCGACGCTGATGCGGAGCAGCGAGCGGTTGGCGGCGAAGAGGCCGATATCCTCGAACTTGCGCTCGAACGGCACGCCGAGGTCGGAGGTGTGGAAGGCGGCCTGGGCGACATAGCGGCCGACATCGGCGGAGGCCTTCGGGTAGCGGAGGCCCTCGATCAGGCCGCCGCGCAGCACGATGTGCGGCGTGAGCTTCTCGATCACCAGGAACTGCAGCACGGGATCGAAATGCAGCAGCTTGGGCGCCAGCGCGCCGACGATCGGATCGAGCCGGCGCATGTAGCTCGCCTCGAAGAACGCCCGGTCTTCCGCCAGCGGCCAGCTCTCGCCGTGATAGCGCACCCAGGGGAGCGCCTGCTTGGCGCAGATGCCGCCCTTCGGACCGTCGACGAGATAGACCGCGTTGATATAGCCGTCGGCGACGTCGCGGATCGTCCATTCGGACGGGGCGCCGCCGAGGATGGCGGCGATCTCCGTCAGGGTCGCCAGATGCGGGATGATGTCGGCCTGGGCCAGGACGCGATAGCCGTCGGTGCGGGCGTTCAATACTGCGGACATGGATCCTCCTGATCGCGCCTTGACATCATTTAACGCCGCCATGCGCAAGACCCTCGACCAGATGCTTCTGCATCAGGAGGGCGATGGCATAGATCGGCACGATGCCGGCAAGGGAAGCGGCGGCCATCTGGCCGAAATTGACGAGTCGGTCGCCCTGGAACAGCGAGATGCCGACGGTCAGCGTGCGCATGCTGTCGGACAGCGTCAGGCCGGACGCCAGCAGGAATTCGTTGAAGCTCAGGATGACGACGATGAGCGAGGTGGCGGCGATCCCCGGCGCGATCATCGGCGCGACGATGGAGACCAGCGTGCGCAGGCGGCCGGCGCCGTCGAGCGCCGCCGCTTCCTCGATCTCGACGGGCACGCGGCGCAGGAAGGGCGCCAGCAGCCAGAAGGCGACCGGGATGTTGAGGAGGCCGTTGACCAGGATCAGCCCGGCATGGGTGTTCAGGAGCCCGATCGTCTTCAACAGGAAGAAGAATGGCAGCAGCGCCACGATCGGCGGCGCGATGTAGCTCGCGAGCGTCGCCTGCGGCAGGAACTTCTTGCCGATGCCGAGCCGGATCATCGCATAGGCGGCCGGCAGCGTGATGGCGATCGTCAGCACGCCGGAGAGCACGGAGACGACGACCGAATTCAGGATGAAGGTCGAGAGCGACGTCGCCTCGAACGCCGCCGGCCAGTTGGCGAGCGTCGGGTCGGTCGGCCAGAACCGGCCCGCCAGCACGTCGTCCGGCCGCTTGAACGAGACAGAGAGCAGATAGGCGACGGGGAGCAGGAAGAAGCCGACGGCGAAGACGGCGGCCAGGACCTGCAGGGCGCGCATCGACGGCCGGGTCATGAATAATACTCCGACGCGCGCTGGTGCAGCCTGGCGACGGGGATCGTCACGATGCCGATGACGATGGCGAAGATGAGCGTCTGCGCGGCGGCGCGGCCGACGTCGAACTGCTCGAAGGCGAGCCGCCAGATTCCGAAGGTGGCGTTGGTGGTGGTGAAGCCGGGGCCGCCGAAGGTCAGCACATAGACGAGGTCGAACAGCTTGAAGCCGATGATCAGCTTCAGGAGGAAGATCGAGGCGAGGGGGGCCGCGACCAGCGGCAGGATGACATGCCGCAGGCGCTGCCAGCGGCCGGCGCCGTCGATCATCGACGCCTCGCGCACGCCGTCGGGCAGGCTGACCAGCGCGGCGAAGCAGAGGATCGTCACGAAAGGCACCCACTGCCAGAGGTCGGCGATGCCGATCGAGATCCAGGACAGAGTCGGGCTGGCGAGGAACGACATCGGTTGGTCGATGACGCCCCAGGAGAGCAGGATGCCGTTCACAAGACCGCCGGAGGGGGCGAGGATCAGCTTCCAGGCGATGCCGACCATGACCGGCGGCGTCATAAGCGGCAGCAGCACGAGGGTGAGCAGGAAACGGCCGGCCTTGAGCAGGGCGACGAACAGGCTCGCCAGCGCGAAGCCGATGACGAGCTCGACCGTCGCCGAGGCGAAGGCGAAGGCGATGCTCTTCAGCACGGCGCTGTGGAAATTCGGGTCGAGCAGCGCGCGGGTGACCTGCTTCAGGCCGACAAAGGCGCCGAATGGCTTGCCGAGCGTGCTCTTGGTTAACGCAAGGCTAACAAGAAAGATCGTCGGATAGACGGTCGTGACCAGGAGCGAGACGACGAGCGGCGCGACCCAGAGGAACTTTCGCCAGTCGCGCGGCAGGGTCGGCGCGTTGCCCCGCGCTGCGGCAAGACGGCCCGGATCGGCGCGTTCGGCCTCGGGAATGCTGGTCATGCTTTTCCTCTGGCGGCGAGGCGCCTCGAGCCGCCCGGCCGCGATCTCAGATTGCGACGCCCGGCCCGGATGGCATGGCGACGGTCGCGACGCCATTAGCATGCTCTGTCACAAAAGAAAGATCCCACCCGCGAAAGCGGGTGGGATCGTGTCAAATCAAGCCGTTACTCCGCCAGGATCTGCTGCCACTGGGTGTGCGCGTCCTTGATCGCCTCCTCGGCGGTCTTGGTGCCGGCGAGCGCCAGCGCCAGCTCGTCGGCCAGCGCCTGCTGGAGCTTCGGCGATGCCGGCGTCGTCGGCCAGGGCAGACTCTGGCCGAGCGCGTTCGAAAGCGCCGCCTGCACTTGCGGCGCGAAAGCCTTGTACTTGTCGGAATCGAGCAGCGACTGGCGGGCCGGATCGATGCCGCTGCCGGTCAGGAGCAGCAGCTCCTCCTGGTATGCCGGGCTGGTCGCGAACTTGATCAGCTGCCAGGCGGCGTCCTTCTTGGCCGAGCCGGAGGAGACGCCAAGTGCGAAGCCGGCGTTCAGCGCCAGGCGCGGCTGGGTGTTGCTGCCGCCGACGGGGATCTGCGTCACGCCCCACTTGTCGACGATCTGCGAGCCCTTCGGATCCTGGGCATAGACGCCGAGGTCGCTCCAGAACTCGATGAAGCCGACCTTGCCGCCGAGGAACGCCGGCAGGCCTTCCTCGAAGCGGGTCTCGAGCGGCGTCGGCAGAGCGTAGGGATTGGCGGCGACGAGCGCCTTGGCGGCGGCGACCGCCGCCTCGCTGTCGAGCGCCGAGCTGCCGTCGTCGTTCAGGAACTTGCCGCCGAAGCCGGCGAGGCGGTTGGCGTAGCTCGAGCCGATGATGATCGGCGCCTTGCCGCCGAGCACGGCCGCGCCATAGATGCCGTTCTTCGATTCTGCGGCGGTGATCTTCTCGATCGCGGCGAGGTATTCTTCCCAGGTCTTCGGCACGGCGACGCCGTTCCGGTCGAGGATCTCCTTGTTGTAGAAGAGGAGATGCGCGTCGCCATCATAGGGCAGGCCGAAGCGCTTGCCGTCGTGCAGCGTGTAGGCGTCGTAGACCAGCGGCAGGAAATCGTCCGGCTTGACCTCGGCCTTGTCGCGCTCGATCCACGCCGTCACGTCCTCGATCACGCCGTCCTCGGCGAGCTGGCCCTTGGTCGGGTACCAATAGTCGACGACGTCGAACTCGTTGACGCCGGACTGGACGTCGAGCGTCGCCTTGGCCTGGATCTGGTCGTAGGGAACGACGGTGACGTTGACCTTGGCGCCGGTCGCCGCCTCGAAATCGGCGGCCAGCTTGTTGCCGGAGACCGTGTGCGGCTGGATGACGAGCAGGTTGAGGCTCTGCCCGGCCAGCGGCTTGTCGGCGGCGAAGCCGGGACCGGCCAGGATCGGCAGCATGGCCGCGGCGGCCGCACCCTGAAGGAACCCGCGACGGCTTACGCCGCCGAACTCGTTGCGCGACCGCGACATCGGTTTGTCTCTCCTGCTCCGCCCGCGCTTCCAACATGGTGGCCGGGACTCGTTTCGGGCCGAAGTCTCCTCGAACGGCCCTGCGTCGTCGAAGCATTTAATTCCAATGCAAAGTGATATTCAGGATTATTTTCTATCACATTCGTCTAGAGGCCAGCCCGCGGCGTTCTCCCTGGCCTTCGCTAGCATGAGCGACTTATTTCGGCTGTCGAACTCTTCGGCCGCCCGCAGCATCCGAGCCGGCCTCCTGTCGCATCCGCCGCGGGCCGGCGATCTGCGCCGGCTTGACGCTGGGGGCGAACGCCCGTCGACTGGGCGGCCATCATGCTGGCTGCGAGGTTTCCGTCCCGATGCGCAATCTGATCACCGACGTTCCGGGCCTCAGGGTCGGCAACGCCACCGACCTCGGACTTGCCTCCGGCGTCACCGTCGTTGTGTTCGATGAGGCCGCCGTCGCCTCGGTCGATGTGCGTGGCGGCGGCCCGGGAACGCGCGAGACGGATCTGCTCGAGCCGCACGAGACGGTCGGCGCCATCCATGCGGTCGTGCTTTCCGGCGGCTCGGCGTTCGGGCTCGACGCCGCTTCCGGCGTCATGGCCGCGCTCGCCGAACGCGGGGTTGGCTTCGAGGTCGGCACCGCCCGCGTCCCGATCGTGCCGGGCGCGGTCCTGTTCGACCTGCTGAATGGCGGCGACAAGGATTGGGGCCGGTTTCCGCCCTATCGCGATCTCGGCCACGCTGCCGTCGAGGCGGCCGGGCTCGACTTTCCGCTCGGCACGGTCGGCGCCGGCACCGGCGCCACGACCGTCAACCTGAAGGGCGGGCTCGGCTCCGCCTCGATGATCGCGGCCTCCGGCCACCGGGTCGGCGCGCTCGTCGCGGTCAATGCCTGCGGCTCCGTCAATCTGGGCGAAGGACCGCATTTCTGGGCGGCGCCATTCGAGCAGGCGGGCGAGTTCGGCGGCCTCGGCTTGCCGCATCCGCTGCCCGCCTTGCCGGCGCGGCCGCCGCTGAAGGGGCTGTCGTCCGGCGCCAACACGACGATCGCCGTCGTCGCCACAGACGCTGTCCTGACCAAGGCGCAGTGCAAGCGCCTCGCCGTTATGGCGCATGACGGCTACGCGCACGCCATCTGGCCCGTGCACACGCCGCTCGATGGCGACACCATCTTCGCCACCGCAACCGCCCGCAAGCCGCTCGCCGATCCGGTCTTCGACCTGGCGCTGATCGGCGACGCCATCGTGCGCACGCTCGCCCGCGCCTCGGCTCGCGCCGTCCATGAGGCGACCGCCCTGCCGCAGCCCGGCACGCTCCCGGCCTGGCGCGACGTCTGGGGCGAGTAGCGCCAGGCCGCTCGCCGCATTTTCCAGACGGACCATGACGTCCTCCGGATCGGATTCCGGGGGACGTTCTCGTCTGCGCGCGCCGTCATCCGGGGCGTTCTCGGCGTCGGGACGAGGGGCTCTGGCGGCTTGACAAGCGGGCGTTCGCAGCTACGCTATCAAATATGAAACGTGAGTTTACCAGATGAACTCAATTGCCGACAGTGACCGATATTCGATCCGGGCCGTGGATCGCGCGATCGACGTGATCCAGTGCCTCGCGGCCAGCGACTCGGCCTTGACCGCCGACGAGATCGCGGCCGCCATCGGCCTGCCCAAGAGCACCGTTTTCCGCGTGCTGGCGACTCTGCTCGGGCGTGGGCTGCTCGATCGCGACCCGGAGCGGCAGACCTTCCGCTTCGGCACGCTGGCGCTGCTGGTCGGGGTGCGGGCGCTCGGCGATCTCGACGTCAAGCGCGTCGCCCGGCCGATCATCGAGCAGCTGGCGGAAGCGACCGGCGAGACGGTGCACCTGTCGGTGCTGAACGAGCGGTCGGCGCTCTGCATCGACAAGATCGACAGCAAGCGCGCGGTGCGGATGTCGTCCTATGTCGGCTTCCGCGATCCGCTGCATTGCAGCGGCGTCGGCAAGATCCTGCTCGCCTTCCAGGACGAAGCGGCGCGCGAGGCGCTGATCGAGAGGATCGGCTTCGAGAAGCACACCGAGCGCACCATCACCGACCCCGCGGCGCTGCGCGCGCATCTGCGCCAGATCGTGGCGCTCGGCCACGCGGTCGACCACGAGGAGATCGAGGACGGGTTGAGCTGCGTCGCCGCGCCGGTCCGCGACCACACCGGCAAGGTCGTCGCCGCGATCAGCAATTCCGGGCCGACTTATCGCCTCGACGAAGCCGCCATGCGCGATCTCGTCGGGGTCGTGCGCGAGCACGCCGCCCGCATCTCCGCCGCCCTCGGATATCTTGCCAGGAAGCCTGCCCGATGATCATCGACGTCCATAGTCACACGCCGCAATTCCGCGACCGCGTTCCCGCCGACAAGCTGGTGATCAACACGGCCTGGCGGCCCGACCGCCCGGTGCAGGGCAACTACAGCTGGAACGACTACATGGCGGCGCAGGCGCCGGCCGAAAAATCCATCGTCTTCGGCATCGCCTGGGAGCCCGGCGAACGCGTTGGCGGCACCAATGGCTTCGGCGATGTCGGCGACGTCGCCGATGGCGTCAACGATTCCACCGCCGCCTTCGTCCGCGCCTTCCCCGATCGGCTGATCGGCTTCATGGCGGTGCACCCGCATGACCGCAAGGCGCTGGACGAGATGGAGCGCAGCCGGGTCGATCTCGGGCTGCGCGGCGTCAAGCTCGGCGCCAACTACCAGATCTTCGATCCGCTGGAGAGCCGGGCGCTGGCGATCTACCAGTATGCCCAGGAGCACGGCCTGCCGATCCTGTTCCACATCGGCACCTCGGCGGTGCGCATGGCGCCGATCGCCTCGGCCCATCCGCTGGTCGTCGACGAGATCGCCATGCGCTACCCCAATCTGAAGATCGTCATGGCCCATATGGGCCATCCCTGGACGGTCGATACGGCGGTGGTGGTGCGCAAGCATCCGAACGTCTTCACCGACATTTCGGGCCTGCTCTACCGCCCCTACACATTCTACGAGGCGATGATCAAGGCGACCGAGTGGAACGTGCTCGACAAGATCCTGTTCGGTTCTGACTACCCGATCACCACGCCGGCCGAGACCCTCGAAGGCCTGTGCAACGTCAACGCGATCGTCGAAGGCACCAGGCTGCCGCGCGTCCCGCTCGACCGCATCGAGCAGATCATCCACCGCGACAGCCTGGCGCTGCTCGGCCTGAACTGACGCCACAGGACCCGGATTCCGCCATGACCTTTCAGAACTCTGCCATGACGTTCCAGAATTCCGCCGATCTCTATGCCCGCGCCACAAGGGTGATCCCGGGCGGGGTCAATTCCGCCACGCGCCGCCTCGCCCGCCCGATGGCGTGGGAATGGGCCGAGGGCGCCTATATGCGCGACGTCGACGGCAACACCTTCCTCGACTATCACGCCGCCTTCGGGCCGATCGTGCTCGGCCACAGGCATCCGGGCGTCACCGCCGCCGTGGCCGAGGCGATCGAGGGCCTCGACATGGTCGGCGTCGGCGTCACGGAGCGCGAGATCCAGCTCGCCGAGAAGGTGGTCGAGCATGTGCCGTCGGCCGAGATGGCGCTCGCCTTCTCGACCGGCTCGGAAGCGACCTACATGGCGGTGCGCCTGGCGCGCGGCGTCACCGGCCGCACCAAGCTGATCAAGTTCCAGGGCACGTTCCATGGCTGGCACGACTATCTGCTGATGAACGTCATCACCCCGGCCGAGAAGATCGGCCAGAAGGATCCGGGATGCGCCGGGCAGCTCGCCGATGCGGTCGAGAACACGCTGATCTGCCGCTTCAACGACCTTGATTCCGTCGAACGGACGATCGCCGCCCATCCCGGCGAGATCGCCGCGATCTTCCTCGAGGCCATCCCGCACAATATCGGCTGCGTGCTGCCGACCCAGGCCTTCGTCGAGGGCCTGCGCCAGATCTGCGATGCGCATGGCATCATCCTGGTGTTCGACGAGGTGATCACCGGCTTTCGCCACGGCCTCGGCGGCTACCAGGCCAAGCTCGGCGTCACGCCGGACCTCACCACCATGGCGAAGGCGATCGCCAATGGCTATCCCTGCGCCGTGATCGCCGGCCGTCGCGACCTGATGATGCAGTTCTCGACGGCGCCCGGCGGCAAGGTGTTCGTCGGCGGCACCTATAATGGCCACCCGGTCGGCGCGGCAGCGGCGCTCGCCACCATCGCCGCCATGGAGGACGGCTCGGTGCACCGGCACCTGTTCGCGCTCGGCGAGCATGCGCGCAGCGGTATCCAGTCGATCGCGGACCGCCTCGGCATCCGGATGACGGTCGGCGGCTATGGCTCGGTGTTCACGCCCTATTTCATGGACGGGCCGATCGACCGCTACGAGGACCTGCTGCGCAACGACAACGCCAGCGACGTGGCGTTCCGCAGTGCCATGGTCGACCAGGGCATCTTCATGCTGCCCATGGCGCTGAAGCGCAATCACATCAGCGCGGCGCATACGCTGGCCGATGTCGAGCGCACCCTCGATATCGCCGAGACGGTGCTGAAGACCCTGCGCTAGCCCTGCGCGGGATCTCCAGCGCGACGGCTTGGCCGATCGTCGCGCCGCTTCGGCCGGAACAGTCTTGGCCGCCGGCCATCTTCAGGGCAATCCCGCCAGACATCGAGATATTGCATCGCAGCAGTCGATGCTGCGATGCATCAAGTCCAGGAATTCGTTCCGTCGATGTCTGCGGAACACTCCGTGTATTTAGTTTGGATCCCAAAGTGTAAACCCGGACTTGCACTTTCGGGCGCTTCGGGCTTTGCTGCGCTCCGTCTTGTCGTTCGCTGGGAATATTTCAAAAATCCCGGCGTTCTGTAGATGCTACGCAAACGTTTGCGTAACCTGGAGGAGAGAGTCCCAAGATGAATTTTCCGGCCATCGACGAAAGCGTCCGGGTTGCCCGCCTCGCGCCGCATGTCCGCAAGGCCCGGGTCGTGATCGACACGGATACGTTCAACGAGATCGATGATCAGTTCGCCATCGTCTACGCGCTTCTTTCCGAGGATCGCATGACGACGGAAGCCATCTATGCGGCTCCCTATTTCAATTCGCGCTCGACCGGCCCCGCCGACGGCATGGAGAAGAGCTACGAGGAAATCCTCCGCCTGCTCGAGCTGATGGGCCGCCCGGCGGACGGCTTCGTGTTCAAGGGCTCGACCGACTATGTCGGCGCCGGCCTGAAGCCACAGCGCAACGCGGCGGTGGAGGACCTGATCGCGCGCGCCATGGCCTCGACCCCGGAGGACCCGCTCTACATCATCGCTCTGGCGGCGATCACCAATGTCGCCTCGGCCATCATGATCGAGCCGCGCATCATCGACAGGATCGTCGTCTGCTGGCTGGGCGGCCATTCGTTCCAGTGGCCGCATACGCGCGAGTTCAACCTGAAGCAGGACGTCCCCGGCGCCCGCGTGCTGTTCGACAGCGGCGTGCCGCTGGTGATGTTGCCTTGCGAGGGCGTCGTCTCGACCTTGAGCACCACGATTCCCGAGCTCGAACGCTATGTCGAGCCGTCGGGTCCGCTCGGCGCCTTCCTCGCCGGCCGCGTCAAGGGCTACGAGGACGAGGACAAGCATATCGGCTGGTCGAAGCCGATCTGGGACATGGCGCCGGTCGCCTACCTGATCGACGCCAGCTGGACCCCCTCGACGCTGGTGCCGAGCCCGATCCTCACCCCGGAAGTGACGTGGAGCTTCGACAATTCGCGCCACCTCATCCGCTACGTCCACCGGATCGATCGCGATGCGATCTTCCGCGATTTCTTCGTGAAGCTCGCGGCGTTCGCGAAGTCGAAATAGGCCGGCGGACGGCCGCCACGGCCGGAAACAGGTCCTGGAATACCGGCGGAGCGATCCGCCGGCCCACTGTTCGACGCCCGGGCGCTCGATCCAGGAAAATCGATCGCATCTCCGGGTCTTTTGGGAGGAGACCAACATGAAGCATCGTTCGCTTACCCTAAGACTGACGGCGGCGATCCTGTTCGCCGGGGCAGCGACCCTGTCGCTCGCGCCGGCCCAGGCCGAAGACGTCACCATCAACTTCCTGCATGCGCAGAACGAGCGCACCTACGGTCCGGCGATCGAGGCGTTCGAGAAGGCCAATCCCGGTATCAAGATCCGCCAGCAGATCGTGCCCTTCGACCAGCTGAATGCGCAGATCCAGGCCCGCATCGGCGCCGGCGACGACAGCATCGACATCTATGGCGCCGACGAGCCGCGCGTGCCGGCTCTCGCCAAGCGCGGCCTGCTCAAGGACCTGTCGTCGGAGACCGAGAAGGTCACCGCCGCGACGACGCCGGAGGCCGTTTCGGCGACCAGCGCCGGCGGCAAGCTCTACGCGCTGCCGCAATGGACCTCGACGCAGCTGCTCTTCTACAACAAGGAACTGCTCGAGAAGGCCGGCATCGAGCCGCCCTCGGCCGATCCGGCGAAGCGCATGACCTGGGACGAGCTGCTTGCCAATGCCAAGAAGGCGCAGGCGGCCGGCGCCAAGTACGGCTTCGGCTTCGAGCAGGTCGACCGCTACTACCAGCTGCAGCCGCTGTTCGAATCGAGCGGCGCGGGCTCGGGCCTGAAGGGCGACGACCTGCTGACGCCGGACGTCAACAGCCCCAAATGGGTCGAGACCCTGACCTGGTACGGTGATCTCTACAAGTCGGGCCTGTCGCCGCGCGGCATCCCGGCCGAGCAGATGTCGCCCCTGTTCCTGAATGGCCAGATCGCCTATTTCGTCGCCGGCCCGTGGAACTTCTACGATTTCGGCAAGTCCGAGAGCCTCAAGTGGGGTATCGCGCCGCATCCCTATTTCACGGGTGGCAAGCCGGTCACGGCGACGGATTCGTGGGCGGTCGGCATCAGCCCGCACAGCAAGCATCCGGAAGAGGCGCTGAAGTTCGCCGCCTATACGACGATCGACGACGAGGGCGCGCTGCTGACCACGGCCGCCAACCCGCTGCCGCCGGCCAACAAGGCTGCCTTCGTCAAGAACGTCGAGGAACAGACCAAGCTCGGCGGTGCTTCGACGGCCCCCTATGGCGACCTGCTCGCCTATGAACTGTCGAAGACCTCGGTCAGCCGTCCGCGCACCATCGGCTATGTCGCCTTCGAGGAAGTCATGAACAAGGCGTTCAGCGACGTCCGCAACGGCGCCGACCCGAAGGCGACGCTCGACCGGGCCGAGAAGCAGCTGAAGGCAACCTTCGGCCGCCTGAAGTAAGCCGGCGCCAGAGGGGGAGGGATGCCCTTGGCCACCATCAAGGACATCGCTCTCGCCCTCGGCATCGCGCCTTCGACGGTTTCGCGCGGCCTGAACGGGCAGCCTGGACTGTCGGAGGAGGTCCGGCAGAGGATCGTCGAGACGGCGGCGCGCGTCGGTTACCGCCCCAGCGGGATCGCGCGCGCGCTGCGCAGCAAGACGACCCGGACGATCGGCCTGATCGTTCCGAGCATCCTCAATCCCTTCTTCACCGACCTGGCCTACGCGGTCGAACTGGCGGCGCGCGCCAGGGGCTTCAGCGTCATCGTCGGCAATTCCGACGAGGAGCCGAGCCACGAGACCGAATATCTGCGGATCATGATCGAGCGCGGCGTGGACGGGTTGCTGGTCGCGCCCAGCCGCGATCGCAACGCGATGCTGACAGAGCTGCATGAGGGTGGAACGCCGATGATCTTCCTGGACCGCAAGGTTCCGGGGCTCGACGTGCCGACCGTCGACGTCGATCCCGAGCCGGCGATCCGCGCGCTGGCCCGGCGGATGGCGGCACTCGGCTTTCGCCGCGTCGGCATCGTGCGCGGGCCGGACGGCGTTGGCGTGGCGCGGGAGCGCACGGCGCGGATGGTGCGGGCCGGCGAGGCGAGCGGGCTTGTCTTCGAGCCGCGGCACCAGTTCGCCGGCAATTTCACGGTCGACGGCGGCAAGGCTGCCTTCGCCGCCCTGAGCCAGGACATGCCCGATGCGATCTTTCTTACCAACAACCTGATGACGCAGGGTTTTCTGCTGGCCGCTGCCGAGGCGGGCACCGGCGTCGGCCGGGAGATCGCCATCGCGACCTTCGACGATGTGCCGCTGTTTCAGCTCTACAACCCGCCGATCACGGCGATCGTCCAGCCGACTCGCCGGATGGGCGAGATGGCGGTCGACATGCTGCTGAGACGCATTGCCGGCGAGCGGGTCTCGTCGGCCCGCCTCGCAGCGGATGTGGTTTTCCGCGCTTCGTTCAGCGAAGCGCGCCCCTTCTGAGGACGATTGGATGACGCGCGTTCGACAAAGCCGGTTTGCATGGATCGGTCACAACGAGGCCCTGGTAGGCCTGCTCATGCTGTGTCCGGTCTTCATCGCGCTGATCGTGCTGCGGCTCTGGCCGGCCGGGATCGCGCTGGTCCATTCGCTGACCTCCGACGAGCCGGGTGGCGGTTTTGACCTCGCCACCTACTCCTATCTGTTCCAGGACCCGACCTTCCTGAACTCGCTGTTCCGTACGGCCATCTTCTCGATTGTCATCAACCCGCTGCAGATCCTGCTCGCCCTGGCGATGGCGCTGCTGATGAACCAGAAGATGAAACTCGACGGCGTCTGGCGGACGCTGATCCTGCTGCCGGTCGTCATCCCGCAGAGCATCTCGGCGATCATCTGGGGCGTCGCGCTCCGGCCCGACGGGCCGATCAACGCCGTGCTGGTGTCGCTCGGCCTGCCGGAGCAGGGCTTCCTCACCTCGACGACCCAGGCGATGCCGAGCCTGATGGTGGTGGTGAGCTGGGTCGGCTGCGGCTACTGGATGACGTTCCTGCTCGCCGGTCTGAAGGACATTCCGGTCTCGCTCTACGAGGCCGCCCGGCTCGACGGCGCCAATCGCCGGCAGCAGCTCTGGAACATCACGCTGCCGATGCTGCGCCGGCCGCTCCTGTTCGTGCTCGTCGCCGACACCGTCGCGAACTTTCTCGTCTTCGCGCCGGTGCAGATCCTGACCGGCGGCGGGCCGGAGGAAACCACCAATCTGATCATGTCCGAGATCTACACGCGAACCTTCGTCTATGGCGACGACAAGGGTGGCGCCGCCGCGACGGTCATCCTCGTCGCGGTGGTGCTCGTCGTCGTGCTGATCCAGTTCCGAATGATGCGGGGGAGGGGCGCGTGATGACCCAGGCCGATACCGTGAAGTCGTCGCGTTTCGCGCTTTTCGGCGCCGTGCTGGTGGCGGCGCTGTCGATGGCGCCGCTCTACTGGGCGCTGATCTCGTCGCTCCGGCCGAGCGAGGACATCTTCCGCTACATCTCTGAGGTCAGCCTCTGGATGTTCGTGCCGAACCGGATCACCTTCGACAACCTCATCAATGTCTGGAGCGGCCCCTTCGCCCGGGCGATGATGAATTCCGTCATCGTCACGCTGGCGACGATCGTGCTCGGGCTCGTCATGTGCTCGATGGCGGCCTTCGCGCTGGCGCGGCTCGAAATTCCCGGCAAGCGGGCGATCTTCTCGATCGTCATCGTCAGTTTCCTGGTGCCGTTCGACGCAATCGCGGTGCCGCTGCTCAGCCTGTTCCGCAGCTTCGGCATGCAGAACACCTATCTCGGCATCATCCTGCCCGGCATCGGCAACGGCTTCGCCGTGTTCATGCTGCGGCAGTTCTTCCTCGGCATCCCGAAGGAGCTTTCCGACGCGGCGCGGGTCGACGGACTCGGCTGGTGGGGCATCTTCACCCGCATCTACCTGCCGCTTTCCAAGCCGGCGCTTATCTCGGCCGGCCTGATCCTGTTCGTGTTCCAGTGGCAGGCCTTCCTCTGGCCGCTGCTGATCGCTCCGGATCCCGACTACAAGGTCGCCGCCGTCGCCATCGCCGATTTCGCCGGCCAGTTTTCAACCGATTTCGGCTCGATGTTCGCGGCCGCCGTGGTCGTCTCCGTCGTGCCGCTGGTGATCCTGCTGGTCTTCCAGCGCTATTTCACGGCCTCGGTCGCCTCGAGCGGCAGCAAGGAATAGCGCCGATCACATGGAGCGGGGGGCGGTCGGCATCCCCTTTCTCTGTGTTTTGGGGCCGGTTCAGACGGCGCGGGACATCGTTGCCCGGCCGCTGGTCAAGTCGGCGACCATCTGGCGGATCTCCTCGACCCTGTCCTCGTGGATCGCTGCGACGAGTTCGCAGCCTGTAGCCGTGTAGGCCTGCGTCAGCACCTGCGCCGCCGGATGGGCAGCAAGCCGCGTCTGCAGCAGCGCCAGATCGCCGAAGCCGCAGGCAATCGTCGCCTCGCGGGTGCGGATGATCGGCACCTTCGCCGCGGCGCGCAGGCAGGTTGCCGCTGTGCCGCCATAGGCGCGGATCAGGCCGCCGCCGCCGAGCAGGATGCCGCCGAACCAGCGGGTGACGACGACCGCGACGCCGTCGAGCGACTGTCCCTCGATCGCCTGCAGGATCGGTTTCCCGGCGGTGCTGCTCGGCTCGCCGTCATCGCTGAAGCGATAACTCTGGCCGATCTTCCACGCCCAGCAATTATGGTTCGCGGCCGGGTCGGAATGAGCGGCGATGAATTCCTTCGCCGCGGCCTCCGACGAGACGGGGCCGGCCGCCGCGATGAAGCGGCTCTTGCGGATTTCCTGCCGGAAGGTTTCCGTCCCTTCCAGGGTGAACATCGTCGTCATGGTCGTCTTTCCAGCCGCGCGCGCTCTTCCATGCGCGGTGTGGCGCCGGCGATCAAGCTGCTGCCGCCCGCTTCGCGTCAGGAACGGGGAAGGATGAAGGCGACCTGCAGGCCGGTTCCGTCCGTCCGGTTGCTGAGTTCGAGCCCGACGCCCAGGCGCTGGGCGGCGATCGCGACGATGGTGAGGCCCAGCCCGGTTCCGGAGGGGCTCCGGTTGCGGCCGCGATAGAAGCGCTGCGTGACGAGATCGAGTTCCTCGTCCGGAATGCCGGGCCCCTGGTCGGCGATCAGGATGCCGGTCGCGCCCGGCATGGGCCGCCACGACACGACGCCCTCCTCCGGCATGTGCTGGATGGCGTTTTCGTGCACGTTGCGGAGCGCCAGCATCCAGGTCTCGCGCGGGCCGGGCAGGCGGATCTCGGCGAGCGCCGGGTCAATGTCGACACGGATGTTCGCCGCCGGCGGGCTGGTCGAGACGATTTCCGCCAGCAGGTCGGAGGCCCGGTGCGACAGCGTCCGTGCGACCGGGCTTTCCGCCTCGAGCTTGGTCAGGGCCAGCAGCTGGCGGACCAGCCGCGTCGTGCGGTCGACGGAGACGAGGATCTGCGACAGCGCGTGGTCGCGCACCGCCGGGTCGGAGGCGGCGCGCGCGATCTGGGTCTGGGTCTTCAGCCCGGCGAGCGGCGTGCGCAGTTCATGCGCCGCGAAGGCGGTGATCTCGCGCTCGTGCCGGCGCGCCGCCTCGACCTTGTCGAACAGCGCGTTGAGCGCTCTGGCGAGCGGCTGCAGTTCCGTCGGCAGCTTGCCGGCGTCGAGCGGGCGCATGTCCTCGGCGTCGCGCTGCTCGAGGTCTTCGGCCATGTCGCGTAGCGGCCGCAGCCCGCGTCCGAGGCTCGCCCAGATCAGCAGGCCGAGCACCGGCAGCATCAGCAGCGCCGGCGCCAGCAGGCCGATGATCAGGTCGGTGACGAGCTTCTGGCGCAGGCCGATGCGGTCGCCCACCATGACGCGCACGCGCTTGACCGGATCTTCGATCGAATAGACCCGCCAGGATTCGCCGGCGACGACCCGGTCCGAATATCCGTCCACATTGTCGGCCAGTTGCACGGCTGGCGCGCCGGTCGAGCGGGCGACGAGCCGGCCGTCCAGCGACCAGATCTGGCAGGAGAGCTGGCGCTCGTAGCTGGAAGTCTCGGGCAGGAGCAGGGCCTGGCCGCCTGCACCGCCGGAGGCCGGCAGGTTGTGGCCGTCGACGAGCGAATGCACCATTCGCGCCGCTTCCTGCAGCCTCGTGTCGAGCACATGCTCGAGTTCCGAACGGCTGCTGACATAGATCCACGCCCCGGCGACCAGCCAGATGATGCCGGTCGCCGCGACCAGAATGGCGAAAAGGCGCCGCTTCAGCGAGTTCATGTCGCCGACCGGATGCGATAGCCGAGGCCGCGCACGGTTTCGACCGCAGTTCGGCCAATCTTGTTGCGCAGATTGTGGATGTGAACCTCGACCGCGTTGCTTTCGACCTCTTCCTGCCAGCCATAGAGCCGGTCCTCGATTTCGCTCTTCGAGCGGACCGTTCCCGGTCGCTCCATCAGCGCGGCCAGCACGGAGAACTCCCGTCGCGACAGCGAGACGGGCTCGCCGGCGACGGTGACCGAGAGCGTCGACGGGTCGAGCGCGATGGCGCCGGCCTGCATCAGCGGAGCGGCGCGGCCGGCGTTGCGGCGCGCCACCGCCCGCACCCTTGCCGCCAGCTCGTCCAGATCGAAGGGCTTGCCGATATGGTCGTCGGCGCCGCTGTCGAGCCCGAGGATCCGGTCGGCGGTTTCATCCAGCGCGGTCAGGAGCACGACCGGCGTCGTGTCGCCCGCGCCGCGCATCTCGCCGAGCACGTCGAGGCCGGAGCCGTCCGGCAGCATCCGGTCGAGCACGATCGCGTCGAAGCGCGAGGTGGCGAGCGCCGCGCGCGCATCGGCGCAGGTCGCGACGCCATCGACGGTCACGCCGCCGAGCGCCAGGCCGACCTTGATGCCGTCGAGAAGGATCGGGTCGTCTTCGACGACGAGAACGCGCATTCTCGTTTCCCTTTGCCTGCTTGCCTTTGCGAGGCTGTTGCCAGATCGCGTCCGGTATTCCGTCCGCGCCTTAAGGCTGGCTTAAGGTGGCGATCTCATGTCGCTCCTCGCAATCACACGGGGTCGCGATGCCGCAAAAGCTGATTCACCGTACGATCCTCGCGATCGTCTGTCTCGTTGCGCTGCTTGGCGGCGCGGCCGTCGCCAAGGTTCCGCTGCCGGTCGACGACGCGTTCCGCCTGCAGGTCGAGCGCGATGCCAAGGCCGGCCTCCAGCTCGAATGGCAGATCGCGCCGGGCCACTACCTCTATCGCGAAAAGATCCTCGTCGCCGGCGACAAGGCGCTTGTCGTGACCACGCCGCCGGGCGAGATGAAGGACGATCCGAACTTCGGATCGACCGAAATCTACCACAACCAGATCACGGTGCGGCTCGGCGAGACGCAGTCTTCGGGCTCGCTCCGCATCACCTACCAGGGCTGCGCCGAGGACGGCATCTGCTATCCGCCGGTGACAAAGGCGCTCGATCTCGCGTCGCTCGCGCTGAGCGACGTCGAAACCGGATTCGGCTTTGGCGCTCCGGAGGGCGGGGCCCCGGAGACGGCTCCCGCGACGACCGCCGTGACGCAGGCCTCCTTCGCGGATGCCGGCGCTCCGGCCCAGGTCCCTGGAATCCCGGTGGCGTCCGATTCCGCCTCGCTGATGTCCGGCAATCTGGCCTGGACGCTGGTCGCCTTCCTCGGCTTCGGGCTGCTCTTGTCTCTTACGCCCTGCGTCTTCCCGATGATCCCGATCCTCTCCGGCATGCTGGCGCGCTCCGGAGAAAGCCTGTCGGCGCGGCGCGGTTTCGCGCTTTCTTCCGTCTATGTCGTCGCCATGGCGCTGGCCTATGGCGCGCTCGGCCTCGTCGCCGCTTGGTCGGGAGAGAACCTGCAGGTCGTGCTGCAGGCGCCTTGGGCGCTCGGCCTGATGGCGGCGGTCTTCGTGCTGCTCGCCTTGTCCATGTTCGGTCTGTTTGAACTGCAGGCGCCGGCGCGCTGGAGCGGATGGATCGCCGGCCGCACGCAGGGCCGCGCCGGATCGGTCGCCGGGGCGGCCGCGCTCGGCTTCGGCTCGGCGCTGATCGTCGGGCCCTGCGTCACGCCGCCGCTCGCCGCGGCGCTTCTCTATGTCGCCCAGACCGGCGATGGCGCGCGCGGCGCGGCGGCGCTTTTCGCGCTCGGCCTCGGCATGGGCCTGCCCCTGATCGTGTTCGGCACCTTTGGCGGCCGCTTCCTGCCGAAATCCGGCGCCTGGCTGGTGCGGGTCAAGCAGGCCTTCGGCATCATCTTCCTCGGGCTTGCCGCCGCCATGGTGCTGCGCGTCCTGCCCGGGGCCTTTGCCTTGCCCGTCTGGGGCGTCGGCGCGCTCGGCGCCGCCGTGTTCCTGGGCGCGTTCGATGCGCTCGACGCGACGACCGGATCCTGGCGGCGACTGCGGAAATCGGCCGGCCTGGCAGCCGCCGTCTATGGCGCGGCGCTGATCGTCGGCTTCGCCGGCGGAGCGACCGATCCCATGCGCCCGCTCGCCTTTCTCGCCGGGGCGGGAGCCGCCCCCGTAGCGGCATCGCCGGCGCTGGTCGTGCACTCGGAAGCCGCCTTCGACCAGGCGGTGTCGGCGGCCGAGGCGGATGGCCGCCCCATTCTCGTCGCCTTTACCGCCGACTGGTGCACCGTGTGCAAGTCGAATGACCGCGTCCTGGCCGAGCCCGGCCTTGCGACGCCGCTGTCGAACGTCGCCTTCATCAAGGCCGATGTCACCCGGGACGGCGAGGACAGCCGACGGCTGATGCGGCGCTTCGGTGTCGTCGGGCCGCCGACGATGTTTCTGCTTGGCCCGGCCGGGGCGGAGATCGCCGGCTCGCGCCTGATCGGGGCGGTTTCCCTCGCCGACCTCACCCAACGTCTCGAGCGTATCGAGCAGCCTGGTCGCGTTGCCCCCGAGCCGACCGCTTTTCCAGAATGGAGCCCCTCATGAACCGCCGTTTCTTCCTCGGTCTCGCCGCCGCCGGCCTCGCCGGCTCCTCCGCCCTGATGCTGGGCGGCAACGCCGCTTTGGCGAAGAGCGTCGACGTGAGTTCGGTGCTGCGGGACCCCGAAGCGCCGGTCGGCGGCAATCCGCGCGGCGATGTCACGATCGTCGCCTTCTTCGATTACAACTGCCCCTACTGCAAGCTTTCGGCCGTCGACCTGGCCCGCGTTGTCAAAGAGGATGGCCGCATCCGGCTCGTCTACAAGGACTGGGCCATTCTTTCGGCCGCCTCCGTCCAGGGCGCGCAATACGCGCTCGCGGCCAAGTACCAGGGCAAGTATGTCGCGGCCCACAATGCGCTGATGCGCCTTTCGGGCGGGCATCGGTCCGGCGCGGAGATGCTGCAGGCGATCAAGGCCTCCGGCGTCGACGTGAACCGCCTGCAGGCGGATCTCTCGGCGCATGGCCCGCAGATCTCGGCGCTGATGAAGCGCAACCACGCCCAGGCGCTCGGGCTCGGCATGAACGGC
This sequence comes from Kaistia nematophila, assembly GCF_026343855.1. NCBI lineage: Bacteria > Pseudomonadati > Pseudomonadota > Alphaproteobacteria > Hyphomicrobiales > Kaistiaceae > Kaistia > Kaistia nematophila. Next base: position 162,941 of record NZ_JAPKNK010000004.1, on the reverse strand, counting down.
ACGCCGACCTACCTGATCGGCGATTTCCGCACCTCGACTCTCGACTATAACGGCTTTAAGCAGGCGGTCGCCGAGGCGCGGCGCCGGCAGGCGGTCAATTGATCCTGCCCGCCGAACCACCACTCCCATCTCCCCGAACCGGAAATCTCCCCCCGATGTCCTTCGTCCCGATGCGCGCTGCCCGGCAAGCGGCCGTCGCGCTTCTGCTTCCCATCGCGCTCGCCGCCTGCGCCTCGACGGGCCCGCGTCCCGACGCCACCGCCACCCTGGTCGTCGACCCGCAGGTCGCCAGCCACTACGCGGCGATCGACACGGAGAAGTTCCCGGTTCCTGCGGTTGCGCTCGACAAGCTGAAGCCGCGCAACATCCGCACCCAGGTCGAGTATCCGACCGACCAGCCGCCGGGTACGATCGTCGTCGACCCGCATGAGCGCTATCTCTATCTCGTGCAGGAGGGCGGCACGGCGATGCGCTACGGCGTCGGCGTCGGCAAGGCGGGGCTCGAATTCGCCGGCACCGCCAATGTCCAGTACAAGCGCCAGTGGCCGCGCTGGACGCCGACGCAGGATATGATCGCCCGCTCGCCGGAGATCAACCAGCAATGGGCGGGCGGCATGGAGGGTGGGCCTGAAAACCCGCTCGGCGCCCGCGCGCTCTACCTGTTCAAGGATGGCAAGGACACGCTCTACCGCATCCATGGCACCAACCAGCCCTGGTCGATCGGCGAGGCGGTTTCCTCCGGCTGCATCCGCATGATGAACCAGGACGTCATCGACCTCTATGGCCGCGTTCCCGACGGCTCCAAGGTCGTGGTGCTCTGAAGCGATCGCGGGGCTCTCCGGCCGGAGAGCCCCGTCTTTCCGCTTATCGCTCGGCTGGCTCCAATATGTCGCCGATGAGGCTCAGCGTGTTGCGCAGCGACGTGTCGAGATGCACGCGCATCGCTTCCATGGCGCGATCCCCGTCCCGCGCGGCGAGAGCGGCGAGGATCGCCTGGTGCTGGGCGATGGTCGTCTCGCCCGAACCGGGGCGGGGCAGCGCCAGATAGCGGCCGCGATCCATCTGCGCCTTGGAGATATCGACCGCCCGCCACAGCATGGAGAGATTGTTGATCTCGGCGATGGTGCGGTGGAATTGGTCGTCGAGGCGGATCGCGTCGGTGTAGCGCTTGCGGCCGATCGCGGTCTGGTGCTGGCCGATGATGTCTTCCAGCTCCTCGAGATGCTCCTTGCGGATCTTCGCCGCCGCGCGACGCACGCTCTCGACCTCGAGCGCGTTGCGGATCACATAGGCTTCCTCGAGGGCGTCGCGCGAGATGCCGGCGACGAAGGTGCCTGTCTGGGCATAGACGTTGATCAGGCCCTCGTCGCTCAGCCGCTTCACCGCCTCGCGCACCGGCGTGCGCGACACGCCGAGCTGCTCGGCGATCTCGACCTCGTTGACGGACTGGCCGGGACGCAGCTGGCCGATGATGATCAGCGTGCGGACGAGTTGGTAGATCTGGTCGCGCAGCGGCGATTTGCGATCGAGGTTGACGAGCTGCAATTGCAGCAATGCCGCTTCGGCCACCCGTTCAGACCTTTCTCAAATCGCCGGTGCCGGCCAAGCCGGTCCGGGCATCCAGCAGCATCGCTCGGCTTTCGCGGCCGCACGACCTGTTTCGTATTACTGTTATATTAGTCTGGCGCATGGTCGCAAGCATAGCCGCCTCGGATCGGGGAAGCCGGCAATCCGCTCCCTTTTGTTGGAATCTGGAAGAAGTTGATCGTTTTCAACGATATGCCAGACAAAACCATACCGCAACATTCATGAATTGAATCCACAGCCTCGCCTCCAACTTGGCGTTGAAGGCTGCTTGACACGTTACACTAATATAACAGACAGTGCCGTCGTGCTTCGGCCGACTGAGGAGGCGGTCGATGCGCGCAGGGGAGGAGACCTCGCAACGTCGCGCCATTCACCCGGAGTCCGCCAGGACTGCCGGCGGAGGATCGCGCCCGAACGGCGACCGTTCGCTTCCCCGGCATGCAGATGGGGCCTGCCGCGAGACCGGCGGGTTCGAGAGGGAGGAAGAGCGAGATGGCGGATCCAAACAACTATCCGAAGCTGCACAACGCCGCGTGGCCGGGCGTCGTCGGCAAGGGCGGGGAGGGCGGCGAGCCCGTCATCCCGCTCGACACCCTGTTGGAGCTGACCGCCAAGGCGGAAGTCGACGGACAGAAATTCGACGGCATCGATCTCTGGCTGGCCGATCCGCATCTCTCGATCGACAGCGACCGCGACCAGGTCAAGCGCATGGTCGACCATATCGCGAGCTACGGCCTCAAGGTCGGCTCGTTCGTGGCGCCGATCTGGGCGGGCGCCGGCGGTGGCTCGGCCATGGGCTCGGCCGATGACCGCAAGCGCTTCGTCTCGCAGGTTCGCAAGGCCGCGCAAATCGGCGAACAGATGCGCGAACTCGGCATCCGGCCGACCGGCGGCATCCGCATCGATTCCTCCACCGGCGTCGGCGACTGGGACAAGGATCCCGTCGGCAACACCAAGCTGATCGCCGAGACGTTCCGCGAGGCCGGCAAGGCGGCGCAGGACCATGGCGAGTTCGTCGTCGCCGAGGGCGAGATCTGCTGGGGCGGCATGCAGTCCTGGCGCGAGAATGTCCGCCTGCTCGAGGAAGTCGGCATGCCCGGGATCGTCGGCTACCAGGCCGACATGGCGCATTCGATGCTCTTCACCCTCGGTTACAACGCCGAGAAGGATCGCCTGCTTCCCGAGGGCTATGACTGGCAGGACCGCTCGGTCCTCGACGCGGCCTACAAGACGGTCGCCGACGCGCTCCGCCCCTGGACCTACGATTTCCACGTCGCCCAGAACGACGGCACCGTGTTCGGCTCCGGCGACCACGAGAAGACCGGCCGCCACGTCCAGGTCACCGACCCGAACGGCAAGCTCGATGTCACCAAGCATGCCGGCTACTGGCTGCGCGACGACGCGGGCAACCTGACCAAGAAGATGCGCCACATCGCCTGGGACGGCTGCATGTTCCCCAATTCGGTGATGACCGCGCAGCAGACCTGGAACGACGTTCTGGGGGCGATGATCAAGGTGCGCGACGCCCATGGCTGGCGCGAATAAGGCTCCGGGGGATTTAAGGATGACCAAGAAGAAGCTCAATATCGGTCTGGTCGGTGCCGGCTTCATGGGCCGCACCCATTCCAACGCCTTCCGCCAGGTCGGCCAGTTCTTCGGCGGCGAATACGAGCCCGTGCTGAAGGCGATCGCCACGCGCAACGCCAAGGGCGCCGCCGATTTCGCCGCCAACTGGGGCTATGAAAGCTCGGAGAGCGACTGGCGCAAGCTGATCGAGCGCAAGGATATCGACCTGATCGATATCGCCAGCCCGAACGACACCCATGCCGAGATCGCCATTGCCGCGGCCGAGGCCGGCAAGATGGTGATGTGCGAGAAGCCACTCGGCCGCAACGCCGCCGAGGCCGAGAAGATGGTCGCGGCCGTCGAGGCGGCCGGCGTCGCCAACATGGTCTGGTACAATTACCGCCGCGTGCCGGCGGTGACGCTCGCCAAGCAGATGATCGACGAGGGCCGGCTCGGCCGCATCTTCCACTATCGCGCCAAGTTCCTGCAGGACTGGACGATCTCGGCCGACGTGCCGCAGGGCGGCATGGGCACCTGGCGTCTCGACGCCAGCGTCGCCGGCTCGGGCGTCACCGGCGACCTGCTCGCGCACTGCATCGACACAGCGCTCTGGCTGAACGGCGGCATCGACAGCGTCACGGCGGCGACGGAGACCTTCGTCAAGCAGCGCTCGCATGCCGTCAGCGGCAAGGTCGAGGAGGTCAAGATCGACGACGCCAGCGCGTTCCTAGCCCGCTTCGAGAACGGCTCGCTGGCGACCTTCGAGGCGACCCGCTACGCCCGCGGCCACAAGGCGCTCTACACGCTCGAGATCAACGGCGAGAAGGGCTCGATCGCCTGGGATCTGCACGACCTGCACCGGCTGCAGTTTTTCGATCACGGCGACGACGGCCATCTGCGCGGCTGGCGTTCGATCCACATCACCGATGGCGACCATCCCTATATGAGCCACTGGTGGGTGCCTGGCCTGCAGATCGGCTACGAGCACAGCTTCATCCACCAGGCGGCCGATTTCCTCGGCGGTCTCGCCTCCGGCACGCCGGCGGCGCCGACCTTCCGCGATGCGCTCCGCACCGACTACGTCACCGACGCCGTGCTGGCATCGGCCAGGTCCGGTCGCTGGGAAGCGGTCAAGGGCTGAGCGGCATCACGGCGATGAACTCCGCAACCCCCCTCGCGATCCAGGTGCAGTCGGTGACCAAGAGCTTTCTCGGTCAGCGTGCGCTGGACGACATCGACTTCGAGGTTGCTCGCGGCGAGGTGCATGGCCTGGTCGGCAAGAACGGCGCCGGCAAGTCCACCTTCATGAAGATCCTGTCGGGCGCCCAGCCGCCCGACAGTGGTCAGATCATCGTCGGCGGCACAGCCTTCAAGGCGCTCAATCCGGCCGAGGGACGCGCGGCGGGCATCGCCATCGTCTACCAGAATCCCGAGCTGCATCTCGATCTCTCGGTCGCGGCCAACATCTTCCTCGGCGCCGAGCCTCGCAAGGGCTTCGGCGTCCTCGACGACAAGGCGATGGCGGCGCGGGCGACCGAGCTGCTGGCCCGGCTCGGGCTCGATCTTCCCGTCAACAAGCGCCTCGGCGATCTCGACATCGCCGACCGTCAGCAGGTCGCGATCGCCAAGGCCGTGCGCGAGAAGGCGCATGTGCTGCTGCTCGACGAACCGACGGCGGCGCTCAACAAGGCGCAGGCGGAATTCCTGTTCCGGCTGATCCGCGATCTCGCCAGGCAGGGCATGGCGATCGTCTATGTCTCGCATCATCTCGACGAGGTCCTGGCGATCTCGGACCGCATCACGGTTCTGCGCAACGGCCGCAAGGTCGCGGTGGTCGAGGGCAAGAGCGCCGACAAGGACGGGCTGATCTCGATGATCGTCGGGCGCACGCTCGACGCGGTCGAGACGCATCGCACCCCGCGGTCGCGGACGGATCCGTTCCTGATCATGGAGAGCGTTTCCAGCCCGGGCGGGCTCGACAATGTCTCGCTCGAGGTCGCCAAGGGCGAGATCGTCGGCGTGACGGGTTTGATCGGCGGCGGCGCCAATGCGCTCGCGGCCGTGATCGGCGGGCTCGACCATCGCGACCTCTCCGGGCGGATGACGCTGGGTGGCGAACCCTATGCGCCCCGCGCCGTGCGCGAGGCGATCGCCCGCGGCGTGCTGTTCATTCCCGAGGACATGCGGGGGCGCGGCCTGGTCATGGGGCTGTCGATCGCCAAGAACATCTCGCTCGCCGCGCTCCGCTCGCTGTCGAAGCTGGGCTGGCTCAAGCTCGCGAAAGAAACCGGCGTCGCCACCGAAATGTCGGAGCGGCTCGATCTCAATCCGCGCGTGCCCAGCCGCGAGGTGCGTTTCCTGAGCGGCGGCAACCAGCGCAAGGCGCTGCTCGGCCGCGCCATCTTCGCCGATGGCCGGCTGTTCGTGCTGGAGGAGCCGACGCAGGGCGTCGACGTCGAATCGCAGCGCCAGATCCATGATCACCTGCGCAGCCTCGCCGACAAGGGCGCGACCGTCGTGTTCGTCTCGACCGACCTCGAGGAGCTGATCGCGCTTGCCGACCGCATCCTGGTCCTGCGCGCCGGCCGGATCGAGCAGGAGCTGTCGCCCGCGGGCCTCGATCCGCAGCAATTGCTCGCGGCCATCCAAACCCAAAGCGCCCGGAGCGTGAACTGATGACCTCTTCCGCCGCTACCGCCGCCCAGCCGGCGGGCCGCAAGTCCGGGGCTTCCCGCAAGGTCGATATCGGCCGCTACACGCTGCTGATCGTGCTGCTGCTGATCGTGGTGATCACGGCCATCGGCAATCCGCGCTTCCTGTCGGTCAACAACCTGCTCAACATCCTGTTCCAGGTTTCGGCGCTCGGCATCGTCGCCGCCGGCCAGACCATCCTGTTGATCGCCGGCGGACTCGACCTTTCGGTCGGCGCAGCGCTTTCGGTTGCCGGCCTCGCCACGGCGCTGACGATCATGCACACCGGCTCCGCCGTGCTCGGCATCCTCGCCGGCGTCGCCGCCGGCACGCTCATCGGCGCGATCAACGGCATGCTGGTCTCGACCAACCGCGCCACGCCCTTCATCATCACGCTCGGCACGATGACCTTCCTGCAGGGCGTCGCCATCCTGATGTCGGGCGGCAGCCCGATCAACGGCACCGGCGCGCTGTTCGACGTGTTCGGCCTTGGCGATTTCCTGCGCGTGCCGTGGCCCGTCTACGCCATGATCCTCGCCATCGCCGTGATGTTCCTGATCCTGCGCTTCACCACGCTCGGCCGCTACGCCTTCGCGATCGGCGGCAACGAGGAAGCGGCGCGGCTTTCCGGCATTCCGGTCCGGCGCATCAAGATCGCGCTCTATGCGCTGAGCGGCCTCTTCGTTGGCGTCGCCGGCGTCATCCTCACCGGCGTCCTCGACTCGGGCCTGCCCAGCATGGGCACGGGCTACGAGCTGCGCGCCATCGCGGCCGTGGTCATCGGCGGCACGCCGCTGATCGGCGGCCGCGGCTCGGTCATCGGCACGCTGGGCGGCGTCCTGCTGCTCGGGCTGGTGAGCAACAGCATGAACCTTCTCGGTGTCGGCGCGAATTTCCAGAGCGCCGTGCTGGGATTGATCATAACCGCGGCGGTCCTGCTGCAGAAAAAAGCCTAACCGGCACGCCGCTTCACAAGGACGTCAAAGGAGGAGACGACCCATGACTATCACGAGGAGAGCCCTTGCGGTTCTGGCGCTCGGAACGGCGCTGATGGCGCCGAGCCTGTCGCAGGCGGCCGAGAAGACCATCGCCTTCATGCGCGGCGGTCCGGATCCCTACTACCAGTTCGGCATGAACGCCGCCCAGGCCGCCGCCGACAAGCTCGGCGTCAAGCTGATCACCTATTCGGCGAACAACGACCCGACCCAGGAACTCGCCAACGTCCAGGACGCGATCACCAAGGGCGTCGACGGCATCCTGATCTATGCGGTGTCGCTGTCGTCGGAAAAGGCCGCCATCGCCCAGGCCAAGAAGGCCGGCGTGCCGATCTTCTTCCAGTATGGCTATGACGAGTCGATCCTGGCGGATTCGGCTGGGATCATGCAGATCGATCTTTACCGGTTCGGCGAACCCGTCGGCGAGGCGATCGGCAAGCTGCTGCCGGAGGGCGAATACGCCACCATCACCGGCAAGCTCGGCCGCGGCGACGCGGAAGCCTTCGTGCAGTCGTTCAAGAACGGCATCGCGAAGTCCGGCTCCAAGGCGGTCAGCGTTGCCGACCTCGCGGCCGACTGGGACCGCCAGAAGGCCATGGACGCCGCCTCGCAGATCCTGGCGGCGCATCCGAACGTCAAGGCGATCTATGCCGCCAATGACGACATGGCCGTTGGCGTCGCGATTGCCATCGAGCGCGCTGGCAAGACCGGCCAGATCCTGATCGGCGGCAATAATGGCGCGCCCTACGGCGTCGAGTTGATCGAGAAGGGCCAGATGACCCTGACCGGCAGCAACCCGCCCTCGATCGCCTCCGTCCATGCGCTGCGCCTGCTGCTCGGCGTCATCGACGGTTCGGTCAAGCCGGGCCAGTTCTACTATGCGCCGAGCCAGGTGATCACCAAGGACAATCTGGCCGATGCAGCCCCTTGGGATGCAAAGCCGGAAATGGTCACCAAGTGGCTGGAAGAGCCGCTGCCGCAGGGCGCGGCGCCGCCGGTCCCGCCGACCAACTGATGCGTTGCGGCCGGTGGACCTTCGGGCCCGCCGGCCTCTCCGGCACGCGGCATCGTCGCGGCCGGTCTGCATGTTGAACCAGGACGACCGCGATGAAGATCGGCTTCAATCTCCTGCTCTGGACGGCGCATGTCGAACCGCAGCACTGGCCCGTTCTCAAAGACCTGAAACGCTGCGGCTATGACGGCGTCGAGATCCCGATCTTCGAGGGGACGCCGGAGCACTATGCCGAACTCGGCCGCGAGCTCGACCGTCTCGGCCTCGACCGCACCGTGATCGCGCTTTTCCCGGCGACCGAGATGAATCCGATCGGCGCCGAACCGGCGCAGCAGGAAGCGGCGCGCGCCCACATGCGCTGGATCCTCGATTGTTCGGCGGCGCTCGGCGCCAGGGTCGTCGGCGGGCCGCTGCATTCGACGCTTGGTCATTTTTCCGGCGCCGCGCCGTCGGCGGAGGAGCGCGAGCGCGCCATCGCCTTCCATCGCGAAGCCGGCGAGATGGCGCGCGAGCGCGGCATCACGCTGGTGCTGGAGGCGGTCAACCGCTTCGAATGCTATTTCGTCAACACCATGCACGACCTGAACGATTACCTGGCCGCCGTCGCTCACCCGAACGTTGCTGGCATGTACGATACCTTCCACGCCAATATCGAGGAGAAGGATCCGATCGCCGCCGTGGCCGCCATCGCCCCGCATCTGGCGCATGTGCATGTCTCGGAGAACGATCGCGGCACGCCCGGCAAGGGCCATGTCGATTTCGCCAGTACCTTCAAGGCGCTGAAGCAGGCCGACTATGACGGCTGGATCACCATCGAGGCATTCGGACGGTCGATGCCGCTGCTGGCAGCCGCGACGCGGATCTGGCGCGATCTCTTCCCATCAAATGCCGAAGTCTACAGCGACGGCTTCACGCTCATCCGCGACGGCTGGCGTTCAGCCTGAGGCCCGCGCAACGGCGGCTTTGCTTGCGGCCGCGATAGGATCGATACCATGAACGAGGCAGCCCCCATTCCGGCCCAGCCGCGCACGCTTCTCCTCAATGGCGAGGACAATATCGCCGTCGCGCTCGGCAATCTCGAAGTCGGCATGACGACGGCGCAGGACGCCACCATCATCCGGCGCGTGCCGCGCGGGCACAAGTTCGCGATCCGGCCGATCGCCGCCGGCGAGGCGATCCGCAAGTTCGGCCAGATTATTGGCTTCGCCAAGACCGACATCGCCGTCGGCGACTGGGTGCACGAGCACAATTGCGGCATCGGCGAGGAGCATGGCGCCTTCGCGCGCGACTATGCCTTCAGCGAGGGCGTGGTGCCGACGCAATATGTGCCGAAGGAGTTCCAGGCGACGTTCCAGGGTTACCGGCGTGCTAACGGAAAGGTCGGCACGCGCAATTATGTCGGCATCCTCACCTCGGTGAACTGCTCGACGACGGTCGCCGGCTTCATCGCCACCGAGATCGAGCGCTCCGGCATCCTGAACGACTATCCGAACATCGACGGCATCGTCGCGCTGAAGCAGGCCAATGGCTGCGTCATCGACTATCGCGGCGTGATCTTCGACACGCTGAAGCGCACCACCTGGGGCTATGCAACCAACCCGAACATGGGCGGTGTCGTCATGGTCGGCCTCGGCTGCGAGGGTTTTCAGATTCCGCGCTTCAAGGATGCCTACAAGGTCGAGGAAAGCGAGACTTTCCGCACTATGACGATTCAGGAAGTCGGCGGCACCCGGAAGACGGTCGATGCCGGCGTCGAGGCGGTGAAGGCGATGCTGCCGATCGTAAACAGCGTGAAGCGCGAGACGGTGCCGGCTAGCGAACTGATGCTGGCGCTGCAATGCGGCGGTTCCGACGGCTATTCTGGCATCACCGCCAACCCGGCATTGGGCGTCGCCGCCGACATCCTCGTCCGCAATGGCGGCACCGCCATCCTCTCCGAAACGCCGGAAATCTATGGCGCCGAGCACCTTCTGACCCGCCGCGCCGTGTCGCGCGAGGTCGGGGAGAAGCTGGTCGGCATCATCCATTGGTGGGAGGATTACGCAGAGCGTAACCTCATGGAGATGAACAATAATCCGTCCCCCGGCAACAAGCAGGGCGGCCTCACCACCATTCTCGAGAAGTCGCTCGGCGCCGCCGCCAAGGGCGGCACCTCGCCGCTGACCGCCGTCTATGGCTATGCCGAGCCGGTGACCGAGAAGGGCTTCGTCTTCATGGACACGCCTGGCTACGATCCCGTCTCGGCGACCGGGCAGGTGGCGGGCGGCGCCAACATCCTCTGCTTCACCACCGGCCGTGGCTCCGCCTATGGCTGCAAGCCGACGCCGTCGATCAAGATCGCCACCAATTCCGAGATCTACGCCAAGATGATCGACGACATGGACATCAATGGCGGCGACGTGCTCGACGGCAAGTCGCTGGAGGCCAAGGGGCAGGAGATCTTCGACCGCATTCTCGAGGTCGCTTCCGGCGACAAGAGCAAGTCGGAGCTGCTCGGCTACGGTGACAACGAATTCGTGCCGTGGCAGATCGGCGCGACCTTCTGACACCGCCTTTGGCCCCTGGGGGCTGAAGGGAAGCCCGGTCCGTTCCAGAACGCCGCACCGTCTGGAGCGGGCCGGGTGACCTTCGCGGCGGGCGCCTTCCAACATCCAAGGAGAACGACATGCTGAAGGGACTTTCGCCCATTCTCAGCCCCGACCTGCTGTGGACCCTGCGCGCCATGGGCCATGGCGACGAGATCACCATCGTCGACGCCAACTATCCCGCCACCAGCGCCGGGCCGGAACTGATCCGCATCGACGCCGCGACCGCGCCGCAGGTGCTCGAGGCGATCCTGTCGCTGTTGCCGCTCGACCAGTATGACGACGTCGCCGCGATCTCGATGCAGGTGGTGGGCGATCCCGACAAGCGCGAGCCGATCGTCGACGAGTTCGAGGCGATCGTCCGGAAGCACGAGCCCGAGCACAGGGTGCATTCGCTGGAGCGCTTCACCTTCTATGAGCGCGCCAATGCCGGTTACGCCATCGTCCAGACCGGCGAGACCCGCCAGTATGGCAATCTGATCCTCAAGAAGGGCATTGTCCGTCCGAGCTGAGTCCGGAAGGCCATCCGGACCGGGATCCGTCGGGGCGCAAGAGGCCGCTCCGGCGCCGTTTCACGGTCCGGAAACAAAGGCGGATGGCCTGCAATATTCTGAAATACAAGCAATGTTTTGACGCCCGAAAATAGTTGCCGGGCTTGGAGCCGCGTGAAAGAGAGGATCTATATGGTCACTCGATGATTGCCGGGTGACGACCCTTCGGGAGACTCTCGCATGAAATCCAAGGCCCTCGCATTGGCGAGTCTGATCAGTGCTCTGCTTCTGGCCGCCTGTTCCGGCCAGTCCGGCAGCGGACAGGCAGGCGGGCCGCCGACGGGGCCGGTCGAAGTCGGCGTGATCACCCTGCGGCCGCAGAACGTGCCGATTACCATCGAGCTTCCCGGCCGTGTCAGCGCCACCAAGGTCGCCGAGATCCGGCCGCAGGTCGACGGGTTGATCCAGAAGCGGGTGTTCACCGAGGGCGGCCAGGTCAAGGCCGGCGACCTGCTCTATCAGATCGATCCGCGCCCCTATCAGGCCGCCTATGACGCGGCCGCCGCCGCGCTGGAGAAGGCGCAGGCCGCCGTGCCCAGCGCCCAGGCCAAGGTCGACCGCTACAACCAGTTGGTCGGCGTGAACACGGTGACGGCGCAGAGCCTGGACGAGGCCAAGGCGGCGCTGGCGCAGGCCAAGGCCGACGTCGCCGCCGCCGAAGCGGCGCTCGCCACCGCCCAGATCAACCTCGACTACACCAAGGTCGTGGCGCCGATTTCCGGACTGATCAGCACCTCGGCCGTGACCGAGGGCGCGCTGGTGACCGCCAACCAGTCGACCGCGCTCGCCACCATCCGCGAGATCGACCCGATCAACGTCGACCTGACCGACTCCAGCACCAACCTGTTCCGTATCCGCAACCTGATCGACAGCGGGCGGCTGAAGCGTGGCGAGGGCCCGCCGAGCGTCCAGCTCAAGCTCAATGACACGGCCGTCTATGACCAGCCCGGCGTGCTGCGCTCGACCGAGGCGATCGTCAACGAGACGACCGGCACCTTCTCGATGCGCGCCAGCTTCGATAATCCGACGCGGATGCTGCTGCCCGGCATGTATGTCCGCGCCGTGGTCAATCTCGGCACCGACGAGGGCGCCTTCCTGGTGCCGCAGCGCGCCGTCAACCGCAACGCCAAGGGCGATGCCACCGCGATGCTGGTGTCGAAGGATGGCAAGGTCGAGACCCGGGTGCTGCAGACGCTGCAATCGGTCGGCTCGAACTGGCTGATCGAGGACGGCATCTCGGACGGCGACCGGCTGATCGTCGACGGCCTGCAGAAGATCGGCGACGGCCAGGCCGTGACGCCGATCGAGGTCACGCTCGATGCCGCCGGCGTCGCCCATCCGGCCGATGCCAAGACGAACGACAAGACGCCGGCGCCGGCGACCGCCCCGGCGACGGGAGGCTGATCCGATGGCCAGCTTCTTCATCGACCGCCCGATCTTTGCCTGGGTTCTCGCCATTGTCGTCATGCTGGGCGGCCTGCTCGGCATCTACAACCTGCCGATCGCCCAGTATCCCGAGATCGCGCCGACGACGGTGCGCATCTCCGCCACCTATCCCGGCGCCAGCGCCGAGACGATCGAGAATTCGGTGACCAAGATCATCGAGCAGGGCATGACCGGGCTCGAGAATCTCGACTACATGTCGGCTTCCAGCTCGTCTTCCGGCCAGGCCTCGGTGCAGCTCACCTTCGCCAGTGGCGTCGATTCCGACATCGCTCAGGTGCAGGTGCAGAACAAGCTGCAGCTGGTGCAGTCGCAGCTGCCCGATGCGGTTGTGGCGCAGGGCATCACGGTGACTAAGTCGACCTCCAGCATCCTGATGGTTGGCGCGCTGGTCTCGACCGATGGCAGCCTGTCGTCAGAAGATCTCGGCGACTATTTCTCCAGCCGTTTCGAGGACACGATCAAGCGCGTCAGCGGAGTCGGCGACGTCAATGTCTTCGGATCCGGATACGCGATGCGCATATGGCTCGATCCGAACAAGCTCGCCAAGTACCAGCTGATCCCGAGCGACGTCGCAACGGCGATCGCGGCCCAGAACAAGCAGATCTCGGCCGGCCAGCTCGGCGCGCTGCCCAGCATTGAGGGCCAGCAGCTCAACGTCACGATCACGGCGCAGAGCCAGTTGCAGACGCCGGACCAGTTCCGCAACATCATCCTGAAGACCAGCACTGACGGCTCGATCGTCCATTTGAGCGATGTCGCGCGCGTCGAGATCGGTTCGGAAAGCTACACCAGCAGTTCGCGCTTCAACGGCCTGCCCGCTGCCGGCTTTGGCATAAACCTCGCCACCGGCGCCAATGCCATCGACACGGCCGCTGGCGTCGAGGAAGTGCTCACCAAGCTGTCGGCGAGCCTGCCGTCCAACATCAAGGTCGTCACGGCCTATGACACCACCCCGTTCGTCAAGCTTTCGATCGAGAAGGTGATCGAGACGCTGATCGAGGCCGTCGTCCTCGTCTTCATCGTCATGTTCATCTTCCTGCAGAGCTTCCGCGCCACGCTGATCCCGACGATCGCCGTGCCGGTCGTGCTGCTCGGCACCTTCGCCGTGCTCTCCTTCGCGGGCTATTCGATCAACACGCTGACCATGTTCGCCATGGTGCTGGCGATCGGCCTGCTCGTCGACGACGCCATCGTGGTGGTCGAGAACGTCGAGCGCGTGATGGCGGAAGAGGGGTTGTCGCCGCGCGAGGCGACGAAGAAGTCGATGGGCGAGATCACCGGCGCGCTGATCGGCATCGCCCTGGTGCTGTCGGCCGTGTTCGTGCCGATGGCCTTCTTCTCCGGCTCGGTCGGCGTCATCTACCGCCAGTTCGCGGTGACGATCGTCGCGGCCATGGTGCTGTCCGTCTTCGTCGCCCTGGTGCTGACGCCGGCGCTCTGCGCCACCATGTTGAAGCCGTCGAGCGGACACATGGAGCGCAAGGGCTTCTTCGGCTGGTTCAACCGCACCTTCGATCGCGGCGCTGACCGCTACCAGCGCGGCGTGCACGGCATCATCCGCCGGCCGCTGCGTTCCTTCGTCGTCTATCTCCTGATGTGCGCGGGCGTCGCCGTGCTCTTCAGCAAGCTGCCGACCTCCTTCCTGCCGGAAGAGGACCAGGGCGTGCTGATGACGTCGATCCAGCTGCCGGTCGGCGCGACGAGCGCGCGGACGCTGGAGGTGGTGAAGCAGGTCGAGAACCATTTCCTCACCCAGGAAAAGGACTCCGTCGACAGCGTCTTCGTCGCCCTCGGCTTCGGCTTCAACGGCAGCGGCCAGAACTCGGCCATGGCCTTCGTCAAGCTGAAGGATTTCGAGGAGCGCAAGGCCAAGGACCAGTCCGCGTCGGCGATCGCCGGCCGGGCGATGGCGGCGTTCTCGGGGATCCGCGATGCGCAGGTCTTCGCGCTGTCGCCACCGGCCCTGCCCAATCTCGGCAATTCGAACGGTTTCGAGATGTATCTGCAGGATTCGGCCGGCGCCGGCCAGCAGCAGCTCGCGGCGGCGCGGGACCAGTTGCTGGCGCTGGCGCGCGAGAACCCGAAGGTGAGCGGCGTCCGCCAGGGCGGGCAGGAGGATCAGGCCGAATTCAAGATCGACATCGACCAGGCCAAGGCGCGCGCCCTCGGCATCGATCTCGGCGACATCAACGACACGATCTCGGTCGGGTTCGCCGGCAGCTATGTCAACGACTTCATCGACCGCGGCAAGGTCAAGCCGGTCTACCTGCAGGCCGACGCGCCCTTCCGCATGCAGCCCGACAATCTGAACGACTGGTTCGTCCGCAATGCCAGCGGCGAGATGGTGCCGTTCTCGAGCTTCGTGTCGACGGACTGGACCTATGGCTCGCCCAAGCTCGACCGCTACAACGGCGTTTCGGCCGTCAGCATCCAGGGCTCCGCCGGCAGCGGCGTCAGCTCCGGCACGGCGATGAACGAGATGCTGGCCATGGTCGAGAAGCTGCCGAGCGGCTTCACCGCCTCCTGGACGGGCCTTTCCTATCAGGAGCAGCTTTCCGGCAACCAGGCGCCGGCGCTCTATGCGATCTCGATCCTGGTCGTCTTCCTTTGCCTGGCGGCGCTCTATGAGAGCTGGTCGATCCCGTTCTCGGTCATGCTGTCGGTGCCGATCGGCGTGCTCGGCGCGCTGGTCGCCGCCAAGCTGTTCGGACAGGCGAACGACGTCTACTTCAAGGTCGGCCTGCTCACGACGATAGGCCTCGCTGCCAAGAACGCGATCCTGATCGTCGAATTCGCCAAGGACCAGCAGGCGGCGGGCAAGGAACTGGTCGAGGCGACGCTCAGTGCCGCGCGGCTGCGCCTGCGGCCGATCCTGATGACCTCGCTCGCCTTCATCTTCGGCATCCTGCCGCTGGCGATCGCCACCGGCGCAGGCTCCGGCGCGCAGAACGCTGTCGGCACCGGCGTGATGGGCGGCATGCTGGCGGCGACGACGATCGGCATCTTCTTCGTGCCGCTGTTCTATGTCGCGGTCCGCCGGCTGGCGGACTGGCGCTCGGCGCGGAAGACGAAGGACACGCCGGCGGCGACCGGAAAGCCGGTCTGACGGCCAAGGAATGCAAGGCGACGGCGCAGGCTCTTTCGAGCCCGCGCCGTCGCTTCGTTTCGGCCTAGCGCTCGACGCGCTCCCAATCGGGGCCAGGATTGAAGCTGCGGATCTGCGGCGCGACGCGGCTGGTCGTGGCGCCGAGGTTGCGCTGGTAGACGTCGCCGCGCTGGTCGCACAGGAACGTCATGATGCCCGTCTCGCCCCAGGTCTCGGGATAGGCGACGAGCGCGAATCCGGCCAGCATCCTGTCCTTGACCAGATAATTGTAGGCACCGCCCGGCGCGGCGGGGCCCTGCCGCGTCAGGATGCGATAGCGATAGCCGTGGTAGGAGCCGGGAACGGAGGGATCGCTGCTGGTCCGCACGGCAGCGGCGACGATCCGGTCTCCAAGCGGGCTGCGGTCGGTCGCGGTCTCGGGCGCCCAGTAGAGGCCGTCATGCCGGCCATCCGAGCTGACCAGACGGCGGGCGAACTGCTGGACCGGCTGGTTGTCGTGCAGCGTGCGGAAATATTCGTTCTGCGCGGCGACGTAGTCCGCGCAGGCGCCGATCGCCACCAACTCGTTCTGTCCGATCGTCATGTCGGCGATCCGTTCCTTGCCGGCGTCGAGGTCGAAGGCCCAGCCGCCCGCGACCTGCTTCAGCGGAATCGGGAACGGCCAATGATCGGCGCCGTAGGTCAGCACCTTGGCTCCTCCGTCGCCGTCGGTGACCGCGCTGCCGTCGCCCGCGAGCACCAGAAAATCGGACAGACGCTGCTTGTCGACCGCCTCGTCGCCGGACGCGATCAGTTCCCTGGCGCCGTCACCGAAGATCTTGTCGAGCATGCCCCTTTCCGGCGCCTTGGCGGCGGCGACGAGGGCGGTGGAAGCGGCCTCCGGCGAGGGAAAGACTTCCTGCGCGCGGGCCTGATGGCTGAAGAGGACGACGCCGGCAAGCAGGGCGCCAAGCGTGGACAGGGCTTTCTTCTGCATGACCGTTCTCCTCAGTGCCGACCGCGTCCGCCACGATGCATCTGACGACCACCGCCGCCGCCGCGATGCATCTGGGGCCGTCCGCCTCCGCCGCGGTGCATCTGCTGCGGTCGCCCGCCGCCGGAATGGGCCTGCGGCCTGGGCGGTGACTTCCGGCTGGAGGCGCCGCGGTTGGAGATCGCCTTGGATCCCTTGCCGCCCACCTTGGCGTTGCTGAAGGCGGTGTCCTTGGCGGGCTTTTTCACCGCCTTGTTGGCGCCGCCGGCGGGGCGCTGCCCCTTGTTGGCGACAGCCGGGCGATCCGGACGATCCGGACGATTGCCCGCGTTCGGGCGATTGCCGATATCCGGGCGGTTGCCGGCATTCGGGCGATCGAGGCCCGGACGATTGCCCACCCCGGGGTGGCTGCCGCCGCCCGGTCCGTGCGGGCGATTGGCGAGGCCGGGCTTGCTGCCTTGGCCGGGCCGGTAGCGGTCGCCGTCGGGACGCCAGGGGCGCATGCCACCGCCGATGTTGATGTCGTTGCCGATGTTGATGTTGTTGCCGCCGCCCGGGCGATAGCCCGGATAGCCCGGCCAGCGCGGCGGGTAGACCCAGCCATGCCCCCAGTCCCAGGCATTGTCGATGGCGATGCCGACGGCGACGGCGGTGCCGAAACCGATGACCCCCGCCGCGAGCGCGCCGCCATTGTCGTAATAGACCGTTGCCGGATCATAGGTCGGCACATAGATGACGCCCGGATCGGCCGGCTCGATGGCGACATACTGGTTGCCACCCTGTTCCTGGACGGTGACCTTCTGTTCCTTGGTGGTCTTGAGCGATCCGGCCTTCTGCGCTTCCAGGCGCAGCGTCTGGATCATGGCGGCGACGTCGTCCGGCTGGTTCACGAAGGCGTCGCCGAGATCCGTCGTCATGTCGAGGTCGTCGTTCAGCTTGGCGATGATATCAGGGAAGCGGACCAGCGCCTTGACGGTCGGGTCCCAGCCCTGCGTATCGGCGCCGGAGAAGTCGCCCTTGGCGACGGCGGCCTTGTTCTTGCCGATCCAGCGGGAAGCCTGCACGATATCAACCGGATAGGCGCAGGCGGGAAGCAGTTGCGCCAGCAACGCATCCGGGTAGAGCGCGATGGGCGCCAGGAGCTTGCGCAGTTCGTCCTGCGTGAACACGTCGCTCGGGGCGGCCTCGTCAGAGGGCGCCTCGGCGGGCGCGGCCGCGGCTGGAGCGGGCTGGGCCGGCGCTGGGCTCTCCGGAGCCGGCGCCTGCGTCGTCGGCGTTTCCGCCGCTCGAACCGATATCGTCGTCGTGGCGAGAGAGGTTGCCGCGAGCAAGATGAACCCGATCGCCCGCAAGCCGGCGCCGCTTGACCTAGCAAGCATCTGCATTTCCCCCAGGGGTCCAGTGTCACCAGAACGGCAATATTGCCTTACGACATGGTAATTGCCAAATCCAATGTTTAAGGATGGAAAATACTTATTTAGGAAATTCCTTTGAACTGGTTCCAGTCAATCAGGGGGACTTCACAATCCTGGCGTCTCCCTCTTCCTTCCTCTGGTAGAGGCTCCGCCGGAGCAGGCTGGATGCGGGTGCGTGCCGCCGACCACGGCTTCGTCAGGACCTCGCGACAGGCGGCCGCCGCCGCAATCGCGATGGCCGCGTCAGCGCGTCGAGATCGAAGACCTGGTCGATCAGTTCGTCCGGCAGCAGCGGGTCCTCGGCGAGGAGTTCGCGCAAGGTCTTGCCGGTGGCCAGGATCTCCTTGGCGAGCTGGGCGGCCCGCTCGTAGCCGATCAGCGAGACCAGTCCGGTGGCGAGCGCCGTGCTCGCCTCGAGGTTCTTGCGGCAGGTCTCCGGATTGGCGGTGATGCCGGTGACGCATTTCGTCGTTAGCGTGTCGATTGCGTTGGTCATCAGCGACAGCGATTGCAGCAGGCTGAAGACGATCACCGGCTCCATGGCGTTGAGCTGCAGCTGGCCCGCCTCGGCGGCCAGCGTCACCGTCAGGTCGGCGCCGATGACATGGAACGCCACCTGGTTCACCACCTCCGGGATGACCGGATTGACCTTGCCCGGCATGATCGAGGAGCCCGGCTGCTCGGGCGGCAGGTTGATCTCGCCGATGCCGCCGCGCGGGCCGCTCGACAGCAGGCGTAGATCATTGGCGATCTTCGACAGCTTCACTGCCGTCCGCTTCAGCGTGGCGGAGAACAGGACGAAGGCGCCGGTGTCCCAGCAGGCCTCGATCAGGTTCTGCGACACGACGAAGGGCCGGTTCGTCAGCATGCCGAGTTCGCGCACGACGATCGCTGCATAGGCGGGGTCGGCGGTGATCCCGGTGCCGACGGCGGTGCCGCCCAGATTGACCTCGAGCAGCAGTCGCGACGCCTCCTCGATCCGCTGTTCGTCCTCGCGCAGCGTGACCGCGAAGGCCTGGAACTCCTGGCCGAGCGTCATCGGAACGGCGTCCTGCAGCTGGGTGCGGCCGAGCTTGATGATGCTGGCGAACTCACTCCCCTTGGCGTCGAAGGCAAGGGCGAGCCGCTCGAGCGCCTCGGAGAGGCGGCCATAGCTCATCAGCAGCGCCAGCCGGATCGCGGTTGGATAGACGTCGTTGGTCGATTGCGACAGGTTGACGTCGTTGTTGGGGTGCAGCGTCGCGTAGTGGCCGCGCGGCTCGCCGAGGATCTCCAGCCCCCGATTGGCGATCACCTCGTTGGCGTTCATGTTGGTCGAGGTGCCGGCGCCACCCTGGAAGACGTCGAGCAAGAACTGGTCGTCGAACCGGCCGGCGATGATCTCAAGGCAGGCCTGCTCTATCGCCGCGAATTTCTCGTCCGGGAGATCGCCCAGCTGCCGGTTGGCGCGCGCGGCAGCGAGCTTGACCATGGCGAGCGCGCGGATCAGCTCCGGAAAATGGCGGATCGGCGTGCCGGAGATCTGGAAATTCTCCATCGCGCGGGCGGTTTGCGCGCCGTAATAGGCGTCGGCGGGGACGGAGACCGGACCGAGCGAATCCTGCTCGATGCGATGGAGCGGCGCGGTCGGGGCTATCGAGGGCATGCTGGATCCGATCGATCAGCTGCGAGGGCTCCATTGGATACGCAAGTTCATGCGGCGGCAAGCGGTCCGGCGACGCCATTGCGCCTCGTGGTAGTGACGGCGTCGTAACACAATCTTCAGCAGCTTTGGCCATACGAGATTAACCAAGACGTTCGGGCGGCGATTGCAGTCCGGGGCGCCTTGCCAGTCGAGTATGCGTTCCGGAGTAATCCTGCCTTGATGCGACGTCAGACCGCCAGCGCGCTGGCTGCCTCTCTTCTTTCCCTCGCCGTCATTGTTTCCGCCCATGCCGCCGAGCGGCGTCCCTATGGCGATGTCGACCTCGTCATCGAGCTCGGCGCCGGCGGCAAGGTCGAGCCCCGCTTCCTCGGCTCGAAGGACCTGCTGTTCTCGCCCTATCCGATCGTTTCGATGTCCTATTTCCGCCTGCCCGGCGTGTTCGAGCTCGGCGGCGGCCCGAAGACGGCGCTGAATTTCGGGCCGTCCTTCCGCATCATCGGCGAGCGCGACCCCAGCGACGAGCCGGGCCTCGCCGGCACGCGAAAACTCGACGCGACCTATGAGCTCGGCGTCAAGGCCGGCTATGAGTTCAATTTCGATCCCGTCTATGGCGCGGAAGTGCTGGGCGAGATCCGCGGCGCCTTCGGCGAGGCGAGCGGCGTCGTCGGCAGCTTCGGCGCCGACGCCATCGTCCGCCCGACCAAGCAGGTCGAACTCAAGATCGGACCACGCGCGAATTTCGGCTCCAGCGGCTTCACCGGCACCTATTTCAACGTCTCGGAGGCCGAGAGCATCGCCAGCGGCGGTAACCTCGCCGCCTATGACGCCGGCGGCGGCATCTATTCGGTCGGCCTCAAGGCGTCGGCGCGCTACGAGTTCAAGCCGGACTGGTTCCTGAACGCGGATGCCGGCTATGACCGCTTCGTCGGCGACGCCAAGGACTCGCCGATCGTGGCGACCGCCGGCAGCGAGAACCAGTTCACCGTCGGCCTCGGCATCTCGAAACGCTTTTCCGTCGACCTCTTTCGCGACTGAACCATCGGTTCTCCCCCTCGAATTCCGGCCGTGTCCGCTTGACGTTGGCGCGGCCGACTGCTCGACTTGACGGGAAAACTGCGGGCCGGTCCGACGCGCCAACGGGACCGGTCGTGGCGCATCCTGGGATGCCGCCGGCGCAGCCTGACAAGACGAGGGAGAGAGACGATGACACTTCGGAGGGGCGCCCTTGTCGGGTGCGGTTTTTTCGCGCGCAACCATCTGAACGCCTGGGGCGAACTCGCCGACCGCGCTGAAATCGTGGCGGTCTGCGACGTCGACGGCGAGAAGGCGGCAGCCGCCGCGGCCGATTTCAACATTCCGGCCTTCTATACCGATTTCGAGAAGATGCTGGCGACGGAGAAGCCCGATTTCGTCGACATCGTCACCACGGCGCCGTCGCACCGGGCGCTGGTCGAGGCCTGCGCCCGACATGGCGTGGCCGCGGTCGTGCAGAAGCCGCTGGCGCCCGACTGGGCCGATTGCTGCGCGCTGGTCGACGCCATGGACAAGGCCGGCCGGCCGCTGATGGTGCATGAGAACTTCCGCTTCCAGGCACCGCTGCTGCGCGCCGCCGAGATCGCCCGCTCGGGCGCGCTGGGCGAACCGACCTGGGGCCGTTTCGCCTTCCGCACCGGCTATGACATCTACAAGGGCCAGCCCTATCTGGCCGAGGTCGATCGCTTCGTGCTGCTCGATATCGGCGTGCATGTGCTCGACGTCGCGCGCGTCTTCATGGGCGAGGCGACGAGCGTCTATTGCCTTGGCCAGGCGATCAAGCAGGGCATCAATGGCGAGGACCAGGCGACGGTGATGATGCGCCATGCCAACGGCGCCGTCAGCGTTTCCGAATGCAGCTATGCGAGCCGGCAGGAGCCGGACCTGTTCCCGCAGACGCTGATCCACTTCGAAGGCACCAAGGGTTCGATCCGGGT
The DNA here is from genome assembly GCF_026343855.1 of Kaistia nematophila. Classification (NCBI taxonomy): domain Bacteria; kingdom Pseudomonadati; phylum Pseudomonadota; class Alphaproteobacteria; order Hyphomicrobiales; family Kaistiaceae; genus Kaistia; species Kaistia nematophila. Next base: position 141,399 of record NZ_JAPKNK010000004.1, on the reverse strand, counting down.
CGAGGCCGATTGCCGGCTGGTCGTCACCTCGCCGGAAGGCAATTTCACCGAGATCGCCAAGCCGAAGCCGCTCTCCTGGGGCGGCGAGCCCTGGCTGCTGATCCAGGATAGCGTCGTCTCGACCCAGCGCCACTGGCTCGACAGCCTCGACGCGGGCAGCGTTCCGGCGACCTCCGGCCACGACAATCTCAACACCTTCGCGCTGGTCGAGGCAGCCTACAAGTCCATCGAGACGGGCGGGCCGGTCCAGCCGGAAACGTTCGAGGCAGTGCCGGCATAACGCCTTTCGCCCGATCCGGCGTCGCCTGTTCCAAGGAACCGGGCGGCGCCGGCAATTCCGTTTCTTGGAAGTCGCGCCCGGTCCGGCGATGATTGCGCTCATGCAACGAGCGGAGATTTTCGACATGGCCAGCCCGACGACCAGCCCGGCTTCCGCCGCGCCGAGCGGCTGCGGCACGTGCCGGAACTGCAGCTCGCTGTTCTGGGGCATCGGCGCGGCCAGCGGACTTCGCTGCGTCGGCGAGGCCGGCAAGGGCAGGGCGGTTCGCTGAAGGCGGACGCACCGCGTCCAACTCCGCCGTCCTCCTCGCGAAGGGGAGGATGACGCCGGTTCAGCGAACTTCACGCGCCCCGAGAGGCGGGAAAAGCAAGCCCCTCACCCAACCCTCTCCCGCGAGCGGGCGAGGGCCTTTTGGCCGGCGTCCGTCATCGACTTCGAGGCCGCAGGGGGGGCGCCCCCTCTCCCGCTTGCGGGAGATGGCGGGGGTGAGGGTCTTCAGGCGGGCATTCGGAATGGTGCGGGCAGGGTCGTCGGACGAATGTTCGACGCCTCAGCTCACCAGCAGCGCATCGTCGTCGAGCGTCTGGCCGCCGCGGGCCCTGCGGAACATCTCGATCAGGTCCTCGATCGTCAGGTTTTTGCGGTTGTCGCCGACCACGTCGAGAATGACCTTGCCGCCATGCAGCATGACGGTGCGGGTGCCGTAATCGAGCGCCTGGCGCATCGAATGCGTGACCATCATCGTCGTGAGCTTGTGCTTCTCGACCAGGGACTGGGTCAGCTCCATCACGAACTCGGCCATGCCGGGGTCGAGCGCGGCGGTATGCTCGTCGAGCAGCAGCACCTCGCTGCCAGCGAGCGTCGCCATCACCAGCGACAGCGCCTGGCGCTGGCCGCCGGAGAGCAGGTCCATCCGGTCGTCCATGCGGTTCTCGAGGCCGAGCTTCAGCTCCGAGACGCGCGAGCGGAATTCGTCGCGCCGGTTGCTGCCGATGGCGAGGCCGAAGCCGCGACGGCTGCCGCGCGCGGCGGCGAGCGCCAGGTTTTCCTGGATCGTCAGCGCGCCGCAGCTGCCGGTCAGCGGGTCCTGGAAGACGCGGGCGACATATTTGGCGCGCTGGGCGGTGGCGATGCGGGTGACGTCGCGGCCGCCGATGGCGACGCGGCCCGAGGTCGGGATGACGTCGCCGGCCAGCACGCCGAGCATGGTCGACTTGCCGGCGCCGTTCGAGCCGATGACGGTGACGAAGGAACCCGCCTCGATGGCGAGGTCGAGGCCGGACAGCGCCTGCTTTTCGAGCGGCGTGCCGCGTCCGAAGACGACGGAGAGGTTGGAAAGCTCGATCATGCCGTGGCCCTCCCGCGGCGAAGGCGTGGCAGGACGAGCGCGGCGGCGACGAGCACGGCGGTGACGAGGTTGAGATCCGAGGCCTTGAGGCCGAGGATGTCGCTCGAAAGCGCCAACTGGATGGCGATGCGGTAGAGCACCGAGCCGATGACGCAGCCGATCAGCGCCCAGATGATCAGGCGCGAATGGAACAGCGTCTCGCCGATGATCACCGCGGCGAGGCCGACGACGATGGTGCCGACGCCCGACGTCACGTCGGCGAAGCCGTTGGTCTGGGCGAACAGCGAGCCGCCGAGCGCGACGAGCGCGTTGGAAAGCGCCATGCCGAGATAGATGTGCAGGCTGGTGTTGACGCCCTGCGCCCGCGCCATGCGCGGATTGGCGCCCGTCGCCCGCATGGCGAGGCCGAGGTCGCTGGCGAGGAAACGCCAGACCAGGAAGACGGCGATGACGACCAGCACGCCGACGAAGAGCGGGCGGACATAGAATTCGGAAAGGCCGTGGCCGAAGAACGGCGTCAGCATCGTGTCCTGGTTGATCAGCGCGACGTTCGGCTTGCCCATCACGCGCAGATTGACCGAGAACAGCGCGATCATCGTGAGGATCGAGGCGAGCAGGTTCAGGATGCGGAACTTGACGTTGAGCGTTGCCGTGACGAGGCCGGCGGCGGCGCCCGCCGCCATGGCGACGGCGGTGGCGAGCCACGGGTTCCAGCCGGCGATGATCAGCACGGCCGCAACCGCTGCGCCGAGCGGGAACGAGCCGTCGACCGTCAGGTCCGGGAAGTCGAGGATGCGGAACGCCAGGTAGACGCCGAGCGCCACGAAGGCGAAGACGAGGCCGAGTTCAACCGCGCCGAGAAAGGCAATGAGGCTCACGAATGCGGCCCTTCCGCTGAGGCAGACCGATCGTCGACGAGCGGCCTGGTCTTGTGTCGATGCTGGACGCGGCATGTACCGCCGCGTGAACGCAAAGGGAAGGCCCGGCGCGGGGCCGGGCCTTCCATTTGATTACTTGATGACCTTGGTGGCGCGGTCGATGATCGACTTGGGCAGCGTCAGGCCGATCTTCTCGGCGGCGGCCGGGTTGATCACCAGATCGGTGCCGGCGGCGACGTTGATGTCGATGTCGCCGGCCTTTTCGCCGTTCAGGATGCGCACGACGATGGCGCCGGTCTGCTTGCCGACGTCATAGTAGTTGAAGCCGAGCGCCGCGACGGCGCCGCGCGAGACCGATTCTGTGTCGGCGGTGAAGAGCGGCAGCTTGCTTTCGACGGCGACGGCGACAGCCGATTCCAGCGCCGAGACGATGGTGTTGTCGGTCGGCACGTAGATCGCGTCGACGCGGCCGGAAAGCGCGCGGGCGGCGTTCTGCACTTCCGACGAACGGGTGGCGGGCGACTCGACGACGGCGATGCCCTGCTCGGCGCCATACTTCTTCAGCAGCTCGACCAGCGTAACCGAGTTGGTCTCGCCCGGGTTGAACAGCACGCCGATGGTCTTCACCGAGGGGATGATTTCCTTGATCAGCGCGACGTGGTCGGCGACCGGCGACAGGTCGGAGAGGCCGGTGACGTTGCCGCCCGGCTTCTGCAGCTGCTTGACGAGCTGCGCGCCGACCGGATCGGTGACGGCGGAGAAGACGATCGGGATGTCGCGCGTGGCGGAAACCACGGCCTGCGCCGACGGAGTCGAGATCGGGACGATCACGTCCGGGCCGTTGCCGATGAACTGACGGGCGATCTGCGCGGCGGTGCCGGGATTGCCCTGGGCCGACTCGTAATTGAAGGTCAGGTTCTCGCCGACCTTGAAGCCGGCCTCGCCGAGTGCGTCCTTGACGCCGTCGCGCACCGCGTCCAGCGCGGGATGCTCGACGATGGCAGTGACATCGACGGTGACGTCGCGCGCGAGGGCGGGCTGGACGAAGGCGAGGGTCGCGATCGCGGCGGCAGTCAGGAACTTCATCAGTAGGCCCCCCTTGGTGGCTCATTGGAATTTGTTTGTTCGGTCAAAAGGTGAAACCAGCCCCCGGACCATAAGTCAACATCGATGCCGGTTTCCGCCGAACGCGGGTCGCGGCGAGGGCTGTTCAGCGCTGCGCGGCCTGGCCTCCAGCGGCGGTGATGACGCCGACGATGATGAGGCCGGTCAGAAGCAGGCGCACGCCGGCGCTGACGCCGAAGGTGTTGAGCATGGTGAGCAGCAGGACCAGGAACAGCGAGGCGCCCCAGATCCCCGGCACGTTGGCCTTGCCGCCGGCGACCGAGGTGCCGCCGATGACGACGACGGCGATCGAGCTCAGCAGATATTCGTTGCCGATATCGACGCTGGCGCCGCGGAAATAGCCGGCGAGCAGGGCGCCGTTGATGCCGCCGAGCGCGCCGGACAGCGTGTAGGTCAGGAAGCGGATGCGCTCGACCGGAATGCCGGCGAGCCAGGCGGCGCGCATGTTCTGGCCGATCGCCAGCACCGAGCGGCCATAGATCATGCGCTGCAGGGCGATGCCGGCGAGGAAGGCGAAGAGGACGCCGCCGATGGCGAGGATCGGGATGCCGAGGATCTGGATGTTGGTGAAATCGGCGAAGGCGGGCGGCGGCTTGATTTGCAGGCCGCGGCCATAGGCGATGTCGATCGACAGGACGATGAAGCTTGACGACAGGGTGGCGATGATCGGCGGGATGCGCAGCACGCGGATGAGGAGGTAGTTGGCGGCGCCGACCGCCGTGCCGCTCGCCAGCGCCGCCACCAAGCCGACGGCGATCATCGCATTGCTGCCGCCCATCACTTTCATGGCGACGGCGCTGGCGAGGCCGATATTGGCCGGCAGCGACAGGTCGACATTGCCGGGGCCGAGCGTGATGACGAACATCTGGCCGATGCCGACGATGACCATGAAGACGGCGAGCGACAGCGCCGCCGTGATCATGCCGCCGGCGCCATAGCCGCCGGTGAAGGTGATGGCCGCGAGCCAGACCACCAGCGCGCCGATGAACGACCAGATCCAGGGCCGGGCGAGAAGGGTGTTGATGCCGTTCATCGGTCGCCCTCCCGGCGGCTGATCAGGGCGCGCGCCGCCAGCACGATGATCAGGATGGCGCCGTTGGCCGCCACCTGCCAGTCGGGCGGAATATGCATGAAGGTCAGCAGCGGCGAGGCGGCGAGCGCCAGCGTCAGCGCGCCGATGACGGCGCCGATCGGCGAGACGCGGCCGCCGACGAACTCGCCGCCGCCGAGAATGACGCCGGCGATCGCAAGCAGCGTGTAGCCGTTGCCGAGATTGGCGTCGGCGGATGTGGTGATGCCGACCAGCGCCATGCCGGACAGAACGCCGAACAGGCCCGTCAACGCGAACATCGTCACCTTGGTCTTCAGGATCGACCAGCCGGCCCGGCGGATCGCCTGGGCGTTGCCGCCGGTGCCGCGCAGCACGGCGCCGTAGGAGGTCCGCATCAGCGCGACATGCACGCCGAGCGCGATGACGACCGCCGCGATGATCGGGAACGGCACGAAGGGCGGCTTCAGGCTCATGAAGCCCTGCAGCCAGTCCGGCGCCTTGCCGCCTGGTTTCGGCAGCATGAGCACGGCCAATCCCTGCCAGACGAAGCTCATGCCGAGCGTCACGACGATCGACGGCAGGTTGCGCAGGTGGATCAGCGCGCCGAGGGCGGCATAGACGCCGATCGAACCGAGCAGGACGACGATGCCGAGGAGCGGCGCATCGCGAAGCCAGGTGGCGGTGACGCAGCCGACGAAGCCGACAAAGGTGCCGATCGACAGGTCGAGCTCGTTGACGGTGATGACGAACATCTGCGCGATTGTCGCGAGCGCGATCGGGATCGCCAGATTGAGCATCAGCGAGAAGCCGAAATAGCTGATCGCGCGCGGGTTCAGATAGGCGATCGCGATCAGGATCAGCACCAGCGACAGCGCCGGCAGCAGGGCGCGGAGCGCGCGGGCGAAGGCCGGCGAGCGCCAGCCGGCGCGGGCGAGCGGCTCGGAAGGAGGGGCGGCGGCGCTCATCGGGTATGCTCCCGCGCGGCTTCCGGTCCGTCTTCTTCGAAGGAGGACTGGATCACCTTCTCCTCGGTCAGCTCGCTCTGCGCGAGGTCGGCGACGATGCGGCCATTGCGGAAGACATAGACGTGATCGCAGTTCTCCAGCTCGTCCATCTCGGTCGTGTACCAGAGGAAGGTGCGGCCCTTGCGGGCCTCTTCGCGGATGAGGTCGTAGACCTCAAGCTTGGTGCCGATGTCGACGCCGCGCATCGGATCGTCCATCAGCACGATGCCGGCGTCCGAGCCGAGGGCGCGAGCGAACAGCACCTTCTGCTGGTTGCCGCCTGAGAGCGACAGGATGTTGTTGTCTAGATCCGGCGTGCGGATGCCGATCTTCTGTTGCCAGGCGCGGGCCAGCGCCGCCTCGCGCTCGGGGGAAAGCAGCAGCCCGCGCCGGAGACTGGCGAGCGAGCGGATGCCGATGTTCTCGGCGATCGACCACAGCGGAAAGATGCCGTCGGTCTGGCGGTCGCCGGCGACGAGCGAAACCGGGGCGCTGACCGCGACGCCGGCCCTGCGCGCGGTCGAGGCGCGGTAGATGTCGAGCAGCAGCCGGGTCTGGCCGTGGCCGGCGAGGCCGGCAAGGCCGATGACCTCGCCCTGATGCGCGACCAGTTCGGCGCCGGCGGCCTGGCCGCGCGGCCGGGCCTGCACCATGACCGGCGTCTCGCCGCGGGCTCGGGCGGCGGCGCCGGCCTTGTCGCGGTGCTTGGCGCCGCCCATCGTCGCCACCAGGCGGTCGCGGTCGAACGCGGCGGCCATGTCGGTCGCGACCACCTTGCCGTCGCGCATGACGACGACCTGATCGCAGGTGGAGAGGATCTCGCCCAGCATGTGCGAGATCAGGATCGAACTGATGCCCTGGCCGACGGCGCGGCGCACGAAGGCGAGCAATTGTCCCGCGGTATGGGCGTCGAGCGACGAGGTCGGCTCGTCGAGGATGACGAGATGGAGCGGGTCGTCGGTGACGGTGAAGGCGCGCGCCACCTCGACCATCTGGCGCTGGCCGATGGCGAGGTCGCCGACGACGTCGGACGGGTCGATGCCGTGACCCGGGAAGATCTCGTCGAGCTTGGCGCGGATGAGGGCGGCCGACCGCCTGCGCCAGCCGATGCCACGCAGCGACGCATGCGTGATGCGCGCATTCTCCGCCACCGTCAGGTTGGGGCAGAGCGACAGTTCCTGGAACACGCAGCGTATCCCGAGCTTCTGCGCCCGCGCCACGGAATAGGCGGTCTCCTCGTGGCCGGCGATGGTGATGCGGCCGCGATCGGCCCGGCCGCTGCCGGCCAGGATATGCATGAGCGTCGACTTGCCGGCGCCGTTGTGGCCGACCAGCCCGACGCAGGCGCCGGCATCGACCGTGAGGTCGACGCCGTCGAGCGCGCGGACGGCGCCGAAATGTCTTTCGACGCCGTCCAGCCTCACGATGGCAGAGCTACCCTCGGACATTCCAACCCGCATTCACCCAGACAGAGGGAGGGCGAGATCCCGGCCTACTTGATGTTGGCCTTGATCGCCGCGATCGCGTCGGCCTGCGTGTATTCATGCGTGGCCACGCCGCCCTCGGGGATGTTCGGCAGGGCCGCCTCGAAGTCTTCCTGCGTGAAGGCGAGGTAGGGCACCAGCAGGTCGTGCGGGATGTCGGTGCGGCCGTCGAGCACCTGCTGGGCGACCCAGAAGGCGAGCGAGGAGACGCCCGGCGCGATCGACGAGGACCACGTCTGGTAGCCGTCCTTGGCCTTCTGCTCCTTCCACCAGGCCAACTCGTCCTGGCGGTTGCCGAGAATGATGGTCGGGCGCGGCTTGCCGGCGGCGGCAAAGGCCTGGGCCGCGCCATAGCCGTCGCCGCCCTGGTCGACGATTCCGACGATCTCGGGCAGCGAGGGCAGCACGGTGGCGACGGCCTTCTGTGCCGTCGTCTGGTCCCAGTTGCCGGTGACCGAATTGACGATCTTGAACTGCGGGTTGGCGGCGATTCCTTCGAGGATGCCGGCGTGGATCTCCTCGTCGATCGAGGTGCCGGCGAGGCCGCGGATCTCGAGGAGATTGCCGCCCTTGGGCTGGAACTTCGCCATCTGGGCGACCTGTTCCTTGCCCATCGCCTTGAAGTCGACGACGACCCGGTAGGCGCAGGGTTCGGTGACGATGCCGTCGAAGGAAACGACGACGATGCCGGCGTCGCAGGCCTGCTTGACGGCGCCGTTGAGGGCGTCGGGCGAGCCGGCGTTGATGACGATGGCGTCATAGCCCTGCAGGATCAGGTTCTGGATCTGCGCCGCCTGGGTCGGCACTTCCTGATCGGCGGTGGTGAAGACGTCGGACGCGGCGACGATGCCGTCGGCGACCGCCTTCTTGGTAATGATGTCGTAGCTCTTCAGCATCGCCTGACGCCAGGAATTGCCGGCGTAGTTGTTGGAGAAGGCGATCTTCTTGCCGGACGTGTCGGCATGGGCGGCCCCGGCCATCAGAACCAGGGCAAGGGTAGCCAGAATGGGCAATTTTCTCATGGCGCATTCCTCCCGGAGCCAGTCGCTTCAGCGCGTCTCTTTGCGGCTCGCAACGCAGGCTCTCATAGGCGGAATGGCCGGTCAATCGGATTGGCCGGCTCGGGGCCGGCTGACCCGACGCGTCGGAATAACGTCTTTTCAGTCAATGCCTTAGATTGCATATGCCGCAGCGGAAGGTTCCGCTTCGGCAGGCGGATCAGCGCATGCTCTCGATCAGTTCCTCGGCATCGGCGTCTGCGTGCCGGTTGGCGAGCTGGAAAGCGGCCTCGGCGTCGCCGCTACAGATGGCGTTCACCAGCGGCTCGTGCAGCTCGATGATGTCGAGCGGATCGTGGTAGAACTTGTCCGTCAGACGCAGGAACATCCGCGTCTGACCCTCGAGCCGGTTGTAGACCTCCATCAGGCGGCGGTGGCCGGAGATCTCGATCACGGTGCGGTGGAAGTCGAAGTCTAGTTCGGTCAGCCGCGCCCGGTTGCCGGTGCGCGCGGCCGTCCGCATTGCCTGCAGCAGTTCTTCCAGCGCCTCGCGGCCCTGGTCGTCGATCCGCTTGGCGGCGAGGCGCGCGCCGAGCGATTCCAGCGCCTCGCGCAGCATCGAGATCTCGTAGACGTCGCTCTTCTCGACGGTGATGACGAAATTGCCGCGCCGGGGCCGGTACTCGACCAGGCCCTCGGCCTGCAGGAACTTCAGCGCGGCGCGGATCGTGCCCTGGCTGACGTTGAAGCGGGTGGCGAGCTCCAGCTCGATCAGGCGCACGCCTGGGGCGAATTCACCATCCAGGATGGCGCTGCGCAACGCGTCGCCGATCTCGGCTTCGAGACTGGCATGCGTATCACCGGATACGGGCTTCTTGGTCTGGCGGCCCATCATCGGATCGTTCCTGTACGCGGCGGGTGAGAGGTGGCGCCGAGGCGGCGCCCGTCCGTCGGTCGTTCTGTCGCTGGCCATGCGGCGGGAATCGTTTCCCGCGACGCCGGCCTCCAAGCGTAGCTTGCCTTCATGCGCTCCAGCCAGTTCCGAGCGGATCGTTTGCCTGTCGGGTGTTGAAAACTAACAATAAACGATATTCCGACCACGACTAGGCCGAGCGTTCCGTCGTCCCGCATCCTGTGCGCGATTCCTGTCTCAGGCTGCGGCTCAGGGTGGCAGGCAATTTCCTGTCCTTTTCGGCTGCCATTTTATCAATAATCGATATTGACACTAGTTCTAACTCGCAGGATCTTGCGCGGCGTCCGCCAGGCTGTCGTGAGACGGCGAAACGGACGGCAGGAGAGTCGCCGCCGCATGGGTGGCGCACGCCCAGCAGGAGAGCCAGGTGTCGTCGATATTTTCCCGGGATTATGCAGCCGAGCTCCCGACCGCCGTCCGCGGCGAAGGCGTCTATCTCTATGACGCGGACGGCAAGGCCTATCTCGACGGCATGGGCAGCGCCGGCGTGGTCGGTATCGGCCATGGCCGCACCGAGATCTACCAGGCGCTGGCGGCGGCCGGCGACAAGGTGACCTTCGCCTATTCGGCCCAGTTCACGACGCCCTGGCAGGAAGAGTTCGGCAAGTCGATCCTCTCCGTCGCGCCGAAGGGGATGCAGTCGGTCTATTTCGTCTCCGGCGGCTCCGAGGCCAACGAGACGGCGCTGAAGCTCGCCCGCCAGTATCATCTGGAGCGCGGTGACACGCAGCGCCAGAAGATCATCTCGCGCTGGCAGAGCTATCACGGCGTGACGATCGCGACGTTGTCGCTGTCGGGCCGCACCAGCTGGCGCGCGCCCTACACGCCTTACATGCTGCCGGTGATCCACATCGCACCGCCCTACGAATATCGCTGCGCCTATTGCAAGGACAAGGGCGGCTGCACGCTCGACTGCGCCGACGAACTGGAGCGCGCGATCAACCTCGAGGGACCGGAGACCGTTTCTGCCTTCTTCGCCGAGACCATCGTCGGCACCACCGCTTCGGGCCTGGTTCCGCGTCCCGACTACTACAAGCGCATCCGCGAGATTTGCGACCGCTACGGCATCCTGTTCGTCGCCGACGAGGTTCTGGCCGGCTATGGCCGCACCGGCCGGCCGTTCGCGATCGAGGACTGGGACGTCGTTCCCGACATGATCACCTGCGGCAAGGCGATCGGCAGCGGCTACGCGCCGCTCGGCGCCGTGCTGATCAACGACAAGATCACCGACTTCTTCCGCGACAGCCGTAAGCGCTTCGTGCACGGCTTCACCTATAGTGGTCATCCGACCTCGTGCTTCATCGGCCAGCAGGTGTTCGACATCATGTCGAAGGAGGGCCTGTTCACGCGCGCCGGCACGATCGGCAAGTATCTGCACGACCGGCTGGACGCGCTGCAGCAGCGCCATGCCTGCATCGGCGAGGTGCGCGGTCGCGGCCTCTACGGCGGCGTCGAATTCGTCGCCGACCGTGCGACCCGCGCGCCGTTCCCGGCCGAGAAGAACTTCACCTCGCGGCTTGTCGCGGGCATGAAGGATCGTGGCGTCATCGTCGGCGGCGGCGTTCCCGGCGCCAATTTCGGCCAGGGCGGCGACCATATCCAGATCACCCCGCCCTTCATCGTCAGCGAGGCGGAAATCGACGTCATCGTCGACGCTCTCGACGAGACCATCGGCGATATCGCGTGATGGCGTCGGGGTCTGCGATCGCTTCCGTCTTCCCAAGCGTGGCCTTCGCGGCATACATGCCTGCGTATCGGGCAAGGCATGCGGCGGAGATTGGCTTGCAGACTATCAATAATCGAGTATCGTTTCTTGTCACATGCTCAAGCAACGAGACTGGATCGGACTGCGCAGGCGGGCGCGTGCGCATGACGCGGCGTGCCCGGAACAAGAAAAACCACTGAGGGAATAGCGAATGTTGAAGACGCTTCTTGCCGCCGTCTGTGTCGCGGCGATCTCCACGGTGTCGGCCCAGGCCGGCGTCTCGGTCCGCATCGGCGGCGCCGGTTCCGACGACAGCCCGGACACCAAGGCCATGCAGGTGTTCAAGGAGAAGATCGAGGCCGATCTCGGCAGCGATGTCTCGATCGAGCTGTTCCCCGGCTCGCATCTCGGCACGGTCGACGAGATGGTGGAGCAGGTGAAGGGCGGCGTGCTCGAGTGCATGTATGAGAGCGTCGGCGACCTCGGCTCGTTCCATCCGGCCGCCAATGCAGAGGGCGTCGCCTATCTCTATCGCGACGAGGACGATTTCTTCCGCATCTGGCGCGGCCCGATCGGCCAGGAGATCATCGAGTCGATCGCCAAGGACGCCGGCTTCCGCGTCATCGGTCCGGCCTTCCACGGCTTCCGCCAGTTCCTGGTGACCAAGCCCGCCGACAGCCTCGACGACCTGCAGGGCCGCAAGATCCGCGCCCCCGGCATCCCGGCCTATATCGAGTCGATCCGCGCACTTGGCGCCAATCCGGCGACCGTTCCGTTCGAGGAAGTCTACACGGCGATCCAGCAGGGCGTCGTCGACGGCGTCGAGCAGCCGCTGGTCGCCATCAAGGACAAGCGCTTCTACGAAGTTGCCAAGCATCTCGTCATGACCAACCACATGGCCGAGACCATGGGCTTCATGTGCAACGAGGACTGGTACCAGAAGCAGGACGAGCGCGTTCGCGCCGCCTTCCAGAAGGCGGCTGAATCCAGCGCCGACTGGTATCGCGACTACACGGACAAGTCGCAGGCCGACGTGCTGGCCTCGCTCGTTGCCGAGGGCGTGATCGTCCACAAGCCCGACCTGGCGCCGTTCATCGCCAAGGCCGCGACCGCGAACTACGATCCGGCCCTGCAGCCGATCATCGCCAAGATTCGCGCCTCGCAGTAAAGCACCAGGCCCGCCGCCACGGCGGCGGGCTTCTCCCTGGGGGTAAGATGACCAACGTCCTCGTCCGGATCGGCGATGTTCTGCGCCGGCTTCTCAGCTTTCTGGTCGGGGCCATGCTGCTCGCGATCGTGCTTCTCGTCTGCGTGCAGGTCTTCTCGCGTTACTTTATCGGCGCGGCGACGCCGGGGATGGCGGAAATCTCCCGTCTTCTCTTCATCTGGCTCACCTTCCTCGGCGCCGCCCTGCTGATCAGCCGTCGCGAACTGATCGTCATCGACTTCCTGCACGACCGGCTGAACGCCGACCTGTTCAAGCGGCTCGGCGTCGTGATCGATCTCGCCACCGCCGCCTTCCTCGTCATGCTGATCGTCTATGCGCGCCATCTGATGATCGTCGTCGGCCAGAAGATCGCGCCCGCGACAGGGCTGCCCTTCGCCTGGTTCTACGGCTCGCTGATCGCCTTTGCAGGGCTCGGCCTGTTCTTCGTTATCGAGCGCATCCTGACGCCGCGCCAGTCGGCGTTGCGCGAAGCCGCCTTCCGGGCCCAATCCCAGGGCCACGGCGCATCGACCGAAAGCTCCGCATCATGATCATGCTCGGCGTTCTCTCCGTCACCTTCCTGGTGCTCGCCCTGCTGGCGGTTCCGATCGCCATCGCGCTCGGCGTCTCCGCGCTGATCATCATCGCGATCTGGGGCATGCCGGGCTTCATCCTGGCGCAGAAGATGGTCAACGGCATCGACTCTTTCCCGCTGCTGGCCGTGCCGTTCTTCATCCTCGCCGCCTCGGTGATGAATTCGGGCGGCATCACCACCCGCGTCGTCGACCTTTTCTCTTCGGCGCTCGGCCGCATTCGCGGCTCGTCCGGCATCGTCAATGTCGGCACCAACGTCTTCCTGGCCGGCATTTCCGGATCGTCGGTGGCGGATGCTTCCGCTTCTGGCGCGCTGATCATCCCGGAAATGCGCAAGGAGGGCTATTCAGGTGGCTTCGCCGCGGCCCTGACGGCCGGCGCCGCCGTCATCGGCCCGATCATCCCGCCCAGCATCCCGCTCGTCATCTATGGCGTCATCGCCCAGGTCTCGATCACCAAGCTGTTCGTCGGCGCCTATGTTCCCGGCCTGCTCATCGCCTCGGCGCTGATCGCCTATGTCATCCTGTACGCCAAGAAGCACGATCTGCCGGCGCGCGGCCGCAAGCCGTGGGGCGTGATCGGCAAGCAGTTCAAGGGCAGCGCCTGGGCGCTCTCCATGCCGCTGCTGCTGATCGTCGGCGCCAAGGGCGGACTCTTTACCGTCACCGAGCTCGGCGCGGTGCTCGTGCTCTACGCGATCTTCGTCGGCTGGGTGATCCACCGCGAGTTCAAGTGGAGCCAGTTCCCGGGCATGCTGACCGATGCCGGGCTGCAGACCGCCAACATCATGCTGGTCGTCGCCGTCTCGTCCTTCATCGCCTATCTGGTCGTCGTCCACGGCATCCCGCGCGACATCCAGAACCTGCTGCATGGCGCCGACCTGTCGCCCTGGGAATTCCTGCTGATCGTCAACGTCGTCTTCCTGGTCGCCGGCATGTTCCTCGACTCGACGCCGGCGACGATCATCCTGGTGCCGATCTTCCTGCCGGCCGCCACCAGCTTCGGCATCGACCCGACCCATTTCGGCCTGGTCATCGTGCTGAACCTGATGGTCGGACTGATCCATCCGCCGCTCGGCCTCAACCTGCTGATCACCCAGTCGATCGCCAAGGTGCCGATGCGCGAGGTGCTGTGGGCCAGCCTGCCGATCGTCGGCATCGTGCTCTGCGTGCTGCTAGTCATCACTTTCGTGCCGCAGACGGTGCTCTGGCTGCCGCACGTCATGGGAATGAAATAGCCGCTCCGACATCCGGACAGATAAAGGGCCGCTCTCCGGCGTGGAGAGCGGCCCTTTTTGTTTGTCGAGCCGGCGCTGGGTTCAGCCGCGCTTGATGATGATCGCGCCGACGACCACCGAGATCGCGGTCGCGACATAGATCGACAGCGCCGGTTCGACGAAGCGCATCCAGAACAGGTGGATCGCGACGAAGACGACCACGGCGATGAAGATGCGGTCGAACAGGTTGGTGTCGATCGGCAGGAAGCCGTCGGGGCGGACGGCGCGCTTCGGCGCGCCGTTGCCATTCTGGCGGGGCACGGGGGTCTTGATGGAGTCGCTCGCCATCTCGTTCATCCCTTCACGGCGCCGAAGGTGAGGCCGGCGACGATGTGCTTCTGCACCAGGGCCAGGAACACCACGGCCGGGATCAGGGTCAGCATGGCGGTCGCGGCCATCTGGCCCCAATTGGTGCCGGTGACGGTGACGAACTCGGCCAGGCCCGTGGTGATCGTGCGGGCGTTGACGCTGGTGAGGGTCGCGGCGAACAGATATTCGTTCCAGGCGAAGACCCAGCAGAGGATCGCCGTCACCGCGAGGCCCGGCCGCGCCAGCGGCAGGATGACGTGGAACATCACCTGCAGCGTGCTGGCGCCGTCGACATAGGCCGCCTCGTCGAGCTCGCGCGGGATGGCGTCGATGACGCCGCGCAGCGTCCAGATCGCGAACGGCAGGTTGAACACGCAATAGAGCAGGATCAGGCCGATCCGCGTGTCGAACATCTTCCAGTCGCCGACGACGAAGACCTGCGTGTAGAGCAGGAACAGCGGCAGCAGGAACGCGGCCGGCGGTGCCATGCGGTTGGTGATCGTCCAGAAGAAGATGTTCTCCTTGCCGGTGAGCTTGTAGCGCGACAGCGCATAGCAGGCGAAGAGGGCGAGGACCGTCACCAGGATCGCGTTCGAGCTGGCGATGACGATCGAGTTCAGCATGTACTTCTGGTAGGTCGGGTCGTGGATCGTGTTCAGGTAGTTCTCGGAGAAGAACGACCGGATCAGGAAGCTCGGCGCGCTGAACAGCTCGACGCGGCTGCGCGCCGAGACGACGAACATCCAGTAGATCGGGAACAGCGTCACCAGGCTGGCGGCCAGCCAGAACAGCAGCGACAGGCCAGGGCGGTTGCGTGTCATTCGGGCTTCCTCAGATCGCGGCGGGCGACCAGGCCGGCATAGAGCAGCCAGCACAGGACGATGGTGAGATAGAGCGTGATCAGCGACATGGCCGAGCCGTAGCCATAGTCCGTCTTGGGGAAGACGATGCGCCAGATGTAGAGGCCGATGAAGCGCGTCGCCGAGCCGGGGCCGCCGCCGGTGAGCATCCAGATCTCGTCGACCGTGCGCATCGCATCCATCAGGCGGATGAAGAGCGCCGAGAGGATGGCCGGCTTCAGCATGGGCAGAGTCACGTACCAGAAGGTCTGGTAGCGGTTGGCGCCGTCGATCTGCGCCTGTTCGAACGGCTCCTTCGGCATGGAGGAGAGCGCCGCGAGCAGGGTCAGCGTCACCAGCGGCGTCCAGTGCCAGACGTCCATGATCACGGCGGTCAGGAAGGCCTGGCCGGCGAAGCGGCTGATCAGGAATTCGTAGCCGAACCACTGGTTCAGATAATACGGGATCGGGCCGAGGCCCGGCACCGTCATCAGGCGCCAGGTGGCGCCGACGGCGACCGGCGCGATCATCAGCGGCAGCGTGTGGATGGTGCGGAAGAAGCCCTTCAGCGGAAAATCCTTCATGAAGAGCTGCGCCAGGAAATAGCCGAGCACGATCTGGCTGACGACGGCGAAGACGCCGAACTTGAGCGTGTTCCAGAGCGCCATCAGGAAGCCCTTGTCGAACACCAGGTGGCGGTAGTTCGACAGGCCGCTGAAGCGCATGGTCGGGTCGGCGGCGAAGCTGTTCCAGTCGAAGAAGCTTACCACCAGCACGTAGAGGAACGGGGTCAGGCCGAAGACGGCCAGGATCAGAAGGGTCGGCGCCAGAAACAGCCAGCCGAGTGTTTGGGAGCGCATGAAGCCGTTCCTCGTTGAAACGCGTGCGGATCGCCGCGTCGCCCGCTCGCTCGTGGCGACGGTCGGGCGGGCAGGGGTGGGCCGTGGCCCTCGATCGCGGAATGGGCGGGCCCGGAGAGGGCCCGCCCTGCGCCCCGCCTCCGGCGGGGCGCTTTCGCGTGGCGGCTTACTTGCGGTAGCCGAGCTTGGTCAGTTCCGCTTCCGAGGCCTCGGCCATCTGGTCGAGGGCATCCGAGGCGGAGAGCTCGCCCGAGATCGCCTGCCAGAAGATCGGGGCGACGGTCTCGCGCAGCTGGTTGTGGAACGGGTAGGGCGGGGCGCCGGCGAACAGCTTGCCCTGGTCGCGCATCAGCGTGTAGTAGCCGTCCGTCTTGGCGTCCTGGGCCTGGACTTTCGGATCGTCATAGGTCGACTGCAGGGTGATACGGGAGCCCGCGACCGCCCAGTCCGCCTGCACCGACGGCTGCGCGATATACTGCAGGAACAGGGCGGCGGCCGCCTTGTTCTTCGACGAATGCGGGACGCCGAAGGCGCCGCCGTCATAGTAGCCGATATAGCCGGTGCCGGCTTCCGCGGCCTCCATCACGCCCGGCTCGACCGGCGGCAGCGAGACGCCGACCTTGCCGACGACCTTCGACTTGGAGTCGTCCGTGGCGATCCAGGCCGCGTTCTCGCCATAGACGAGGCCCTGGGCGGCGCGGCCGGCCGCGAAGGTGGCGGCGACCTCGTCCCAGGTCGACGCGGTCGACTCCGGCGGGGCGTTCTTCAGCAGGTTGATCCAGAACTCGAGCGCGGCCTTGGCCTCGGGGCTGTTCATCTTGCCGCCGTGCTCGACCGTCGCGGCATAATTGTTGGCCGCGTCGATGCCCCAGTTGTAGACGCCGAAGGTCGGGGCGACGCTCTCGACATATTCATACCAGGACGCCGGGTGGCCGGTATTGGCCTGCACCGTCGAACCCCAGAGCTCGATGCCCTTGTCCTTGCCCCACTGGGTAAAGAAGTCGGCGACCTCGGTGTATTCGGCGTGGTTCTTGGCCGGCGCCAGGTCGCGATTGTACTTGGCCTTGAACGCCGCCTTGACGTCCGGATCCTCGAACAGGTCCTTGCGGTACAGGTAGACCTTGATGAAGGCCTCCATCGGCACGCCGAACAGGTCGCCGTCCTTGCCCTTGAAGTAGTTGGCGAAGGTGGTGAAGTTGGCCGGATCGTAGTCGGGCGCCTTCAGCTTCGGATTTTCGGCAAGGAACTTGGTGATGTCGACCAGAAAGTCACGGGACAGATAGCCGTAGACCGCGTCCTGCTCGATGTAGACGAAGTCATAGATGCCGGTATTGGCCTCCATGTCCTTGATCGCCTTGTCGTACATCTGATCCCAGGACGTCGCCTCGAACTCGACATTGATGCCGGTCGCCTTGGTGAAGGCCGGGCCCAGCACGTTCTTGACGTAGTTCGACGGCGGCGTGCTCTCGGAGATGCCGCGGATGGTGACGCCGGAGAATTCCTTGCCGGCATCGGACCAGAAATCCGCCTTGGCGGGCGTCACGCCTGCCATCAGGCCCGCCGCAACTGCGCCGAGCATCATTCGCTTCAAACCAGACATTCCTCGTCCTCCCTCGGATTGTCGACGGCAACCGGCTCCCAGCCGCTTCCTGCGAAGCAGGCATGAGTGTTCGCGCGCTGCTGCGCGAGCCGGACCTTCCAACGCGCCACCGTCGTGGCGCGCGCCGCATGTTCAGTCTTCCGAAGCGAGCGGGGCTCTCCTCCGAGCCTCGGGCCGGACCAAGGGTCCGTTCTGCCGATCAACCGCGTGCTTCAGGGTAGACTCTAGAAGAGGCTGTTCGGTGTCACCACGCGCGTTTGCCGTCGCTTCTGTACAATTTTGTCGGCGCGCGGGAGGCGGCCCGGCGGCGTCGATGCGCCGCTCAGGCCGGTATGGCGCTCAATTGTTCGAACCGCGTGATCGTGCCGATGCGGCGGGATTCGCGCCGGTAGGCCGAGGGCGACTGCCCGCAGATCTTGACGAACTGGCGGTTGAAGTTGGCGACGTTGTTGAAGCCGACCTCGAAGCAGATGTCGGTGATCGGCTTCTCCGTCTGGCTCAATAGGTTGCAGGCGGCGTGAACGCGCGAGCAGTTCACGTAGCGGGCGAAGGTGTGGCCGGTCTGCTTCTTGAAGAAGCGCGAGAAGGCGCTCGCCTCCATGCCGCAAAGTCCCGCCACCTTCGACAGGCGGATCTCGCTGGCGAAGTTCGCCAGGATGTGGCTGATCGCGATCTCCAGCTTTTCCGAGGAGCGCGTCTGCGCGACGAAGCTGGGCGCGGCGCGGGACAGGACGCGGCGCTCGCGCGGCGTCTGCGCCAGGATGGTCATCAGTTCGAGGAACAGCACCAGACGCTGCGGCCCGTGCGTGCCGCCGATCTCGCGTAGCAGCCTGCGGCCTTCCTCCGCCGTTTCGCCGCTGAACTCGACGCCGCGCGCGGCGTCGGCGAACAGGGTGGCGACATCGCCGAATTCCGGGCAGAGGTCCGCCACCTTCTCGGCGAAAGCCGGGCTGAACTGGATCAGCATGTCGCGATCGGGAATGGTCTCGCCCGGCTGGCTGGCGCTGACCCAGTTGTGTGGCAGGTCGGGGCCGGTGAGCACCAGGCAGCCGGCCTGGAAGTCGCCGACATGGTCGCCGATCATCATTTTGCCGGAACTCGACTGGATCAGGTGCAGTTCATACTCGGGATGATGATGCCACTTGGCGAGATGGTGCGGGTAATCGTGGACGTTCCATCGAAACGATTCCGACGGCGCGCAGACGATGACCTCGAAATCCGGAGCGAAACGGCGCTCGAAACCCATGGCGGCCCCTCCTTCTCGGGGGACCGGGCCCGACGTTGTTGCCACGCCTGAGCAGTCCGGTCCCTGTTCCTCGAAAGGCATGGTACCGGATCGGCTATATTCTTCGACACGAAATTAATCCCTCGCCGAAGGCGGCCATCGCACGCGGCGATGGCCCTTTGTCCGCGCTCGATCAGACCAGAGCGTCGGGACCGGCGCCGCAGACCAGCGCGCCGACCTTGTGACCGGCTGGGAAGGTCAGCACCTTCTCGCGCAGCGCCGCGATCGCGGCGGCGCCGGAGAGGTCGGCGGCGATGCCCATCTCGAACCAGAGCCAGCGGCTCGCCTCCAGCATCGCCTCGTCGGAGACGAGGACGATGTCGTCGACATGGTCGCGCACCAGCTCGAACACGCCCGGGTCGGTCTCGGCGCAGGACATGGTGGCGACGCGGCTGGTCACCGCCGGCAGGCGGACGACGCGGCCGGCGTCGAGCGACGCCTTCAGCGTCGGCGAGCCCTCCGGCTCGATGCCGATGATCCTGACTGAAGGCTTCAGCGCCTTGATGGCCACGCCCATGCCGGAGATCAGGCCGCCGCCGCCGATCGCCACCAGCACGGTGTCGACGTCGGGGATCTCTTCGAGCAGCTCCAGCGCCGTCGTGCCCTGGCCGGCGATGACGTTGCGATCGGCGAAGGGGTGGAAATAGGCGGCGCCGTTTTCCTTGGCGAAGGCGAGCGCGTGCAGGTTGGTCTCGTTCCAGATGTCGCCGATGATCTCGACGGTGGCGCCCCAGCGCTTCAGCTTGTCGACCTTGGCCGGCGTGATGCTCTTCGGCACGAAGATCGTCGCCGGCACGCCGGCGAGCTTGGCCGCGCGGGCGGTGGCGAGGCCGTGATTGCCGCCCGACGCGGTGACGACGCCGCCGGCCAGTTCTTCCTTCGGCGTGGTTAGCAGCTTGTTGCTGGCGCCGCGCGCCTTGAACGAGCCGGTCGGCTGCAGGCATTCGAGCTTCAGCGACAGGTCGGCCGCGGTGACCGGCTCGGCCAGGGCCTCGGCGCGGATGTTGGGCGTGCGGCGGATATAGGGCGCGATCCGGCCGGCGGCGGCCTGGATATCGGCGAGTTGGATCATTTCAGCGAACCCCCATAGGGCGAGGCGACGACGAGGCAGCAATTGCCGGGACGGACCCGGCCGGGCTGGCGACGACCATAGAGGATGCCGTCGGCGGCGTAAGCGAGTTCCGCCGGCTTGCGGTCGGGGTGCGACAGGAAATGGATGCGGCCGGCCGGCTGGCCGCGCGAAACCATGGTGCCGTTCCTGTGGAAAGGTTCGAACACGCCGTCGTCGTCGGCGAGCACGAAGGCGTCCGATCCCGGCAGTTCGAACAGGCGCTGCTCGTGGCGCGGCGGCGTCGCCATCTCCGGCGGCAGGACGCCGAGATGCGACAGCACGTTGCGGACGCCGCGGCGGCAGATGTCGAGGGCGTCGAGCGAGACCGTGCCGCCGCCGGCCATCTCGGTGCCGACCACGGTCAGCCCGGCGCGGGCGGCCGAGGCGGTGGCGGTGCGATGGTCGCCGCGATTGTCGATGACGACGACGAGCGGCGCGTCGAAGGCGGTGACGGCGGCGACGTTCTTCGCGTGCTGGACGGGATCGGCGACCGGCTCGATCACCGCGCTCGGCATCAGGTCGAGCGACGAGCCGCCGGAATGCAGGTCGAGGAAGGCGTCGCCGAGCGGGAACAGCGCGTCGTTGACGAAGGCCGAGATCTGCTGGGTCGAGGTGCCGTTGGCGTCGCCCGGGAAGGTCCGGTTCATGTTGAGGTCGTCGATCGGCGAGGTGCGGCGCGCCTGCAGCACGGCCGGCAGGTTGATCGCCGGGATGAAGATCAGCCGGCCGGCGACCTTGCCGGGGTCGAGGTCGCGGATCAGCTCGCCGAGGGCGATCGGGCCCTCATACTCGTCGCCGTGATTGCCGCCCTCCAGGATGACGGTGGGGCCGCTGCCATTCTTGATGACGGCGATCGGAATGCGGATCACGCCCCAGGCGTCGTCATGGACGGAGAGAGGCAGATTGAAATAGCCGCTCTGCTTGCCGTCCTTGTCGAAGTCGACGGTGCATTGTGCCAGTTGTTTCGCTTTCAGGCCCATTTTCTGCTCTGTGCGGGGACGACCAAGGGATCTCTAGGGATGCGCGGTCGGGACGGAGGATGATGAAGCGACCGTAGATTCTATCACTGATGATATCAAGAGTTGATATGTGATACAATGCGTGGGCATGCTGGACGCATTGCCATCTTGCGCGCCGGCGCGCGCCCGGCGATGACCTTCACCAAAGGAGAAACGCCATGACCAGTGCCAAGCGGCCATCCGGCGGGAAGGGTGCCGACAACGCCAAGAAGGCCGTCTCGGCCAGTATTGAGAATGCCGAGCCGGCCAGGCTCGCGAAGCCGTCGAAATCGTCCAAGGCCGCCGATGCCGGCAAGGCGGTCGCTGCCGTCAAGTCGGCCAAGCCGGCGACCGGGCGCGCTGCCAAGGCGACGGCCGGCAAGCAGGAAAAGCCGGCTTACAGCGCGCCGGCGCTGGAGAAGGGGCTCGACGTGCTCGAACTGCTCGCCAGCCTTTCCGAGGGCGTGACGCCGAGCCAGATCGCACAGCAGCTCGGCCGGTCGCTGCAGGAGGTCTATCGCGTCGTCGTCGCGCTGGAACGGCGCGGGTACATCCAGCGGCCGCCGGGCGAGGAAAGCCTGGTGCTCTCCACCAAGCTGCACGACCTCTCCTATCGCTATCCGCCGATGCGGCGGCTGATCGACGTGGCGCGGCCCGTGATCAACCGCGCCTCGATCGAGGCCTACCAGGCTTTCCATCTGGCCGTGCTCGACGGCCTGTCGATCCGCGTCGTCGCCCAGGTCGACAGCCCGGCGCCGCTCGGCTTCCGCCTGCGCGTCGGCACGCAGAACCCGGCCATCCGCACCGCGTCCGGCCGCCTGCTGATCGCCTACCAGTCGCCGTCGATGCAGGAATGGCTGTTCGAGGCGATCGGCCAGAACGCGCCGAAGAGCGAGGTCGACTGGCTCAAGAAGCGCGTCGAGGTGGTGCGATCGGTCGGCTACGAGATGATCGTCGGCGAGGCGCTCAAGGGCATCACCGACATCAGCTTTCCGATCCTCGACGCCGAGGGGCATGCGCCGGCGGTGCTGACCATGCCGTTCCTGGCCTCGGCGACCGAGAAGGTGCCGATGGAAGATGCTTCCCGCATCCTCTACGAGGCCGCCGCCAGCATCACCACCCTTTTCGGCGGCCATCTGGCCGAGCCGCGCTTCCCGCTGGCCAATACCGGCGGCCCGGTCGGCGGCTAGGGCGCGGGCTCCGTCAGGCTTCACGATCGGGCCGCACGGCCAGACGGAAGACCTCGTCGAGCCAGAGCGGCTCGCCATCGGCCGTCTCGTAGCTCTCGAAGAGATGCGAGAGCGTCGCGGTCCAGCGCTTCTGGATCGCGCTCGCCCGCATGATCGCTTCGGCGGCGCGGTAGCCGTCGCGGCCGCGCAGGCGCGAGACGACGATCTCCTCGTGGCGCCAGATCTGGTAATCCTCGAAGCCGGCCGCCTCGATCTCGGCCAGCAGTTCCGGCCAGACGGCGGCATGCCAGCGGTCGTATTCGGGCCCGGCGCCCGGCTTCAGGCGATAGAGGAACAGCACCGGCTCGCCCGGCTTCGGATCGCGTTTCATCGGACGGCTCCCGCGATGGCGCCGGACAGGATCTGGCGCTGGAAAAGGATGTAGACGAGGATGACTGGCGCCAGCGCGACGATCAGGCCGGCGCTGATCAGCGGGATCGAGACGTCGTACTGTCCGGAGAGCAGGGCGACGCCGACCATCAGCGTCTTCTTGTCGGAGCCGCCCAGGATGACGAGCGGCAGCAGCAAATCGTTCCACATCCAGACGAAGTTGAGGATCGAGAGCGCGGCGATCGCCGGCGTCGAGATCGGCAGCAGGATCGAGAACAGGATGCGGATGTCGCCGGCACCGTCGAGGCGGGCCGCCTCGATCAGTTCGTCGGGAATGGCGCGGAAATAGGCCGACAGCAGGTAGGTGCCGAGCGGCAGGCCGAAGGCGGCATAGGCGAAGATCAGGCCCTGATAGGTGCCGCCGAAGCCGAGATCGAGGATTGTCTCGTAGAGCGGGTAGATGATCACCTGGCTCGGAATGACGAGCATGGCGATGATGAACAGGAACAGATAGTTGCCGCCGCGGATCTTCAGCTTGGTGACGGCATAGGCGATGAACAGCGCCGCGATGGTCGATAGCAGCAGGCCGCCGACAGTGGTGACGAGGCTGTTCAGCAGCAGCCGCCAGACCTTCATGCGCTCGAAGGTCTCGAGATAGTTCTCGAGCGTGATGTCCGGGATCAGGCCGAGCGGATCCGAGGAATAGGCGGCGCGCGTCTTCAGCGAGTTGATCACCGTGAAGAGCAGCGGATAGAGCGTCACCACGGCGAGGATGACGAGGAGGGCGGTCACCACCCAGCGGGTCAGCACAAGGCGCATCGACGAGATCGTCATGGCGGGGGAAGGGGCCGGTTGGGTCACTTCTTCTGGGCTCCTTCGACATACATGCGGCGGACCACGAAGGCGGAGACGAGGGCGACGAAGAGGAACAGCGCCATGCCGATGGCGGCGCCGAGACCGCGGTCGAGGAACTGGAACGTCGTGGTGAAGACGAGGAATTCCGGCAGCACCGTCGCTGTGCCCGGGCCGCCCTTAGTCAGCGCGTAGATCAGCGGGAACATCCAGATCAGGATGCCGGAGGTGCACAGCACCGCCCAGTAGCCGATCACCGGCTTCATCAGCGGCATGATGATGTAGGCGAGCAGCCGCCAGAAGCCGGCGCCGTCGAGCTTGGCCGCCTCGACGACCTCTTCCGAGACGGTCGAAAGGCCGGAGAGATAGGTCAGCACGCCGAGGCCGAAGAAGCTCCAGAGCGCGACGGCGGTCAGCGACAGCAGCGCGCTGGTCGGCCCGTTCAGCCATTCGATGGCGAGCGGCGCCAGGCCGATGGCGCGTAGCACCGCGTTGAGCGGGCCGTCCGGGGCCAGGATCTGGCGGAACATGATGCCGACGACGATCGGCGCGATCATGTAGGGCAGGAAGAACGCGGCGCGGAAGAACTTCCAGCCGGGCGTCTTCTGGAACAGGAGGAAGGCGATGACCAGCGGCAGCACGATCCAGACCGGCAGCGTCGCGAAGGCGATCAGCGCGTTGCGGAAGGAATCGTGCACCGAGGGGTCGGCCAGCATGGTGCGGTAGTTGGCGAGGCCGGCGAAGGTCGGATCCTCGAAGCCGCGCGTTTCCAGGAAGCTCAGCCAGATGCCGCGCAAGAGTGGCACCAGCTTGAACAGGATCGCCAGCGCCAGGCCCGGCAGCACGAACAGGAGCGCGATCAATGTCTCCTTGCGGACGAGCACCCGCTGCGCCGCCCGGTTTGGCGCGGTCGCCAGATTGGCCGCTTCAGCCATCGAAATTCCTGCCTGTTGCTGGGGGAGACGGGGAGGCGGAACCGGGTCCGCCACCCCCATTTTGTTAACCGCCTGTCAGCGCCCTGTTACTGGCGCTTGCTCGGGCTCTGCTCGAGCGCCTTCTGCATCCGCGCCGTCCAGTCCTCGATCGACAGGCGGCCGAGGGCGACCTCCTGCCAGCCGCGAGCGAGGGCATCCGCTTCCTGGCCCGAGAGCAGCACGCCGGCATGCAGCGTCGGCGTCTTGATGATCTCGAGGATCTGGCTGAGCGCCTGCGACTTCGGCAGCACCGAGGGATCGACGTTCTTGTTGAGCGAGATGCCGCCGGCGATCTTGGTCAGCAGTTCGGCGTTCTCCTTGCCGGCGATGAACTTCACGAACTTGAAGGCGGCGTCCTTCTTGTCGCTCCAGTCGGTGACGCCGAAGACGGAGCTCTCGATGCCCGAGAAGCTGTTCGCCAGCGGCGCGTCGGCGACGATGGTCGGCCAGCGCATGGCGCCGAGGTTCTCGTCGCCCAGCACCTTGCCGAAGGCGGCCCAGTTGACGGCGTCGGAGATGATGGTGCCGGCGAAGGCGGCGTTGCCGCTCTGGAAGATATCGGCGCCGTCGGGCAGCATGGTGATCGAGGGGGCGCTGGAATTGGTCCAGCCCTTCTCGGTGATCGAGGCGAGGCCCTTCAGGACGTTGACCATCTTCGGGTCGGTCCAGGGCATCTTGCCGGCGAGCATGGCGCGCATGTCGTCTTCGGTCAGGTAGTTGCGCGCGATCTCCGGAAAGTTCCAGTAGGCTGGGAAGATGCCGGAGAGGCCGATGGCGATGCAGGTCTTGCCGATCGCCTTCACCTTCTCGCAGGCGGCGCCCATCTCGTCCCAGGTCCTGGGCGGGTTGGCGGCGTCGAGGCCCGCCTCGGTCAGCACCTTCTTGTTGTAGTACATGACGTTGCCCTGATAGCCGAAGGGCAGGCCGTAGCAGGACTTGCTGGTGTCGAAGTTCAGGCAGCCGCCGCTATAGGTGATCAGGTCCTTGCCGGCTTCCAGCACTTCCGGCGGCAGCTCGGCATAGGCGCGGCGACGGTCGAACAATTCGAGGCCGGCATTGTTCTCCATCACGTCCGGGCCGCTCTTGGTCGTGATGTAGGGGCCCTGGACTTCCGGATAGCGGTCGAACGGCACCGTCTCAAGCTCGACCTTGATGTCGGGGTTCTGCTTCTCGAATTCGGCGACCAGCGCCTTCCAGTAGTCGGCGCCGCCCGGCTCCCAGTTCAGCACGCGGATCGTCGTGGCGTCGGCGGCGAAGGCCGGGCCGGCGAGCGCCGTCATCGAGGCGAAGGCGAGGCCGGCGAGCATGGTGCGGACGGATCGGCTTTTCTTGCCGGCCGCCAAAGAGGTCGAATGCATGGTGTGTCCCTTCCGTCAGGTTTGGTCGCGCTGCTGTTCTGGAATCGAGCCCGGTTCCCGCCGGCGGCTTTGCCGCCGGTCCGGTCCGGCCTTCAGTCGGGTCGCCGAACGGCGCGCTCCCGCCGCCGCCGTCGCTTGCGCGAGGCAGCCGGAAGAAGGCGCGATTGAAGCGGTCAGCATCCCTGTCACCCCGCCATGGCCGCTTCCCTTCAAGCGGGATTTTTGCGCGGCCATGCGGCAACGCTAGCACAGCGGTTTTTCTATTGAAATAGTAATTTCTTATAAGAAATCACTCTGCCGTGGCCGGCGACCGGACAGCAAAAAGCGGCCCGCCGCGCGGGGTGCGGCGGGGTAAAGCATTTAAAAATATAAAGAAATATCCGCCGGCGACGCCTCTCACCTCTCCCATGGGGAGAGGTCGGAGCGAAGCTCCGGGTGAGGGGATGCGATTTCGCCGGTGAGGCCTGAACCCCTCACCCGCCGGCCTGCGGCCGTCGACCTCTCCCCATGGGAGAGGTGAAAGCAAGACGCTATGACTTGGGGTGCCAGCTACACCGCCTGCGGGACGATGCCGCCGAGGCGGCTGGAGGCGAGGCAGGCGTCGACCAGGGCCATGGTGCGGATCGAGTCGTGCACGTCGGTGTCGAGCACGCTGTCCTCGCCGGCCGCATAGCGCTGCAGGTTCGACATCACCGCGCCAAAAGCGTCCGGCACGCGCTCGCCGACCAGCGGGATGCCGGTCCACTCGCCGCCCTCGACGATCACTTCCAGCTTCTCCGGCACCGGCTTCAGATAGTCGTGCAGATAGCCGAGATCGAGATGGGCGCAGCCCTTGGTGCCCTCGACGCGGATGGTCGCGTCGATGTGCTTGGGGCCGTAATTGTAGGTGTGGTTGAGCGACAGGCAGCAGCGCGCCTTCGGGCCGTAGTCGAGGATGATGCTGGAGCGCGCATCCTTCAGGTCGGGATAGCGCGGATGCGGCACCGCCTTGGCATAGACGCTGTCCGGCTCGCCGAGGATCGAGCGGATCCAGTCGAGATAGTGGATCGAATGCAGCGGGATCTCGACGGCGTCGAGATGCGGGATGAACGACCACATCTCCCACGGCATGTAGACGGCGAGCCGCACTTCCAGTTCGACGATGTCGCCGAGCAGGCCGCGCCGGACCGCGTCGCGGATCGCCAGCATCGACGGCGTGAAGCGGAGCTGGAAATTGGTGGCGGCGGTGATTTTTCGCGCGTCGATCGCGGCGAGGATCTGGCGCGCGGCGGCGAGATTGGCGCCGAGCGGCTTCTGGATCAGCGCGACGCTGCCGACCGTCAATTGCTCGACGGCGCCGAGGATCGCGACCGGCGGCAAGGCGAGGTCGAACACCGTGTCGTCTGTCCGCGCGGCGATCGCCGCCGCCATGCTTTCATGGACGACCGGAATGTCGAACTGCGCCGCCACGGCGCGCGCCTTGGCCTGGTCGAGGTCGAAGATGCCGGCGACCGGCAGGCCGATCTTGCGATAGGCGGGCATGTGGGCGCTGCTGACGATGTCGCCGGCGCCAATGATCGTGATCGGCCGCGGCTGGCTCGGCATCGGCCAGGTCTGTTCGAGATTCAAGCCAGCCGTCATGCCACCCTCCGAAGTGCCGCCAGAGCGATCCGGCAGCCTGAAACTGTCTAT
Organism: Kaistia nematophila; assembly: GCF_026343855.1. Classification (NCBI taxonomy): domain Bacteria; kingdom Pseudomonadati; phylum Pseudomonadota; class Alphaproteobacteria; order Hyphomicrobiales; family Kaistiaceae; genus Kaistia; species Kaistia nematophila. Next base: position 114,060 of record NZ_JAPKNK010000004.1, on the reverse strand, counting down.
TTGTATCACTGACGATAGTCGACGTTGATATTTGATATGAGATGGGCAATCCTGTCAACAACGCGGGAAGTCGCCGCGCGACAGTCCAGAGGAGGATGACGGGATGGTTGGTACGGGTGAGGTTCGGATCGCGGGACGGGTCGGGCTGGAGGGCGGCGAACGGCACGTGCATGCGGCACGGCGGCTCAGCGCGGCGTTTCCGATGCTCGAATTCGTGCCGGCCACCGCGGCTTCTTCCAGCCTGCCCGTCATTCGCCTGGTCGAGGACAAGTCGCAGGCCGAGGGCGCCTTCACGCTCACCGTGCGGCCGAGGGGCGGCTCGAACGCCGAGATCACGATCACCGGTGGTCCGTTCTCCGGTGTCATCTATGGCGCCGAAGAACTGATTTCTCGCGGCAAGGTCGAAGGTGGCGCCGTGCTGGTTCCGGCCGGCGAGCGCCGCGTTGCGCCGGGCCTCGCCTATCGCACCTTCTGGACCTGGGACCATTCGACCAACTGGGAACTGTCGCAGGTCGGCCACCAGGAAATCGGCGTCTTCAATCCCTATGGCAAGCCGCCGGCCGGCTTCCTCGGCGACTATACGCGCCTTGTCGATTTCGCCAGCCGCAACCGCATTCCCTCGGTCGTGATCTACGGCTTCCTGCGCAATTCGCATGGCGGCATTGAGGCGGCGCAGGAGCTCTGCCGCTATGCGACCGAGCGCGGCGTCCGCATCGTGCCGGGCATCGCCATCGGCTCCTATGGCGGCGTCTACTGGGAGGGCGACCACCCCTATAATCTCGCCACTTGGCTGAAGAAGAACCCGCAGCACGCCGCGACGATGGAGAAGGGCGTCGGCTTCCAGATCGCTGACCTCGACTTCCCGCTCAATTTCCCGCGCTCCGATTACACCATGAGCGCCTGCCCGAGCGCGCCGGAGACGATGGACTGGATGGAGGAGGCGGTCTCCTGGCTCGCCGACACCTTCGAGATCGGCGGCGTCAACATCGAGAGCGGCGACTACGGCGTCTGCGGCTGCGCGCGCTGCGTCGCCCGCCGCAACAACGAGGCGGAAGCCGCCCGTCGCGTCGACGATCACGGCGATAGCTGGTCGCACACCGACATGGCCGAGAATTTCCCGCGCCTCTACCGCGCGGCGAAGGCCAAGAAGCCGGATGCGTGGATCTACAGCGAGCTGCAGTGGGACAACCTGTTCGACCCGGTCGCGCATGACGCCCAGCGCAGCATGCCGAAGGGCGCGATCTACCAGCACACCACCAACCGCACCTTCTGGGGCCGGCTGCAGAAGGAACTGACGCGCGCCGACGTGGAAAAACTGCCGACGCAGCCGAACGTCCTGCGCTGCCAGTTCGCCTGCCAGTGGAACGGCGACCGCCGCACCGAGCGCTATGCCTTCAACGGCCGCGTCTTCGCCGACATGAACAAGTTCTGTGCCGATGTCGGCATGGAGGGCCTGACGGTCTGGGGCGAGCCGTCGCCCTATCACGCGACGGTCGAGCTTTCCTATCTGGCCTTCGCCCGCTTCGGCTACGAGCCGGATCTCTCCTGGGAGCGCTTCATCGCCGAGGACGCGGCGCCGCTGCTCGGCGGCCAGGCTGCGGCCGAGCGCTTCGTTGCGGTCGCCGAGGAACTGGACGCGAACATCGAGCTGCCGGTCGAGCGGCTGAAGGCGCTGAAGGGCGAGGCCCGCGAGGCGTCGCGCCATAGCGACGACGAGGTCTCGCGCCGCTGGCTGAGCCTGGAAGACCAGATCGCCCGCCGCGTCTTCATGGGCCGCTAGCGCCCAATCGCTTCTCGGCCGGGCCGTCGGCCCGGCCGAGCACAGGATTACCCGCCATGAGCCAAAATCGCTCTGGAGGCGGGGAAAGTCGGCGTCCTAGACTGGTGAAAAAGGGCGGAGATCGCGACGATCTTTCGCCTGCACCGGGGAGGACATCCGCTTGGCGGAACGAGCACATTTCGTCATCGTCGGCGGCGGCACCGCCGGCTGGCTGACCGCCTTCATCATCGAGGACAGCGCCCGCCGCCAGAAGCTCGACATCCGCGTCTCGGTGGTTGAATCCTCCAAGATCCCGACCGTCGGCGTCGGCGAGGGCAGTACGGCGGCGATGCGCGTGCTGTTCCAGCATTTCAAGATCGACGAGTTCGAGTTCTTCCGCGAGACCGGCGCCACCTTCAAGCTCGGCATCCGCCACACCGACTGGCGCCGCAAGGGCTTCACCTATTACGGCCCGATCGACGACCCGCACCAGGTCGTCGCCGCGCCGCCGGGCGCGCCCTCCGACTATCTCAACGTCTATTGCGTCGCCGCCGGCCGCAAGGTGCAGGACATGCACCTGTTCGGGCCGCTGCTCGAGCAGAAGAAGGCGCCCTATGCCAGGAAGGCGGACGGCTCGCTGATCGCGCTCGGGCCGTTCCACCACGCCTTCCATTTCGACCAGGCGCGGGTCGGCAAGTTCCTGAAATCGAAGTCGAAAGGCGTCGCCATCGTCGACGCGGTGATCGAGGGCGTCGAGCGTGACGGCGAGAGCGGCGACATCACCGCGCTCCAGCTCGATACCGGCGAGCGGCTCGAAGGCGATTTCTTCATCGACGCCAGCGGCTTCCGCAAGCGGCTGATCGTCAAGGAGCTGAACGCGCCCTGGATCTCCTACCAGAAGGAGTTGCCGGTCAACCGGGCGCTGCCGTTCTGGCTCGACATCCAGCCGGGCGAGGAGATCAATAATTATACCCATGCCTGGGCGCAGGAAGCCGGCTGGATCTGGCAGATCCCGACCCAGGGCCGCTATGGCTGCGGCTACGTCTATTCCGACGAGTTCAAGACGCCGGAGGAGGCGAAGCGCGAGGTCGAGGCGACGCTCGGCCGCGAGATCGAGGTGCGCGACGACATCCGCTTCCAGATCGGCCGGCTGGAAAACGCCTGGATCGGCAACTGCCTCGCCGTCGGCCTGTCGTCGAGCTTTCTGGAGCCGCTGGAATCGACCTCGATCCACGGCACCATCGTGCAGATGATGCTGTTCACGCAGCGCTACATGAAGCTGCCCAAGGCGATGACCGCCGCCGACCGCGCCGATTACAACCGCCGCGTCGGCCGGCAGGTCGACGATTTCCGCACCTTCGTCAACACCCACTACGTCACCGAGCGCGACGACACGCCGTTCTGGCGCAACGTCAAGGCCGAGCGGCTGCATCCCGAAACCAAGGAGCGGCTGGCGCACTGGAAGCGCGAAATGCCCCGTCGCGAGCATTTTGGCGATTTCCTCGACGGCCTGCCGCATGTCGAGACGCAGTTGCACTATCCCGTCCTCGACGGGCTCGGCCTGCTCGATCCAGCCGTGGCGCAGGCGGAAATGGCGAAGTCGCCGGCGCTCCGCGCCTTCGCCCGCCAGACCGTCGACAGCCTCGTCAAGGAATACCGCCAGGCGGCGTCGAAGGCGCTCGGTCACGCCGAATTCCTCGAGCATGTGAACCAGCATGGCCGCTGACCCCGCGCTCTCCTGAAACGAAAAAAGCCCCGGCGATGAAATCGCCGGGGCTTCCGCGTGCCGCGCGCCGGGGGGAGGGGCAGGCTACGCCACGCCTTGGCTTGATCGATCAGGCGACGCGCTGCCTGGCGGCTCCGCGCGCCCATTCCGGCAGCCATTCGCCGTGGGCTGCGAGCAGATCGTCGACGAGATGCCAGATCTGGTCGAGATCGAGCTCGGCGGCAGTGTGCGGGTCCATCATCGCGGCGTGGTAGATGTGGTCGCGGTTTTCCGTCAGGAGCGCCTTCACCGTCAGTTCCTGCACGTTGATGTTGGTGCGCATCAGCGCGGTCAGCTGCGGCGGCAGCTCGCCGATATAGGTCGGCTGCACGCCCGAGGCGTCGACCAGGCAGGGCACTTCCGCCGCGCAATCGGCCGGCAGCGAGGTGATGCAGCCATTGTTGCGGACGTTGCCGTAGATGACCGAGGGTTCGCCGGTCCAGACCGAGTTGATGATCTCGGAGGCGTATTCCTTGCTCTGCGAAACCTCGATCCGGTCGGCCGTGCGGTACTCTTCCGCCTGGTTCTTCCAGCGGGCGATCTGCTCGATGCAGCGCTTCGGGTATTCGTCGAGCGGAATGCCGAACTTCTCGATCAGGTCCTCGCGGCCTTCCTTGATGAAATAGGGCGTGTATTCGGCGAAGTGCTCGGAGCTTTCGGTAACGAAATAGCCGAGGCGGGTCAGCATCTCGTAGCGCACCTTGTTGGGGCAGCGCGGGTTCCAGCCGGGCTTCGGCGCGCGGCCTTCGCGATAGCCGCGGACGAGGTCCGGGTAGAGGTCGCGATAGGAGCCATCTTTCTGCCGATGCTCGAACTTCAGGTAGAACGCCATGTGGTTGATGCCGGCGGCGCGGTAGCGGATTTCCTCGTAGGGAATGTCGAGGTCATGCGCCAGCTCCATCGCCGTGCCCTGCACCGAGTGGCAGAGGCCGACCTGGCGGATGGTCGGATACTTGGCCGTGATCGCCCAGGTATTGATCGCCATCGGGTTGACGTATTGCAGCATGATCGCGTTCGGGCAGACCTGGAGCATGTCCTCGCAGATCTTCCAGAGATGCGGAACGGTCCGAAGCCCGCGCATGATGCCGCCGACGCCGAGCGTGTCGGCGATGGTCTGGCGCAGGCCGAAGCGCTTCGGCACTTCGAAATCGGTGATCGTGCAGGGATCGTAGCCGCCGATCTGGAAGGCGACGACGACGAAATCGGCGCCCTGGAGCGCCTTCCTCTGGTCGGTATAGGTCTCGACCTTCGCCTTGGCATCGAGGGTGGAGGCGATCTTGCGGACGACGACGGCGCTTTCTTCGAGGCGCTGCGGGTTGATGTCCATCAGCGCGATGGTGGCGCCGGACAGCGCCGGGCGCTGCAGCACGTCGCCGACGATGTTCTTCATGAACACGGTCGAGCCGGCGCCGATGAAGGTGATCCTGGGATTGGCAGTCATGGAAGAAGCTCCGGGGTAGGCAGAATAGTTAGGCGGCTATTTCGAACGCCGCGCGGACGAGGCGGGCGGTGTATTCGCTTTGCGGCCGGGTCAGCACCTCGCTGACCGGCCCCTGTTCGACGATCTTGCCGTGCTGCATGACGATGACGCGATGGCAGAGCGCGCGCACGACCTTCAGGTCATGCGAGATGAACAGGTAGGAGAGGCCGCGCTCGTCCTGCAGCTTGCGCAGGAGATCGATGATCTGCGCCTGCACGGAGAGGTCGAGCGCCGAGGTCGGCTCGTCGAGCAGGATGAATTCCGGCTCCAGCGCGATGGCGCGGGCGATGGCGATGCGCTGGCGCTGGCCGCCGGAGAATTCATGCGGGAAGCGGCCGAGGATTGTGTCGGGCATGCCGGAATCGCGCAGCGCCTGGCGGACGCGCTCGAGCCGGTCGCGGCGATCGGCGCCGATGCCGTTGACGATCAGGCCTTCCTCGATGATCTGGCCGATCGACATGCGCGGATTGAGCGACGAGAACGGATCCTGGAAGACGATCTGCATGCGCGAGCGCAGCGGCCGCATCGCCTTGCGGTCCTTCGTATGGATCGGCTCGCCGTCGAAAACGATCTCGCCGGTCGAATGCTGGATCAGCCGGATCAGCGCCTGGCCGAAGGTGGTCTTGCCGGAGCCGCTCTCGCCGACGATGCCGAGCGTCTCGTGCCGGCGCAGTTCGAGGCTGAGGTTGTCGCAGGCGAGCAGCTGGAAGAAGTCTGGCTTGAACAGGCCGCCGCGCTTCAGCGTGTAGGCGACGCGGACATTGCGGCCCTCGAGCACGACCGGCGTGCCCTCGGGAAGCGGATTGGCGGATCCCTTCGGCTCGGAGGCGAGCAGGTGGCGCGTATAGAAGTGGCGCGGGTTCTGGAACAGCGCCTCGGTGACGTTGTGCTCCTTCACCTCGCCATGCTGCATCACATAGACATAGTCGGAGAACTGCCGGACGATGGTCAGGTCGTGCGTGATCAGGATCACCGCCATGCCGTAGCGCTTCTGCAATTCGCGGATCAGGTTGAGGATCTGCGCCTGCACGGTGACGTCGAGTGCGGTGGTCGGCTCGTCGGCGATCAGGATGTCCGGCCGGTTGGCGAGCGCCATGGCGATCATGACGCGCTGGCGCTGGCCGCCGGAAAGCTGATGCGGATACTGCTTGATCCGCGCTTCCGGGTCGGGGATCTGCACCTCTTTCAACAGTTCAAGCACCCGTGCGCGCGCCTGGGCTCGGGTCATCTTGCGGTTGTGGATGTGCAGCACTTCGGCGATCTGCTGGCCGATCGTGTAGACCGGGTTCAGCGAACTCATCGGTTCCTGGAAGATCATGGCGAAGCGGTTGCCGCGCAGCCGGCGTTTCTGCACGTCGTTGAAGGCGAGCACGTTCTTGCCCTCGAAGTCGATGCTGGCCTCCTTGGCGACCGTTGCCCGCTTCGACAAGAGGCCCATGATGGTGCGGGCCGTCACCGACTTGCCGGAGCCGCTCTCGCCGACGATGGCGATCGTCTCGCCCTTGTGCAGCTGGAACGAGACGTCGCGCACGGCATCGACGGTGCCACCCTCGACCTTGAAGGTGACGGCGACGTTGCGGGCGTCGAGGATCAGCTCGCGGCCATGCGCGTTCAGGTCGTAGCGTTCGGCCGGGGCGAATTCGTTTGGGGTCGGAGCCATGTGCTTCGCCTCCTAATACGGGTCGATCGCGTCGCGCAGGCCATCGCCAAGCGCGTTGAACGCGAAGACGGTGATCAGCACGAAGACGACGGGGGAGAGGATCCACGGATAGGAGCCGATCACCGAGAAGGCGCCGGTATCCTGCAGCATCAGGCCCCAGGAGATCAGCGGCGGCTTCACGGCGAAGCCGAGGAAACCCAGGAAGGATTCGAGCAGCACGATGGTCGGGATCGCCAGCGTCACGCCGACGATCACGTGGCTCATGACATTGGGCAGGATGTGGCGGAAGATGATCCGCCCGTCGCCGGCGCCGATCGCCATGGCGGCGCGGACATATTCGACGCGCGCCAGCGCCAGCGTCTTGCCGCGCACCTCGCGCGACAGCTGCGCCCAGCCGAGCGCCGCCATCACGCCGATGACGAAGGCGATGAAGACGTTGGAGGGCGCCGTGATCGGAATCAATGAGGTCAGCGCCAGGTAGAGCGGCAATTGCGGGAAGGCGAGCACCAGCTCGACGAAGCGCTGCACCCAGGCATCGATCCGTCCGCCCATATAGCCCGAGGTGATGCCGATCGTGGTGCCGACGGTGGTGGTGATGAAGACGACGATCAGCGCGATAGTAAGCGAGATGCGCGACCCGACTATGCCGCGGGAAAGAATGTCACGGCCGAACTTGTCGGTGCCGAGCAGGTGGATCGGCGCCCCGTCGCGCGAGCCGAACAGGTGGATGTTGGACGGGATCAGCCAGAGGATCTTGTAGTCGAAGCCGCGCACGAACAGGCTCAGCACATGCGGGTTCTTGAGATCCGGGCCGTTCATCGGCTGGAAGGTCACCGGGTCGAGTTCGTCCGTCTCGACGATCGGATAGATGCGCGGCACGAAGGTGAAGGAGCCGTCCGGCTCGAAGAAGGAGATGTGGTCGGGCGGGGCGAAGCCGATGCCGTTGGCGCGCGGGTCCACCGGCGCCACGAAATCGGCGAACAGCGCCATCAGCAGCAGGCCGATCACCATGACGAGGCCGATCATGCCCATCACCGAGCGGCGGAAGCGGCGCCAGACGAGGGCGAAGTAGCCCTCGTTGCCATGGACGAAGCGAGCGTTGGTGGTGCTCGGGCTCGCGGGCGGCAACGTGGTCGTCGTATCGGTCGTGTCGGTCATGCGTTGCCTCCGCCCAGCCGGACGCGCGGATCGAGCAGCGCCAGCAGCATGTCGGCGATGATGTTGCCGATGATCAGGGTTGTCGCGAGCACCAGCATGAAGGTCGCGGTGACATAGACGTCGCCGACCGCCATCGAGCCGACGATGGCCGGGCCGACCGTGGCGAGCGCGAAGACGATCGCCACCTCGATCTCGCCGGTCAGCATGTAAGGCAGCACGACGCCCTGATACATGACGAGCGGATGCAGCGCGTTGGGCACGGCATGGCGCAGGACGACCTGCGATTCCCGCAGGCCCTTCGCCCGCGCCGTCTCGACATATTGGGCGTTCAGCGTGTCGAGCAGATTGCCGCGCATGACGCGCATGTTGTAGGCGAGGCCGCCGAAGGTCGCGATCGCGACAACGGGCCAGATATGCTTCACCAGATCGACGAACTTGGCCCAGGACCAGGGCGCGCCGCCATATTGCGGCGAGAAGAAGCTGCCGATCTCCTGCACGTTCAGTTTGAAGGCGAGGATGTAGACGATGATGATCGCCATCAGGAAGCGCGGCACCGTCATGCCGAGGAACGACACGAAGGAGAGCGTCGAGTCGATCCAGCTGTACTGGCGGGTCGCGGCGATGATGCCGAAGGCGATGCCGAACATCGACGCCAGGATGTGGCAGGTGAGCGCCAGCAGTAGGGTGCGCGGCAGCCTTTCGGCCACAACCGTCGAGACGGGCTTATTGTAGAAGAAGCTGTCGCCGAAATCGAAGCGGGTCAGGATGCCCCAGATCCAGCGGAAATACTGCACGATGATCGGGTCGTTCAGGCCATGCGCCTGGCGGTAGGCCTCGGCCTGCGCCTCGGCGACGACGGCGGAAGCGCCGCCCTGGTTCATCAACTGCGCACGGATGAAGTCGGCATAGTCGCCGGGCGGAGCCTGGATGATGGCGAAGGTCACGACGCTGAGCACGATCAGCACCGGGATCGCCGCGAGGATCCGCATGATCAGGAAGCGAAACATGGGGGGCAACAGCTCCCTGCTTGGGCCGGAGGGGAACAAGGGGGCGGCATGCCGCCCCCTTGTCCGGATCTATGGAACGGGCTCGGTCGTCAGCCCGCTGCCGGTCAGCCTTTGGCCGGTCCTTCCTTGCCGCCGGGAGCGCCGGGCAGCGTCTCCGGGAACAGTTCGTACTTGCCCTGCTTGTCGGCCGGCACGAACACGCGCTCGCGGATGATGCTGTCCTCAGCCCAGTTGAACAGGTTGATCGGCACGCCCTTCGGGATGTTGGCGAAGCGCTTGTTGATGATCAGAGCGCCCGGATACTGGGTCAGGCCGATGCCGTAGACATTGTCGGTGTAGAGCTTCTGGAACTGCTTCATCAGCTCCTTCTTCTCGGTCGCGTCCGGCGTCGTGATGAACTTGTTCACGACGTCGACGATCTCCGTCTCGAACGGCAGCAGGTCGAGCTGGCCATCCTTGCCGGCGCGGTGGAACCAGCTGGTCTTCGGGCCGACCGGCGCGAGGTTCACCGTCTTCTGCACGACGGAGGTCAGCTCTTCCTGGTTGCGCAGGACCATCCAGTCGAACTGGCCGCCCTGTGCCAGTGCATCGCGCTGCTTGCCCTCGACCTGATTCAACAGGACGCGGATGCCGAGCGGCTCCATCATCGCGACGATGCCGTCGGCGAGGCTCTTGTCGGTCTGGTAGTCGGCGTTGACGAGGAGGGTGACCTCGACGTTCTTGCCGCCCGCCGTTCCCGCCGGGAAGTTGACGATGCCGTCGCCATCCGTGTCCTTCAGCCCGGCCAGCGCCAGTTCAGCCTTGGCGCCTTCGAGGTCGAAGGGATAGTAGGCGGTCGAATCCTTGTCGTAGTAGGTCGTGCCGGAATAGATGCCGCCCGGGTAGATCGTCGTGAACGGACCCTTGACGAGCGACTCGCCGAGGCGCTTGCGGTCGACGGCCGATGTGATCGCCTTGCGGAAGTGTTCGTTGCGGTTCAGTTCGCGCACGGCCTGGCCGCGCTCGTCCGGTTCGCCCCAGCCATTCGCCGAGAGGTTCGGGTAGAGCGAGTAGCCGATGATGCGCGGGCCGAATTCGAGCCGGGCCGGGGCGTCGGCGCTTGCCGAGCGTTTCAGCGCCTCGACGAAGCCTTCCGGCTGCTCGAGATTGGCGAAGTCGCCCGAACCGGCCACCGCCTGCACGTCGCGGTCCGCCCAGGTCGAGAGCTTGTAGTGCAGCTCGTTCAGGTAAGGCAGCTGGTTGCCCGCCTCGTCGACCTTCCAGTAGTAGGGGTTGCGCCGCATGACGATGATGTCGTCGGGGCGATATTCGACCGGCACCCAGGCGCCCATCACCGGGATGTTCAGATATTCCGGCGGGAAGGCGTTCTTGTACTGCTCGTAGGTGTTCTTCGAGTATTTCGGATGCTGCGGCTTCAGGATATGCGCCGGGCCGGGGCAGAAGGTGCCATAGGCCATCTGGTAGAGATACTGCTTCGGGAACGCTTCCTTGAAGGTCCAGATCAGCGTGTAGTCGCCATCCGCCTTGAGCGTCGTGCCTTCGCCGAACGAGGCCGGCGTGGCGCCGTTCAGCGGCGTGACGTTCGGATCGTTGACGTTGTCGTTCCAGTAGAACATCGCGTCGGCGGTGGTGAAGGGCACGCCGTCCGACCACTTGGCGCCTTCGACCAGGTGCATGGTCAGCGTGTGGCCGTCTTCCGACCATTCCCAGCTCTTGGCGAGGTTCGGCAGCGGCTGCAGTTCGTCGACCTTGATCTGGAACAGCGGACCCGTGCGGGTCAGGCACTCGGACAGGCCGATGTCGATGCCGCCCCAGCCCTGCGACTGGCCGGCGGTGTAGTTCCAGCCTTCCGGCCGGCCGCCGATGACGTGGCGCATCGTGTCGCCATAGACGCCGATGCCGTCGACGGTGTTGCTCTTCTTGTAGACCATCGGCTCCTTCGGCAGGCGGTCCTTGACGGCGGGCAGCTTGCCGGTGGCGACGAAGTTCTTCGTGACCCAGTCGGGCTCGTGATATTCGGGCAGCGCCTTGAATTCGAGGATGTCGTTGACGCCGACATAGTCGATCTTGCCCTGGGCATCGAATTTCGGCGGATCGGGCGGCGTGATCGGAGCCTTCACCTGGGCCGTCGCGGCCAGGACCGAAACGCTCAGGAGCAGGCCGGCCCCACCAAGAGCCAATGCGTATCTGTTCATAGTTCCTCCCCTTTGAACGGCATCGACGCGACGCGCCGCCGCCTAGTCCCTTTTGCATTCCACAGCGGCAGCCGCCGAAGCGCCGTCCCAAGGGCGCGTCAGCGGCCACCGATCCGGCGCGGTGGCTCCTCCCGCCGCGCCGGATCCAGCTGTCGGGCCGGCGGCTACTCCGCCGCCTCGGCCCTTTCCTTGGCCCGCTCGGCGCGGACGGTCTCGATGCCGCGGACTTCGCGCCGGGCGGCGCCCTGCCAGTCGCGGGTCGCGACCGTCTTGTTGGCGAGCCGCGCCTTGGCGTCGTCGATGGCGTGGGCGTATTGCGGCAGCCAGCGCGCCTGGGCGACCAGCAGCTCGTCGACCATCTGCCAGACCTCGTCCGGCTGGCAGATCGCGCCGACCAGCGGGTCGTGCAGCACGGCGAGCTTCAGAAGCTCGACGTCGCCGGTGACGGCGGCATGCACAGCCATGCGCTGGACGTTGATCGACGACAGGCAGGTGGCGGCGCAGGCCTCCGGCAAGCGGATGCCGGCCGTCATGTTGAGGCCGAAACGGTCGACGAAGCCGGTCGACTCGATGATCGCATCCTCCGGCAGGTTGGCGATGATGCCGCGGTTCTTGACGTTGAAGTGGCCGCGATAGACGCGCCCGGTCTCCAGCGCCTCGAGGATGTGGCTGGCATGCTCGTTCGAGCGCTTCTTCGGATCGAGCGGCTTGCCGGCGTCTTCCAGGAACTTCGGGAAGTCGGTCTCGAACCAGTTGCGCGTCTCGGTCGAGTGGCGGAGATAGCCGCCGGTCTCGCCATGGATCCAGTTCGACATGTCGATCCAGCGATGGATCTCGTCCGGCCGCTTGCGGTACCAGGGCAGGTATTCCGACAGGTGGCCGTTGCTCTCGGTCGAGTAGAAGCCGAAGCGCTTCAGGACGTCGATGCGGACCTTTTCCTGCTGCGAATAGACGGGATGCGCCTCGAAGGCGGCGATCAGTTCGTCCTTGCCGATCTTGCGGCCGCGGAAGCGGATGTCGACGTACCAGGTCTGGTGGTTGATGCCCGAGCAGATGAATTCCAGCTCGCTCTCGTCGGTGGCACCGAGCACCTCGGCGATCTGCTCGCCGCCATGCTGCACGCCGTGGCAGAGGCCGATCGTGTCGACCTTGCCGTATTCGATCGCCGCCCAGGTGTTCATCGCCATCGGGTTGGCGTAGTTCAGGAAGCGCGCGCCCGGCTCGGCGACTTCGCGGATGTCCTTGCAGAAATCGAGGATGACCGGGATGTTGCGCTGGCCATAGAGGATGCCGCCGGCGCAGATCGTGTCGCCGACGCACTGGTCGACGCCGTACTTCAGCGGGATGCGGATGTCGTCGGCATAGGCTTCGAGGCCGCCGACGCGCACGCAGCTGATCACGTAGCGGGCGCCGGCCAGCGCCTCGCGGCGGTTGGTGGTCGCCGTGATCCGGGTCGGCAGCTTGTTCTCCGCGACCATGCGGTCGAGGATCTGGCGGACCATGGAGAGATTGTGCTCGCTGATGTCGGTCAGCGCGAATTCGACCTCGCGCAGTTCCGGCACGCAGAGGATGTCGGAGACCAGCTTCTTGGTGAAGCCGACGCTGCCGGCGCCGATAATGGCGATCTTGAAACTAGACATGGCGTTTCTGGGGTTCCTCGGGGGCGGTCGTCGCGCCAGCGGCGCTATGCCAGGCCGCGCGGCGCGATGGGGCATTCAGAAAAGGTTCGAAATTGCCTCGAATTCGGCAGGGCGCTGGCAGCCTTGGGTGGTATTGGCTCATCCGGCTGCTCTTTTTCTTCGCCCGGTCGCTCTGCGTGAGGCTAGTATGCGCAAGGTTCAGGCACGGACCAGAGAGAATTTGTGCTTTCGCGGGTGATTTTATGCTCGACAAACTGGCGCTTCGCGCCCCGGTCATGAAGACGGTTTCGCTGCCGCGCGGCCGCCACAGGCTGCACACCATGCCGACCAGCACGGGCTACGAGACGCGCAGCGACGCGAGCTATAGCTGGGACGGCCGCAAGCGCGGCCAGACCCCTTTCACCGTGCTTCAGCACACCGTTTCGGGCTTCGGCAACCTGCGCTATGAGCGGCGCAATTATCGCGTCGGCGCGGGCGAGACGATGCTGGTGATCGTGCCGCACAACCACTGCTATTCCGTCGAGCCGGGCACGCCCTGGGAGTTCTTCTGGATCTCGATGAACGGGCAGGAAGCGCTCCGCATCCATCGCCAGATCCTGGAAGCCACGGGGCCGATCCTGCGGCTCCGGCCCGACACCATCGACCACCTCGCCGATTGCAGCCTGCGGCTGGTCGAGGGCGGCGGCGAGACCCCCGGCGCGGCTTCGGCGATCGCCTACGAGGCGGCGACGGCGCTCTATGACGACGTGTTCGGCTCGCATGGCGCCTCGCTCGCCGACAATGGCGTCATCCAGCGCGTGATCGAGCACATCCTCGCGAATCTCGACAAGCCGCTGTCGGTGCCGGAGCTGGCCGAATTCTCCGGCTTCAGCCGGGCGCATTTCTCGCGCATGTTCGCGGCGAGCGAGGGCATGCCGCCGGCCGAGTTCGTGCTGCAGGAGCGGATGCGCCGCGCCGCCCGCCTGCTCGCCGGCCAGCAGGTCTTGTCGGTGAAGGAGGTCGCGGTGCTGTCCGGCTTCGACGATTCCAACTATTTCGCCAAGGTGTTCCGCCGCTTCTTCGGCACCAGTCCGACCGAGTTCCGCACCACCGGCATGTATGCGAGCGCCTGCTGAGGCCGGCCGCCCACCTGATTCGTTGTGAGTCAAGAATAACTACATGTTGACGGAGAAAGCCGAGAAGCGCACTACATCTGCGTGTCGAGGCTCTTTCGAGTCGCAAGATCCGGGAGTTTGAGGGAATGCCGGGACGCCCTGAAAAGGGTGAAGCCGGAGCTGCCCCCGCAACTGTGAACGGCGAGTATCTGTCCGGAGAGACCACTGGAACCGTGAGGTTCCGGGAAGGTGGGCAGAACGACGACCCGTGAGCCAGGAGACCTGCCTCGACAGATTGAAAACGTCCTCGGGCGGGGTGTCCCGGTGGAGCGCTGGAACCGTGCGGCCTTTTTCGGGCCGCGCGTTCTATTCGCTTCGGCTCGCCCCCGCTCCAACATCTGGGCTGAAGCCGATGTCACTCACGATCGATTCCGACCGCAGCGTACCCCTCGCGTCCAACCCGTCGCATTCGCCGGTTCCGGTTCCGTCCAAGGCGTCTGCCGCCGCCACGCCGGCATTTCATGTCATTCGTCGCAACGGCTCGGTGTCGCCCTTCGACGCCGCCAAGATCGCCGTCGCGCTCACCAAGGCGTTTCTCGCCGTCGAGGGCAACAGCGCCGCCGCCTCGCGCCGCGTGCACGAGATCGTCGACGACCTGACCGGCCAGATCGTCAGCGCGCTGACGCGCCGCGTCGGCTCCGATCGCGCGCTGCATATCGAGGACGTGCAGGACCAGGTCGAGCTGGCGCTGATGCGCGGCGAGCACCACAAGGTCGCCCGCGCCTATGTGCTCTATCGCGAGGAGCGCGCCCGCGCCCGCCGCACGGCCGAGGCGGCCGTTCCCGCCGGCGCGCCGCTGTTCCAGGTGCGCGGCGCCGACGGCATCCTCCGCCCGCTCGACGAGCGCCGCCTGCAGCTCGTGGTCGACGAGGCCTGCGCCGGCCTCGCCGATGTCGACGCCGCCGCGATCCTCGCCGAGACGCGCCGCAACCTCTATGACGGCATCTCGCCGGCCGAGCTGGCGCTGGCGCCGGTGATGGCGGCGCGCACGCTGGTCGAGAGCGAGCCCAACTACGCCTTTGTCAGCGCCCGCCTGCTGCTCGACATGCTGCGCGCCGAGGCCGTCTCCTTCGTCGAGGGCGTCGTGGCGCAGCCGACCCAGGCCGAGATGGCGACCCGCTATGCCGACTATTTCCCCGCCTTCATCCGCGTCGGCATCGAGCACGAGCTGGTCGATCCCGAGCTCGGCCGCTACGACCTCGCCCGCCTTGCCGCGGCGCTGAAGCCCGAACGCGACCTCAACTTCCAGTTCCTGGGCCTGCAGACCCTCTACGATCGCTATTTCCTGCAGACCGGCGGCACCCGCATCGAGCTGCCGCAGGCCTTCTTCATGCGCGTCGCCATGGGCCTGGCGCTGCGCGAGATCGACCGCGAGACGCGGGCGATCGAGTTCTACGACCTCTTGTCGTCGTTCGATTTCATGGCCTCGACGCCGACCCTGTTCAATTCCGGCACGCTGCGGCCGCAGCTTTCCTCCTGCTTCCTGACCACGGTGCCGGACGATCTCGACGGCATCTTCAAGTCGGTGAAGGACAATGCGCTGCTGGCAAAGTATTCCGGCGGCCTCGGCAATGACTGGACGCGCGTGCGCGGCCTCGGCGCCCACATCAAGGGCACGAATGGCGAGAGCCAGGGCGTGGTGCCGTTCCTGAAGGTGGCGAACGACACCGCGATCGCCGTCAATCAGGGTGGCAAGCGCAAGGGCGCCGTCTGCGCCTATCTCGAGACCTGGCATGTCGACATCGAGGAATTCCTCGATCTCCGCAAGAACACCGGCGACGACCGCCGCCGCACGCATGACATGAACACCGCCAACTGGGTGCCGGACCTGTTCATGCAGCGCGTCGCCGAGGACGGCGTCTGGACGCTGTTCTCGCCCGACGAGACGCCGGACCTGCACGACCTCTACGGCCCCGCCTTCAAGACCGCCTATGAGGGCTACGAGGCGAAGGCGAAGCGCGGCGAGATGCGCGTCCACAAGGAGGTCAAGGCGACCGACCTCTGGCGCCGCATGCTGACCATGCTGTTCGAGACCGGGCATCCCTGGATCACCTTCAAGGATCCCTGCAACATCCGCTCGCCGCAGCGCCATGCCGGCGTCGTGCACTCGTCCAATCTCTGCACCGAGATCACGCTCAACACCTCGAACGACGAGGTCGCGGTCTGCAATCTCGGCTCGATCAACCTCGCCCACCACATCGTCGGCGACGGCCTCGATCTCGACCGGCTGGCGCGCACCGTCCAGACGGCGATGCGGATGCTCGACAACGTCATCGACATCAATTTCTACACGATCCCGGAGGCGCGCCGCTCCAACCTGCGCCATCGTCCGGTCGGCCTTGGCCTGATGGGCTTCCAGGACGCGCTGCAGGCGCTGCGCATTCCCTACGCTTCCGAGGCGGCCGTCCGCTTCGCCGACGAGAGCATGGAGGCGATCTCGTTCCATGCGATCTCGGCCTCGACCGACCTTGCCGCCGAGCGCGGCCGCTATCCGAGTTTCGAAGGCTCGCTCTGGTCGCAGGGCGTCCTGCCGATCGACTCGGTCGAGCTGCTTTCGGAAGCCCGTGGCGGCCTCGATCTCGACCGCTCGACCGTGCTCGACTGGGAAGGCCTGCGCGAGCGGGTGAAGACCGTCGGCATGCGCAATTCCAACACCATGGCGATCGCGCCGACGGCGACGATCTCCAACATCTGCGGCGTGGCGCAGTCGATCGAGCCCGGCTACCAGAACCTCTACGTCAAGTCGAACATGTCGGGCGACTTCACGGTGGTGAACGCCGCCCTGGTGCACGACCTGAAGGCGCGCGGCCTCTGGGACGAGGTGATGGTCTCCGACCTCAAATATTTCGACGGCAGCATCGGCCCGATCGACCGCATCCCGGACGATCTGAAGGCGCTCTATGCCACGGCCTTCGAGATCGACTCGTCCTGGCTGATCGAGGCGGCGGCGCGCCGGCAGAAGTGGATCGACCAGGCGCAGTCGCTCAACCTCTACATCGCCAATCCCTCGGGCAAGAAGCTCGACGCGCTCTACCGGCTCGCCTGGCAGCGCGGCCTGAAGACGACGTATTACCTGCGCTCGCGCTCGGCGACGCATGTCGAGAAGTCGACGCTGAAGGGTACGGACGGCAAGTTGAACGCCGTCTCTGCGGTGATCGCCACCGCGCCGGCAGCCGCCGCGCCGATCGTCGTGCCGGCGGCGATCAAGCCGGCCCCCCAGCCGATCGCGATCCCGATCGGCGAAGCCTGGGGCAAGGCCTGCGCGATCGACGACCCCGACTGCGAGGCCTGCCAGTAAGGGCAGGGGGAGGGGCTGGGCTTTACCTCTCCCATGGGGAGAGGTCGGACCGCAGGTCCGGGTGAGGGGTTCCAGCCTCACCCGGCAATGCCTCGACCCCTCACCCGCCGGCTTCGCCGTCGACCTCTCCCCCAGGGAGAGGTGAAGAATCGTGTCGTCGCGCGCCTCCGTGCCGCGCAGCCAAAATTTCAAAGGAGTTGACCATGCTCGATTGGTCCGAACCCAAATCCGCTCCCGCGCCGGGCGCGCTTGTCGCGACTACCGGGCAGGGGGATACCGTCGCCGATGCCACCGGCCTCGGCGCCATCGACCGCGCCGGCGGCCGCGTCTCCGTCGACGACAAGGCGATGATCAATTGCCGCGCCGACGTGAACCAGCTGCTGCCGCTCAAATATCGCTGGGCCTGGGAAAAGTACCTCGCCGGCTGCAACAACCACTGGATGCCGACCGAGGTCTCGATGCAGGCCGACATCGCGCTGTGGAAGTCGAAGGACGGGCTGACCGAGGACGAGCGCCGCGCCATCAAGCGCAATCTCGGCTTCTTCGCCGCTTCGGAATCGCTCGTCGCCAACAACATCGTTCTGGCGATCTATCGCCACCTGACCAATCCCGAGTGCCGGCAGTATCTGCTCCGCCAGGCCTTTGAGGAGGCCGTGCATACGCACACCTTCCAGTACATCGTCGAAAGCCTCGGCCTCGACGAGGGCGAGCTGTTCAACATGTATCGCGAGGTGCCGTCGATCACCGACAAGGCGGCCTGGGCGCTGAAGCACACCCAGCATCTCGACGATCCCGATTTCAAGACCGGCACGCCCGAGACCGACCAGGCGTTTATGCGTGATCTCGTCGCCTTCTACGTCATCTTCGAGGGCATGTGGTTCTACACCGGCTTCGCGCAGATCCTGTCGCTCGGCCGGCGCAACAAGATGGTCGGCATCGCCGAGCAGTACCAGTACATCCTGCGCGACGAGTCTATCCACCTGAATTTCGGCATCGACGTCATCAACCAGATCAAGGCGGAGAACCCGCATCTCTGGACGGCGTCGTTCCAGGACGAGCTGCGCTCGATGATCCGCGAGGCGGCGGAGCTCGAGGCGGCCTATGGCCGGGATACGATGCCGCGCGGCTTCCTCGGTCTCAACGCGGCGCTCTGCGAGAGCTACATGCACTTCATCGCCAACCGCCGCTGTGCCCAGTTGGGCCTGGCGCCGGTGTTCCCGGAGACGGAGAATCCGTTCCCGTGGATGTCGGAGGCGATGGATCTCAAGAAGGAGAAGAACTTCTTCGAGACGCGCGTGATCGAATACCAGAACGGCGGCGCGCTCGCCTGGGATTGATCAGGAAGACCCTTGCCCACGAGAGATCGGGGTTGGTGCCAGCTTGGCACACCCCTCTATCCTCCACGCTCCATTTCACCTCTCCCTCAGGGAGGGGTGAAATGGAGGGGCTTCGCCCCTTGATAAGGAGGAGCAGCCTCAGCGCAGCTCCGCCGCGGCGTCATAAGTCCGCTGCGCCGTCAGCACGGCATCCATGTTGCGTTCGGCCCAGTGGGCGAGCGTCGCCACGGTCTCCGTGAGCGTGCGGCCGAGCGGCGTCAGCGCGTATTCGACCGTCACCGGCACGGTGGCGAAGACGGTGCGCGAGACCAGCCCGTCGCGCTCCAGCTTCTTCAGCGTCTGCGACAGCACCTTCTGCGAGATGCCCTTGATGTCGCGCCGGATGTGGTTGAACCGCACCGGTTCGCCATCGAGCCGGTCGAGGATCAGAAGCGCCCATTTGTCGGCGATCCGGTCCAGCACCAGCCGGGTCGGGCAGCGATCCTCGTAGACGTCATAGGCGCGCTGCAGCGTTGTCGTTTCCATCCGTCTTCTCCGGGTAGCCGGTATCCTCGAGGGAACCTTGTGAGCTGAAAGTGCTCTCTTCATAACTGTCTCAATCCGCAGTATGTAGCAAATCGAAACAAGGTTTCCAAACGAAACTGGGATGATCGTGATGACGAAGAAGATTCTGGTGCTCGGCGCGACCGGCAATGTCGGCCGGCCGCTGGTGAAGGCGCTGCTGGCGAAGGGCGAGGCGGTCAAGGCCGCGTCGCGATCCGGCCAGCCGGTGGAGGGCGCCGAGGGCGTCGTGTTCGACTATGCCGATCCGGCGAGCTTCGGTCCGGCCTTCGACGGCGTCGACCGCGCCTATGTCATGCTGCCGGCCGGCTATGTCGCGGCGAAGGAATTGCTGCTGCCGGTGGTCGAGGCGGCCGTGGCGCGCGGCGTCAAGATCGTGTTCCAGAGCGTCTTCGGCGTCGAGGCGGACGATTCCATCCCCTATCGCCAGGTCGAGATCGCGATCGAAAAATCCGGCGTGCCCTATGTGATCCTGCGGCCGAACTGGTTCGCCGACAATTTCCATACCTACTGGAAGGCCGGCGTCGATCATGGCGCGATCGCCGTGCCGGCGGCCGACGGCAAGTCGAGCTTTATCGATGTCCGCGACATCGCCGAGAGCGCCGCGGCAGCGCTGACCACCGACCGCTTCGACGGCCGCGCCTTCAACCTGACCGGCCCCGAGGCACTTGGCTATGCCGAGGCGGCGACGATCCTTTCCGGTGTTGTCGGCAAGCCGATCGCCTATACCCCGGTCGAGGACGACGCGTTCATCGCCATCCTGACCGGCGCCGGCGTGCCGGAGGACTATGCCCGCCTGCTGACTTCGATCTTCTACCCGGTGCGCCAGGGCTGGACGGCCGTGGTGACGAAGGATGTCGAGACCCTCACCGGCAAGTCGCCGCGCTCGGTCGAGACCTATGCGGCTGACAACGCTGCGGCGCTGACCGCCTGATCCAAGCTGACCGCCTAATCCAAAAGCCGAGCCGGCGTCATCGCCGCCGGCTCAGCCCCTTGCCGCCGCCGCGTCCAGCACGCGGGCGAGATCGTGCTCGGCCCGGGCGAGGATGGCTTCGACCGCCATTCTTGCGCCGGCGGCGTCGCGCAGCCGCAGCGCCTCGACCAGGTCCCGGTGCAGGCGGAGCGTCTCGGCATGGTCCGGCACGGCGCGGTTGGACGCGTCGAACGCCTTTTCCAGCGCCGCGTGGACCAGGCCGGAGAACCGGGCGAAGACCGGGTTGTGGCTCGCCCCGAGCAGGAGCGCGTGGAAGCGGAGGTCGGCCGCCGTGAAGGCGCCCGTGTCCGCCGCGCCCGCCATCTGTCGCCAGGCCCCGTCCATGTCGGCGATTTCCTGCAGCGTCGCCCGGGAGGCCGCGAGTTCGGCGGCCATCGGCTCGATCGCCTGCCGCGCCTCGAGGACCGAGCGCAGCAGCGCCTCGTCGAGAAAATCGGCCCCGAGCCAGGTCAGGATGTCCGGATCGAGCAGGTTCCACTCGGCCTTGGCGCGCACGAACGTGCCGACGCGCGGCTTGCCGCGCAGCAGCCCCTTCGATTCCAGCACTTTCAGCGTTTCGCGGATGACCGTGCGGCTGACGCCGAAGCGGGCGCAGAGATCCTGCTCGCGCGGCAGCCGCGTTCCGGGCGGATGGGCGCCGGTCGCGATCGACCGGGCGAGCGCCGCCACGATCTCGTTCTGCACGCGCGGCCGGGTCCGGCGCGGCGCTCCAGGGACGGCGTCCGCCTTGTTTCGGGTTTCGATCATGAAATGATCATACAACAAGATTGACGGGTATGATCATTGTTTCTAGCCTCCGATGCTGTCCGGCGTGCTGCGGTTGAACGCCCGGCGGCGCGGACGCCGCGCTTTCCCTTCAGGTCCCGCTGGCCGGGACGGCATCGAGGCCTTTTGCATGAAGATCACCGGCATCGAGACGCATGTCGTCAATGCGGAGATGCGGAACTGGGTGTTCGTCCGCGTCCTGACCGACCAGCCGGGGCTCCATGGCTGGGGCGAGGCGACGCTGGAATGGAAGGCGCGCGCCATTGTCGGCGCCATCGCCGATCTCGAACCGATCCTGCTTGGGCATGACCCGCGCGACATTGAGAACGCCGTCCGCGCGATGAAGAAGCACGGCTTCTGGCAGCCGCTCGGCGTCATCGGCATGACGGCGCTGTCGGGCATCGAGATGGCGCTCTGGGACATTCTCGGCAAATCGCTCGGCGTGCCGGTCTGGCGGCTGTTCGGCGGCAAGGTGCGCGACCGCGTGCCGGTCTATACCCATCTCGGCCTCGGCCAGATGGACGCCGTCTATCATTCGATGGACGCGTCCTCGCTGGTCGAGCGCGGCCTTGCCGTCAAGGAGCAGGGCTACAAGGCGATGAAGGTCGTCAACGTGCCCTACACCCACTACACGGCGACGCCGGCCGCGATCGACGACTTCGTCCGGAGCATGGCGGCGCTGCGCGATGCGGTCGGGCCCGAGATCGAGCTGATGGTCGATTTCCACGGCCGCTGCGCCTCGGCCGGCGCCGCGCTCTCCTATCTGCGCGCGCTGGAGCCGTTCAATGTCATGTTTGCCGAGGAGCCGATCCCGCCCGGCGACGTCGCCTCGATGAAGGTGATCGCGGCCGCCTCGCCGGTCGCCATCGCGCATGGCGAGCGGCTGACGAGCGCCGCCGAATTCGCGCCCTATATCGAGGCGCGCACGATGACGGTGGCGCAGCCGGATCTCTGCCATTGCGGCGGCTTCAGCGAGGCGCGCCGGATCGCGGCGCTGGCGGAAGTGGCCGGCATCGGCCTCGCCCCGCACAATCCGCTCGGGCCGATCGCCGGCGTCGCGGCGCTGCATTTCGATGTCGCGACGCCCAACGTCATCATCCAGGAGGAGATGACCGGCGCGGTGCCCTGGTATTTCGACGTCGTGCAGGGGCCGATCGAGCGCGTCGACGGCGCCTGGCAGGTGCCGCAGGCGGCCGGCCTCGGCGTCGAGGTCGATCTCGCCGTGGCGGCGAAGCATCCCTGGAAGCAGGAGCCGTTCCCGACCCGCGAAGCCGTCCTGCCGGACGGCACCATCGTCGACTGGTAGGCGCGCGTCATGACGGGACGTCTCACGGACAAGGTCGCGATCGTCACCGGCGCGGCGCGCGGCATCGGCGCGGCGATCGCCCGCGCCTTCGCCGCCGAGGGCGCGCAGCTCGGCCTGGTCGACATCGACGCGGATGGGCTCGCCGCCTTCGCCGCCGAACTCGGCGCGACGGGAGCGCGGCCGATGACGGCGGTGGCGAACATCGGGGAACGCGCGGCGGTCGAGGCGGCCGTCGCGGCGATCCTCGCGCGCCATGGCCGGGTCGACGTGCTGGTCAACAATGCCGGCATCAACGTCTTCGCCGATCCGCTCGAGCTATCCGACGAGGCCTGGCAGCGCTGCATGGCCGTCAACCTCGAAGGCGCCTGGCACATGATCCGCGCCGTGTTGCCCGCCATGTTGGCGGCAGGGCGGGGCGCGATCGTCAACATCGCCTCCACCCATGCCTTCTCGATCATCCCGGGTACGTTTCCCTATCCGGTCGCCAAGCATGGCCTGCTTGGCCTGACCCGGGCGCTCGCCGTCGACTATGCGCCGCAGGGCATCCGCATCAATGCGATCGCGCCCGGCTATATCGAGACCGACAAGGTCCGGGATTGGCTGGCGGAATTTCCGGATCCCGCCGCGGCACGGGCGCGGATCGAGGGGCTGATCCCGCTCCGCCGCATCGGTACGCCGGAACAGGTCGCGCATGCGGCGGTATTTCTCGCCAGCGACGAATCCGCTTTCAGCACCGGCTCGGTGCTGACCATGGATGGCGGCCGCTCCGTCGTCTATCACGACTGAAGCCATCGCCCGGCCGGGGCCAGGCGATGGACTTCGGCATCGATGGACTTCGGTATCAGAGCTTGAGCAGCGGGTCGGGCTGGGCGTTATCGAACGGCACGTCGTCCGTGCCCCAGCGGCGATGCACGACATGCAAATGAGCGTCACGGCCGCCATTGTCGCGCAGGATGGCGAGGATGCGCTCGTCGTCCTTGGCCTCGGGAGCATGCACCCAGAGGAGCAGGCCGCCATTCTTCAGCTGCTCGTGGATCGCGTCGGCATGCTTGCGGCCGAACAGCCGCGACAGCAGGAAGCCGGCCGAGCCGGTGGCGAGCGTGCCGCCGATCGTCACCGCCAGCGCCGGGATCATCGCGACGCCGACCGTGCCGGCGACGAGCGCCGCGCCGAGGCCGGTGATCAACGCCGGGCCGCCGGTCAGCGCCGCCGCGCCTTCGACGCGCGAATCGCTGGTCACGAAGGCGGCGCGCGGCGCGTCTTCCTTGTCTTCGAGGGCGCTGGCCGGGGCGGAGATCTTGTCGCTCGGCGCCAGCACGCTCAGATCCGCCTGGCGGACGCCAAACTGCATCAGCGCGTCGACGGCGGCGTTGAGGGCGGCTTCGCTGTCGAAGACCGCGACGGCCTCGCGCTCCTGATAGCCGAAGTTTTCGCCGGTCGTGTCTTGGCTCGTCTGGGTCATCTCGCTTCCTCGATATGCACGGTCATCCGGACGCTGCGCCGCCCACGGGGAATCGGCGCGCAATCCGTTGCCGTGATCGTATAGGCACAGAAGGTTTCCCCGCGATGACCAGGATCATCCTGCGGCGGTTTTTCACAACCGGAAGGCGCTTCTTTCTTCCGGTGCGCCTGCTGGATGCCGCTCGGAGCTAGACGTCGGCGTCGGCGCGCGCCGCCTCCCGGCGGCTCTCCAGCGGCGTCAGCCCGTAATAGCGGTGCTTTTCCTGGTACATGCGCGCGTCGGCGCGCTTCACCACGTCTTCCAGTATTTCGCCTGGCGTGCTCGTCGCCGCGCCGATCGACAGGCTCAGATTGGTGGCGGAATAGTACTGGTTGTTGAGATCGACCAGGCGGCGGATGTCCTCGATCGTCTGCTCGGCGCCGGCCTCGTCGGTGCCCGGCAGCAGCACGGCGAATTCGTCGCCGCCGATGCGCGCGGCATGGGCGGGCGCGCTCACCAGCTTGCCCAGCACCTCGCCGGCCCGGCGCAGCAGTTCGTCGCCGGCGGCGTGGCCCCACTGGTCATTGGCGGCCTTCAGCCCGTTCAGGTCGATGATGATGATCGAGATCGGCGCCGGGCCGTTACGGCGCAGGCGGTTCAGCTCGTCGACGAAGAAGGAGCGGTTGTAGAGCTTGGTCAGGACGTCGTGCTTGCCAAGGAATTCGAGATAGGCCTCGGCCGCCTTGCGCGCGGTGATGTCGGTCAGCGCCACCTGGACCAGCGACCAGTCGCGCTCGTGGCCTGGCAGGACCGAGAACTGCATGTGCAGATGCAGTTCCCTGCCGTCGATGGCGTAGTTCACGACCTCGCGCTGCTGGAACAGCTTGCCGTCCCAGAGATCGACCAACTGCTCGCGGAAGGGCCGGTTCATGCCGTCGCGGAAGATGTCGCCAAGGCGCAGCAGCAGCATCTCGATGTCGTCGGCGCCGAAAAGCTGCAGCGTGTGCCGGTTGACGTCGATGACGCGAATCTCACTCATGCAGCGGGTGACGAACTCGGGATGCACGTCGGTGAAGACGCGGAAGTCGATGATTCCCTTCAGGCGGATCTCATCGATCAGCCGCTTGACGCTGGAGAAGTCCTCGACCCAGAGCGAAACGGGCGAGTGGTGGAACAGGCCGCGGGCATATTGCTCGCTCGAGGCGAGGCCGCGGCGCGCCGTCTCGCGCTCCGTTACGTCCTCGATCGCCACCAGCACGCGCTCCCAGCCGGCTTCGTAGCCGGGCACGATGGTGCCCTTCAGCTGGATGTCGAGGCGCTTGCCGTTCAGCGTGTAGTTGACGGTATGGCTGGTGAATTCGGTGTCCCCGTTCCAGAGCTGGACCAGTTCGTCGACATGGGCGTGGAGCATGTCGTCGCGAAAGACCTTGCCGAGATTGGCGACCAGCTCTTCGAGGCTGTCCGCCTCTAGCAGGGAAAGCGTCTTGCGGTTGACCTTGAGCACGCGGAGGCGGCTTGAGCAGCTCTTCACGCGCGACAGGTCGGCGCGCAGATAAGCGCCGAGATCCGTGATCCCCGCCTGCCGCCACTCGTCGAAAAGCGCCTTCAGGCCGCTATAGTCTTCTTCCCATAGCGAAACCGGCGCGATGTCGAACATCTTGCTGTCGGTGTTCGGCTCACTCTGCATAGGTCCAACCCGCACGTTTCGGGGAGGGGCCAAAGCCTGGGATGACCACTTTGTTGACCCATCCCAAAGCAGCAGCGTTCCCAGCTTATGACAATTGTGTTGACCATCCCCTAAATGATGCGGGTTGGCTAGGGTCCGGATGTCGCGCTAGCGGGTGCGGCTCAGCGTTACCGAACCGATGCCGGCCGCGAGGTCGAGCCCCTTCTGTCCGGAAACCGAGAGCGGTTGCAGCGAGATGCCATTGCCGCCGCCGACCAGCACATTGGCGCCGAGCCCGACGCCGGCCGTAGCTTCCGCCGTGGCGCCCGCGTAGGTCCCGGCGAGATCGCCGTGCCGCCTGGACGGCTCGAGCACCGCCCAGACGATCTGCCCTCCGGTCGTGACGCCGACGTCGAGACCGATCCTGTTGATCTTGCCGCTGTAATACTCCGCGCCGCGCTTGGAGTTGTAGGTGCAATCGAGCCTCTTGCTGGATCCCACGATGAAGCCCATGCCGGGCGCTACCCGGCAGACGAGGGTGCCGGTGCGGGTCGCGGCGGTGGCTGTGCCGGCTCCGAGCGTCGAGATGGCGGCTAGCGTTGAAGCTGCTATGACGATTTTCAGGGAAGCGGACATGTCAAACCTCGTGCTAGGTGACAGTCAGGGGAAACGGCGGGTCGCGGCCATCGTTCCCGTCTTCCGGACCGGTTGCGGGCGGCGGACCATCAAGTCACTGTGATGAAACGGCGACCGCCGACGAACAGAATCTGCGCGAAGCGAGAAAGACGCGATCGAATGACCAAGCTGAAAATTACCGCCGGCCCGTTCACTTTCTACGGCAAGCTCGAGGAAGAACTCGCGCCGAAGACGACGGCCGTCTTCAAGTCGCTGTTGCCCTACCGCGAGAAGATCATCCATGTCCGCTGGAGCGGCGAGGGTTGCTGGATCCCGCTTGGCGATCTCGACCTCGGCCTCGGCTACGAGAACCACACCAGCCACCCGGCTCCGGGCGAGTTCATCCTCTATCCCGGCGGAATCAGCGAAACCGAGATCCTGCTCGCCTATGGCGGCGTCGACTTCTCGTCGAAGGTCGGCCAGCTCGCCGGCAACCATTTCCTGACGATCACCGAAGGCCGCGAGAACCTCGTCGCGCTCGGCAAGCTCACCCTCTGGAAGGGTGCGCAGGACATCGTCTTCGAACTGGCCGAATAAGCGGACCGCTTTCCAACGAATTCCCGGCGCGGCGCCAGCCGCCGCGCCGGGCTGGATGCCGCGCCGCCGGCCACCGCCATCCACAGCGAACGCACCGTTCGCCCCCAGGCCTTCCACAGGCCTTTGCCGTGCTTTTCAACTGCCTCTCCATAGGCTTGCCCACAGCTTCCGACGCGGCTTGTCCACAACCGGAGCCCAGGCGTCCCACAGCCCTTCCACAGGCTTTTCCATGACTTGTGCGCCGCTTGCGCACCGATCCGGGGCGGCTGTCGCCGGTGCGTTTCCCTAATCTAGAAATCCATTTGACTTAATAAATCGCCCGTCTAACGTAGGGGTATCGGACGGGAGTGACGATGGCCCTGCGCGGTACGAACCAGGAGTTTGGGCGGCCCTATAACCGGCGGATCGTGCTCGAGACGATCCGGCTGGAGGCGCCCATTGCCCGTGGCGACATCGCCCGCCAGGTCGGCCTCACCGTCCAGACCGTTTCCACCATCATCCGCGAACTGGAACTGCAGGGCTTCGTCATGGGCGCCCGCGAGGCGCCGAAGGGCAGGGGGCTGCCGCGCACCAGCCTGATGCTCAACCCGGACGGCGGCTTCGCCATCGGTCTGCACGTGACGCCGGTCGGCATCGGCGCGGCGCTGGTCAATCTGGCCGGCGACATCATCGGCAGCCGCTATCACGCGCTCGCGCCCGTAACCCCGGAGCGGTCCTTCGAGATCTTCGAGATCCTGATCGCGGAGATGCGGGCGCTCAGGCCCGAGGGGCGGATGCTTGGCATCGGCGTCGCCATGCCGGGGCCGAACGACGTCGAATCCATGAGCTTCGTTGGTCCGACGACGCTCGAGGGCTGGAAGGGCGTCGATGTCGGCGCCCGCCTCACCGCGATGACCGGGCTTCCGACCTTCGTCGGCACCGAGCCGAGCGCCGCGGCGCTGGGCGAGCGCCTCTATGGCAAGGGGCGGGGCCTCAGTTCCTTCTACTATCTCTATGTCGGCGTCGGCTTCGGCGGCGCCATGGTGCATGGCGGCAGCGTGCTGCTTGGCGCGCATGGCAATGCCGGCGAGATCGGCCATATCCCGCTCGTGCCGGACGGCGACCTCTGCCCCTGCGGCAATCGCGGTTGCCTCGAGCGCTACGTGTCGCAGGAGGCGCTCGACCGCCGCCTCAAGGCCGTCGACCCGACCGCACGCGTCGAGACGGCGCTGGAAGATCATCTAGAGGTCGTCGAGGCTTGGATCGTCGAGACCGCCCCCGTACTGCGGCGAGCGATCGCCACGATCGAGAACCTGTTCGATCCGGAAGGCATCGTCATCTCGGGCTTCGTCTCCGAGGCACTGCTGCGCCGGCTGTTCGCCGCGACCGAGCCGCTGATGCATTCCGTCGCCGAACGCAGCGGGCGAACGTCGCCGCGGCTGCTGCTCTCGACCGAGGGCAAGGACGCCGTCATGCGCGGCGCCGCCGCGCTGGCGATCTCCGGCGTGCTGTCGCCCCGATTTGGCCTCCTCTTCGCCGGCGAGGAGGAGCGGGCCGAGCGCGATCCGATCATGGCCGGCCCGACCAAGAAGGAGGTAGCTGCATGACCACCGAAGCCCCGCTCCTGCGGCTCGAGAACATTTCCAAAAGCTTCGGCGCGATCCAGGCGCTGCGCGACATCTCGTTCGAGATCGGGCGCGGCGAAGTCGTTGCTCTGCTGGGCGACAATGGCGCCGGCAAGTCGACGCTGGTGAAGATCATCTCGGGCGGCCTGGAGCCGAGCTCCGGCAAGGTCGTCTATGACGGCGCCGAACGCCATTTCACCTCGCCGGCCGACGGCAAGGCGGCGGGCATCGAGACGGTCTACCAGGACCTGTCGCTCTGCACGAATGTCGACGTCGTCGCCAATTTCTTCATGGGCCGCGAGATCGTGAAGAAGGTTTTCGGCGTGCCGGTGCTGCAGGAAAAGGAAATGGAGGCCGTGGTCGCCAAGGCGATGGCCGCCGCCGGCACCAAGATCCCGTCGCTCCGCACCAATGTCGAGCACCTCTCCGGCGGCCAGCGCCAGGCGATCGAGCTGAACCGCTTCGTCCATTGGGGCGGCAAGCTCGTGCTCCTCGACGAGCCGTTCGCCGCGCTCGGCGTCGAGCAGACGCGGCGCGGCCTCGAACTGATCCGGCGCATCGCCGACCAGGGCATCGGCGTCGTCTTCATCACCCACATCATGAGCCAGGCCTTCCAGGTCGCCGACCGCATGGTCGTGATCCGGCAGGGCAAGGTGGCGGGCGACGTGCGACGGGAGGAGACCTCGCCGGACGAGATCGTGCATCTGATCACCGGCGAGGCATTGGGCGGCCGCGCGCGGACTGTCGGCCAGGAGAACGGCCAAGCCCAGCACGCGGGATAGGGCTGGTTCAACAGCTCATCCGGACTTCCAGACTGAACGACAAGAACGAAGGGAACAGCAAGATGAAGCGACTTATGGGACTTCTGGCGGGAGCCGTCGTGCTCGGCGCCGCGACCTTCCTGACCCCGGCCGCATGGGCCGCGGACAAGGGCAAGATCTACTATCTCGTGCCGACGCTGCTGGACGAATTCCAGACCGGCTCGGTGACGGCGATCACCAAGTTCATGAAGGATGTCGGCTACGAGACGGTCGCGCTCAACGCCGACAACAAGACCGACGTCCAGCAGGGCCAGATGAACGACGTCATCGCCCTGAAGCCGGCCGCGATCGTGCTCGCCGCCGTCGACTTCAACGCCCTGAAGCCGCAGATCGAGGCGGCGCGCGCCGCCGGCATCCCCGTGATGCAGTTCGACCGCCAGATCACCTCGACCAAGAGCGACCTGACCTCGGTCGCCGGCACCGTCGAGATCGGTCATGTCGCGGCCGGCGAAGTAGAGCGCCTGCTCAAGGAGAAGAACGGCGCCGTGAAGGGCAAGGTGCTGCAGGTCCTCGGCGACCCCGGCGATCCCTACACGCTCGACATCCAGAAGGGTTTCGAGGAGAAGATGAAGGCGTTCCCGGACGTCACCATCATCTCCAAGCCGGCCATGCAGTGGGAAGCGTCGAACGCCGGTTCGATCGTCGCCGACCAGCTGCTCGCCAATCCCGACATCGACCTGATCTTCGTGCACGCCGCCCATCTCTCGGTCGCCGCCGTCGCTTCGCTCGAAGCGGCCGGCAAGAAGCCGGGCGACGTCCTGCTCGTCTCGTCGAACGGCGCGCCGGTCGGCCTCGACCTGATCCGCAAGGGCTGGCAGCAGGTGGAAGTCGAGCAGCCGCTCTTCGCCCAGGCGGCGGCGCTCGCCATGTTCGCCGACAAGGTCGTCAACAAGCAGGAGATCAAGCCCGGCACCTATGACGTGCTCGGCCTCGAAGGCGTGCTGACGGAAGAAAGCTGGGGTCCGAACATCAAGATCCCGGGTGCCGCCATCACCAAGGCGAATGTCGACGATCCGCGCTTCTGGGGCAACATGAAGACCCCGGAAGCCCCGGTTAAGTCGGTCGAGTAAGCGCTCCGCGCCTGAACTTGCCGCTCCGGCCAAAGGGCCGGGGCGGCAGCCATCGCCGCCAGGGCCGGGTCGTTCCGGCCGGGCCGCGCATGCCCGTTCTCGCCGGTCCCGCGTCGCGCTTCGACACAGCCGAGACTGCGCCCCCGACCGCCTCCTACCGCCGCAACATCCGGAGACGCTTCATGCTCTCGACCAACCGCAGGGCCGCGATCGAGTTCGTCCTCGATCACCTCGTCTGGTTCATCCTCATCGCCGTGCTGGCGCTGTTCTCGCTGACCATCCCGAACTATTTCCAGATCGGCATCTTCGCCAACATCGTCGAGCAGTCGACCTTCGTCGGCACTCTGGCGATCGGCTTGTCGCTCCTGATCATCGCCGGCTACATGGACCTCTCGATCGAATCGGTCATGGCGTTGGCGGCGATGGTGGTCGGCATCCTGTTCGCCAAATCGGGCGTCGGCCTCGGCTTCGGCTTCACGCCGGCCTGGCTGGTGGTGCCGATCTCGCTGCTGATCGCGCTCGCGGTCGGCGCGCTGGTCGGCGCCAGCAACGCCTTCTTCGTCGTGCGCCTGAAGATGAACTCCTTCATCGTCACGCTCGCCGCCTTCATCTGGGGCCGCGGCCTCGTCGTGGCGCTGTCGGGCGGCCGTTCGGCGCAGGAACTGCCGCAGGAGCTCCGCATCATCGCGATCGAGCGCTTCCTGCAGATCCCGCTGATGGCCTGGTTTGCCATCATCGCCACCCTTGTCTTCGCCTTCATCCTGAACCGCACGCCGTTCGGCCGTCACCTGCTGATGATCGGCGGCAATCCGACCGCGGCCTATCGCGCCGGCATCAAGGTCGACCGGCTGACGGCGATCACCTTCGTCCTCGCCGGCTCGATCGCCGGCCTCGCCGGCTGGCTGCTGGCGATCCGCACCTCGGGCGCGACGGCCAATCTCGGTGTCGGCATGCTGTTCCAGACCTTCGCGGCGGTCGTCATCGGCGGCGTCAGCCTCAAGGGCGGCGTCGGCAGCCTGCCCGGCGTCTATGCCGGCGTGCTGCTGCTCGCCTCGATCCAGACCGCGATCAACCTGATGGGCATGCCCGCGCATTTCACCCAGCTGATCCAGGGCGGCATGGTCCTGGTGGCGGTGCTGCTCGATACCTTCAAGCTCAACATCAGAAAGAGGCTCGCCTGATGAGCATTTCGTCCCAGCGTCTCGCCGGCCGCTCCGCCCTCGTCGTGGGTGGAGCGCGGGGCATCGGCGGCGCCATCGCCGCCCGCTTCGCCGCCGAGGGCGCGCGCGTCGTCATCGCCGATACGGAAATCGAGGCTGGCACCGTCTTCGCTGCCTCGCTCGGCGGGCCCGACCGCGTTCGCTTCATCGAGACCGATATTTCCCGGAAGGCGGACGCCGAGCGCGCCGTCGCCGAGGCGGTGGCGCATTTCGGCGGCATCGACATCGTCGTTCAGAACGCCGGCATCTATCCGTGGACGCTGATCGAGGACATCGAGCCGGAGGAATGGGACGCCGTGCTCGGCGTCAACCTGCGCGGCACCTTCCTGGTGGCGCGTGCGGCGCTGCCGGCGATGAAGGCCAAGGGCTACGGCCGGATGATCTTCACTTCGTCGATCACCGGCCCGCGCGTGACCAGCCCCGGCCACGGCCACTATTCGGCGTCCAAGGCCGGCATCAACGGCTTCATCAAGTCGGCGGCGCTCGAATTCGCCGGCTACGGCATCACCGTCAACGGCATCGAGCCGGGCAACATCCTGACCGAAGGCATGAAGGCCGGCCGCAGCGCCGCCTTCATCAAGGGCATGGAGGATTCGATCCCGCTCGGCCGGCTCGGCACGCCGGAGGACATCGCCAATGCGGCGCTGTTCCTCGCCTCCGATGAATCCGCCTACATCACCGGCACCACCATCGTCGTCGATGGCGGCCAGACGCTGCCGGAAAGCAAGGATTTCCGTCTGACGCCGAGCTGAGGAAGCTAGCGAAGACCCTCACCCAACCCTCTCCCGCAAGCGGGCGAGGGCTTTGCGACCGCGACCATTATTCGCGTGGAGCGATGTCCGTCACCGGCGCAGGCGCTCTCCCTCTCCCGCGTGCGGGAGAGGGACGGGGTGAGGGCCTGTCCTGGACCGGACGCTCAGACCGCGGCGGTTTTGCCGATGCCGGAGAGCAGCGCCGTCGTCAGCTCGATCTCGTCGGCGTTCACGCCATGGGCCGAGCCGCGATAGATCCGCGTCGTCACGCCGGCGCCGGCCTTCTCGAACCGGGCGGCCGTCTCCTGCACCCTCGAGAGGGGGATATGGGCGTCGAGCTCGGCGCAGCCGAGCAGGACCGGCGTTCCCGCCAGATCGTCCGCCCCGTTCCATACCTCGTTGTCCGCGCCGATCAGGCCGCCGCTGAGGCCGACCGCGCCGCCATAGCGGCCGGGCTTGCGGGCCACCGCCTCCAGCGCCAG
Source organism: Kaistia nematophila (assembly GCF_026343855.1). Lineage (NCBI taxonomy): Bacteria > Pseudomonadati > Pseudomonadota > Alphaproteobacteria > Hyphomicrobiales > Kaistiaceae > Kaistia > Kaistia nematophila. Next base: position 81,713 of record NZ_JAPKNK010000004.1, on the reverse strand, counting down.
GCAGGCGCCCTGCGAGAAGCCGAGCAGCACGATCCGCTCGCGGGCGATCCCCGCCGCGACGATGTCCTCCACCAGATTGTGGACCACGTCGAGCGCCGCGCCCAGATAGGGCTGGTTCAGCGCCGTCGGCTGCATGAAGCGCTGCGGATACCAGGCATAGCCGGCCGCCTGCGGCGCGAAATAGGCGACGTCGTCCTGGCCGAGATGGTCGGCAAGCCCGATGATGTCGTCGGCGGTGGCGCCGCGGCCATGCAGCATGACGACGGCCGCGCGCGCCTTCTCGACCGGCGCGCCGGCGGAAAGAATGCGCTGTCCCGCATGGGGGGCGGCGCCCCTGGTCTTGTCGATGGTCATGATCTCCGTGCCCCTTTCCAGCCGCAGCCGTCCACCGCTTCCTGGCGGGCGATGAACGGCCGGCTTCTTGTTGGATCGCCCGACCCGCAGGCGATCCGGTACGCATTCACAGACGGTCGAAGGCGCCCTAGAGCGGCTTCAGATTGTCCTCGATCGACTGCCGGCGTCCTTCCAGGAAGGGCGGCAGCGACAGATGTTCGCCGAGCGTCTCCAGCGGTTCGTCGGCGGTGAAGCCGGGGACGTCGGTGGCGATCTCGAACAGGATGCCGTTCGGCTCGCGGAAATAGAGCGAACGGAAGTAGTAGCGCTCGACCTCGCCGCTGGAGCCGATGCGGAAATCGCGCACCCGCTCGGCCCAGAGCCGCAGGCTGTCATTGTCCGGCGTGCGGAAGGCGACGTGGTGGACGCCACCGGCGCCTTCCCGCGCCGTCGGCGCATCCGGCTCGACGACGACGTGCAGCTCGGCATGCGGGCCGCCATCGCCCATCTCGTAGACATGCACCTGGTTGGACGAGATGGCGCTCTGCGGATAGTCGCGCACCTTCTTCATGTGCATGACGCGGGTCAGCACCATGTCGGTCGGGGCGAGGTCCCGCACGCTGATGGTGATCGGGCCGAGGCCGAGGATCTGGTGCTCGGCCGGAACCGCGCTGCGCTCCCAGGGATGCGCTTCCGCCCTGGCGCCGTTGTCGACCAGCGACAGGCGCTGGCCTTCCGGGTCCTCGAAGATCAGGCCCTGGCGGCCGCCGAGATCGGTCACGTCGCCGGTATTGACGCCGAGGCCGCGCAGGTGGTCGCGCCACCAGCCGAGGCTGTTGCCGTCGACGCGGAAGCCGGTGCGGACGATCGAATGCGTTCCACGCCGGGCGGGGCCGACCGGCCAGTCGAAGAAGGTGATGTCGGAACCGGGCGTTGCCGCGCCGTCGCCATAGAAGAGATGGTAGGCGCTGGTATCGTCCTGGTTGACAGTCTTCTTCACCAGCCGGAGCCCGAGCACCTTGGTGTAGAAGGCAAGATTGCCCGGCGCGTCCGCCGTGATCGCGGTAAGATGATGGAAGCCACCGAGCTTCAGATCCATGATGAGTTCTCCAAACGAGTGCGTTGGCAGGAAAATGGACTTCCTGGCTCGAAACTCAACCGGCTCGCCAGAATAAGGTTGTCTCCGGAGAATGGACAATCGCGCTTCCGTCAGTCGTCGCACGCGAGCAGTTTCCCAAACGTAACTTTCGGGGTGTCGCAGAGGGATGTGCAGTGTCGGCGCCGGCCGCAAAGAAGTTCTGGACGGCGATCCCACTAGGACGCATTTTGCGTGCAAGGAGCATCGTGGCTCGCTAAGAGAGCATCGTATCTCAGATGACGAGTGCACGGGCTTCGATCGAGGGTAGGCAGTCGAGGCGGTTGAACGACGGGAGGAAGCGCGCCACAGGCGTGGCCGTCGCTCAGCCGGCGAGCAAAGAACATCAATGGGAGGATACGACATGGTGAAGCTCATCCGGCAGCTTCTGGCGACGACGATCGCCGTGGGTGCCCTTGCAACCGCCGCGCACGCGGCAGGCCCCGAGATCGTCGCCGGACCGAGCGCCGACGCCAAGTGCTTCAAGCCCTGGACGCCGGAGACCAAGTTCTTCAAGTTCCCGAAGAAGGAAGGTCCGTACCGGATCGCGCTTGCCAACGGCTTCATCGGCAATACCTGGCGCATCCAGATGATCCAGACCGCCAAGGCTTATGCCGAGCAGCCGGATGTCAAGGCGAAGCTGAAGGAATTCAAGGTCGTCTCGACCGGTGACGACGTTGCCGCACAGATCGCCGCGGTCGATAACTTCATTAACTCCGGCTATGACGCGATCGTCGTCAACGCGCAGAACCCGACTTCCTTCAAGCCGGTGATCAAGCGCGCCAAGGCGGCCGGCGTCGTGCTCGTCGCCTTCGACAACACGCTCGACACCGACGAGGCGATCAACGTCAACGTCAACCAGAAGGGCCTCGGCGAACTCTGGGGCCAGTGGCTGGTCGATCATCTGCCGGATGGCGGCAAGGTGCTCGAAGTGCGTGGTGTGACCGGCACCTCGGTCGATCGCGACCGCCATGAAGGCGTGCAGGAAGTGCTCGGCAAGTCGGGCAAGAAGTTCGAGACCGTCGAAGTCATCGGCCGCTGGGACGATGGTACGGCGCAGAAGGTGACGGCCGATGCCGTCGCCGTGCACAAGAAGTTCGATGGCGTTACCGTCCAGGGCGGCTCGACCGGTACGGTCCGCGCGCTGATGGATGCCGGTCATGCCTTCGTGCCGGTCGGCGGCGAGACGGAGAACGGCTTCCGCAAGCTCTGCGCCGAGCATTCGGCCGACGGCCTGAAGTGCACCTCGGCCGGCAGCGGCCCGGCGCAGGTCGCCGTCGCCATCAAGACCGCCATCGCGGCGCTCGAAGGCGATGTCGTGCCGCAGTCGATCGCCCTGCCGCTCGCCATCGACCACGATCCGGACTTCAAGGACGGCGTCAACTTCTACTCGAAGGAGTCCGACAACTTCTTCGTCGGCAACTCTTTCCCGGATTGCGGCATCAACTTCACCGCCCAGGAAATCATGGGCCAGACCAAAGAGAACAAGTAATTCTCTTTTCCGTTGCTGGCGGGCCCAAGGGCCCGCCAGTCGCGTCTCGCCCTCTTCTCGTGTGGATTGTGCCTTGTCTGACCGGAAGCCCTATCTCGAGCTCAAGCGGATCTCGAAACGCTATGGCGGCATCGCCGCGCTGACGGAGGTGGATTTCTCGGTCTATCCGGGCGAGATCCAGGCGGTGTTGGGCGAGAACGGCGCCGGCAAGTCGACGCTGATCAAGATCGCCTCCGGCGTCACCGATCCGACCGAGGGCGAAGTCCTGATCGAGGGCCGCCCCGTCCGCTTCCGCAATCCGACCGAGGCGATGCGCGCCGGCGTCGTCTGCGTGTTCCAGGAATTGTCGCTGCTGCCGGAAATGACGGTCGCCGACAACCTCTCCATCGTCGACCCGCCGAAATGGCTCGGCATGATCGATGCCGGGAGCCAGCGCGAGCGCGCCAGGGCGCTTCTGAAGCGCGTCGGCTGCGAGGACGTGCATCCGCTCGAACTGGTGCGCGACCTGCCGCTGTCGCGCCGCCAGATGGTGGAGATCGCCAAGGCGCTCGGCCGCGATCCGCGCATCCTCATCCTCGACGAGGCGACCTCGGCGCTCACGGCCGACGACGTCGAGCGCGTCTATGGCATCATCCGCGACCTGAAGAAGTCCGGCGTCGGCATTCTTTACGTGTCGCATCGCATGCGCGAGATCGAGGCGCTGGCCGACACGGCGACCGTCTTCCGCAACGGTCGCAGGATCGAGACCTTCGCCAAGGGCGCGCGCTCGGTCGACGCCATCATCGAGATGATGATCGGTCGCGAGGTGACGCACCAATATCCCGACAAGCCGGCGCCGAAGCCGGACGCGCCGGTGGCGCTCAAGGTCGCCAATCTCTCCTGGGGGCGCGAGATCCAGGACGTCTCGTTCAATCTCGGGAAGGGCGAGATCGTCGGTCTCGGCGGGCTCGACGGTCAGGGCCAGCGCGAATTGCTGCTCGCGCTTTTCGGCGTGCTGAAGGGCGTCTCGGGCACGGTCGCCGTCGACGGCAAGCCGATCGCGCTCGATGGGCCGCGCCGGGCGATGCATGCGCCGCTGCCGATGGCGCTGATCCCGGAGGACCGCAAGACCGAAGGCCTGATGCTGCCGATGAGCGTGCGGGACAACATGACGCTCGCCGCGCTGCCGCGCCTGCTCGGACGCTTCGGCATCGACGCCGCCAAGGAGGGCGCCGCCATCCAGGGCATGGTCGACCGGCTGCGCGTGAAGATGCCCGACCTCGAGGCGCCGGTGTCGGCGCTGTCGGGCGGCAACCAGCAGAAGGTCGTGCTGGCGAAGTGGCTGATGACGGCGCCGGGCATCATCCTGCTCAACGACCCGACGCGCGGCATCGACGTCGGCACCAAGCAGGAGATCTACCGCCTGATGCGGGAACTCGCGAACCAGGGGGCGTCGATCCTGTTCTATTCGACCGATTATGCCGAGTTGATCGGCTGCTGCGACCGCGTGCTCGTCGTCTATGACGGCAAGATCCGCCGCGAACTGGCCGGCGAGGCGCTCAACGAGCGCAACCTGCTGCAGAGCGCCCTCAACATCGACGCGGCGGAGCAGGCAGCATGAGCAACTGGCGCTACTGGTTCGCGCACAATGCCGGCGTGCTGACCGCCGTCGTCCTGTTCGCGGCGATGTTCACCCTCTACATCTCCAACCACAGCGCCGGCCTGACGCCCGCCGTCGCCACCACCGCCGCCAACAAGGCGGTGCTGCTGGCGCTGGTCGCCATGGCGCAGACGCTGCCGGTGCTGACACGCGGCCTCGACCTATCGGTCGGCATGGTGTTCGTGATGGCGAACTGCATCGCCTCGACCATCGTCGTCGGCACGGTCGGCGAGGGGCTGCTCGGCATCGTCGCCGTGCTCCTGATCGGCGCGCTCGCCGGCTTCATCAACGGCGCCATCGTGGTCTGGGGCCGGCTGCAGCCGATCATCACGACGCTCGCGACCGGCGCCGTCTACTACGGCATCGCGCTGTTCGTCCGGCCCGGACCGGGCGGCGACGTGCAGTCCGACATCGCCGATCTCCTGACCGGCCAGGTGTTCGGCGTCGTGCCGGCGGCGCTGGTGGTCCTCTTCGTCATCGTGCTGGTGGTGTGGATCCCCTATCGCCGTTCCGTGCTCGGCCGCGCCGCCTATGCCGTCGGCTCGAACGAGCAGGCCGCCTACATGTCGGGCGTGCCGGTGCAGAAGGCGAAGCTGCTGGCCTACACGCTGGCGGGTCTGCTCGCCTCTGTGGCCGGGCTGATGCTGACCTTCAATACCTATTCGGGCGAGGCGTCGGCGCCGATCGCCGGCACCTACACGCTGAATTCGATCGCCGCCGTGGTGATCGGCGGCACGTCGCTGTTCGGCGGCTGGGGTTCGGCCATCGGCTCGATCTTCGGCGCCTTCGTGCTCCGCACGATCGAGGACCTGCTGTTCGTCTTCGACCTGCCGCCGCTCTGGCAGCCGCTGTTCCAGGGCGTCGTGCTGCTCTTTGCTGTCAGCCTCGGCGCCTTCCGCATCCTGCGCGTCCGCAACCGTCTGGAGCTCTTCTCGTGACCAGCGTCGACACGGGGCCCGCCCGGGGCCCGACATTGGCCGCGCGCCTTGGCATCGATCGCTCGGTCGCGATCGCCTTCGGCTGCATCGTGCTGATTCTCTGCGCCGGCGCGCTCTATTCGCGCGAGTTCCTGTCGCCGGAGTATCTGCTGCAGCAGCTGCAGGTCGGGGCTTTCCTCGGCATCATCGCTTCCGGCGCGATGCTGGTGATCCTGCTCGGCCACATCGACCTGTCGATTCCCTGGGTGGTGACGCTCGGCGCGATGATGGCGACCGCCATGGTCGGCTGGGGCGGCCCGGCGGGCGTCTGGCTGTGCATTCCGTTCGGCGTCTTCTGCGGCGCCGTCGTCGGCGTGCTGAACGGGCTCGGCGTCGCCTATCTCCGCCTGCCGTCGATGATCTTCACGCTCGGCATGAACGCCGTCGTGCAGGGGCTGATGGTGCTGCACACCGGCGGCTTCGCCCCGCTCGACCAGGCGACGGAGGCGATGCACTTCCTGGCCGTGCAGCGCAGCCTGTTCGGCATTCCCAATGCCCTGTTCGTCTGGGCGGTGGTCGGCGCCTTCGTTATCTATCTCCTGAAGCGCACGGCCTTCGGCCGCGCGATCTACGCGGTCGGCAACCGCGAGGCGGCCGCCTATCTCTCCGGCGTCAACACCAACCGCGTCCTGATCGGCTGCTTTGCCTTCTCCGGCGCCATGGCCGCCTTCGCCGGCGTGCTGCTCGCCGGCTATTCCAACAAGGCCTATCAGAACATGGGCGACGCCTACCTGCTGCCGGCGATCGCCGCAGTGGTGCTCGGCGGCACCAACATCCTCGGCGGCAAGGGCAATTATCTCGGCACCATCGCCGGCGTCATCCTGATCACGCTGCTGCAGTCGATCCTGTCGGTGATGCAGATGCCGGAGGCCGGGCGCCAGGTGATCTATGGTTGCGTCATCATCGTGATGCTGCTGATCTATGGGCGCGGCGCCAAGGCGAGGAGTTGAGGCCAGGAACGGATGTAGCCGGCTCACAGGCGCCGCCCGAAAGAAGCCGCGTTCCGGGCGTCGTATCCGTCGCGTCGCCCAGGGGGGCGGCGTGACAAGGAGCGCCTTCCATGGTTTCGACGAGATTTCTCTGGGGTGCGGCGAGCGCCGCCTATCAGGTCGAGGGCGCCTGGCAGGCTGACGGCAAGGGCCTGTCGAACTGGGATCTCTATACCAACGTCTACCGCGCGACCGAATCCGTCACAGGCAGGCAGGAGACGGGCAATGTCGCGATCAACGCCTATGACCGCGCCCAATATCTCGCTGATATCGCGCTGATGCGCGAGCTCGGCATCAATTGCTACCGCTTCTCGCTCTCCTGGGCGCGGATCCTTCCCGATGGCGTCGGCCGGGTCAACGAGGCGGGCGTCGCGCATTACCAGCGCTTCGTCGACGATCTGCTGGCGGCCGGCATCGAGCCGGTCGTGACGCTCTATCACTGGGACCTGCCCCGCGCGCTCGACGATCGCGGCGGCTGGTACAACCGGGAATCGGTCGGCTGGTTCCGCAATTACGCCAGCATCGTGCGCGAGGCGCTCGGCGACAGGGTGTCGAAGTTCATCACCTTCAACGAGCCGTTCATCGATCTCTTCCTGATCGAGCCGATGGTCGACAACATCAAGCTCGGGGTCGGCAGCCCCTTCGCCATCACCGACGCGCATTATGCGCAGCAGGCGGTGGCGCTGCATCACTGGCTGGTGGCGAGCGCCGAGACGATCGGCGATTTCCGCGCCGCCGGCTATACGGGCGAGATCGGCGTGGCACTGCCGCTGATGCCGACGATTCCCGAGAATCCCGGCAAGTCCGAGGACATCCGCGCTGCCGCGCTCGCCGACGCCGTCATCAACCGCTGGTGCCTCGACGCCCTGTTCAAGGGCCGCTACCCGATCGAGGTGATGACCACCTTCCGCCAGCTCAATCCGGACTTTGCGCCGTTCGAGGCGGATTTCGGCATTCTTGCCGCCAACAAGCCTGATTTCCTCGGCGTCAATTTCTACGCCCCGGCCTATGTCCGCCAGGACGAGGCGGCGCCGCTCGGCTACAACTGGTTCGATACCAATCCCGATCCGGAGCCGGCCGCCTTCAACGGCCCGGTGCGGCCGGACTACCTGCGCCGGCTGCTGGAGCGGATTCGCGACGAATATGGCAATCCGGCCATCTACATCACCGAGAACGGCGCCGGCTTCGGCCCGGTCGACGAGCAGATGGTCGGTGACAGCGTGCACGACCCGCGCCGCGCCAACTATATCCGCCGCCACATCGAGGCGGCGCTGAAGGCCAAGGAGAATGGGGTCGACCTGCGCGGCTACATGGTCTGGAGCCTCTTCGACAATTTCGAATGGCTGCAGGGCTATGGCCGTCGCTTCGGCCTCGTCCACGTCGATTTCGACACGCAGCGGCGGACGCCGAAGCGGAGCTTCGACGCCTATCGCGAGATCATCGCCCAGGGTGGCGTGACGACGGCGGACTAGGCGAAGACCTCACCTCGGCACTCTCCCGCTCGCGGGAGAGGCGTGGGGGAGGGGCTTTCTTCAGGCGCTGGAGGCTGCCCCCGGATAGAGGAAGCTTTCCGGCCGGTCGCGCTCGTAGACGCACTCGCCGGCGACATAGGTCGCACGGATGGCGCGGTCGTCGCCCAGAGTCATCAGCACGAACAGAGTCTCTGCGAGATCGCGCGCGTGCGACAGGCGGAAGTCGAGGAGCGGCGTCGCCTTCAGGTCGAGCACGACGAAGTCCGCCTCGAAACCGGGCGCGAGCGAGCCGATCCGGTCATCGAGCCTGAGCGCTTCGGCGCCGCCGCGCGTCGCCAGGTAGAAGCCCTGTTCGGGGGTCAGCGCATGGCCGCCGAGCTTCGCCACCTTGTAGGCCTCGCCGAGCGATTGCAGCTGCGAGAAGCTGGTGCCGGCGCCGATATCCGTGCCGAGGCCGACGCGAACCGGTCGCTCGATCCGCTTGGCGTCGACCATGCGGAAGAGGCCGCTGCCGAGGAAGAGGTTCGAGGTCGGGCAGTGCGCCAGCGCCGAGCCGGTGCGATGGCAGCAGGCGAAATCCTCCTCGTCCATGTGCACGGCATGGCCGAAGATGGCGCGCGGCCCGGTCAGCCCGGCATGGTCGTAGACGTCGAGATAGCTCGATCGCTCCGGGAACAGCTGGCGGACCCATTCGATCTCGCCCTGGTTCTCGCAGAGATGGGTCTGCATGTAGGTGCCTGGATGCTCGCGCCAGAGCTTTCCCGCCGCCTGCAATTGCTCTTCCGAGGAGGAGGGGGCGAAGCGCGGCGTGATGCAGTAGAGCTGGCGGCCGCGGCCGTGCCACTTGCCGATCAGCGCCTTCGACTCGGCATAGCCGCGTTCGGCCGTGTCGAGCAGGGCGTTCGGCGCGTTGCGGTCCATCAGCACCTTGCCGGCGATCATGCGTGTGTTGAAGCGCTCGGATTCCTCGAACAGAGCGTCGACGGATTGCGGGTGAACGGTGCAATAGACCGAGGCCGTCGTCGTGCCGGCGCGCAGCAGTTCGCGCAGGAAGCGCGCCGCGACGTCGCGCGCATGGCCGGCATCGGCGAAATCCTGTTCGGCGACGAAGGTGTAGCGCTCCAGCCATTCCAGCAGTTCCGCGCCGAAGGCGCCGATCATCTGGGTCTGCGGATAGTGGACATGGGCGTCGATGAAGCCGGGGCAGATCAGGGCATCTTCATAATGCGTCACCGGCACGCCGGCGGGCAGCCGCTTCAATCCTTCCTCGGCGTCCTCGATGCTCGCGATCCGGCCATCCTCGATCCGCATCAGCGCGTCGGGCCAATGGCGAAGCGCCTCGCCGGCGGGGACGAGGAAAGGGTCGCCGTGAAAGGTCATGGCGGGAGCGCGGATTGCCCGCTGCGTCATGTCGGCATCCTTTCGGGAGGACCGTTCGAAGGGGCCGGCGCTGGATTGGCGGCGCCGGCAAAGACCCGACACGATCCGATACCCGGCGCCGAAACGCCAGAGGATTTGCGCGTCGGCCGGTGCCCGCGCGGCGGGCAGGCGAAGGGCTGCGGCGTCGGCGCAGCCCTTCGCCATGGGGCCGTTTGTGGACAGGGGGGCCGGCAGCCGATAAAAGGCGCTGTCAACAACAGGACGGAGCAGAGGTCCCACGCCAGTCGATATGGCGCCGGATCGCGCGCACATGACAGAGCCCGAAGCGAAAGTGCTTCCCAAATCCCCGCAGCCTTCCGACGAGGGCAAGCTCAATCTGCGCCGCTGGGGCGATTTCTATCGAGCGCTCATCAACAATGACGAGGGCACGATCGGCGTGGTCGTGCGCATCCTGCGCGCGAATTTCCGCGATCATCGCAAGGGCTACCTGATCTCGTTCGGCTTCCTCTTCGTCGTCGCGGCGATGACGTCGCTGTCCGCCTGGATCATGCGCGACGTCGTCAACCAGATCTTCGTCGCGCAGGACGTGCGGATGCTCTGGGTGCTGTCGATCGGCGTGATGGTGATCTTCATCGTCAAGGGCTTCGCCACCTATGGCCAGATCGTGGTGCAGAGCCGGATCGGCAACCGGATCGTCGCCGAGAACCAGAAGCGCTTCTACGACCGCTGCCTGACCTTCGGCCTCGATTTCTTCACCGATCGCGCTTCCAGCGAGCTGATCATGTCGATCTCGCGGGGCTCCAACGCCATCCGCTCGATCCTCGACACCATCGTGCTCAGCCTCGGGCGCGACCTCGTCACGCTGATCGGCCTGATCTTCGTCATGGTCTACCAGGCGCCGCTGATGTCGCTGATCGCGCTCGTCTTCGCGCCGATCGCCATCATGTTCGTGACCCGGCTGGTCAAGCGCATCCGCAACATCTCGAAGTCGGAATTCACCTCGAGCACCCAGATCGTCGCGATCATCCAGGAGACCGTGCACGGCGCCAAGATGGTCAAGGCCTTCGGCCTCGCCAATCATATGCGCGACCGGCTCGGAGAGGCCGTCTCGCAGGTCGAGCAGCGTGCCAACAAGGTGTCGCAGCTACAGGCCCGCACCAGCCCGCTGATGGAATCGCTTGGCGGCATCTCGATCGGCCTCGTCATCCTCTATGCCGGCTGGGCGACGATCTCGGCCGGCAAGACGCCGGGCGAGTTCATGTCCTTCATCACCGCGCTGCTGCTCGCCTATGAGCCGGCCAAGCGGCTGGCGCGCATGAATGTCGGCATCGCCGAAAGCCTGATAGCGGTTCGGGCGCTGTTCGACATCCTCGATCATCCGGCCAGCGTCACCGAGGCCGACGACAAGCCGGCGCTGCAGCTCACGCGCGGCAAGATCGAACTGGACAATGTCGGCTTCGGCTATCGCAAGAAGGATCGTGTCCTGCATGGCGTCAGCCTGTCGGTCGATCACGGCGAGCGGCTGGCGCTTGTCGGCCCCTCCGGCGGCGGCAAGTCCACGATCCTGTCGCTGATCCAGCGCTTTTACGACGTCCAGGAGGGGGCGGTCCGGGTCGACGGCCAGGATATCCGCACCGTCTCGGTCGCCTCGCTCCGGCACCAGATCGCCTTCGTCAGCCAGGACGTGTTCCTGTTCTCCGGGACCGTCGCCGACAATATCCGCGTCGGCCGCCTCGGTGCGACCGACGCGGAAGTCGAGCAGGCGGCGCGCGACGCCTTCGCCTATGATTTCATCCAGGGCCTGCCGCAGGGCTTCCAGAGCAATGTCGGCGAGAATGGCGTCCAGCTTTCGGGCGGCCAGCGCCAGCGCATAGCCATCGCCCGCGCCATCCTGAAGAACGCGCCGATCCTGCTGCTCGACGAGGCGACCTCGGCGCTCGATTCTGAATCCGAGCGCATGATCCAGATCGCCCTCGACAAGCTGGTCGAAGGCCGCACGACGATCGTCATCGCCCATCGCCTGGCGACGATCCTGAATGCGGACAAGATCGCGGTGATCGAGCGCGGCCGCGTCGTCGAGGTCGGCACGCATCCCGAGCTGGTCGGCATGAGCGGCGTCTACGAGAAGCTCTACCGCTACCAGTTCGACGAGGGAAAGATCGAGAGAGCGATCGCCTGAGCCGGCGCTTCGGACCTCGATAACAGCCTGAATTGCCAAAACGGCGTCGCAAGCGACGCCGTTTTGCTATGCTGTATCGGCCGGCGATGGCGGGCCGGGCGGGTCTCCTGCACAGATGGCGAGACGCGGATCTAGCGGGGGAGCCTCAGAGCAGGCCGCGGCCGGCGAGGTTGCGCATCAGCGCCGCCGTGCCGAAGGTCCAGGGCTCGGCGTCGGGGCAGAGCACGACGCGGTTCGACAGCTTGCCGAGCTTCGGCGCGCTGATCGTGACGATGTCGCCCACCTTGTGGGTGAAGCCCTGGCCGGGGCCGTCGCGGTCCTGCACCGGCGCGAACATCGTCCCGAGATAGAGCACGAAGCCGTCCGGATACTGGTGGTTCTTGCCGACCGTCTGCTTGACCAGGTCTTCCGGGTCGCGGCTGATCTTCGACATCGCGCTGGAGCCGTCGAGGCGGAAGCCGTCGGTCTCGCCGTCCACCGTCAGGCGGACTTCGGTGGCGCGCACGTCGTCGAGCGAGAAGCCGCCGTCGAACAGGCGGATCATCGGGCCGATCGAGGCGCTGGCATTGTTGTCCTTGGCCTTCGACAGCAGCAGGGCCGAGCGGCCCTCGACGTCGCGCAGGTTGACGTCGTTGCCGAGCGTCGCGCCGACGATCTTGCCGGTCGACGAGACGACCAGCACGACTTCCGGCTCGGGATTGTTCCAGGTCGAGATCGGATGGATGCCGATCTCGGCCAGGTGGCCGACGGCCGACATCGGCTGCGCCTTCGAGAAGATCTCGGCGTCGGGGCCGATGCCGACCTCGAGATACTGGGACCACATGCCCTTCTCGATCAGCAGCTTCTTGAGCGCCGCCGCCTGCTCGGAGCCGGGACGCAGCGCCGCCAGGTCGTCGCCGATGGTGGCGTTGATCTCGGCGCGGATGGCGTTGGCGCGCTCGGGCAGGCCGCGGGCCTGCTCCTCGATGACGCGCTCCAGCATCGACACGACGAAGGTGACGCCGGCGGCCTTGACCGCCTGCAGGTCGATCGGGGCGATCAGGTAGGGCTTGGACGGGTCGCGGCTGGCGAGCGGCGTGTTGGCGAGGATTTCCTCGAAGCTGCCGATGAATTCGCCGTCAGCGGTGGCGGCGACGCGGGCCGGATCCTGGTGTTCGCAGAGGTCGCGCATGGTGACGACCGACGCGGTGATGTCGATCAGCTGGCCGTCGCGCAGAGCGACGACCGATGGGCCGTCGACATCGGGGCGGAAGACGCGGCCGACCAGCGTGGCGGCCTCCGCATCCTCGGGCAGCGCGAAGGGGGCAGCGGTATCGAGCGGCATAGGCGATCTCCAGGACGTTCAGCGATGAAGCCGATCTTGAGGAATGAAAGAGCGGGCCACCGTTATACCCTGCGTTCGCGGATAGGCCATATGTCTGGTCTGTTTTCGAGCAGAAGCGGCCACGGATTTGCGCATGCATGCGGCGCGTTTCCGTGCAATTTTCCCGGCCGGACGGCTTGAAGGGAATGCATGCCATGGAAATCGACATACCGGAGGTCAAGGCCGAACTCGAGGCCGCCTTCGCGCGCTACGAGACGGCGCTGGTCACCAACGACGTCGAAGCGCTGGACGAACTGTTCCATGCCGCGCCGACGACGATTCGCTATGGCGGCGGCGAGAACCTCTATGGCTATGCGGAGATCGCGGCGTTCCGGGCCGGGCGGTCGTCGGCCGGGCTCGCCCGCGTGATCGAGCGCACGGTGGTGACGACCTATGGCCGCGACTTCGGCACCGCCTCGACGCTGTTCCGGCGCGAGACGGCGCCGGGCAAGATCGGCCGCCAGATGCAGACCTGGATCCGCACCCCGGCCGGATGGCGAGTTGTGGCCGCCCATGTCAGCGTGATCGCCGACCCGGACCTCTCTGCCTAGGAAGGCCTACAGGCAGCCGACATAGTCGCGCGCGGCGCGGGCGCGCGCCTCGATGTTGCGGGCGCGGTTGTTCAGATAGCGCGTCGGCTTGGCCGGATTGCGGGTGATCGGGTTCGGCAGCGCCGCCGTCAGCAGGGCGGCCTGGCGCGGCGTCAGCTTGGCGGCCGGCTTGTTGAAATAATACTGCGAGGCCGCCTCGGCGCCGAACAGGCCCGGGCCCCACTCGGCGATGTTCAGATAGATCTCCAGCACCCGCCGCTTCGACAGGATGAAATCGGCGTAATAGGCGAGGGGAATCTCCAGCCCCTTGCGTATGTAGGACCGCGACGACCACAGGAACAGGTTCTTCACCGTCTGCATGGCGATGGTGCTGGCGCCGCGCGACGGGCCGCCGGCGCGGTCGAGCACCGCGTTGAGCGCGTTCCAGTCGACGCCCCAATGCGAGCAGAACTGGCCATCCTCCGACATGATCACCGAGTTGACCAGGTTCGGCGAGATCTCGTCGAACGGCACCCAGTCGCGCTTCATGCCCTGTCCGGTGATGCCCGACCACAGCATCAGCGTCGAGACCGGCGGCACGAAGGCGTAGATCGGCGTCAGGATGAGCGGCAGGGCGACGATGATGGCGAACACTTTGGCGATACCTGCGATCAGGCCCTTGCGGCCTTCGAACGGTCGGGAGAGGGCGGCCGGCACTCTTAGGGTCATGCGGGATCCAATGCAGCTCGGTCGCGGACGGGCTCGATGGCGAACTGGCGCAGGAAGCCGGCGAGCAGGTGGAAATCGCGCTCCCGGCTCGATCCCTTGCGCCACACCAGGCCGAGCGAGCGACGCGCCGGCTGGCCGTCGAGCTCGGAGAGGCGGATGTCGGTTCCAGACAGGATGCCGGCCTCGACGGCGATGCGCGGCAGGAAGGTGATGCCGAGCTGGTTATCGACCATGTGAACCAGCGTGGTCAGGCTCGAGGCGCGGATGTCCTCGTTCTGCTTGTCGGCGAGACCGGGCGCCACGGCGCGGATATGGTCGCGCAGGCAATGGCCATCCTCCAGCAGCAGCAGCGTCTCGTCGGCGAGCTCCTCGCGCCGCACCGTCTCACGGCCGGCCAGCGCGTGACCGGCATCGACGGCGAGCAACAGGCTGTCCTCGGCGATGATCTCCGTTTCGAGCCCCTCCGTCTGGACGGGGAAGGCGATCAGGCAGATGTCGAGCCGGCCGGCGCGCAGGTCCTCGAGCAGGGTGCGCGTCAGGTCTTCGCGCAGATGCAGCCGCAATTGCGGATAGGCGCGGCGCAGTTCCGGCAGCGTGCGCGGCAGGAAATAGGGCGCGATCGACGGGATGACGCCGAGCCGGATGCGGCCGGAGAGCGGCGCCTCGGTCGAGCGCGCGGCATCGACCATCTCGCGCGCGTCGACCAGGAGCGCCTTCATCCGCCGCACCGTGTCCTCGCCGGCCGCCGTCAGCACCACCGTCCGGTTGGAGCGGTCGATCAGCGAGACGCCGATGGTCTCTTCCAGCTGCCGGATGGCGTCTGAGAGCGTCGACTGGGTGACGTGGCACGCCTGAGCCGCCCGGCTGAACGATCCGGTTTCGGCGAGCGCGACGAAATATTGCATCTGGCGGAGCGTGGGCAGCAGCATGCGGCTTGCTATAGCCGCAGGTTGCAGGGGCGGCAATCGGGATTTCCGATGCCAATCTTCGGTTATTACGATTTGACCGAACGACGCCTGCGTGGGATCCATTCGCACATGCAGCGGCGATTCCGTTGGTCTGGCTGCACTGCAAAATATCACAACACGATCCCCATCGTGACAGGAGAGTAAGATGCTCGGCATTGGCGACAAGCTGCCCGAATTTTCCGTGACCGGCGTGAAGCCCGGCTTCAACAGCCACGAAGAGAACGGCGAGAGCGCTTTCGAGACGCTGACCGAGAAAAGCTTCCCGGGCAAGTGGAAGGTGATCTTCTTCTACCCGAAGGATTTTACCTTCGTCTGCCCGACCGAGATCGCCGAGTTTGCTCGCCTGGCCGGTGACTTCGAGGATCGCGATGCCGTCGTGCTCGGCGGTTCGACCGACAACGAGTTCGTGAAGCTGGCCTGGCGCCGCGATCACAAGGATCTCGACAAGCTGCCGATCTGGAACTTCGCCGACACCAATGGTTCGCTGGTCGACGGCCTCGGCGTCCGTTCGCCGGACGGCGTCGCCTACCGCGTCACCTACATCGTCGACCCGGAAGGCACGATCCAGCACAGCTACGCGACCAACCTGAACGTCGGCCGCAACCCGAAGGACACGCTGCGCGTCCTCGACGCGCTGCAGACCGACGAACTGTGCCCGTGCAACCGTGAAGTCGGCGGCGCCACGCTGGCCGCCTAAGGCACTACGGGCGTTCCGGGGCGCGCAGAAGCGCCGGCCCGGAACGCCCCTTATGCTTCCGGACGCCCGTCCGCTTCCGTTTCCCGTCTTCTACCGCGCTTCGCACGGGCCCAGGGTCTTCGAGGCGCCTTGCCTTGAAAGTCTGACATGTCGATCGATTCGCTGAAGTCCCGGATCCCGGATTTCGCCAAGGATGTCCGCCTCAATCTGTCGACGCTCGCTTCCGACGAGACGCTGACGCCGCAGCAGAAGTACGGCCTGATCGTCGCCTGCGGCATCGCCACCCGCAATCCGGAGGTGAAGGCCGCACTGGAGGCCGAGGCCGCGCCGCATCTTTCCCCGGCCGTGCTGGCGGCGGCGAAGTCGGCGGCGTCGATCATGGCGATGAACAACGTCTACTACCGCTTCAGCCATCTCGTCTCGAACGCCGAATACCGCACCATGCCGGCGAAGCTGCGCATGAACGTGATCGGCAATCCCGGCGTCGACAAGGTCGATTTCGAGCTCTGGTCGCTCGCCGTCTCGGCCATCAATGGCTGTGGCATGTGCATGGACAGCCACGAGGCGGTGCTGCGCAAGGCGAATGTCTCGGCCGAGGTCATCCAGGCTTCCGTCCGCTTCGCCGCCATCATCCAGTCGGTCGCCGTGTCGCTCGAGGCCGCCGAGGCGGCCTGAGCGCGCACTCTCGCCGGTTCCGGTTCGTCGGCCCGGCGGGCCGTGTCCTGACATCGGCTCACGCCTCGAAACGGCCGCGTCGGCGACACTGACGCGGCCGTCTCTAGTCTCGCTGGTTGCTGGGGCTCGACGCGGAGAGGCGGCTTCCGGCGAGCGGGATGCACGCCCGCGCTTGACGCGCCCCTCGAAGTCGCGGCAAGGCTTCCGGCACCCCGGCGTTTTGATGAGGCAATCTTGGTTCTGCTTGACGATGAGTTTCTGGCGCGCCTGTCCGGCGCGGCGACGGCGATCGAACGCGTGCTCGATCGCGTGCTCGGCTCCAATCCGCGCGAGGGCGAGATCGCTCGGCCGGTGCGCCTGATCGAGGCGATGCGCCATGCGACGCTCGGCGGGGGCAAGCGGCTCCGGGCCTTCCTGGCGGTCGAGACGGCGCGCCTGTTCGAGGCGAATGGCGAAAGCGCGCTCCGTGTCGGCGCGGCGCTCGAATGCCTGCATGCCTACAGCCTCGTGCATGACGACCTGCCGGCGATGGATGACGACGACCTGCGCCGCGGCCGGCCGACGGTGCACCGCGCCTTCGACGAGGCGACGGCGATCCTCGCCGGCGACGCGCTGCAGACGCTCGCCTTCGATCTCCTGGCCGATCCGGCGACCGATGCCGATCCGCAGGTCCGTTCCGATCTCGTGCTCGGCCTTGCCCGCGCCTCCGGCCTCGGCGGCATGGCCGGCGGCCAGATGCTCGACCTGCAGGCCGAGAAGGACACGCCGGACGAGGCGGCGATCCGCCGCCTGCAGGCGATGAAGACCGGTGCGCTGATCCGCTTCTCCTGCGAGGCGGGCGCCATCCTCGGCCGCGCCACGGCGGAAGACCGCGACCGTATCCGCCGGTTCGGCGAGGTCATCGGCCTCGCCTTCCAGCTTGCCGACGACATTCTCGACGAGACGGCGACGGCGGAAGCGCTCGGCAAGGCGACCGGCAAGGACTCTTCGCGCGGCAAGGGGACGCTGGTCGGGCTTTATGGTGTGACGCCGGTGCGCGCCATGCTCGACGGTCTCGTCGCCGAGGCGGAAGAATTGCTGGCGCCGTTCGGCGCGCGTGCCGTGACGCTGGCCGAGGCGGCCCGTTTCGTCGCCATTCGCGAGGCGTGACCGAAAAGGGCCGGCAACGCCGGCCCGCTTTCCTCAGGTCCTGATGGTTCAGGCCTTGGTGTTCTTGATGAGACGCATCAGCGGCTTGCCGCCGGCGTCGAGCAGGATCAGCTTGCCGTCGTCGAGGCGGAAGCCCTTGGTGGCGCCGAGCGCGTCGAGGAATTTCCGCTCCTGTTCCATCTGCGCCGGTACGCAGGCCATCTGCGTCGCGCCGAGCGGGCCGATCTTGATCTTGCCGCCCTCGACGGTGGCCGTGCCGAAATAGCGGTTGCAGCCGCCGGAGCCGGAGATGCGGCCGCCGCCCTCGATCACCAGCGTCGACTGCACGATGTCGAGCACGCTGCTGCCGCCGATGTCCTCGGCCAGCCATTCCGTGCCCTTCAGCGGGGCTGCCGGGCCGGACGGCGCCGCGACCTTATCCTTGACCTGCACCTTGGCGGGTGCGTCCTTGTCGGCCATCCGCTGCACCAGGATCGTCACCGGTCCCTTGGTGGCGAGGGGGTCGACGGGAACGGCCTCCTTGTTGATGAACAGCAGGTCGTCGCCGAGGTCGATCCGGGCCTGCAACTGGTAGCGGTGGCCCGGCTTGATCTTGGCGGGCGCGTAGTGAAGGCGGAAATCGATCGGCACCTGGCGGCCGCGCGGGCGAATGCGCTGCTTGGCGATCAGCTTGGCCGGCCGGTCGGCATGCGAGACATCGACCAGGCTGACGGTGACGGCCACTTTCGGGTCGAGGGCGATGCGCTCGCGATAGGTGACCGATCCGTCGAGCGGCCGCGCCAGCGCCACGCTCGGGGCGGCCAGAATGGCGACGGCAAACAACAGGCGCATCGGCAGAATGTTGACCACGATCGATCCTCGTCAGAACCAGCGGATGACAAAGATCTAGTCGTTACGGAAGCACCCGTAAACGGGGAGAAAATGACGCGTGGCTATGGCGCCAGCTTCGGCCTACTCCGCCGCTTCCGGCGACTCCGCCTTGTGGCCGAGCCCAAACCGCTTTTCGATGTAGTCATCGACCAGCTTGCGGAAGTCGTCGGCGATCTGCGGGCCGCGCAAGGTCACCGCCTTCTTGCCGTCGATGAAGACCGGGGCCGCCGGCGTCTCGCCGGTGCCGGGGAGCGAGATGCCGATGTCGGCATGCTTCGATTCGCCGGGGCCGTTGACGATGCAGCCCATCACCGCGACCTTCAGCGCCTCGACGCCCGGATAGCGCTCGCGCCAGACTGGCATCGAGGTGCGGATGTCTTCCTGGATGCGGCTTGCCAGTTCCTGGAACACCGTCGACGTCGTGCGGCCGCAGCCGGGGCAGGCGGCGACAATCGGCAGGAAGGCACGGAACCCCATGGTCTGCAGCAGTTCCTGCGCCACCTGCACCTCGCGGGTGCGGTCGCCGTTCGGCTCCGGCGTCAGCGAGACGCGGATGGTGTCGCCGATGCCTTCCTGCAGCAGGATGCCCATGGCGGCGGACGAGGCGACGATGCCCTTGGTGCCCATGCCGGCCTCGGTCAGGCCGAGATGCAGGCAATGGTCGGAGCGGCGGGCGAGATCGCGATAGACGGCGATCAGGTCCTGCACGTTCGAGACCTTGGCCGACAGGATGATCTTGTCGCGCGGCAGGCCGATCGACTCGGCGAGCTTGGCCGACAGGATGGCCGACTGGCAGATCGCCTCGCGCATCACGGCCGCGGCGGAGATCGGCGTGGCGGAGGCAGCGTTCTCGTCCATCAGCCGGGTCAAAAGGTCCTGGTCGAGCGAGCCCCAGTTGACGCCGATGCGCACCGGCTTGTCGTACCGGATCGCGAGCTCGATCAGGGTCGCGAACTGGCGGTCGCGCTTCTCGCCGAAGCCGACATTGCCGGGATTGATGCGGTATTTGTCGAGCGCCTCGGCGCAGGCCGGGTGATCGGTCAGGAGCTTGTGGCCGATATAGTGGAAGTCGCCGATCAGCGGCACGTTGATCCGCCTGGCGAGAAGCTTTTCCTTGATGAAGGGCACGGCCGCCGCCGCCTCGTCGCGGTCGACGGTGATGCGGACCAGTTCCGAGCCGGCGCGGGCGAGCGCCGCGACCTGCGCCACCGTCGCGTCGATGTCGGCGGTGTCGGTGTTGGTCATCGACTGCACGACGACCGGCGCATCGCCGCCGACGCGCACCTTGCCGACGCGGACGGATACGGCGCGTCGGCGCGCAAGCGGACCGGCGAGGGATTCGGAGGGCAGATCGGCGGGAGCGTTCATGGCGGGCTCAGTCATGACTTTCACCTCTCCCCGAGGGAGAGGTCGGCCCGACAGGGCCGGTTGAGGGTTTACGGCGTTTCCGGAGAGGGCGTAAGCCCTCACCCGCCGACTTCGTCGTCGACGTCTTCCTCAGGGAGAGGTGAAGGGGCGCGATATCGCGAGACATCAGCCCGTGCCGCGACATTGCGCTACCCCGCCTTGCGGCAGCGGGCGCAGAGGCCGCGGATTTCGATGATCGGGGCGCTCGGCGCGAAGCCGGCCGCCTGCGTCACGGCAGCGAGCGCTTCGGTCAGCGCGGCGGAGGACGCCTCGCCGGCGGCCCCGCAGTTCTCGCAGAGCAGGAACACGGTCGCCGCGCCATGGCCGGGCTTGTCGTGCCCCTCCGGCCCGCGCGAGCAGGCGATATAGGCGTTGCGGCTCTCGATCCGGTGCGCGAAGCCGTGCTCGACCAGGAACTCCAGCGCCCGGTAGACGGAGACCGGCGCCGGGCGTGGACCGTCGGCGGCAAGGCGGTCGATCACCTCATAGGCGCTGGCGGGAACGTGGCTTTCGGCGAGCGCCGCCAGAACCTTGCGGCGCTGCTCGGTGAAGCGCAGTCCCTCGGCGGCGGAGATCGCCTCGGCATGGGCGATCGCATCGCGCGCGCAATGGTCGTGGTCATGGTCGCGGTGTTCGAGCATGATCTCGCCGGTTCCGTGCTTTGCTCCGCTCGTCATCCAATCCTCATGCGCATGGCCCAAGGCAGCCGTTGCGGGTCCGCTGCGCCGCGTTCTAGCACGGATCGCCTGCAAGACCGAGCGGGGCGCGACATCGGCGCCGCCTTCCCTTGCTGTTGCGCTGCAATATATGGTCGATTGGGTCGGTTCTCACCCCTTATCATTCATCCCGGAGACGAATTCATGGCGAAGGACGGTCACCTCAAGGACAAGGTCGCGCTGGTGACAGGATCGACATCCGGCATCGGCCTCGGCATGGCGCGGGCCATGGCCGGCGCCGGCGCGCATCTGGTGCTGAACGGTTTCGGCGATGCGGTGGCGATCGAGAAGCTGCGCGCAGACCTCGCGGCCGAGTTCGGCGTCGAGGTCCGCTACTCCGCCGCCGACATGACCCGCGAGGACGAGATCGCGGCGATGATCGGCGATGTCGAGAAGGAATTCGGCGCCGTCGACGTGCTGGTCAACAATGCCGGCGTCCAGCATGTCGCGCCGATCGACGAGTTTCCGATCGACAAATGGAACCTGATCATCGCCCTGAACCTGTCCGCCGCCTTCCACGCCATCCGCCTCGCCTTGCCGGCGATGCGGCGGAAGGGATGGGGTCGCATCATCTCGACCGCCTCGGCGCATGCGCTGGTCGCCTCGCCCTTCAAGGTCGCCTATGTCGCGGCGAAGCACGGCATCGCCGGCGTCACCAAGACGGTGGCGCTGGAGACCGCCGAGCACGGCATCACCGTCAACGCCATCTGCCCAGGCTATGTCTGGACGCCGCTCGTGGAGAAGCAGATTCCGGCGACCGCG
Source organism: Kaistia nematophila (assembly GCF_026343855.1). NCBI lineage: Bacteria > Pseudomonadati > Pseudomonadota > Alphaproteobacteria > Hyphomicrobiales > Kaistiaceae > Kaistia > Kaistia nematophila. Next base: position 60,251 of record NZ_JAPKNK010000004.1, on the reverse strand, counting down.
GTGGCGCGCGGCATGACCGAGGAGCAGGTGAAGAAGGACGTCATCCTCGCGGCGCAGCCGACCAAGGAGTTCGTGAAGGTCGAGGAGGTGGCGGCGCTGGCGCTGTTCCTGACGACGGAGGCCGCCCGCTCGATCACCGGTTCGCTGCAGTCGATCGACGGCGGCTGGACGGCGGCATGAGCACGCCGGCCACGGGGCGGAAGACGATCAATCTCGGCCTGCAGGGTGGCGGCGCCCATGGCGCCTTCACCTGGGGCGTGCTCGACAGGCTGCTCGAGGATGGCCGGCTCCGCTTCGAGGGCATTTCCGGCACCAGCGCCGGCGCGCTGAACGCCGTGGCGCTCGCCGACGGAATGGCGCGTGATGGCGCGGCGGGCGCGCGCGCCCGCCTGCACGAGTTCTGGATGCGGGTCAGTGCCGCAGGCCGGGCCGGCGCCTCGGCGCGCGATTTCATCGGCGCCTGGATGGGGGCGTGGCGGATGCCAGCGATGCAGCCCTTCCGCATGATCGAGGCGATGACGAATTTCTCGTCGCCCTACGGCTTCAACCCGATGAACATCAACCCGCTGCGCGAGATCGTCGTCGAGATGGTGGATTTCGAGCGGGTCCGCGCCTGCGCCGCGCCAAGGCTCTTCATCTCCGCGACGGCGGTAAAGACCGGCAAGATCAAGGTGTTTTCAGATGGCGCCATCACTGCCGATGCCGTGATGGCCTCGGCCTGCCTGCCCTATCTGTTCCAGACCGTCGAGGTCGATGGCGAGCCTTATTGGGACGGCGGTTTCACGGGAAACCCCGCCCTTTTCCCTTTCTTCACCGAGACGAAGTCGAGCGACATTCTGCTCGTCCAGATCAACCCGATCGAGCGTACAACGGTGCCGACCTCGGCCAAGGAGATCCTCGAGCGGATGAGCGAGATCACGTTCAACGCCTCGCTGCTGCGCGAATTCCGAGCCATCGACTTCGTCAACCGGATGCTCGACCAGGGCCGGCTCGATCCCGGCGTCTATCGTCGCAGCCGAGTCCATCGCGTCGACGCCGGCAAAGCCCTGGAGAATTTCAGCGCCTCGACCAAGTTCGATACGTCGCGCGCCTTCTTCGAGGAACTCCATGCCGCTGGCCGTGAGGCGGCCGGGGAATGGCTTCAGGCTCATTTCGACGATATAGGCGTGCGCGATACCGTGGACTTGAGGGCGCAGTTCCAGTGACCGACGTAACCTTCTCCAATCTCGCCGCGCGGCCGGAATTCATCGGCACCGTCGCCGACCGCATGTGGCACGCCTGGTGGCGCGAGGCTGGCGAACCGCTCGCGACGCTGCTTGGCCATCTGCGCGAGTTCAAGACCGATGCCGTGCCGCTCGGCGTCGTCGCGCATCGGGGCGATGATTTCGTCGGCTCAGCCATCCTGATCGACAGCGACGTCGAGGAACGGCCGCAATACACGCCCTGGCTGGCTGCGCTCTGGGTCGAGCCGGAAGAGCGCATGCAGGGCATGGGCGAGGCGCTGTCGAAGCGGATCGTCGACGAAGCGCGCGCGCTCGGCTTCGATCGCATCTATCTCTGCGCCGTGCCGGAAAAGAGCGCCTACTACGCCCGTCGCGGCTGGACGGAAGTGGAGCGCGGCGTCGGCCCGCATAATCTTGCGATCTTCATTCGGCATCTCGATGCCGAAGGGGCAGGCAAGGTTCTCTGAACTCGCCGCCGGGCGGGTCCTTTTGCGGTCCGCCGCCGCATCGTGTTAGATCGCGGATAACCGGTTCAACAGCCAACAAGACCACTAGGGCGGAAATACATGGCCAAGCATAAAATCGCGATCATCGGGCTCGGCAAGATCACGCAGGACCAGCATCTGCCGGTGATCGACAAGGGCGCCGATTTCGAGGTCGCGGCGGTCGTCAGCCAGCGCGGGCTCAGCCATAACGGCGTGCCGAGTTTCAAGACGGCGGCGGAACTTTATGCGGCGATGCCGGAGATCGGCATCGTCTCGGTCAACACGCCGCCGGACGTGCGCCACGCCATCGCCCGTGAGGCGCTCGCCGCCGGCAAGCATGTGCTGCTCGAAAAGCCACCGGCGGCCACCATGGCCGAATTCGAGGATCTGAAGGCGTTCGCCAAGGCGCAGGGCAAGGTTCTGTTCGCCACCTGGCATTCGCAGTTCAACCCGGCCGTCGACGAGGCGAAGGCGCTGCTCGCGACCCATGGCGTCGGCTCGGTCAAGATCGAGTGGCGCGAGGACGTCAAGAAGTGGCACCCTGGCCAGGACTGGGTATTCGAGCCCGGCGGTTTCGGCGTCTTCGATCCCGGCATCAACGCGCTCTCGATCTTCGTCAAGATCCTGCCCTTCGCCCCCTTCGTAAAGTCGGCGACCCTGACCTATCCGGAAAACCGGCAGACGCCGATCGCCGCCAAGCTCGTCTTCGGCAGCGCCGTGGCGTCGCAGCCGGCGCTGACCGCCGATTTTGACTGGCGCGAGCAGGGCGACGAGAAGTGGCACATGACGATCGAGACCGCCAATGGCAGGAAGCTGCGTCTCTACAAGGGCGGCGCGGCGCTCGACGTCGACGGCAAGCTCGCCGTCGAGGCGCCGAGCGAGGAATATGAGCGGATCTACGCCCGTTTCGCCGATCTGCTGGCGTCGGGTCAGAGCGATGTCGACGGCGCGCCGCTTCGCCTGGTAGCGGACGCGATGCTGGTCGGGCGGCGCGAGGAAACGGAGGCCTTCGTCTGGTAGGGCGAGGGCGTCCCGCGACGCCCGCCGGAACGGAACGCCAATGGATTGCGTTGCCTCTCGTCAGCATCGGAACGAGAGGCGAATGTTGATCGCAAAGCGGACGGGTACGGCGATGGCAGGATTGCGGGTACTGACGTTCGGCATGGGCGGCCTTCTGGCCGCCCTGCTTGTCGGCGCGGCGCCGTTCGAGGCGCGCGCGATTACGGCCGACGAACTGTTTCAGAAGGTCATTCCGAAGGTGGACGGCTCCTCGGCGAGGAAGCCGGCCAAGCGGAAGCCGCACAAGGCGATGCCCGCCTCTCTGCCGGCGAAATCCGCGATCGCTCCGGCCGTCGAGAGCCCGACGGGTCCCGCCGCGCCGGTCGATACCCCGTTGCCCACTCGCCGGCCGGCCGACGGGGCCGAGTCAGTCGATACCGATAGATCTGTTGCCGTGCCTCCGGCAGTCGCTACCGCGACTCCTCTGCCACGAGAAAAGCCGGCGGAGGAGCGGAAGGCGGCCGGGCTGATCGCCATCCCGGCTCCTGCCGAGGCGACTGTCGGCACGGTGCGGACTGTGCCGGTGCCGGCCGATCCGGCGCTGGCCGCAGGCGCCCTTGCGGCGGCTTCGGCGCTTGCGGGCGCCGTTCCGGCCGATCCGCCGACCGAGGAGCAACTGGCCTTCGCGCCGCCTGTGCTGCCGACGCTGTTGAAGCCGACGCCGGCCGAGGGGCGGAACGATGACGGCAGCCTGAAGAAGGGCGACCGGTTGCCGCCGCCGGAGAAGCAGGCGGCGCTCGCTCCGACCGATACCAAGCCGATCGACCATCCCACAGAGGAGAAATCGCTCGTCGCCGAGGCGCCGCCGCCATCGTCGCTTCCGATGCCGCGCCGAAAGCCGGAAATCATGCTGGCGGCGCTGGCGCCGCGGATCATTCCGGCACTGCCGGAACTTGCCGCCTGCAAGGCGCTGTTGAGCGGGCTGAAGATTTCGGCGAAGGCGCTGCCGGCGATCGAGGCCGGCCAGTGCGGCGGACCGGATCCGTTCGACGTGACGGCGCTCGAAGGCGGCAAGGTCGATCTCGAGCCGGCCGCCAAGATCAATTGCGCCATGGCGACGACGCTCGCCCATTGGGTCGATGAGGACATCCAGCCCTCGGCCGAGGCGACGCTCGGTGGCCGGGTCACGGCGCTCCGCGTCGCCGATTCCTATTCGTGCCGCGGTCGCAACCAGATCGCCACCGCCATGCTGTCCGAGCATGCCTTCCTGAATGCGGTCGATATCGCCGCCTTCCAGGTGAACGGGCGGTGGGTAACGGTGAAGAAGACCGAGGGCCGCACGGAGAAGGAAGACAGCTTCCTGAAGGCGGCGCGCGTCTCCGCCTGCGACAAGTTCAATACGGTGCTCGGGCCGGGTTCTGACGGCTATCACGAGGACCACTACCACCTCGACCTGCGCCAGCGCGGCAAGGGCGGCGGGAAGAAGTATTGTCACTGAGCGTTCAGCAAACGCCAGGCAGTCCGCACGCGCGTCCCGCAAGGCAAGTCGAGAAACCGGGACGCGATCGCAGACAACCGCGTCCCGAAATGGCTTAGCCGAACACCACCAGGAGATCCTTGGCGTCGATCTGGCTGCCGGCGTGGACCAGGACCTCGGCGATGGTGCCGTCGCGGTCGGCGTGGATGGCGGTTTCCATCTTCATCGCCTCGATCGACAGCAGCACGTCGCCGGCCTTGACCGTCTGGCCTGCTTTGACGGCGAGCGTCGAGACGACGCCCGGCATCGGCGCCGCGACATGGTTCGGATTGCCGTCCTCGGCCTTGCGCTTGGCGACGACCGAGCCGGCATTGGCGCGATCCGGCACCTTGATGACGCGCGGCTGGCCGTTCAGCTCGAAGAAGACCCGGATCAGGCCTTCCTCGTCGGCGTCGCCGATCGCCTGCATCCGGATCACCATGGTCTTGCCCTTCTCGAGCTCGACCAGGATCTCTTCGCCGATCGGCAGGCCGTAGAAATAGACCGGTGTCGGCAGCACGCTGGTCGGTCCCCAGGTCTGCTGGCCCTTGGCGAAGTCGGTGAAGACCTTCGGGTACATCAGGTAGGAGGCGAGCTGGAAGTCGTCGATGTCGCCATTCCCGACCTTGTCCTTGGCCGCCTTGCGCTCGGCCTCGAGGTCGGCGGCGGCGATCAGCGAGCCCGGGCGCGCGGTCGACGGCGTCTCGCCCTTCAGTGCCTTCTTCTGGATGCCTTCCGGCCAGCCGCCCGGCGGCTGGCCGAGGTCGCCGCGCATCATCTGCACGACGGAATCAGGGAAGGCGATGTCCTTCGCCGGGTTCTCGACATCCGCGACGGAAAGGTTCTGCGACACCATCATCAGCGCCATGTCGCCGACGACCTTCGACGACGGCGTCACCTTGACGATGTCGCCGAACATCTTGTTGACGTCGGCGTAGGCCTGCGCGACCTCGTGCCAGCGCGTGTCGAGGCCGAGCGAGCGGGCCTGTTCCTTCAGGTTGGTGAACTGGCCGCCCGGCATCTCGTGCAGATAGACTTCCGAGGCGCCGGCCTTCAGGTCGCTTTCGAAGGCGGCGTACTGGCCGCGCACCGCTTCCCAGTAGAACGAGATCTTGCGGATCGCGTCGGTGTCGAGGCCGGTGTCGCGCTCCGAGCCCTTCAGCGCCTCGACGACGGAGCCGAGGCAGGGCTGGGAGGTCAGGCCGGAGAGCGCGTCCATTGCCGCGTCGACGGCATCGACGCCGGCTTCGACGGCGGCCAGCACGGTCGCCGCCGAGATGCCCGACGTGTCGTGCGTGTGCAGGTGGATCGGCAGATCGGTCTCTTCGCGCAGCGTCGCGACCAGCTTCTTGGCGGCCGCCGGCTTCAGCAGGCCGGCCATGTCCTTGAGGCCGATCACATGCGCGCCGGCCTTTTCCAGGTCCTTGGCGAGGCCGACATAGTATTTCAGGTCGTACTTGGCGCGGTCGGGATCGAGGATGTCGCCGGTGTAGCAGATCGCCGCCTCGAGGACCTTGCCCTCCTCGCGCACCGCGTCCATCGAGACGCGCATGTTCTCGACCCAGTTCAGGCAGTCGAACACGCGGAACAGGTCGACGCCGCCGGCGGCCGCCTGCTTGACGAAGAACTTGACGACGTTGTCGGCGTAGTTGGTGTAGCCGACGCCGTTGGCGCCGCGCAGCAGCATCTGCAGCAGGATGTTCGGCGCCCGCTCGCGCACCATGGCGAGCCGCTCCCACGGATCTTCCGTCAGGAAGCGCATGGAGACGTCGAAGGTGGCGCCGCCCCAGCATTCGAGGCTGAGAAGCCCGGGAAGGCCCCGTGCGTAAGCGTCGGCGATGCCGACGATGTCATGCGTGCGCATGCGGGTGGCGAGCAGCGACTGGTGCGCGTCGCGCATCGTCGTGTCGGTGACGAGCACGCGCTTCTCCGCGCGCATCCACCTGGCGAGCGCCTCGGGGCCGTGGGCGTCGAGATACTGCTTGGTGCCGGGCGCGGGGTCGGCCGCGTATTGCGGGATCACCTTGGCGAGCGCGTCGGCCTTCGGCTTGACGCGGCCGCGCGTCTCGGGATGGCCGTTGACGGTGACGTCGGCGATGTAGTTCAGCAGCTTGGTCGCGCGGTCGCGCCGGCGCACGGCCGAGAACAGCTCCGGCGTCGTGTCGATGAAGCGGGTCGTATAGGAATTGTCGCGGAACTGCGGGTGGTTGATGATGTTGGCGACGAAGGTCAGGTTGGTCGCCACGCCGCGGATGCGGAACTCGCGCAGCGCGCGGTCCATGCGCGAGATCGCTTCCTGCGGCGTCGGCGCCCAGGCGGTGATCTTCTCCAGCAGCGGGTCGTAGAAGCGCGTGATCACCGCGCCCGAATAGGCGGTGCCGCCGTCGAGGCGGATGCCGAAGCCGGATGCCTCGCGATAGGCGGTGATGCGGCCGTAGTCGGGGATGAAGTTCTGCTCGGGGTCTTCCGTCGTGATGCGGCACTGCAGGGCATGGCCGTTCAGGCGGATGTCGGCCTGCTTCGGCACGCCCGATTCCGGCGTGCCGATGGCGGCGCCCTCGGCGATGTGGATCTGCGCCTTGACGATGTCGATGCCGGTCACCTGCTCGGTGACGGTGTGCTCGACCTGGATGCGCGGATTGACCTCGATGAAGTAGAACTTGCCGGTGTCGGCATCCATCAGGAACTCGACCGTGCCGGCGCCGTAATAATCGGACGCGGTGGCGATCTTGACGCCGTAATCGGTCAGTTCCTTGCGCTCGGCCTCGGAGAGGTAAGGCGCCGGCGCGCGCTCGACCACCTTCTGGTGGCGGCGCTGCACGGAGCAGTCGCGCTCATAGAGATGGACGATGTTGCCGTGCTGGTCGCCGAGGATCTGCACCTCGACGTGACGGGCGCGCTCGACCAGCTTCTCGAGATAGATCTCGTCCTTGCCGAAGGCGGCCTTGGCCTCGCGCCGGGCGGTGACCGCGTCCTTGAGCAGGGTCTCCTCGTCGCGGATGACGCGCATGCCGCGTCCGCCGCCGCCCCAGGAGGCCTTCAGCATCAGCGGATAGCCGATGCGGGCGGCTTCGGCCTTGATGGTCTCGACGTCGTCCGGCAGAGGGGCCGTTGCCGGCATGACCGGCACGCCGGCCGAGATCGCCAGATTGCGCGCGGCGACCTTGTTGCCGAGCATGCGCATCGTGTCGGGCGACGGGCCGATGAAGATGATGCCGGCCTCGCGGCAGGCTTCGGCGAATTCGGGGCTCTCCGACAGCAGGCCGTAGCCGGGATGGATGGCGTCGACCTTCGCCTCGCGGGCGATGCGGATGATGTCGGCGATGTTCAGATAGGCTTCGATCGGGCCGAGGCCCTTGCCGACCTGATAGGCTTCGTCGGCCTTGAAACGGTGCAGCGCGAGTTTGTCTTCCTCGGCGAAGATCGCAACGGTTGTGATGCCCAGTTCGTTCGCCGCGCGGAACACGCGAATGGCGATTTCGGACCGGTTGGCGACCAGGATTTTCTTGATGGTCACGTATTCCCCCAAACATTGGCCGGGCATCGTCGCTGCCGACGAGGCTGCTGGGGGAATGATTACTAGGTTTGTGCGGTTGCGAAAAGACCGGAGTTTTGCGCTGCAGCGCGGCGGCGGCATGGCATTCTCAGGCGGCGGAAAACAAAGCCGCCTGAGAAGACTTCCAGTGCGCCTAGGCGGGGATCGAACTCAGCCGTCGCAGCAAAGTCGGCGTCGCCATCACCATGGCGCGCTCGGCCGGCGTCATGAACGACACCGCTTCCTCGATCGTGCCGGCTTCCTCGATCTTGGCAATCGCCTGCGCTTCCAGCGGATCGATCTTGCCGCGCGGCCGCGGCGGTACCGCATCGGTCAGGGCGAGGTGGACGGCGCGCAGGTTCTCGTCGCGGGCGATCGCGACGAGATCCGGCGCTTCGGCGACCGCCTGCTCATAGACCGGGCGCGCCGCAGCGGCGGCGATCGCGACCGCCGGCGGGTCGACTTCCTCCGGCGTGCGCAGCAGTCCGATCCGGCGGATGAAGCGGCCGATCGTGTTGGAGCCGGTCATGCCGGAGACCGGCACGACCAGAAGCAGGCCGAGGATCGCCGGCGACATCCACGCGACGAGCACGAGCGAATCGAGCCAGGCGGCGAACAGCAGCGCGACGCCGATCAGGAAATGCCAGCGATGGCGGACGATCAGCGACTTGATCGGCACGCCGCCATCGTCGCGGCGCTGCGGCTTCCAGCCGGAATCGCGGCCGAGCAGGATCGACAGGATGGCGCCCGTATGGACCAGCATCATGATCGGGGCGATGAGCGCCGAGACGATGATCTCGAACACGAAGCTCGCAATGGTGCGGAATCCGCCGACCTTGCGGCGATCGTCGCGCGTGCGCAGGAAGGAGATCAGGCCGAGCAGCTTCGGGCCGAACAGGATCACCATGGTGAGGCCGAACAGGCGCAGGGCGCGCTCGGCGTCGATGACCGGCCAGGTCGGGAAGAGCTGGAACTCCTCGGTGAAATATTCCGGGCGGATGAAATGCGCCTGCAGCGACAGCGCCAGGCCCGCGAGGATCAGCATCAGCCACAGAGGCGAGGCGAGATAGGAGCCGATTCCGGTCAAAAGGTGGATGCGGCTGACCCAGTGCAGACCGCGCGCCGGCAACACCAGCGTGTGCTGCAGATTGCCCTGGCACCAGCGCCGGTCGCGCACGGCGAGGTCGATCAGCGAGGGCGGGCTTTCTTCATAGGAGCCGGCGAGGTCCTCGGCGATCCGTACCGTCCAGCCGGCACGGCGCAGCAGCGCCGCCTCGACGAAATCATGACTGAGGATGTGGCCGCCGAAGGGCGGCTTGCCGGGCAGGTGGGGCAGGCCCGCGGCCTCCATGAAGGCGCGCGTGCGGATGATGGCGTTGTGGCCCCAGTAGTTGCCCTCGGAGCCGGTCCAGAAGGCGAGGCCGGCGCCGACGACCGGGCCGTAGACGCGGCCGGCGAACTGCTGCAGCCGGGCGACGATGGTGGTGCCGTTGACGAGGGCCGGGATGGTCTGGATCAGGCCCGCATCGGGGTCTTCCTCCATCCGGCGCGCCAGCTCCACGATCGTCTCCGGGGCGATCAGGCTGTCGGCGTCGAGCACCAGCATGTGGTCGTAGGCGGCGCCCCAGCGGGTGCAGAAATCGGCGACGTTGCCGGACTTGCGGGCGACGTTCTTGCGGCGGCGACGATAATAGATCCTGGCCCGGTCGCCGAGGCGGCCGCGCAGCGCGAGCAGCGCCGCTTCCTCCGCCAGCGCCACGTCGGGATCGGTGGTGTCGGAGAGGATGAACCAGTCGAAGGCGGGTCCCTGGTGCAGTTCGTCGAGCCCGACCGCCATGGCCTCGACTGCGGCGAAGACCCGCGACGGGTCTTCGTTGTAGGTCGGCATCAGCATGGCCGTCCTGCCGCCGAGCGGGCCTGGCGGGGTACGCTTCTGGCGGTATCGCCGGGCCATGACGACGCCATAGCCCGCGATCGCACTGGTGAAGGCGAGCGCGATCCAGCCGAAATTCAGCGCAAACAGCACCAGCACGGCGATCTCGATCGGCGTCAGGCCGCCGACGATCAGCACCTGCTCCATCTCGAAGACGGCGACGGCGGCGAGCAGGAACGCACTGCCGAGGATGCCGATGCGGCGGATCCAGGACGAGCGCGAGCGGCGCGGATCGACGAATTTGCGCCGGTCGCGCCGGCGAAAGCGCCAGAGCGACTGGGTCGGCATGTCCGAAGGCGTCTCCGGCGGCGTGCCGCGCGTCGGATGGGCCGTCGCCTCGTCCCCCGGGACGCGGGAGGCCGGCGGCGGCAGATCCGCCGGCTGGGCCGTTTCCACGGCAGGGAAAGCGATCACGCCGTCCATCGATAGACCCAGGTCTCCGCTGGCCGCTCATCCGGGAACTGCAGCACGACCCTCAACTCCACGAGGGTCGCGTCTTCCGGGTCGAGTTCGAAATTGACGCGCCATCCTTCACCCAGCTTCGGGTTGGGGATCAGCACGACATTGCTGATCTTACCCCTGGATGTGGTGACCGTCGCCTTCGGTTCCTTCGCCGGCTGGCCTTCCAACGCCTGCGGCGGGAAAAAGTCGATCACAAAGCGGCGATTGGGATTGTCGCCATCCGACTGGGCGCGGCCGATGCGGGTGCCGGCCACGACCATGCCGCCCGGCGCATAGGCCGGGTCGCCGCCCCAGGACAAGCGATAGGCGAAGGCGTATTCGGTGCCTGCAGCGATGACGTCCTTCGGCTGCCAGTAGGCGACGATGTTGTCGTGCACCTCGGAATTGGTCGGGATCTCGACCAGCGTGACGGCGCCCTGGCCCCAGTCGCCGACCGGCTCGACCCAGAGGCTCGGCCGCGCCTCGTAGGAGGCCTCGAGATCCTCGTAATTGTCGAAGACGCGGTTGCGCTGCATCAGGCCGAAGCCGCGCGGGCCGGCGTCGACGAAGGCGCTGATCTGTAGCGTCGTCGGATTGGAGATCGGCCGCCACAGCCGTTCGCCGCGGCCATTGACCATCAGCAGGCCATCGGAATCGTGCACTTCGGGGCGGAAGTCGTCGACGCCGATGCGGTCGTTCGAGCCGAAGAAATACATGCTGGTGCCCGGCGCCAGGCCGACCTTGGTGAGATCGACGCGCGGGAACAGGGTCGCCTCGACATCCATGGTGGTGGGATAGCCGGGCCGGATCGTGAAGCGATAGGCGCCGGACGCGCTCGGGCTGTCGAGCAGCGCGTGCAGGACGATGGTCTCGCCTTCCTTGATCGGGGTCTCGACCCAGAAGGCGCGGAAGATCGGGAATTCCTCGCCCTCGGGCTCGGCCGTCTTGATGGCGAGGCCGCGCGCGGAGATGCCGTAGACCTGGCCGCGGCCGATCGCGCGGAAATAGCTGGCGCCCTGGAAGACGAGGATTTCGTCGAAATAGTTGGGATTGTTGATCGGGCCGTGCACCCGGATTCCGGCGAAGCCCATGTCGACGTCGGGGATGCCCTTCGGCACCAGCGGGCCGAAATCGAACATGTTGGTCGAGTAGGGCAGGTGCTTGGCCTGGCCTTCCTTGACGATCGCGACCTCGATCGGCTCCTTGTAGTAGAACCCGGGATGGAAGAGCTGCAGCTTGAACGGCAGGCCGTCATCGGCCCAGACCGAAGCCGACGGCTTGAAGCGGATGTCGCGATACTGGTCGTAGGTCAGGTTCTGCAGTACGTCCGGCAGGCGCGAGGTCGGCGCGGCGAACGGCACCCGCGACAGGCGGCGCGCGATTTCCGCCACGGTCGACCGGGTGAAGGGACCGTCCGTCGCAAGCGACGCGGCGACGTTGTTCGCCTGCGCCATGGCCTCGACCGGGTACAGGTTGCCGATGGCAGCGGCGGCGACAAAGGCGCCGGCCGATGCGAGCAGGCGTCGCCGCGAGATCTTGAACGGAGTCTCAGTCATTTTCTGTCTGTTTTCTCGGAAAACCGGAGTGGTTACCCGAACTTAGGGTCGAACTGTGGTGAAATTAACACGGCCCGTTTGCCGCAGCCGAACCGGCTGCGGAGGTCGTTGGCTCCCTATAGGGCCGAAGGCTTCCGTCCGCCATGGCCCTGTCGCGACAAAGGTGCGGATCCGGAGCGGATTCCCACCTTCCGGTTGGTTGCTCAAGTCCGACAATGTCGCGTTCCCCGACGCCATGATTCCCGTCAAATCCCACATAGCTTAGCCGCGTTTTCGAGAATGCGGAACGTCGCCGGAGGTCGCCTGCGATCATATTTGAAGCCATTTTTTCCCGGGGGGTGCCGCTGGGGGACGACGGGCCAGGAAGCGCGGGCGCGCCTGCAACCTGTGCGGCTACTTGTGCGCGTCGTCGCGCCTAGGCATTCTCTGCGGCGCTCATCGGCCGAAGTGCGTTCGGCCCGGGCCCATTCGACCCAGATTGCATTCGATTCGAGTGCACAACACCAAAAGAAACCTCCGCTGAGGAAGCAGTCATGATCACGGTTTTCGGTTCCATCAATATCGATCTCGTCAGCCGGACCGCGCGCCTGCCGCGCCCGGGCGAGACGGTGCCCGGATCCGAATACCAGCTGATCCCCGGCGGCAAGGGCGCCAATCAGGCGTTGGCGGCGCGGCGCGCGGGCGCGAATGTCCGTATGATCGGCGCGGTTGGCAATGACGACATGGCCGCGACCGCGCTCGCCGAGCTCGACGCCGGCGGCGTCGACCTGACCGGCGTCCAGCGCCGGGGCAACACGACCGGCATGGCGGTGATCACCGTCGATGACCATGCCGAGAACACCATCGTGCTGTCGCCGGGCGCCAATGCGAAGCTTTCCGCCGATGACATCGCGCCGGGCTCGGTCGGCGTCGGCGACACGCTTCTGCTGCAGATGGAAGTGCCGTTCGAGCAGACGCTCGCCGCCGCTCGCCTCGCCAAGGCCGCCGGCGCGCGCGTCGTGCTCTCGATCGCGCCCTTCCTGCCGGTGGAGCGCGAGGCCTTCGCCGATATCGACATGATCCTCGTGAACGAGACCGAGGCGGGAGACCTCGCCCGGCATCTCGGCCTTAGCCCCGGATCGACCGGCGCCGAGACGGTCAGCCGGCTGGCCGGGGAGTTGAAGCGCACGGTGATCGCGACCCTCGGCCCGGATGGCGCCGTCGCCGCCACCACCGAGGCGGACACCATCAGCGTGCCGGCGCTGAAGGTCGTGCCGGTCGACACCACCGGCGCTGGCGACACGTTCTGCGGCGTGCTGGCGGCGCTGCTCGACGAGGGCGCCGACCTCGCGACCGCGATGCGCCGGGCCGCCGTGGCCGGTTCGCTTGCCTGTGCCAAGCCGGGCGCGCAGCCCAGCTTCCCCCTGCGGGAGGCGATCGAATTGTCGCTGATCGACGATCCCGCTTTTCCGTGACAGCGGGACGGGGCTGATGTATGACGACTGACAAGACTGATCACTGGTGAATATCATATTCATCTGAAAACCAATCTGAGTCGCATCCGGCCTGCGCCTGCGCGCGGTTTCCGGTCGTGCCGTAGCCCTCTATTCCGAGATCATCGATGAGCGTCACCACCGCTGCACAACCCCGTACCCTGCGCCTGAACGGCACGGACAATGTCCGCGTCGCCATCGACACCATCATGCCGGGGTCGGTCGTGGAGGGCGTGACCGCCAGCCAGCGCGTGCCCAAAGGCCACAAGATCGCCGTCACCGGCATCGCCGAAGGCGCCCCGGTCCTGAAGTTCGGCCAGATCATCGGCTTCGCCAAGGCGCCGATCGCGCCGGGCGAGTGGGTGCACGAGCACAATTGCGGCATGTCCGAGTTCGACCGCGACTACCAGTTCGCCGAGGGCGCGCATGACGACGGCCTGCTGCCGCTCGCCGAGCGCCGTCATTTCGACGGCTTCCACCGTCCGAACGGCAAGGTCGGCACGCGCAACTACATCGGCATCCTGACCAGCGTGAACTGCTCGGCGACCGTCGCCCGCTACATCGCCGACGCCTTCAATCGCTCGGATATCCTCAAGGACTATCCGAACGTCGACGGCGTCGTCTCCTTCGTGCACGGCACCGGCTGTGGCATGGGCGGTTCGGGCGAGGGCTACGACACGCTGGAGCGCACGCAGTGGGGCTATGCCGCGCATCCGAACCTCGCCGGCGTGCTCGTCGTCGGTCTCGGCTGCGAAGTGTTCCAGATTCCGCGGCTGATGAAGCAGTACAATCTGGTCGAGCATGACGGCTTCCGCACCATGACGATCCAGGACACGGGCGGCACGCGCAAGACGATCGAGACCGGTATCGCCACGATCAAGGAGATGCTGCCGGCCGCCAACGCCTACCGGCGCCAGGCGACCCCGGTCTCCGAGATCATGGTCGGCCTGCAGTGCGGCGGCTCGGACGGCTATTCCGGCATCACCGCCAACCCGGCGCTCGGCCATGCCTCGGATATTCTCGTCCGCCATGGCGGCACGACCATCCTGTCGGAGACGCCGGAGATCTACGGCGCCGAGCACCTGCTCACCCGCCGCGCCGCCAACCGCGAGGTCGGCGAGAAGCTGGTCGGCCTGATCAAGTGGTGGGAAGATTATACCGAGCGCAACCAGGGCGAGATGAACAACAACCCGTCGCCGGGCAACAAGCTGGGTGGCCTGACGACGATTCTCGAGAAGTCGCTCGGCGCCGCCGCCAAGGGCGGCACCTCGACGCTGCGCGGCGTCTACAAGTATGCCGAGCCGGTCGATACGCATGGCTTCGTCTACATGGACAGCCCGGGCTATGACCCGGCCGCCGTCACCGGCCAGATCGCTTCCGGCGCCAACATGATCGTGTTCACCACGGGCCGTGGCTCGGCCGCCGGCTACAAGCCGACCCCGTCGATCAAGCTCGCGACCAATTCCGACGTCTACACCCGCATGATCGATGACATGGACATCAATTGCGGCGACGTGCTGGATGGCGTGTCGATCGAGGAGAAGGGCCAGGAGATCTTCGACGAGATCGTCGCGGTCGCGTCCGGCAAGCATTCGAAGTCGGAAGACCTCGGCTATGGCGACGCGGAATTCGTGCCGTGGCAGATCGGCGCCGTGATGTAAGGCCCGGCCTTACCGCTGTCTTGAAAACAAAAAGCCCCCGTCCGACCGGACGGGGGCTTTTTTTTGTTATCAGGTCATGGAAGGAGACGGGCAGGGAAGGCGGTGCGGCTTGCTACCCGCCGGCCATCACGTCGAAGATCAGCTTGATGTTGAGGACGATGATCGTCGCGGCGATGACGGCGGCGACCGCGGTCAGCCAGCGCGGCGTCGTGAACTCGCCCATCTTGCGGCGCTCGGCGGTGAACACCACCAGCGGGATCACGGCGAAGGGGAGCTGCAGGCTCAGGATCACCTGCGACAGGATCAGCAGCTGGCCTGCGCCCTTGTCGCCGTAATAGATCGTGACGGCGGCGGCCGGCACGATGGCGATGCCGCGCGTGATCAGCCGGCGCAGCCAGGGCGCCAGGCGGATGTTGAGGAAGCCCTCCATGACGATCTGGCCGGCCATGGTGGCGGTGACCGTCGAGTTGAGGCCGCAGCAGAGCAGCGCCACGGCGAAGAGGGTCGGCGCCAGCGCCGAGCCGAGCAGCGGATGCAGCAGCGTGTAGGCCTTGTCGAGCTCGACTACCTCCGTGTTGCCCTTGGCGTGGAAGGCCGAGGCCGCGAGGATCAGGATCGAGGCGTTGATGGCGAGCGCGAACAGCAGCGCCAGCGTCGAATCCATCGTCGCGAAGCGGATCGCCTCGCGCTTGCCTTTGCTGTCGGCATGGTAGGCGCGGGTCTGCACGATGCCGGAATGCAGGTAGAGATTGTGAGGCATCACGGTCGCGCCGATGATGCCCAGCGCCAGATAGAGCATGTTCGGGTTGGAGACGATCTCGGTCGAGGGCACGAAGCCGCGCACCAGTTCGCCCCAGACCGGGTCGGCCATGACGATCTGCACCAGGAACGACACCGCGATGACGCCGAGCAGCGTGATCACCAGCGCCTCGACCCAGCGAAACCCCTTGGTCTGCAGATAGAGCACCAGGAAGACGTCGAGGGCGGTGATCAGCACGCCGATCTCGAGCGGGATGCCGAACAGGAGATTGAGGCCGATCGCCGTGCCGATCACCTCGGCGAGGTCGGTGGCGCAGATGGCTATCTCGGCCAGGATCCAGAGCAGGCCGGCGACCGGGGCGGGATAGGCGTCGCGGCAGGCTTGGGCGAGATCGCGGCCGGTGGCGATCGCCAGCCGCGTCGCCAGCGCCTGCAGGATCATCGCCATCAGGCTCGACAGCAGCACGACGAAGAGCAGCGTGTAGCCGAAGCGCGAGCCGCCGGCGATCGAGGTCGCCCAGTTGCCGGGATCCATGTAGCCGACGGCGACCAGATAGCCGGGGCCGAGGAAGGCGGCCGCCTTGCGCCAGTTCGGCGCTCCCGGGGCGACCGCGATCGAGCCATGCACCTCGGCGAGCGAAGGAGCGCCACGTTCGCGACGCCACCCGCCGCCCGCTGCCTTCTCTTCCTCGATCGTCCGCATGATGGGCTTTCAGAAATGCAACTGAGAACTATTCGCATTAAATGGACGAGTTGGCCGCGAAGTCAACAGGAACGTTGCGACAGGCGGCGCGAACGCGGCGGCGGCGCAACGGCAGCGCGGGAGCCGCCGCGGACGCGCGATCGCGGAATCGGACGGCTGCGACTGGCGGGAACATCCGGCAGGCCCTAGTTTGATTGCCTGACTATCTCCGACCCAACATGAGGCACCTCGATGCAGACACGCAAGCTCGGCACTACCGATCTCGATGTTTCGGTGATCGGTCTCGGCACCAATAATTTCGGCGGGCGCATCGACCTCGAAGGGTCGCGCCGGGTGATCGACGCGGCGATCGATCACGGCATCAATTTCTTCGATACCGCCGACATCTATGCCGACACGCATTCCGAGAGCATCATCGGCGAGGTGCTGGGCGCGCGGCGTGACAAGATCGTGCTCGCCACCAAGTTCGGCAAGCCGATCCAGGGCTCGCCGGAGAAGAAGCGGGCGTCGCGCGACTATATCTTCCGCGCCGTCGACGCCAGCCTGGCGCGGCTGAAGACCGACCGCATCGATCTCTACCAGCAGCACGAGCCGGATCCCGATACGCCGATCGAGGAGACGCTGGGCGCGCTCGAGGAACTCGTGAAGGTCGGCAAGATCCGCTATTATGGCGCCTCCAACTTCACGCCGGCGGGGCTCGGGGAAGCGCAGGCGGCGGCCCGCAAAGCCGGCTATCGCGGCTTCGTCGCCAGCCAGGACGAATACAGCCTCGTCGAGCGCTCGATCGAGGCGGAACTCTTGCCGGTGATCCGCGCCGAGAAGCTGGCGCTGATCCCGTTCTTCCCGCTCGCGGCCGGCCTTCTGACCGGCAAGTACAGCCAGGGCCAGCGCCCGGAGGGCAGCCGGTTCGGCGCCTGGACGGCGCTTGGCGACCGTTACCTGACCGAGCGCAACCTGACGCTGGCGGACCAGTACGAGGCCTTTGCCAGGGCGCGCGGCCACACGCTGCTCGAACTCGCCTTCGCCTGGCTGCTGGCGCAGGATTCCGTGCCGTCGGTCATCGCCGGCGCCACCTCGGCGGCGCAGATCGAGGCCAATGCGGCGGCCGGCAACTGGCAGCTCAGCGCCGCCGATCTCGCCGCCTTCGCCGCGCTCCCGGCGTAGCGGAGCGCGCTGGCGCGTGACGGCGCGGCATGCGATCGTCGGCAGCGGGGAGGACACATCATGTCGATGGAAGTCTACGCCGCTTTCCTGCTCGCCTGCGTCGTCATCGCCATCATACCGGGTCCCACGGTGACGCTGATCATCGCCAACAGCCTGCGCCACGGCGCGCGCGCCGGGCTGCTCAACGTCGCCGGGACGCAATTGGGGCTCGCCGTCATGGTGACGGTCGCCTCGATCGGCCTGTCGTCGCTGATCGCCGCCGCCGGCCACTGGTTCGATTGGCTGCGCCTCGCCGGCGCCGCCTATCTCGTCTGGCTCGGCATCAGGATGCTGCGCGCCGAGGGCATCACTACCGCGGCGGGAACACCGGCGCCGCCGCGCGGCGGCTTCCTGCTACAGGGGCTGGTGGTCGCGCTGAGCAACCCGAAGATCCTGCTGTTCTTCGGCGCGTTCTTTCCGCAGTTCATCGATCCCAACCGCAACAAGCTGGTGCAGATCGCGATCATGGGCGTGACGGCGCTGGCGGTGGCCGCGATCAATGACAGCCTGTTCGCCCTGCTCGCCGGCCGTGCGGGGAGATGGCTGACGGAAGCGCGGTCGCGACTGATCGCCCGCATCGGCGGCGCCTGCCTGGTCGGTGGAGGCGTCTGGCTGGCGCTGGCGCGGACACGCTGACCGGCGCGTGAGGCCGTTACGAGATTTTGGGATGGAACGGATCGACACCTATCTACCAGACTACGATTTCGTCGAGCGCCATGCCTGCGAGGTGGCGGCGTCGCCGGAGGCGGTGATCGCGGTGGCGGCCGACTATCGTCCGGAATCCGATCCGTTTTTCCGCCGCATGATCGCGCTCCGCGAAGTGCCGATGCGTGGATTGCGGCAGATCCTGGGGCGGCGGGATCCGGCGCCTGCCGCGTTCGGCCTTCAGAATTTCCTGCTGCTCGAGCAGGCCGCCGGTGGCCTGGTTTATGGCCTGGTCGGGCGTTTCTGGCGCGCCGACTACGGGCTGGTGACGCTGGCGGACGGGTCGGCGTATCGCGCCTATCGCGAGCCGGGCGTGCCGAAACTGGCGCTGGCCTTTTCGGCCGAGCCGGTCGGCCCCGGGCGGACGCGCCTCTCCACCGAGACGCGTGTCTTCTGTCCGGATCGCGGCGCCTGGCTGCGCTTCGCGCCCTACTGGTATGCGATCCGTCCGGTCAGCGGGCTGATCCGGTCGCGCATCCTCGCTTCGATCAAGCGGCAGAGCGAGCGCCGGGACAGCGCCTGACCCGGATCCGCTTCGCCTGAAAGCGCCCTAGAGATGGATTTCCGGCGCGGTCTTGCAGGTGGATGGCTTGCGCCGATCCCAGCCGCGCGAGGTCCAGTCCTTGGCCGGGCCGGCATTGGGGCCGCCGGATTCCTCGGGTGCGAAGAAGGTGAAGCAGTTGCCGCCGTCGCGCTCGACGAAGAAGCAGGCGCCTTCCTGGCTGTCGTAGAAGGTGCAGAACTTGCCGTCGCGCACCGACCATTGGCCGGAATCCGACCCGTCCATGTCGTGATAGCGGATCGTGCCGTCAATATTGTAGCTCTCGCTGAAGAAGGCGCCGTTGTTGTAGATGCCGTCCAGCGTGACACCCGAAAAGAGCCCCTCTATCTCCGCCGCGGGCACGCGCTGGCCGGCCGTCGCCGACAGGGGCGCCGCCAGGCCGAGGGCTCCTGCCGCCGCCAGCAGGGCGAAACGGCGTATCCAATCCCGTTGCAATCTGCTCACGCGGTTCGTCTCCGTTGACTTCTCTCTGGTTTGACGGCAGAACGTGCGCCAACTTTCTTCGGACTGACCGATGACCGCGCACGTCGTTGCATCTTCGATTCTAGTCGACCTGGTGGCTTCCGTCACCCGGACAGGCACGGCCGTCACGCGCACCTCCACCACTGACAAAACGTCGAAAACCACGACGACTGCCTGACGTCCCTCCGCGCCCCCCAATCTCCCCCGGGGCCCCGAGGGAGACGGGGCCGACCGGACGTGGGTTTTCCGCGGACGACGGTGGGGGAGAAAGACGGACAAGGAGCAGGAAAAAATGGGTTACAAGGTCGCGATCGTCGGCGCCACGGGCAATGTGGGCCGCGAAATTCTTTCGATCCTCGAGGAGCGCGGCTTCCCCGCCGACGAGGTGGTGGCGCTTGCCTCCCGCCGCAGCCAGGGCACGGAAGTGTCGTTCGGCGACAAGACGCTGAAGGTGAAGGCGCTCGACCAGTACGACTTCTCCGACACCGACATCTGCCTGATGTCGGCCGGCGGCTCGATCTCGAAGGAATGGGCCCCGAAGATCGGCGCGCAGGGTTGCGTCGTCATCGACAATTCCTCGGCCTGGCGCTACGACGCGCAGGTGCCGCTGATCGTGCCGGAAGTGAACGCCGACGCCATCACGGGCTTCTCCAAGCTCAACATCATCGCCAATCCGAACTGCTCGACCGCGCAGCTCGTCGTCGCGCTGAAGCCGCTGCACGACGTCGCGACGATCAAGCGCGTCGTCGTCTCGACCTACCAGTCGGTCTCCGGCGCCGGCAAGGAAGCGATGGATGAACTGTTCACGCAGACCCGCGCCGTCTTCGTCAACGACCCGATCGAAGCGACGAAGTTCACCAAGCGCATCGCCTTCAACCTCATTCCGCACATCGACGTCTTCATGGAGGACGGCTACACCAAGGAAGAGTGGAAGGTGATGGCCGAGACCAAGAAGATCCTCGACCCGAAGATCAAGCTGACCTGCACCGCCGTGCGCGTGCCGGTGTTCGTCTCGCATTCCGAATCCGTCAACATCGAGTTCGAGAAGCCGATCTCGGCCGACGAGGCGCGCGATATCCTGCGCGAGGCGCCGGGCTGCCTGGTCATCGATAATCCGGAAGAAGACCAGTACATCACCCCCTACGAGGCGACCGGCGAGGACGCGACCTTCATCTCGCGCATCCGCGAGGACGCTACCGTCGAGAACGGCCTCAACCTGTGGGTCGTCTCCGACAACCTGCGCAAGGGCGCCGCGCTCAACGCCGTCCAGATCGCCGAGGTCCTGGTCAACCGCAAGCTGATCCAGCCGAAGAAGAAGGCCGCCTGAGGCGGTTCGGCTTCGTCCTGCTTCCAATGAAAAGGGCGGCCCCGGGGCCGCCCTTTTTGCATCCGGTATCCATCTGGCGCGAAGGGCTCAGACCTCGATCTCTTCCGGCACGGTGAAGCGGCCGGTTTCCTTGTCGAGGAGGTAGAGCTCGGCGGTCGAGATGTCGAACCAGGCGCCGTGCAGCTCCAGCTCGCCGATCTCCTCCAGGCTCCGGATCCAGGGGAAGGTGCGCAGGTTTGCGATCGTCTGGCGGATCGAGGCGAATTCCATGGCGCGCTGGCGGTCGGCCGTCTCGGCCGGGTCCTCGCAGATCAGCGCCTCGGCCGGCTTCAACAGGGAGATCCACTTGCCGACGAAATCGGTGTGACCCTTCAAGTCCGGCGGCGCGTCGCGGGCGGCGAGATAGCCGGTGATGCCGCCGCAGCGGCCGTGGCCCATGACGACGAGATCGCGCACCTTCAGGCTCAGCACGCCGAATTCGATCGCGGCCGAGGTGCCGTGGTGTTCGCCATCCGGCGTGAAGGGCGGTACGAGAGCGGCGACGTTGCGCACGACGAAGAGCTCGCCCGGGGCGGCGTCGAAGATCGTCTCCGGTGCGGCGCGGCTGTCGCTGCAGCCGACGATCATCGTTCGCGGGCGCTGGCCGGTCTCCGCCAATACCTTGTAGCGCGAACTCTCCTGCGGCAGCCGCTGTTCGCGGAAGGTCGAGTAGCCGCGCAGAAGACGGGACGGGAAATCGGGGGCCTTAGCCATCCGGTGGTGCTCCAATGGGGGCCTGACACAGCATCATGCGGTGCAGCATGATCGTAGCGATCCAATAAACGGCTTTGCCGCATGGGTCGAGAGGGTTCGCGCGCCGGGCCGGGTCGCGATGACGGCAGGGCGACGCGGCGGGCCGGGAAACGGCGTTCAGGCCCAGATCGCGATCCGTAGCCCTCGTGCGTCGCGCGCCGGCTCGGCCGGGAAGCTCTTCGCCTCGCCCTTGAGCAGGCGGCGGGCGATAAGGGCGTTCGCCGCCGCGTCGAGCAGATCGTCCGCGGCGGCGCCGCGCGGCGGGCGGACGAGGTCGTCAGCGGCAAATCCATGGCGGACCAGCAGGGCGCGGCGCTCGTCGAGCCCGGCCGGGTTGGGCCGGCTCTTCACCTTCTTCGGCAGGGTCATGGCCGCGTCGCCGTTCAGCCGCCAGAAGGCCAGTTCGGGATGGACCTCGAAGATCCGCGCCTCCAGCGCCGGCGTCATCAGCGCGTCGATCTCGCGTATCTTTGGAAAGAGGTGGAAGCACTGCTTCGCCACCATGCGGGGCGGCTCCGAGCTGGCGCTCGCGACCGCGCAGGAAACGCGATAGTCCTCGGTCATCACCGCGCTTCGCGACGGCACCGAGAAGACCGAACTCTGGCGGGGGCCGAGCTTCTGGCGTACCGGCCGTTCCGGCCCGCGTCCCTCCGGGCCGATGAAGTCTGGCAGGCCAATCGGCATGTCGACCGCGAGGACGGCGTCTCCGGTCTCGGCGACCAGATCGGCGAAACGGGCATGGACGCGTACCTCGGGCGCAAGCGGGCCGTCAGAGGCGATCGAGACGGCGATCCAGCCGGCTGGGCAGCCGTCGACGCCGACGACCCGCGCGGTCACGGGATGATCCGCACCGGCGTCAACGGCGCCAGCAGGCGGTCCTGGATCGCGGCGAGCGGCAGTTCGTCGGTGCCGAGGCGGGCCGCCGCATCGATCGCGTCGGCAACGGCGGCGGTGGCGAGGCGCAGCGCCTCAGCGTCCGAGGCGCCTTCGACGAGGCGGGCCAGGAACAGCGCGGCGAACAGGTCGCCGGTGCCGTTCGGCACGCGGCCGCCGATCGCCGCGTGGCTGGCGCGGATGGTGTCGTGGCCCGCGCCGTTGCGCGACAGCAGCAGCGTGGTGATCTCGCCCTCGGTGCCGGCGGCCGAGGTGACCGCGATGCGCGGCGTCGAGAGCGTGGTCGCGGCGGCATGCAGCGCCTCGGCCGGCAGCGAGAGATTGCAGGTCAGGAAACCGAGTTCGGTCGGGTTCGGCGTCAGGATGTCGGCGCGCGGCACGAGGTGGTCGCGGATCGCCGCCGCCGTCGCCTCCGGCACGTAAAGGACGCCGGCGTCGCCCATCACCGGGTCGCAGAGATAGAGCGCGTCGGGCCGCGCCGCCTTGACGGCATCGACCAGCCGCGCCACGGCGGCAGGCTGGCCGGGCGCGCCCATGTAGCCGGTCAGCACGGCGCCGATCTCGCCGAGCCAGGGCGCGCGGATCAGGTCGTCGACCAGCACCTCGAAGGCGGCGGCGTCCGGAACGATCCGGCTGGAACGGCCATGGCCGGGATGCCAGGGCAGCGTCACCGTCTGCACCGACCAGACCGGATGGCCGAAGCGCTCCAGCGCGAAGGCCGCGCCGCGTCCGCCGACCGCGCCGCGCACGACGGTCGAGGAGATGACGAGGATCGCGGGCTTCTTCACCAGTTCGGTCGAGACGGTCATGCGCGTGCTTCCTGCGACGCCGGCGGTTCCGGGCCGGCGGTGCGAAACTAGCCGATTCGATTCCGTTTCGCTGCTCCCGCTCCTATGCTGGCGGCCGAGCCCGACTTCCGGCATGCCGGATCGGCCGTTCCTCTGATCCGGAAAGTCCCGCATGAAGCCGATCCGTCCGCGCCGTTCCGCCCTCTATGTGCCCGGCTCCAATCCGCGCGCCATGGCGAAGGCGCCGACGCTCGGCGCCGATGTCGTGATCTTCGATCTCGAGGACGCCGTCGCACCTTCCGAGAAGGACGCAGCCCGCGAGCGCGTCGTCGAGGCGGTGGCGGCGCTGCGTCAGGCCGGCACGTCCACCGAGATCGTCGTCCGCGCCAACGGGCTCGATACGCCCTGGATCGAGGCCGATCTCGCGGCGGTCGGCGCGGCGCGGCCGGATGCGCTGCTGTTGCCGAAGATCTCGCGGCCGGACGACCTCGCGCGCGTCCGCGCCCGGATCGCCGCTGACGTGGCGCTGCCGCTCTGGGCGATGATCGAGACGCCGCGCGCCGTGCTCGACCCGCTTGCGATCGCCGAGGCGCAGGATGCGCGGCTGCCGCTCGCGGTGCTGGTGCTCGGCCTCAACGATCTCTCCCGCGAGACGGGGGTACGGCAGCTGCCGGGCCGCGCGCCGATGCTGCCCTGGATGATGACGGCGCTCGCCGCGGCACGGACGGCGGGCATAGAGATCCTCGATGGCGTCTTCAACGACATTGTCGACGCTGCCGGCTTCGCGGCCGAATGCCTCCAGGGCCGCGACTGCGGCTTCGATGGCAAGACGGTGATCCACCCACAGCAGGTCGCCGGCGCCAACGCCGCCTTTGCGCCGGGGCCGGAGGAACTGGCCTGGGCTGCGCGGATCGCTCCCGTGTTCGACTTGGCAGAGAACGCCGGCAAGGGCGTCCTCCGGGTCGAGGGCCACATGGTCGAGCGCCTTCACGCCGACATGGCGAAGCGCCTGCTGGCGCTGGCGGCGGCGATCGCGGCGAAAGGGTAGGGCTTCTCTCCTACCGCACTCGTCGCCCAGCTCCGGCTCCGCTGGTTCTGACGCTCGCCGTCATCCTCGCGAAAGCGAGGATCCATGCGGCCGGGTTCTCCGTCGCACGAGCCTCCCCAAAGCCTCGGCTGAGTGGATTCCGGCTCGGGGGCCGGGATCACTGCGAGGGTGGGGTTGGGGCGGTCATCTGTCCGGATGGGATGAAGAGCATTGTCGCGGGGAGGCACGTACCTAGGGAGACGCGAACGAGCGCGGGTCGGGCTCAGCGTGTCCGAATACTCGCCGTCATCCCTGCGGAAGCAGGGATCCACCTTTCGGATCCTTGTCGCCAAAACAAGAAAGGCGCCGGATCGCTCCGGCGCCTTTCCAATTCAAGGTCCCGCTGGCCTCAGGCCCAGGGGCGGGCCGCTTCGGTGGTCTTCTCGTAGGTCTCGATCCGAGGCGCCTTGACCAGGGTCAGGCCGATGTCGTCGAGGCCGCTCAGAAGCTTCTCCTTGCGGGCCGGATCGATGTCGAAATGCACGGAGCCGCCATCGGGACCGCGGATTTCCTGGGCTTCCAGATCGACCGTCAGGCGAGCGTTCTCGCCACGGTCGGCGTCATCGAACAGCTTGTCGAGATCTTCCTTCGACACGCGGATCGGCAGGATGCCGTTGTTGAAGCAGTTGTTGTAGAAAATGTCGGCGAACGAGGTCGAGATCACGCAGCGGATGCCGTAGTCGAGCAGCGCCCAGGGGGCGTGCTCGCGCGACGAGCCGCAGCCGAAATTGTCGCCGGCGACAATGATCGTCGCGCCGCGATAGGCGGGCTTGTTGAGCACGAAGTCCGGGTTTTCGCTGCCGTCCTCGTTGAAGCGCATCTCGGCGAACAGGCCCTTGCCGAGGCCAGTGCGCTTGATCGTCTTCAGATAGTCCTTCGGAATGATCATGTCGGTATCGATGTTGATCAGCGGCAGCGGAGCCGCGACACCGGTCAGCGTCGTGAATTTTTCCATGGTGATCATTCCCAATTAGCCGTCAGACGGCGGTAAATGCGCCGAAAAGCCGCCTAGGTCAAGGCTTTCGGCGTTTGCGGACGCATTGGGCGACGGCTAATCGGCCGCCGCCTCGATCGCTTCCATGTCGGCGTCGGAAAGGCCGAAATGATGGCCGATCTCGTGGATCAGCACATGGCTGACGATGGCGCCCAGCGTTTCGTCGTGCTCGGCCCAGTAATCGAGGATCGGGCGGCGGTAGAGCCAGACGCGGTTCGGCATCATGCCGGTGTATTCGACCGCCGATGCATGGGCGAGGCCGACGCCCTGGAACAGGCCGAGCAGGTCGAACTCGGACTCGATGCCGAGCGCGTCGAGCGCCTCGTCATCGGGAAAATCGTCGACGCGGATCTCGATCTCGCCGGTCAACTGGCGGAATTCGTCCGGCAGGCTTTCGAGCGCCGCCTGGCCGAGGGCCTGGAAATCGTCGAGCGAGGGCGCCTTGAGCGCGTCGAGGTCGAGCTTTGCCATACGCAGTCGCATCCGGCTGGAAGTGGAAACGAGGAACCGCGACCGGCGGCACGGTCGCCTGATATGGGTCGGGGGCGCGGATTTCGCCAGCCGCGTGGAGAGCGCCGTCAGGTCGCCGAGCCGCGATCGATGCGGACGATGAAGCTCTCCAGCCGCGCCTTCTTGCCCAGCGTCTCGGCGAAGGTCGTGCGCATCGAGGAGCCTTCCGGCACCATCCAGCGCAGCGATAGCCAGTCGCGCGAGCGACCCTTGCGGGCGAGCGCCTCGACCAGGGCGCGGGCGACGCCACGGCCGCGCGATTCGTGCATGACGAACAGGTCCTCGAGCTGGCCGACGCGCATGCCGGACATGGCATCGGGCAGGTCGCAGAACACGGCGAAGCCGACCAGCACGCCATCGAGGCGGGCGCCGAGGATCTCGGCCGTGCGGTCGCGCAGCAGCGTCTCGGCATAATAGAGGTCGGGGTGGCGCGGCGCGCCTCGCTTCATGTCCTGGACATAGGCGGCCAGCAGGGGCGCGAATTCCAGCGCATCGTCGATCGTCAGGGCGGCGGTCTCGAAGCGGGTCGAAAGAGGCAGCGTTTCCATGATTCCGTGTCGGCAGCTGGCCGGTGGCCACTGGCGGCGACCGGTCCTTGTCCCATTTCATAACATTGTCGCATCGGTTTCGGGATGCAATCGCGAATGTAGCCCGATCCCTGCGGCCGGTTGGACCACAGGGAGCCCGGATCCTCGGGTCGGTCCGGTCGTTGATCCCCATTCGCTACGGCGCTCGCCGGGATCGTGGCGGGGTGGCGTCGCCGTGGGTTTCGAGGAGTAAAGGTGATGTTCAAGCATATCCTGATCTCCGCCGCGGCCGCGCTGGCGCTCGTCCTGGGCACGCTCGGCGCTACGACGGAAACGGCATACGCCCAGCATTGGGGCGGTCACGGCGGTGGCGGCATGATGTGGCCGCGCGGCGGGTGGCATGGCGGTGGCGGCTGGCACGGTGGCGGCGGCTGGAATGGCGGCTGGCACGGCGGTGGCGGCTGCTGGAACTGCGGCTGGAACGGCGGCTGGGGTTGGGGCTGGGGCCCCGCCTTCGGGCTTGGCCTCGGTCTCGGCTATGGCGCCGGCGTCTGGGACACGGGCCCGTCCCGGGTCTGCCGGCCGGTGTTCCGCAATGTCCGCGTCAGCACGCCCGGCGGCTGGCGCTGGCGCAGCGTCTTCGTCGGCAATCGCTGCTACTGGGTCGACAATGGCTATGGCTGGTAAAAGGCCGGGCTGGTAAGGCCGGCTGATCGTCGACAGGACAGACGGGCGGTTTTCCTGAACGTCGGCTGAACATGCATCTCAGCCGGGGTTCATGCGTTGCCCTCTTGAATAGGCGGAGCAGGCCGACCCCCGGCCTGCACGTCCTCAAGGGAGCAAACCATGCTGAAGCAAACCATGATTGCCGCCGCGACCACCCTTGTCCTCGCCACCGGCTCGCTGGCCGTTTCGACGGGCAGCGCGCTCGCCTGGCATCGCGGCGAACCCCATCACGGCCGCCACGACGACCGCTGGGACCGGCGCGGCTGGGACAACGGCCCGCGCGGGCATCATGGCTGGGGCAGGCCGCACCGGGTCTGCCGGCCGGTGGTCCGTGACCGCAAGGTCTGGCGCCATCATCGCTGGGAGTGGCGCCGCGTCGTCGTGGGCCAGCGCTGCTTCTGGACGCGCGGCGGCGGCCCCCGCCACTGGTGATCGCGCCCTGGAATGCGAAAGGGGCCCGGACGTCGCCGTCCGGGCCCCTTTTTCATTGGCTTCGGCAGAGGCGGCTCAGCGCCAGCTGCGGATGTCGACGAAGTGGCCGGCGATCGCGGCCGCGGCGGCCATGGCCGGCGACACCAGATGGGTGCGGCCCTTGAAGCCCTGGCGACCCTCGAAATTGCGGTTCGAGGTCGAGGCGCAGCGCTCATGCGGCTTCAGGCGGTCGTCGTTCATCGCGAGGCACATCGAGCAGCCGGGTTCGCGCCATTCGAAGCCGGCGTCGCGGAACAGCTTGTCGAGGCCCTCGGCTTCCGCCTGCGCCTTCACCAGGCCGGAGCCGGGGACGACCATGGCGTTGACGCCCTCGCGCACCTTCTGGCCGCGGATCATCGAGGCGGCGGCGCGCAGGTCCTCGATCCGGCCATTGGTGCAGGAACCGATGAAGATGCGCTCGACCGGGATGTCGACCATGCGGGTGCCGGGTTTCAGGCCCATATATTCGAGCGCGCGCCACTTCGACTTGCGCTTGTTCTCGTCGGCGATGTCGTCCGGGTTCGGCACGACGCCGGCGATCGAGACGACGTCCTCGGGCGAGGAGCCCCAGGTGACGATCGGCGGCAGGCTGGCGGCGTCGAGGCGGATCTCGGTGTCGAAATGCGCGCCGGGATCGGTCTTGAGCGTGTCCCAGTAGCGCAGAGCCGCTTCCCAGGTCTCGCCGGTCGGCGCCTTCGGGCGGCCCTTGATGTAGTCGTAGGTCGTCTGGTCCGGCGCGATCAGGCCGGCGCGGGCGCCACCTTCGATCGACATGTTGCAGACGGTCATGCGGCCTTCCATCGACAGGGCGCGGATGGCGTCGCCGGCATATTCGATCACGTGGCCGGTGCCGCCGGCCGTGCCGATCTCGCCGATGATGGCGAGTACGATGTCCTTGGCCGAGACGCCTTCCGGCGCCACGCCGTCGACCGTGACCAGCATGTTCTTGGCCTTGGACTGGATCAGCGTCTGGGTGGCGAGCACATGCTCGACCTCCGACGTGCCGATGCCGTGCGCGAGCGCGCCGAAGGCGCCATGCGTCGAGGTGTGGCTGTCGCCGCAGACGATGGTCATGCCGGGCAGGGTGAAGCCCTGCTCGGGGCCGACGATGTGGACGACGCCCTGGCGACGGTCGAGCTCGGAATAGTATTCGACGCCGAACTCGGCCGCGTTCTCGGCGAGCGTCGCGACCTGCAGCGCCGATTCCGGGTTCTCGATGCCGTGCGTGCGGTCGGTCGTCGGCACGTTGTGGTCGACGACGGCGAGCGTCTTCTTCGGCTGGTGGACCTTGCGGCCGGCCATGCGCAGGCCCTCGAAGGCCTGCGGGCTCGTCACCTCATGCACGAGGTGGCGGTCGATGTAGAGGATCGTGTTGCCGTCTTCGTTCTTCTCGACGACGTGGTCGTCCCAGATCTTGTCGTAGAGAGTGCGGGGATTGCCGTTCGACGTGGTCATGACGTCTTCTTCCTGAAGGATAAAATGCTTGCGCGAGGGGTGATCGATCGGGGCCACTGCCCCGTCAAAGTCGATCGGATCCGCGATCCTCGGTGGCCAGCAGACGAGCGAAAAACCGCCAGGGAAGCCGCGCATGATCCGTCAGCGCCGCGAATTCTGCGGTCGTCGGCTGATGGATGCGGGCGAAGGGGCTGTTCATAGCGTTTCTAAATAGCAGTCAATGGCCGGAACGACAATTCGGATCATCGCTCCGGGACAGGCGAATCGAGCTCAGCGTTTCGTCGCGCCGAGGGACAGGGCAAGCGGCATCCGCGGCATCCCGGCCGGCAGGCGGAACATGCGGCCCCCGGCCTCGACCATCATCGGAAACAGCCTGAAAGGCAATAATTCGTGCTCGTGCAGGAAGTCGAGTCGCATGCCGGCCCGGAGCAGGGCGTCGATGACGTCGGATACGCCGCGCATCCACTCATAGGTGAAGTTGGTGACGAGCGGCGTCTCGTCGCCTGTATAGGTGGTGGTCGCGTCGAAGCGCTGCGGCTTCTCGCGCGCCGAGCGCCAGTCGTAGTGCGGGAGGATCACGCCGTCAATTTCCTCATGTGTCGCGATCGCGGGGCTGGTGTCGGCGAAATAGAGACGGCCGCCCGGCTTCAGCGTGCCGGCGATCGCCTGCGCCCAGGCTCGGATGTCGTCGAGCCAGGTGATGGTGCCCCAGCTGGTGAAGACGATGTCGAAATCGGTGCCGAGCAGTTCCGGCGCGTCATAGACCTCGCCCTCGACGAACTCGGCCGCAAGGTCCGACCGCGCGGAGAGCTCGCGCGCCTTGGCGATGGCGTGCGGGGAGAAGTCGAGGCCGGTGGCCTTCGCGCCGCGGCGGGCGAGGCAGAGGGTGTCGATGCCGATATGGCACTGGAAATGAGCGAGCTTCAGCCCGGCGACGTCGCCGATCTCGGCCGCCTCGATAGGGTAGAGCACGTCCTCGCCGCCGAGGAAGCGGTCGATGGCGTAGAAGCCGGTGCGGTCCTGGGCATGGATGTCGGCGCGCTCGTCCCAACTGGCGCGGTTGCTCTGCTTGAACGCGTCCATATCCCTGTCCCCCAAAAGAAAAAGGCGGGTCCGCTGGACCCGCCTTCGTAACCGGAAAGCCGAGAGGGCTTATGCCTTCTCTTTGCGGGCCTCGGTCCGCTCGACGATACGAGCCGACTTACCACGACGATCGCGCAGGTAGTAAAGCTTCGCGCGGCGAACCTTGCCGCGGCGGACGACTTCGATGCCGGCGATCAGCGGCGAGTAGACCGGGAAGACGCGCTCGACGCCTTCGCCGTAGGAAATCTTGCGAACGGTGAAGCTCTCGGAGAGGCCGCCGCCGGAACGGGCGATGCAGACGCCTTCATAGGCCTGCACGCGCGAACGCGAACCTTCGACAACCTTCACGCTGACCTTCAGCGTGTCGCCGGGCTGGAACTCGGGAACCGCGCGCATGGCGGCGACGATTTCGAGCTGCTCTTTCTCGAGCTGTTCGATGATGTTGGTCATGGTCTCAACTCCTGCCGATGCGGTCTCTCGCGAGCCGCTAGCGTTTCGGTGCGCTGTTTTCAGTTATTGGTCCAAAGCCGTCAAAGGCGATGGATGGCGCGCGTGTACAGGAATTGGCGGGGAAAGTCCAGCGGGGGCCGCGCCCGCGCCGGCACGGCGCCGGCCGGGCACGCGCCTCGTCCGGACGTCATGCCGCAGCGATGTCGGGAATCGGGCCGAGGATGGCAAGCCCATTCCGTTCGGCCATGGCGATGACGCGGGCAATATCGGGCTCGTGCGGCTCGATCGCGGCGCCGTCGGCGACCGGATCGCTGACGGCGTTGACGAAATCGGCAAAGCCGGAGCCGGTGGTGATGAGCAGCAGTCTCGCCGGCTCGGCGCCGGTGACGCGGAAGCCATGCGGCACCGCGCGAGGGCCGAAGGCGAACTGGCCGGCTCCCACGATCTGCGCGCGGCCGGAGACGTAGACCGTGATCTCGCCGGCAATGACGAAGAAGGATTCGTCCTCGTCCTGGTGCACATGCCAGGGCGAGGTGAAGCCGGGCGGAATGATCTGCTCGACCAGGCTCAGCGATCCGCCGCTTTCGATCCGGCCGGCGTGGATCCAGGTCGGCAGCGACAGAAAATCGCGCATCGCGGGCTTGGCCTGCGTTCCGGCGATCGGGTTCTGAACGGTCATTTCCATCTCCCTTTCCAATGAACCTAGAAGAGCGCGGTCAGGAGCGTGCTGGCCGCCATGTAGATCAGGATCAGCGAGCCGGGGGTCCAGAGCAGGGCCCGGATGTCGTGGATCTGCGCGGTCCAATAGGCGACGAAATGCGCGAGCCGGGTCAGGACGTAGCCGTAGAACAGCCAATGGGCGAGGACGAGCGAGGGTTCGGTCAGGATCCAGAGGAAGCCGGCCACCAGGAAGTAGGGGAGGCTTTCGAGATCGTTCAGCTGGATTCGGCGCAGCCGCTCGACGCGCTCGTTCGGCGCGAGCTGGTCCGGATGCGGGTTCGGGTTGGCGAGGGTCTTGCGGCCGTCTTCCGGGGAGCGAAAGCCGCCATTTTCCCGGATCATCCGGAAGACGACCAGCCAGGACATGGCCGCCGCCTTCAGGATCAGGAGCGTTGCCGCGATCACATAGGTCGCGAAGAGCGGGTTGTCGAAGCTCAGCCTGTCCATTGCCAGTTCCTCCGATCGGCGGTCTTCGCCGATATCGCAAGCGACGTTGATTTGATTTTTAGACCGTTGTTCGAAAAAGTCAAACGTGAGATAATTTTTTAGATTTTTGGTAAAATTGGGCGATGCAGCCGGGAGAATGGCCAGCGTGACGAGTGCGGATTCGGACGGGCAGGGGCACGACAGGACGGCGGCGCGGGCGGCGCGGCGCGAGCGCAAGCGCGACCAGTCCCGCGAGGAGATTCTGGCGGGCGCCCGCCGTGTCCTGCTCCGCCATGGCATCGGCGCGATGACGCTCGACGCCGTGGCGAACGAGGTCG
Source organism: Kaistia nematophila (assembly GCF_026343855.1). Taxonomy (NCBI): domain Bacteria; kingdom Pseudomonadati; phylum Pseudomonadota; class Alphaproteobacteria; order Hyphomicrobiales; family Kaistiaceae; genus Kaistia; species Kaistia nematophila. Next base: position 28,448 of record NZ_JAPKNK010000004.1, on the reverse strand, counting down.
GCATGTCGAAGACGGGGCTCTACTATTATTTCCCGTCCAAGGACGCGCTGGCGTTCGAGCTCGTGCACGGCGTGATCGAGGCGCAGGCGAAGGCGGTGGAGGCAAGGGTCGGCGAGGCGGCGGATGGCGGCGGCGCGCTCCGGGCGATCCTCGGCGGGACGGTCGATGCTTTCGCGCCGCGGCTCGACGATTTCCGCCTTGCCTTCCTGTTTGGCCAGGTCGCCGGCGCGGGCGCGATCCGCTGGGATCGCGAGCAGTTCGAGCGCATCCGGCCGCTCAACGACCTGCTGTTTGCAAAGGCGACGGATATCCTGCGCCAGGAGCAGGGCGAGCGGCCGCCGCGCGCGGCGGTGGAGCCGCGCCTGATGGCGTTCCTCGCCTATCTCTCGGCGATCGGGCTGCTGACGATGAAGGGCATGGTCGAGCCGATGGACGATCCGCTGCTCTATTCGGACGAGCAACTCGTCGAGGGCTTTTCGCGGATCTTCGAAGCCGCCGCCGCGCCCGGTGGCGAAGGCTGACGTCAGCCCTTGTCGAGCAGGTCGGGCCGGCGCTCGGCCGTGATCCGTTCCGCCTGTTGGCGGCGCCACTTGGCGATCGCGGCGTGGTCGCCGGAAAGCAGCACGTCGGGAATCGTCCGCCCCTCCCATTCGCGCGGGCGGGTATAGTGCGGATATTCGAGCAGGCCGCCCTCGAAGCTTTCCTCGGTGCCGGATTCGGCGCCGCCCATCACGCCCGGCAGCAGGCGCACGACGGCGTCGAGCAGCACCATGGCGCCGAGCTCGCCGCCGGAAAGCACATAGTCGCCGATCGAGACTTCCTCGAGCTTTCGCGCCTCGATGACGCGTTCGTCGACGCCTTCGAAGCGGCCGCAGAGGATCAGGGCGCCTGGCCCGGCGGCGAGTTCGCGGACGCGGGCCTGGTCGAGCGGTTTGCCCCGCGGGCTCATCAAAAGGCGCGGGCGCGGGTCGTCGGCCGGCGCAGCGCCATCGAGCGCGCGGGCGACGACGTCGGCGCGCATCACCATGCCGGGGCCGCCGCCGGCCGGCGTGTCGTCGACATTGCGGTGCTTGGTCGTCGCGGAATCGCGGATGTTCACCGCGTCGAGCGACCACTTGCCCTCGGCCATCGCCTTGCCGCTTAGGGACTGCCCGAGCGTGCCGGGGAACATCTCGGGATAGAGGGTGAGGATGGTCGCGCGCCAGGGCTCCGTGCCCGCCGGCGCGGCTGTCTCGGCCTCGTCCTTCGACGCGGCGAACGAATCGCTCACGCCTCGTCCTCGGGCTCGCCGTCTTCCGGCCGGGCCTCGGTCTCGGGCGGCGGCACGACGACGGCGCGGCCCGCCTTGATGTCGACGGTCGGCACGATGGCGCGGGTGAACGGCAGATAGAAGGTGCGGCCGCCGCCGGCGGGCTCGATCTCGATCAGGTCGCCGGCGCCGAAGTTCTGCACCGAGACGATCCGGCCATAGGCGCTGCCGTCGCCGAGCTCGAGCGCCAGGTCGATCAGGTCGGCGTGGTAGAAATCGTCCTCTTCGTCCAGTTCCGGCAGGGCGGCGCGGTCGACGAAGAGCTTGCGGTTGCGCAGCGTCTCGGCCGCGTTGCGGTCGTTGATGCCCTTGACCCGGGCGATCAGGTTCTCGCCCTGCTCGCGCACGGTTTCGATCTCGACGACGCGGCCGTCATCGAGCGCGAACGGGCCGTAGTCGGCGATGCCGAACGGGTCTTCGGTATAGGAATGGATCTTGATCTCGCCGCGGATGCCATGGGCGGCACCGAACTGGCCGAGGAGAACCTGGTCTGGGTCCGGAGCGGGCATCGGCGAGTCTCTCTGTCTGCGGTCGTGGGATCGCGGCGCGATCGGGCCCGGCGGGTGTCGTCGGGCGAAAACCCTCTCCCGCGTGCGGGAGAGGGAAGGGCGCGGGAACGAACCCGGAATTACTCGGCAGCGGCTTCCGCAGCGGCCTCGGCCTTCTTGGCCTTCTCGGCGGCGCGCTCCTGGGCCTTCTTGCCCGGCTCGGCCTTCTGCGGGTTGTTGCGCGGCTCGCGCTTGACCAGGCCGGCATCGCTCAGGAAGCGGGCGACGCGATCGGTGGCCTGGGCGCCGACCGACAGCCAGTGCTTGGCGCGGTCGAGGTCGAGCACGACGCGGTTCGGGGCATCCTTGGCGACCATCGGGTCGAACGAGCCGATGCGCTCGATGAAGCGGCCGTCGCGCGGCGAACGGGCGTCGGTGACGACGATGCGGTAGAACGGACGCTTCTTGGCGCCACCGCGGGAAAGACGGATCTTGAGGGACATGCTTCTCTTCCTTCTAAAACGAGATCTTCTGTAGGGTTGCGGACCGTCGGGTCCGTATCGGTTATTTCTTCTTGCCGAGGCCCGGGATGCCACCGAGGCCCGGCAGCTTGCCGCCGAGACCCGGCAGGCCGGGCAATCCCTTGCCAAGCCCGGGGGGCAGGCCCGGCGGAAGGCCGGCGCCGCCGCCCATCTGCTTGGCGAGCTTCTCGAGCTGGGCCGGATCGATGTTGGGCATGCCGCCGGGGGGCATGCCGCCCATCCCGCCCATGCCGCCGCCGAGCGCGCCCATCATCTTGCCGAGCATGCCGCCGCCCTTCTGCTTGCCCATGGCCTTCATCATATCGGCCATCTGGCGGTGCATCTTGAGCAGGCGGTTGACGTCCTCGACCTTGACGCCGGAGCCGGCGGCGATGCGCTTCTTGCGGCTCGCCTTGAGGATGTCGGGGTTGCGACGCTCGGCCCTGGTCATCGACGAGATGATCGCGACCTGGCGCTTGATCACGCTGTCGTCGAGATTGGCGCCCTCGATCTGCTTCTTGATCTTGCCGACGCCGGGCAGCATGCCGAGCATGCCGGACATGCCGCCGATCTTCTCCATCTGGCGGAGCTGGTTGGCGAGGTCGTCGAGGTCGAAGATGCCCTTGCGCATCTTCTCGGCCGCCTTGGCCGCCTCTTCCAGGTCGATGTTCTGCGCCGCCTTCTCGACGAGCGAGACGATGTCGCCCATGCCGAGGATACGGTTGGCGATGCGGCCGGGATGGAAGTCCTCGAGGTCCTCGGCCTTTTCGCCGGTACCGATCAGCTTGATCGGCTTGCCGGTAACGGCGCGCATCGAGAGCGCGGCGCCGCCGCGGCCGTCGCCGTCGGCGCGGGTCAGCACGATGCCGGTGATGCCGACGCGCTCATTGAAGGAGCGGGCGAGGTTGACGGCGTCCTGGCCGGTCAGGCTGTCGGCGACGAGCAGGATCTCGTGCGGCTTGGCGATGGCCTTGATGTCGGCCATCTCGACCATCAGCGGCTCGTCGATATGCGTGCGGCCGGCGGTGTCGAGGATGACGACGTCATAACCGCCGAGACGGGCGGCCTGCAGCGTGCGGGTGGCGATGTCGGTCGGCGACTGGCCGGCGACGATCGGCAGCGTGTCGATGCCGTTCTGCTCGCCGAGCACGCGCAACTGCTCCTGCGCGGCGGGGCGGCGCACGTCGAGCGACGCCATCAGCACCTTGCGCTTCTGCTGCAGCGTCAGGCGGCGGGCGATCTTGGCGGTCGAGGTCGTCTTGCCCGAGCCCTGCAGGCCGACCATCATGATGGCGACCGGGGCGGGGGCGTTGAGGTCGATCGGCTCGGCCTCGGCGCCCAGCATCTCGACGAGCTGGTCGTGGACGATCTTGACGACCATCTGGCCGGGCGTGACCGAGCGAATGACGTCGGCGCCGACGGCGCGCGAGCGCACCTTGTCGGTGAAGGAGCGGACGACGTCGAGCGCCACGTCGGCCTCGATCAGCGCGCGGCGAACTTCGCGCATCGCCTCGTTGACATCGCTCTCCGTCAGCGCGCCGCGCCGGGTGAGCTTGTCGAAAATGCCTGAAAGGCGCTCTGACAGATTGTCGAACATCGGTTCCGCTTTCCTCGAAGGGATCGTTCCGATCCGCCGAAATTCCAAAGACGTTCAGCGCCCGCGGGCGCGACGCGCTGGCGGACGTTGACCTCCGGGATCGGGTCCCGGTCGGCGGCTCAGAGGTTACCTCTTCGCGAGAATTTGGCGGCTTTTAGCGCGGATGGGCGGCCGGAGTCAATCAAGCTGCGCCCGCAGACTTGCCCCGGTGGCGGTGACTGCTAGCTTTCGCCGCCCCGAATCGTTCGGGTCGCAGCTGGAAATACCCATGAGCCGAAGCGCCATCCGACGCTGGATCACCGAAACGACCTTCTCGCCGCCAAGGGCGGGCGACGCGCCGCTCGACTGCCTCTGGTCGAAGGGGATAGCACAGTTCTGCGATGTTGCAGGACCTGCGAACTATTGGTTCGACCCGACGGAGACCGTTCAGCCGGCGGGATTCTTCCGCACGCACTATGCCGGCGCCCGCGGACTGGTCTGGGTGCGGCTCGGCACGACGGCGCGGAACGGCCAACCCTGCGACCTCGATCATTTCGTCCGCGAGGCGCTGCCGACCATCATGGAGCCCTTTGTGCTGGTGACGACGGACGGCGACCTGTCGGTGCCGTCGGAACTCGCGCGCGAAACGGTGGAACGCCTGCTCGCATCGCCGCACCTGGTTGCCTGGGCGACCCAGAATTATGTCGGCGGCGGCGATCCGCGCATCCGGCACTTCCCGATCGGCCTCGATCTGCATACGCGCCGGCCCTTCGCGAGCCCGCGCGGGCTTCTGGCCCTCCTGGAGAAGCTGGCGCGAGCGCGCGCCGCGCTGAAAACGCAGAAGCCGCACGTCTTCTGCGACCTCGGCATCAACGCCCACACCGAAGAGCGGCGCGCGCTGCTCCGCGAGTTGGCCGGTTGCCCGCATGTCGTCATGCAGCGCAAGCGCGTGTCGCAGGCGGCGATCTGGCGAGGCTATGCGCGCCATCCCTTCGTCCTGAGCGCGATCGGCCACGGCCTCGACTGCCACCGTACCTGGGAGGCGCTGATGCTGGGTTCGATCGTTATCACGCGGACATCGCCGCTCGATCCGCTCTTCGCCGGGCTACCGGTGGTCATCGTGGACGACTGGGCGGAGGTCCGCGATCCCGCCAGTCTCGCGCGCTGGACCAAGCTTCATGCGCCGCTCGCCCGGCCGGAGGTGCTGCGCGACCGGCTCAGGCCGGCCGAATATCTGGCGCCGCTGCGGGCCGCGCTTCGCGCGGTCGAGCCGACCTCCGCCTGAAAAGAAAATGGCCGGGACGAGCCCGGCCATTCGAAACGTGTCTGCTTGCCCGCGCATTGCGGGCCGGGCGTCATCAAGGGCAGTTCTTGGCGAGCGCGTCGAGCGAGGCCGAGATGCCGGAGAGCGAGTAGCTGTCGGTCGTCTGCGTGCCGCGGCGCGACGTGCCGCTGACGGACATCGAATGCCCCTTCTTCAGGGCCGCGATCAGCGCCGTCTCCTGCGCCGCGTTCTCGATCCAGGCGCCGTCGTCCTTGGTGAACATCGAGAACTTCTGGCCGTCGATGTCGACCGTCAGCTTCGAGCCTTCCTTGAACGGGTATCCGATGATGACGGAAACTTCGCTGCGGACATTCTCCGCCGGACGCGCCGTCACCATGAAATAGGCGGGGTCGCGGTTCAGTCCCTGCGGCGCCTGCGTCTTCGGCTGCGAGGCCGCATAGCAGACCTTCCCACGCGAATCGGAATAGGCGTAGGAGCTCCAGTCCTTGAAGGTGCCGATGCGTTTCGGGGTCTGCGCCGCCGCAGTTCCCGCGAAGCCGAACACGGCACCCATGAGGAGCGCTGCCGTTGCGATCCTTTTTCCGTTCATATTCTTCCCACCAAATTTGCCAGAAAACGATCGGGCGGGTGGATCCGTCACCCGAACAATTGCCTCAAAACTGCGCGGGTTCCGTTAACAATTCATGAACCACACCGTGTCGTATGCCGGCGAGACAGTCGAATGAGAAGAAGGTGCGGCCAATGGGGCGAGAGTGTGGCCTCGGCGGCCGGACGGCGCGCCGAAGCCGGGCGTCGAGCCGCTCAGGCCGCCGCTTCCGCGGCGAGCGCCCGCCTCGCGGCCTCGTAGTGGACCGGCTTCAGATGAGCGCGCAGCAGCGTCAGGGCCGTCATCAGCACGGTGGCGTCATCGGCGAAGCCTATGCCGACCAGAAAGTCGGGGACGGCGTCGATCGGCAGGACGAAATAGGCCAGCGCCGCGATCAGCGTCGCCCGCACTCGAATCGGCGTGGCGCTGTCGAAGGCGCAAAAATAGGCGGCTGCCACGTCCTCGGCGAAGGGAATGTGGCGCGCGGCCGAACGAAGCGTCTTCCAGAAGTCGCGGCGAACCGTCTCGGCGCGGGCCGAATCGTCCCCCGCGTTCGCCTTTCCACGGCCCAGAATGTCGCCAAATCGGATCTTTGCCATAGCGCAACGCCTCGTCGGCCCGGGGGAAGGACAGCGAAACATTCGCGATCCGGCCAGGGTCCGCATCCATTTAGGAATTGCCGGGGCGCTCTACAACGAATCGCTTTCCAAGGATCGCATGCGCCGGCCGCAGGGCGAGCGGCCGGACGGGGGCATGGACCTTGCTGGCGGGCTCAGCCCTTCTCGGCCAGCTTCTCGATCTTCTTCTGCATCTCGTCGAGCTGGCGCTTCAGCATGTCGAACTCGCCGGCGTCGCGCTCGGCCGGCTTCGCCTCGGGCCGCGCTTCGCCCTTGCCGTTGCCGCGCTCCGGCGCCGGAGTCGGCTCGGGGCGTCCGCCGCTGAAGGGCAGGAACATGCGCATCGCCTGCTCGAACATCTCGGTGTTGCGGCGGACCGTGTCCTCGATCGCCGTGAAGGCGCCCGGGCCGAAGGCATTGGCCATCTGGCCGCGCAGCTTGTCCTGGTCGCGGGTCAGGCTGTCGATCGTGAAGTCGAGATAGGTCGGAACCAGGTTCTGCATCGAATCGCCATAGAAGCGGATCAGCTGGCGCAGGAAGGTGATCGGCAGCAGATTCTGCCCCTTGTTCTCCTGCTCGAAGATGATCTGCGTCAGCACCGAACGGGTGATGTCGTCGCCCGACTTGGCGTCGAAAACCACGAAATCCTCGCCCGCCTTCACCATGCTCGCGAGGTCTTCGAGCGTCACATAGGTCGAGGTGCCGGTGTTGTAGAGCCGGCGGTTCGCATATTTCTTGATCGTGGTCGGTTCTTTTTCCTTGGTCATGTCAGCTCCCCTCGTCCCTCTTGCTGATTGTCCGGGCGACGCGCCTCTGCGCGGTTTTCTTGCAACCTGCCTCTCAAGAAGCACCACGATAGGAGCTTTCTCGGAATCCACCAAATTGATTTGTGCGCTGCATTGTCAGGCCGATGCTGCGCAATCGCTGCATTGCAGCAATGTCGCCGCGTCAGCCTCGATTGACAGCCTTCCTCCGCGAGGCTCTGATTGTTTCAACCGGCAGTCGCCGCAGTTTGATTGAGGAAAGCATCATGGCTTCAGAAACCGACATCGTCATCGCCGCCGCCACGCGCACCGCGGTCGGGTCGTTCAATGGCGCTTTCGCCAACGTGCCGGCCCATGAACTCGGCGCCGCCGTGGTCAAGGCGGTGCTGGAGCAGGGCAAGACCGAACCCGAGGCGGTCAGCGAGCTGATCTTCGGCCAGGTGCTGACGGCCGCGCAGGGCCAGAACCCGGCGCGCCAGGCCTCGATGCTGGCCGGCCTGCCGAAGGAGACCACCGCCTGGGGGCTCAACCAGGTCTGCGGCTCGGGCCTGCGCTCCGTCGCGCTCGGCATGCAGCAGATCGCCACCGGCGACGCCTCGATCATCGTCGCCGGCGGCCAGGAATCGATGTCGCTCGCCCCGCATGCCGCGCATCTGCGCGCCGGCACCAAGATGGGCGACCTCGCCATGGTCGACACCATGATCAAGGACGGCCTCTGGGACGCCTTCAACGGCTACCACATGGGCGTCACCGCCGAGAACGTCGCGCGCGAGTTCCAGATCAGCCGCGAGCAGCAGGACGCCTTCGCCACCGCCTCGCAGAACAAGGCCGAGGCGGCGCAGAAGGCAGGTCGGTTCAAGGACGAGATCACGCCCTTCACGATCTCGACCCGCAAGGGCGACATCATCGTCGACCAGGACGAATATATCCGCGCCGGTGCGACGCTGGAGGCGGCCGCCAAGCTGCGCCCGGCCTTTGCCAAGGACGGCACGGTCACGGCCGGCAATGCGTCCGGTCTCAACGACGGCGCCGCGGCGCTGCTGCTGATGACGGCGGCGGAAGCGGCGAAGCGCGGCGTCACGCCGCTGGCGCGCATCGCCTCCTGGGCTACGGCCGGCGTTGATCCCGCCGTGATGGGAACGGGCCCGATCCCCGCCTCGAAGAAGGCGCTGCAGAAGGCCGGCTGGTCGGTCGAGGACCTCGACCTGATCGAGGCGAACGAGGCCTTTGCGGCACAGGCCTGCGCCGTCAACCAGGGCCTCGGCTGGGACACCTCGAAGGTCAACGTCAATGGCGGCGCCATTGCCATCGGCCACCCGATCGGCGCGTCGGGTGCCCGCATCCTCGTCACGCTGCTGCACGAGATGGCTCGCCGCGACGCCAAGAAGGGACTGGCGACGCTCTGCATCGGTGGTGGAATGGGAATTGCTCTGACCGTCGAGCGCTAACGCTTCGGCGGATTTCATCGAGGACCGGAACTCAACCGGTCGCTTCAGGGAGGAACACATGGGGAAAGTCGCCCTGGTTACCGGCGGCACGCGCGGCATTGGCGCGGCCATCGCAAGGGGTCTGCAGGCTGCCGGATATACGGTGGCGGCCAGCTTCGCCGGCAATGTCGAGAAGGCGCATGCCTTCCAGGCGGAGACGGGCATTCCGGTGTTCCAGTGGGACGTGAGCGACGCGGAGGCCTGCGAAGCGGGCGTCCGCGCGGTCGAACTGGCGGTCGGGCCGATCGACATCCTGGTCAACAATGCCGGCATCACGCGCGACGGCTGGTTCCACAAGATGGACCAGGCGCAGTGGTCGAGCGTGATGCGGACCAATCTCGATTCGATGTTCACCATGACCCGGCCCGTGATCGAGGGCATGCGCGAGCGCGGCTTCGGCCGCATCGTCAATATCTCGTCGATCAACGCGCAGAAGGGCCAGCTCGGTCAGGTCAACTACGCCACGGCCAAGGCCGGCGTCATCGGCTTCACCAAGGCCTTGGCGCTGGAGAACGCCCGCAAGGGCATCACCGTCAACTGCGTCTGTCCGGGCTATGTCGACACCGACATGGTGATGGCGGTGCCGCCGAAGGTGATGGAAGGCATTCTGGGCCAGATCCCCATCGGTCGCATCGGCAAGGCCGACGAGATCGCGGCGCTGGTGACCTATCTCGCCTCCGACGCCTCGGCCTTCATGACCGGCGCGGTGCTGACCATCAATGGCGGCCAGTACATGGCGAATGGCTGAGCGGAGAATGGCTGACCGCCTTCCGGCTTGGGCGGGCGGTTGATACGAGAAAGGCCGGTGCGGAGCACCGGCCTTTTCTTTTCTGGAACCTCCCGCGCCGGGTTCGCTCAGCGGCCGGGCTTCCGGTTCTGGCTGTAGGCGGCGAGGATGCGCTGGATCTCGTCGCCGATGTCGCCATCGTCGGGGACCTCCTGGAGGAGGTTCTGCGGCGAGGCGGCGGGCTCCGGCTGCGCCGCAATCCGGGCGGGTGCGCGGGTCTGGGCCCGTGGCGGGGTCGAACGCTGCGGCTGCCGCGGCTCGGCCTCCGCGGGCGCTTGCGCTTCCGTCTGGCTGCCATCATCAACCAGGACATCGACCGCCTGGGCGATCGCGGCGAGGATCGAGCTCTCGATCGGATCGCGCGGGTCGATCTCGTCCTCGGCGGTGGCCGGGGCGGCGCTGCGGCGCGCGGGCGGACGAACGGCGATCGGATTGACGGTGCCGCTGCGCGGCGCGGCCGGCCGCGGCTGGGCCGGACGCGACGCCGGCTCCTCGACCGGCTCCGGCTGGGCGGGGCGGGCGACGCGCGCACGCGGCGGCGCGATGTTGGAACGGGCGGTCGGCTGGGGCGAGGAAATCTCCGCCAGAAGCGATTCCGGGTCGACCTGGCTCCGGCGCGGCGCCGGTTCGGGCGCCGGGGCTGGCGCCTCGACCTTCACTTCCGTGCGCAGCACCGCCTGCGGCGGCGATGGCGGCGTGGCGACGACCGGAGCGGCCGGCTGCACGACGGGGCGAGGCGCCTTCTCGACCGGCGCGGCTGCCGCCGTGGCCTCGTCCCCGGGCTCCGGGACCGGCTCGACGATGGCGCGGACCTGGATCGGCCGGGCCGGCGGCTGCATCGTCGCCGAGATCGGCTGCAGGCTGATCGGGCGTGCCTCGCGCGGCGCCGCCTGGGGAGCGGCCGGCTGGGCCAGCGGCTGCGCCGACAGGCGGGAAGCCGACACGGGCGAAGGCGAAACAGGCGCCGGTGAAACCGAAGGCGTCGGCGCGGGCTGCGGCGCGAAGACCGGGGCGGCCGGGATCGGCGGCTGCGTTGCCGGCGGCTGCACCTGGAAGTGGGCCACGTCAGGCTGCGGCGCCGACGGGCGAGCCCAGGCCGGCTGCGCCGTGGGGGCTTGCGGCGCGACCGCAATGGACGGCGCGACCGACATGGGCGGCGGCGACGGAATCGGACGCTGCGCCGGGCGTTCGGCCGGAGCCGGCGCGGCGGCGATCTGGGTAGGGGCCTGCACGGGGGCCGGCGTCGGCGGCGGCAGCGCCGCCGGGGCGTTGCCGGTCTCGCGGCCGACGATCCAGGTGCTGATCAGCGTCTCCATGCCCTCGTCGATCTCGACGCCGGCGTTGCGGGCGAGATAGAGCACCTGCTCCTTGAAGGCCTCGGCGAGCTTTTCCGGGCTGTCGCTGGTCGAAAAGACATGGCCCTTCAGAGCCAGGCCCTTGACGACGAAGGCGATCTGCCGGCGCGAGGCATTGCGGCCATTGGCCGAGAGCCGGGCGGCGACGTTCTCCGCCGTGGTCTGGAAGTGATAGCCGTTCTCGGCGACTTCGCGCGTCAGCGCACGGAAGAGTTCGCCATACACGCGCGGCGCGAACAGCGGGACGTTGGTCGCCTGGTGGATGCGGCGGGCGAGGCCCGCCAGTCCGTCGCGCTCGCCGCCATTCGGCCGCTGCGCGTTTTCCTCTTCGGCGTCTTCCGTCGCTTCCGGTGTCTCGGCGTCGGCAGTCGGCGCCAGCAGCGCGATCAGGGCCTGCTCGTCGATGGCGCCGTCGGCGATGGCGCGGTAGCCGGCCGAGGTGGTCAGCGTCGTGTAGATCGAGGTGGCGCGGTTATAGGAGCGCAGCCGGAAGATCACCGGCGTCAGGTCCGAATCCGCCGACAGCAGGATGAATTCCTCGAAGCCGGTCTGGTGCGCCAGCGCGTCGATCGTGTCGAGAACCATGTGGATCTCGGCCGAGTTGCGCTCGCGGCCGGGCAGCGGCGGGCAATCGACGATCTGGAAGCCCTGACCGGTAAAGGCGGCGCGCGCCTTGCCGAGCAGCTTCGGATCGGCATAGCAGCGCCGCATCAGGATGCGACGGCGGGCCGTTTCCTCGCCGCGGGGCTCCTGCAGCAATCCGGCTTCGATCGCCTCGAGCCAGACGCCGGGGCGCAGCGCGAAACGCCGCGCCATGCCGGGGTCCCGGGCGCGAAGGCTGAGGTAGAGGCTGTCATAGTCGACGAAGAGAACGCTCTTGATTGGGGCCGTCATGACCTATTCCTGCGGTGCACCAACGTCATCCCCCCACTCCGATCGCAGACCCAAGCCGTCGCCCCAACGGCGCAAGCACCTTAACGGGCGATCTCTGATTTGGCGATGGCGCTTCGCCACTCTCGGTAAAGAATGGCGGTTTTCCCCTCAGTATCGCTCGGGCTGGTCGAGCGGCGCCCACTCCGGCGCCGCCAGTTCGAAGCCCTCGAAACGGAAGCCCGGCGCCACTGTGCAGCCGACCAGCGTCCAGTCGCCGAGGCTCTCTGCCGCCTGCCACCAGCCGGTCGGAACCACGACCTGCGGCCGCTCTCCGGCCAGAAGATCCGGGCCGAGGCGGTGGGTTTCCGTGACGCCGCCATCTTCCGACAGCGACAGCGCGATCGGCGCGCCGGCATAATAGTGCCAGACTTCGATCGCATCGATCCGGTGCCAGTGCGACTTCATGCCGGCGGCGAGCAGGTAGTAGATCGCCGTCGAGGCCGGCCGGCCGTCCTGCGTGACGCCGTCCTCGAAGGTGCGGCGATAATAGCCGCCCTCCGGATGCGGCTCGAGGCCGAGCAGGCCAATGATCTCCTCGGCCGAACTCACTTGAAATTGTCCTTGGCGGTGCGGATGGCGCCGAAGACGTCGGAGGCAGGCGCGGTCGGCATGTTCAGGGCGGCGCGCACGGCCGGGTCGTCGGCGCGCAGATAGGGATTGGTCGCCTTCTCGGCGGCGATCGTCGTCGGCACGGTCGGCTTGCCGGCGGCGCGCAGCTTGCGGATCTCCTCGCCGCGGGCGACGAGGGCGGGGTTGCTGCCGTCGATGGTCATGGCGAAGCGGAAATTCGATTCGGTGTATTCGTGGCCGCAATAGACGACCGTCTGGTCCGGCAGGGCGGCGAGCTTCTGCAGCGAACTCCACATCTGGTCGAGCGTGCCCTCGAACACGCGGCCGCAGCCGAGCGCGAACATGGTGTCGCCGACGAAGGCGACGCCGTCCTGCGGCAGGTAATAGGCGATGTGGCCGAGCGTGTGGCCCGGCGTGTGGATCACATGCACGGGATGGCCGGCGAAATCATAGACGTCGCCTTCGCTCAGCTTGCGGTCGATGCCGGGAATCGTGTCGGCCTCGTAGCTCGGGCCGCTGATGGTGCAGCCGGTCGCCTGCTTCAGCGCCAGATTGCCGTCCGTGTGGTCGGGGTGGTGATGCGTCGTAAGGATTTCGGTCAGCGTCCAGCCCTTCTCGGCCAGGGCGGCGCTGACGGCGGCTGCGTCCGGTGCGTCGATCGCCGCGGTGCGGCCAGAAGCCTCGTCGTGGATCAGAACGCCGTAATTGTCGGAAAGACACGGGAACTGGAAGATTGCGAGAGCCATGACGATCTCCGATATGGGCGTATGGATGGGGTGGCGTGGGTTCGGATCGTTACCTAACATCGTCGCGCCGACATCGACAGGGGAGATCGTGCTTGGAACAGGGCCGGACGTTGACGCCCGACGTGCTCGACCTCGCCAGCTTCTATGCCGAGCGGCTTGGCGGCGTGGCGCAGGGCCTCGTCGGCGCCAAGCTGGCGGCGCTGTGGCCGCGCGTCACCGGCGACCGGGTGCTCGGCCTCGGTTACGCGACGCCCTATCTCGCGCCGTTCCTGCCGCATGCGGAACGCGTGCTGAATTTCATGCCGGCGGCGCAGGGCGTGATGAATTGGCCGTCCGAGGGCGGCAATCTCGCCGCGCTCGTCGCCGACGACGAATTGCCGCTCACCGATTCGTCGATCGACCGCATCCTCGTCATCCACTGCCTTGAGACCGCGTCGAACGCGCGCGAGACATTGCGCGAGCTCTGGCGCGTGCTGGTGCCGGGCGGCAAGATCGTCATCGTCGTGCCGAACCGGCGCGGCATCTGGGCGCGGGTCGAGCGCACTCCCTTCGGCTATGGCCGACCCTTCAGCCGCCGCCAGCTCGCGACGCTGCTGCGCAATACCGAATTCAGCGAGACCGCCTGGAGCGGCGCGCTGTTCGCACCTCCCTTCAGCAGCCGGCTGATGATCCAGAACGGCCGCGCCTGGGAGCGGGCCGGCGAAATGCTGTGGCCGGGCTTCGCCGGCGTGCAGATCGTCGAGGCGACGAAGCTCGTCTATCAGGGCCTGCCGGCGCGGAGCCGCCGTCGCCACCAGCCCGCCTTCCGGCCGGCCTTGGCGCCACCCGGATAGGCGCTTTCGGTCGTCGTCCGCCTCGGCGCCGCCGGCTTTGCGGTTCCCGCGGTGATGCCGATCCGCAATGTTTTCTTTGATTTTGCCTTTGCGCTTGCCTATGAATCGGCCGCCTTGGCCGCCTCGGGCGGTCCTTGTTTTTCCCGCCCAGAGCCGATCCGACGATGGCCCCGACCGTGACAAAGAATTCTGCCAGCGAAGCAGATGCGGCGACACTCGCCCGCATCCGGCAAACCATCGACGAGCTGGATGCCGAGATGCATCGCTGTCTGATCGAGCGCGGCACCGCGATCGACACGCTGATCAAGGTCAAGGGCACGAGCCGCCCCGGTGCGGCGTTCCGGCCCGGCCGCGAGGCCGACATGATGCGCCGCCTGGTCTCCCGCCACGAGGGCGCTCTGCCGATCTGGACCGTCGAGCACATCTGGCGCGAGATCATCACCACCTTCACGCGGATGCAGGCGCGCTTCGACGTCGGCATCGACCAGGGCGTCGCCCGCGACCAGCTGCGCGATACGGCCCGCTTCCTGTTCGGCTTTACGGTAGCGCTGCACGGCTATGCCGACGCGGTGGCGACGATCAACCATATCCGCGAGACGGGCACCGACCTCGGTCTCGTCTCGGCTGAACAGCCGGCCTCCGCCGGCGCCTGGTGGCGCGCGCTTGGCCGTCCGTCGGCGCCGCGCATCATGGCGCTGTCGCCCTATATCCGCATCGCCGGCCGTCCGGCCGAGCATCCGGCCTTCGTCATCGCGCCGGAGCTGGCCGACCCGACGCCGCCCGATCTCGACCTGTTCGCCGTGACGGCGATCGGCAAGGATCCCTGGCCCGCGATCACGGCCGCCGGCGGCACCGTTCTCGCGGAAGCTGGCGCCGAGAAGCTGATCGCGCTGCCGGCCGGCGTCGCTGTCGCCGCCCTGGCGGCGCGTGCCGGCTTCGAGGATGTCGCGCGCGTCGGCGCGCTGTCGCGCGGCATCGCCATCGGCGATGTCGACGCCAACCCCGTTCTTTATGAGCGCCTCGACGAGGCGGGAGTATCGTGATGAACAAGTCGTCGAAGACGCCGGACACCAAGCCCGCCGACCGGCCCGTGCCGCGGCCGGGCGTGCTGGATATCGCCCCCTATGTGCCGGGTCGCTCCAAGGCGACGGGCGGCTCCAAGGTCTACAAGCTCTCCTCGAACGAGACGCCGCTCGGGCCGAGCCCGGCGGCGGTCGCCGCCTACCAGGGTGTCGCTGCCAAGCTCGAGATCTATCCCGATGGCTCGGCCGCGGAACTGCGCGCCGCGATCGCCGACGCCTATGGCATCAACGCGTCCCGCGTCATCTGCGGCAACGGCTCGGACGACGTGCTCGCGCTGGCGAGCCATGTCTTCCTCGGGCCGGGCGACGAGGCGATCTATTCGAAGCATGGCTTCAACGTCTATCCGATCCTGATCCAGGCTGCCGGCGCCACCCCGGTCGTTGCCCCGGAGAAGGACATGACGACCTATGTCGACGGCATTCTCGAACTGGTGACCGACAGGACGCGCATCGTCTATGTCGCCAATCCGAACAATCCGACTGGCACCTACCTGCCGTTCAGCGAGATCCGCCGCCTGCATGCGGCGCTGCCGCCGCGCGTGCTGCTGGTGCTCGACGCCGCCTACTCTGAATATGTCCGCCGCAATGACTACGAGAGCGGCATCGAGCTCGCCGGCACCTCGCCGAACGTGCTGATGACGCGCACCTTCTCGAAGATCTATGGCCTTGCCGGCGTCCGCCTCGGCTGGGGCTATGGTCCGGCCGAGGTCATCGACGCGATGAACCGCATCCGCGGTCCGTTTAACGTCTCCGCGCCGGCCATGGCCGCCGGCATCGCGGCGCTGAAGGATCGCGCGCATCTCGACGCCGCCGTCGCCCACAACGAGGAATGGCTGCCGCGCGTCACCGAGGGTATCCGTGCGCTCGGCCTCGAGGTGACGCCGAGCGTCGGCAATTTCGTGCTGATCCATTTCCCGGACGAGAAGGGCCGCCGCGCCGCGGACGCCGACGACTATCTGGTCTCGCACGGCATCATCCTGCGCGCCATGACCAGCTATCACCTGCCCAATGCGCTGCGCATGACCATCGGCTCGGCCGAGGCCAACGAGGCGACGATCGCGGCGCTGCGCGACTTCCTGCACCGGACGGCGCGCTGATGACGGATCCTCTCTTCGGCAAGCTCGCCCTGGTCGGCATCGGCCATATCGGCGCCTCGATCGCGCTCGCGGCGCGCCGGGGCGGCGTGGTCGGCGAGATCGCGATATCGACCCGCAGTCCGGCGACGCTCGCCCGCGCCGAGGAACTCGGCCTCGGCGACGTCTATTTCGCCGACGCGGCCGACGCGGTGCGCGGCGCCGATCTTGTCATCGTCTGCGTGCCGGTCGGCGCGTCGGGCGACGTCGCCAAGGCGATCGGCCCGCATCTGAAGGCCGGCGCGATCGTTTCCGATGTCGGCTCGGTCAAGGTCTCGGTCGTCAAGGCGATGGCGCCGCACCTGCCGTCGGCGGTGCATTTCATCCCCGGCCACCCGCTCGCCGGCACAGAGCATTCGGGCCCGGACGCTGGCCTGGTCGACCTGTTCCAGAACCGCTGGTGCGTGCTGACGCCGGCGGAGACGGCCGATCCCGCCGCGGTCGAGAAGCTGATGGCGTTCTGGCGGGCGCTTGGCGCCAATGTCGAGGCGATGAGCGCCGAGCACCACGACCTGGTGCTGGCGATCACCAGCCATCTGCCGCATCTGATCGCTTACAACATCGTCGGCACCGCCTCGGATCTCGAATCGGGCATCCGCTCCGAAGTGCTGAAATTCTCGGCTTCCGGTTTTCGCGATTTCACCCGCATCGCGGCCTCGGATCCGACGATGTGGCGCGACGTCTTCCTGAACAACAAGGAAGCCGTGCTCGAGATGCTCGGTCGCTTCAACGAGGATCTGGCGACGCTGACGCGGGCGATCCGCAACGGTGACGGCGACACGCTCTTCGACCTGTTCACGCGGACCCGCGCCATACGTCGTTCGATCGTCGCCATTGGCCAGGACACGTCCGCCCCCGATTTCGGCCGCCGGGATCATACCAAGCCGGATCAGGCCAAGACCTGAGGTTGGAGGCTCTTCCTCACCTCTCTGAGGGAGAGGTGAGTGTTCAGCTCGTCCGCGCCAGCGCGATCGCCTTGCGGATGGCGGCGCGGTGTGGGTCGACGAGCGGTAGCGGCAGCTCCGCCGCGACGTCGGCGAGGATCGGGATCAGCCCGGCGCCGCCGAGCACGACGCGCGCCGCGCCGGTGCGTTCTGCCTCTTCCGTGATCATCGCGCGGCACAGTTCGGCATCGCGCGCCGCCGCGTCGCCGATCGACAGGAAGCTGGAAATCCGGTCGGAGAGGCCGATCGTCGCCGCCAGCTCGGCGAGCATGTCGCACCAGGCTTCGCCATTGGTGGCGACCATGAACGGTCCCGGCTGTTCCGCCGCGGCGCGCAGTCCCGCCTCGGCAAAGCCGGCGACGGGGCAGGGGACCGCCTCCTGCAGGGCGTCGATGCCGGGATCGCCAAAGCAGGCGATGACGATCGCATCCGGTGCCGCGCCATCCAGCAGTTCAGCCTTGGCGACATCGACGACGGCCTCGGCCGCGATCGCCGCGCCGGCGCGGTCGGAGATGTAGGGCGCGCCGAAGCGGGCGGTGACGGCCGAGACGGTGACGGCGCTGCCGGCTTCGTCCTCGGCCAGCGCACGAAGCCTCGCGGTGATCGCCTCCGACGTGTTCGGATTGATCACCATCAGCCGCAGCGGGCTCTGGGCGGGCTGGGAATTGTCGTTCATGTGCGCGTCTCCCGATGTCTCATCATGCCCGTTGCAAGCAAGCCGCGCGCCAGAAACCTCAGCTCCCGGCGATGGCGGCGGCCGTGCCGAGCCTCAGCGGCGGCAGGCGGCCGAGCGGGATGAAGCCGGCCGACACCTTGCCGTTCTTGATCGTCAGCGTCGTCTCGCGCCAGGTCTTGCCGTCGACCTGGACCGGCTTCAGGAAGGCCGAGAGCGGGCCGAGGATCTGTGCGACCTGGTCGCGGCTGCCGGGATGGATGGTTTCGGCGAGGTCCGGCAGCTTCTCGAGCTGGTCGACGCGGATCGCGACCTTGCCGGAGATGACGCCGTCCGGCGCGACCGTGAGATCGCCGCTGGCATTCGCCAGGAAGCCGCCGACATCGAGGCTGAGCTGGCCGAGCTTGACCTGGCCGCCGGCGGCGATCCAGGCTGGCAGCGGATCGACGTGGCCGTCGCGGAGCTCGGGCAACGCGCCCGGCAGGATGGCGTAGAGCTTGGCCGAGAGAGCGGGCAGCGGCGGCGCGCCGGGAATCGTCGCGGCGAAATTGTCGACCGTGCCGGCGAGGTCGAGAGCCGTTGCGTCCGCGTCGTTCTGCAGCAGGTGCAGTTCGGCGTGCTTGGCGCTTGCCGCCGTCGGAAGGCGCGGATTGGCGGGGGCGTTGATCGTGGTCGTCAGATCGTCGGCGACGGCGGAAAAACGCTTCAGGCGCGAGGTGCCGACGCGGACGCTGGTCTGCAGCGAGGTCCAGTTGGCCTCGACGCCGAGATCGCCGGGCGCCTTCAGGGCCAGCGGCCCCTGCACCGAGGCGAGCACATGGCCGGGATTGTAGATGAGCGCGATCGCCTCCATCGCGCCGACCTGGGCTTTGAGCCCCTTCGACGGCAGTTCGAGCGAAGCGGGTGCGCAGTCGAGCGTAAACTTGAACGGGAAGCCGCCGAGCGATTCGGCGTTGCAGCCGAGAACGCCGCCTTCGGCGACAAAATCGGCCTTCATGGCGGCGATGCGTTCGCTGGCGATCCGGTTGGCCCAGAACCAGCCGCCGGCCCAGATCGCGCACAGCAGCAAGGCTGCGACGATGACGAACTGGAACTTGCGCCGGGCGGAACGGGGCCGGGCGGCGTCCACTGTCGCGGTTGCGTCCGTCTTGGCCGGGTCGATCATCCGTTTCCTCCGTTGATGTGGCGGGCGGCGGCTGTTACGCGGTGACAATCTGTCTTTTCGAGGACGAACTCATGTCCGATTTCTGGGTCTTTGGCTATGGCTCGCTGATGTGGCGGCCGGGCTTCGCCTTCGAAGAGGCGATTCCCGCCCATCTCGAGGGCGAGCGCCGGGCCTTCTGCATCCAGTCCTATGTCTATCGCGGCACGCCGGAACATCCGGGCCTTGTGCTGGGCCTCGATAAGGGCGGCTCGTGCCGAGGCATGGCGTTTCGCGTTGCCGATGGCGCGCGTGATGTCGTCCTCGCCTATCTGCGCGAGCGAGAGCTCGTCACCAATTCCTACATCGAGGTCGAGCGCAACATCCGGCTGGAGCGGCCGGCGCGCGATTATGTGCGGGCGATCACCTATGTCGTCGATCGCACCCACCCGCAATATGCCGGCGACCTCTCGCGCGAGGCGGTGTTGGCGCAGGTGCGCGACAGCGTCGGCCAGGCCGGCAGCAACCGCGATTATGTGCTGGCGACCGCGGCTCACCTCGCCGGGCTCGGCATAGAGGATCCGTTGCTCGAATGGCTGGCGGCGCGGCTGATGGCCGAGCCTGCCAGTTGATCACGCTGATTCGCTCGCCTGGACGGCGTTGATGCGGGCGACCGCTTCGGGCGGCAGCGGCGGCGGGTTCGGACCCTCGGCCGCCTCGATCAGCAGCTTGTCGGTCGCCGGCTCGAGCGCGCCGATCAGGGTCGCCAGGAAGGTCTTCGAATCGAGACCGGGCGGAATCGGGTCGAGCACGTCCATGACGATGGTGCCGGGAAAGCGCAGGAAGCTCTGGCGCGGCCAGTAGAGGCCCGAATTCATCGCGATCGGCACCACCGGCACCTTCAGCTCGCGATAGAGATGGATGATGCCGAACTTGTAGTCGGGCGGCGAGCCGGCGGTGCGGCGTGTGCCCTCGGGGAACAGGATGACCTGGCGGCCCGCCTCGACGGCTTCCTTCGAATCGGCGGCGAGCTTCCGGAGCGCCTTCGAGCCGCCGGCGCGGTCGACCGGGATCATGCCAGCCTTCCACGTGTACCAGCCGAACAGGGGGATCCACATCAGCTGCCGCTTCATGACATAGGTCGGGTCATCGAGCAGATGGAACAGCGCCATCGTCTCGAAGGCAGACTGGTGCTTCGGCGCGATCAGGCCGCCGCCCTTCGGCAGCTTTTCGATGCCGCGCACCTCGATCTTCGTGCCGGCGAAGACGCGCAGCGCCCACATCGACGAGGCGGTCCAGAACTTGACCACGGCGATGGCGGCGCGGTGCGGCAGGAAGAAGAAAAACGGAAGCGTCACGGCGAGGATGATCGCCATGATCAGATAGAACGCGGCCTGGAAGAGCAGTGAACGAAGGGTCAGCATGGTGCGGTTCTACGTCGGCGTCGAAAGATACGGCGTCAGCGCAGGACCCCGCCGGTTGTCGCGTGAGTATGCGTTTCCGCCGCCATCGCGGTCCCGCTTTCCCCCCGCGGCGTCTCGAAGGCGAGCCGCGCACGAGCGAGCGTATACTTCAGGTACTCGCCGAGGAGAAGCTTTACTGATGCGCCATGTCGCCACCAGCGGTCCATTTCGAGCTGCTTGTTCGAAACCGGGTAGGGAATCAGGCGCACGCCGGGCATGGCTCGGGCCAGCTCCACCATGCTGCGCGGCATGTGGTAGTCGCTGGTGACGATGATCAGCGAGTGGATTCCCTGCTTCTCGACCCAGGCGCGGGTTTCGTCGGCATTGCCGATCGTGTCGCGTGCCGCATGGCCGAGATCGACGCGCTGGTCCAGCACGGCGCCATAGGCGCTTTCGACTGCGCGGGCGATGTCGTGCCGGCCGACCGCCGGATTGACGCCCGAGATCAGCAGCTTTTCGGCGCGATTGTCGCGCAACAACGCCAGTGCGCCGTCGATTCGCGCCGTGCCGCCGGTCAGCGCGACGATGCCTTCGGCGGTTACGTCGGTCGGCGGCGTGGTGTTGGCGACCTGGCTGGCGAAGCGGGCGAAGTCGAGGCCGGCGATCGAACCGGCGATGGCGACGAGCAGCAGCACCGTGACGAATGGGCGGCGGCCGGGGGCCGGCAAGCGGCCATGCGAGGCCGGGCCGGCAAAATTCCGTCGGCCAAGATCCGTTCCGGTTTGGGCCGCGTCACTCATGCCGATCAGCTTGCGAGCCGATTGCGGCCAAGAAGGGGCAGAAGTCACACCATGGTGACGACCGAGTGACGGGGACAAGGGCGCGCCGCCGGTCATTCGATCGAGGCCAGGTGGCGGTAGACGGTGAGCCGCGAGGTGATCGCGGTCATGATTCCGATCAGCAGCGCGATGACGAGGGCGCCGAGATAGCCGGTCGGGCCGATGGCGAAGCGGCCGAACAGCGCCGAGACCTGGTCGCCCTCGGGCGTCGCGATCGAGCGGCCGATGAAGAAGGAGAGGACGGCGAACAGGATCGCCGCGCCGGATGCGCCGAGCAACCCGCCCTTCAAGCCGAGAAACAGGAAATGACGCTGGAACTCGCGCGCGATGAAATTCGCTTCCGCCCCGACATAGTGCAGCACCGAGACGATGTCGCGGTTCGAGGCCATGGCGCCGCGCGTCGCGAAGATCACGGACAGCACGGTGGCGATGAAGACGAGGCCGAGGATCGAGACGCCGATGATCACGGTGGCGTTGGCCATCGTCTTCAGCCGGTCGGTCCAGCTGCGGTGATCGTCGAGGCTTGCGCCCTTCACTTCGGTATTGAGGCGGGAGGCGAGCGCGACGAGATCGACGGCATCGGGATCCGCCAGTTCGACGACGATCAGGTGCGGGATCGGCAGGTCGCTCATGTCGAGGCCGCTGCCGAGCCAGGGTTCCAGCAGCTTGGCGTTTTCCCAGTCCTCCAGCACGCGGGCCTGGGCGACGCCGGCCATCGATGCGGCGATGGTCGCCGCCTTCTGCGCCTCGGCATTCGTGTCGACGCCGTCGACCGGACGAACCTGGATAGTGACTTCGCGCACGATGTCGGCCTGCCAGCCGAGCGAGGCGTCGCGCACCAGCGACACGGCGCCGAGCGTCAGGCAGGCGAGGAAGCTCATGATGGCGATGACGATCATCAGCGACTTGCCGGCGATGGACTGCGACGGGACGATCGGCGCCGAGACGGTGTTTCCCGAGCGGGCGCGGCGGCGCGACGGCAGGATCGAGCCGAACATGCGGCCGAAGAAGCCTGGACCGCGGTGGGTGGCGAGCTCACTCATAGATCGAGAGCCGTCCTTCATGCAGCACGAGGCGCCGGGCATCGAACTGGTTCATCAGGCCGATGTCGTGGGTGGCGATGACGACGGAAGTGCCGAGCCGGTTCAATTCGACGAAGAGGCGCAGCAGGCGCTTTGCCAGCGGCGGGTCGACATTGCCTGTCGGTTCGTCGGCGAGCAGGATCTCGGGCTGGCCGATCAGGGCGCGGGCGATCGCGGCGCGCTGCTTCTCGCCGCCGGAAAGGATCGGCGGCAGCGCCTGCATGCGGTCGCCGAGGCCGACCCATTTCAGCAGCTCGATGACATCGGCGCGATAGCTCGCCTCCTCGCGCCCGAGCACGCGCAGCGGCAGCGCGACGTTCTCGAAGGTGGTCAGGTGGTCGAGCAGGCGGAAATCCTGGAACACCACGCCGACGCGGCGACGCAGCGCCGGCAGCTCCGCCTTCGGCAGCGTGACGACGTCGCGGTCGAACACGGTGATCAGGCCGCGGGTCGGTTTCAGCGACAGGCAGAGCAGGCGCAGCAGCGTCGACTTGCCGGCGCCGGAAGGGCCGGTCAGGAACTGGAAGGATTTCGGCGCAATCTGGAAGGAGAGGTCGCGGAGGACCTCGGCTCCCATGCCATAGCGCAGGCCGACATTCTCGAAGCGGATCACCGTATTTTTCCTGCTTCCGCTCTCTCTGTGTCGTGGCGGCCGCTGGTCCGGCCGCGCTGAAGGCCGCCGCGCCGAGGCGGCGGACGATTCGCACAGCTTGCCGGGATCAGCGTTAACGAGTTGTTAGCGATGCCCGGTCTCCGGGCGGTTCCTGCCCGATATGCCATCCGATCAAGGCAAAGCGACGGCATGCCTGGCGTCGGCGCCGGCGCGAAAAGCCGCGGTACGAGGCTCTTTTTCGCTAATCGGCGCGGGTATTCCGCCGTGCAATGGCTACGACTTGCGACAAATCGCGGAGATCGGCCCGGATTCATGCGCCGCCGTCGCGTTTTCGGTGACATTCGCGCGGCCGGCGACTAAGAGAACTGCTTTCCCCGGGCCCGATCGCCCGGCCGGGTGAGCGGGACGGCGCGCGGCGCGCGCCACCGCTTCCGCCAACGAAGGAATGAACTGATGCCTGTTGTCCGTGGCCGGTCGATCCGCGTCCTCTACGACATTCCCGAGATCGCCGCGCGCAACGCCGAGCTCGCCACCGAGATCGCCGGATCCGGCTATCGCGACCTCCTGGTCATCTCGATCCTCAAGGGCAGCTTCGTCTTCGCCGCCGACCTGATCCGCGCCCTGCACGCGGCCGGGATGGCGCCGGAGGTCGAGTTCATCTCGCTGTCGAGCTATGGCGCCGGCACCACCTCGTCGGGCTCGGTCCGGGTGGTCAAGGACATCGAAAGCGAGGTCGCCGGCCGCGACGTCCTCCTGATCGACGACATCCTCGAATCCGGCCGAACCCTCGATTTCGCCCGCAAGCTGATGCTGGAGCGGGGCGCCGCCCGGGTCGGCATCGCCGTACTGCTCGACAAGCCCGGCAAGCGCGCGACCGAGATCACGGCCGAGCATGTCGGCTTCAACTGCCCGGACCTGTTCGTCGTCGGCTACGGCATGGACGTGGCGCACGCGTTCCGCGAACTGCCCTTCGTCGGCGTCGTCGAAGACGCGGAATAGGCCCTGTTTTCCACGGTTTTTGGACAGGCGCGTCGGTTTCCGGCGCGCCTGTTCCGTTTTGGGCGACCTCTTCCGGCACGGAAGTCACGATCTGTTTAGGGGAATGGGGGATGATCCCAGCCTGATTGTTTGATCGATGATCCGATCCGGGAAGCGTTTCGTTCCGGAGGATCATGCTCTGGGAACGGACCTGATGGCGCGCATTCTGGTGACCGAAGACGATGACGCGGTGCGCATGTTCGTATCGCGCGCGCTCATGCTCGACGGCCATGAGGTGCTGACGGCGGAGGATGGAGAGGACGCTCTCGACGTGCTGATCCGCGAGAACGGCCAGTTCGACCTGCTCCTGACCGATATCAAGATGCCGATCATGGACGGCATCGCGCTGACCCACGCGGCGGCGTCGCAATATCGCGACCTGACCATCCTGCTGATGACCGGCTTCGCCGATCAGCGCGAGCGCGCCGACGGTCTCGCCGAACTGATCTTCGACGTGGTGACGAAGCCGTTCTCGCTCGCCGAGATCCGTCACGTCGTCAAATGCGCGCTGAACTCCAATAATCTCCGGGCTGCGGTGGCGTAGGGGCGTAGACCCTCACCCTAGCCCTCTCCCGCGCGAGGGAGAGGGGATCCGCCGTCGCCTCGGCTGAATGGATCCCGGGTCAAGCCCGGGATGACGGCGAGGGTGGGGCGCTGGCGTGCCTGCATGCCAGATGCGCCGCTCCGCTGAAGCGATCTCGCCTCAGTACTTCTGCAGCAGCCGTTCCAGATAGTCGCGTTCGATCAGCGGCCGTGACGGGTCGCCGAGGCGCTTGCGGATCATGTCGAGGATCTCGCGGGCGCGCTGCGTGTCGATCGCATCCGGCACCTTCACCGTCGAGCCGAGATCGGTGCCGCGGCCCTGCTGCTGGCGGCCGAGAGGGTCCTGGCCGGGCATCGGGCCGCCCTGGCGGGTGGCCGAGCCGTTCTGGCGGGCCATCTGGTCGGCGAGGCTGCGCGCGCCCTCGCGAAGCGCCTGCAGCGCCTGCCCCTGCGGGCCGACGGCCTGTCCGGGCGCGCCTTCGCCGAGCTGGTCGGCGGCGTCGCCCATCGAGCGGTCGGCCTGGCCGAGCTTGCCGTCCGGCTGCATGCCCTGCTGCTTCATGGTCTGCTGCAGCTCCTGCAGCATCTTCTGCAGGCCCTGCTGGCCCTCGCGCAGTTCCTGCAGCGCCTTCTGGCGCTCCTCCGGCGACATCGGCTGCGCCTCGGCGCCGCTGCCATCGGTATCGGGATCCATCTTGAAGGTGCGGTCCATCAGCTGCTGCTGGCGCTGGATCATCTCGCCGAGCTTGTCGAGCGCCTGGTTCATCGGGCCGTTCTGGCCGTCCTGGCCCTGCTGCGAGCGGCTCGCCTCGAGGTTCTCCATCATCTGCTGCAACTGGCTCAGCATCTGCTGGGCGGCGTCGCGCGAGCCGGTCTTCGCCAGATTCTCGATCTGGTCCATCATCTTCTTCAGGTCTTCCGGCCGCAGCACCTGGGTGTTCGGATCCATCGGCTGCCGGTTGGCCGATTGCGGATTGCGGGCCGCGTCCTGCGCCAGCGCCTCCAGATACTTGTCCATCGCCTCGCGCAGGTCCTGCATCGCCTTTTCAAGCTCGGCGTCGGAGGCGTTGCTCTCGATCGCCTTGCGCAGGGCCTCCTGCGCGGCGCGCAGGTCCTGTGCCGCCAGCGACAGGTCGCCATCCTCGATGCCGAGAGCGATCTGCCAGAGGAAATCGACCGTTTCGACCAGCTCGGCGTCGCTCGGTTGGCCGGTCAGCCGGTGATAGGCCGTGCGCAGCGCCAGATAGGGGCCGTTGGTCTTGAACTTGTCCGGATAGAGCGTGATGGCGTCGATCGCCATGGCGACGTTCGGCGCCTTGCGGGCGTCGAGCGCCAGGACGCGGCGCTGCTCGACGACGGCGCGCGCGATCGGATTGCGGAAGGCGCGCATCGGCAGCGTGAATTCGATGGTCGGGCTCTCGCTCGTCTGACCGGCCTCGTCGGTGGCGGTCAGCCGCATCTTGACCTTGGCGCCGGCCCAGGGATGGGCCGACAGGTCGCGGATCGTCTCGCCATTGCCTTCCCGCATGCGCAGGCGCGGCAAATTGAGCGGCAGTTCGGGCGCGGCGACCAGCGGCCGCGCGCCGCTTTCGGCCGGGGCTTCCGGGGCGCTGATGGCGGCGGCGGCCGACATCACGCCATAGTCGTCGCTGACCGAGTAGCCGAGAGACAGCGCGCCGCTCTGTGTCGCCGACGGCTCGCGCGTCAATTCGATCTTCGGCGGCTCGTCCGGCGTCACGGCGAAGGACCAGGAGAGCAGGGTGCGGTCGCCGCGCGCGACCGTGAGGGCGCTGTCCCTGGAAAGCGTAAGCTTGTGCTCGGCAGGCGTCGGCGCGTCGGTTTGCGTCTTCGGCGGCGGCGCCGCATCGAAGACGAGGGGCTGGCCGCCCGTGGAGACCGCGTGCGCGGCGAGATCCGGCTCGGCCGGCATGCGCAACGTCACGACGGAGCCCTGCGGCACCTTGAGCGGCACATTCGGATCGAGCGAGCCGGGACGGGCCGCGTCGCCGGTCAGGAAGATCGGCGGCCGGCTGGTATAGGCCGGCGGCGTCACCCAGGCGTCGATCCGCGGCGGCGCCTCCGTCGCGGCGGCGGCCGGGCGGATGGCGTCGGCGATGCGGTCGATCCGGTCCGGCCCGGCCATCAGGAAGGCGACGACCAGGACCAGCGGCAGCAGGAAGCGCAGCGCATAGGGATCGCGCGCGTTCATGCCCGGCGAGGGCAGGCCGGCGGAGAGATGGTCGAGCCTCTCGAGCAGGCGCAGCCGATGGGCACGCCAGAGCGACTGTGTCAGCGGATCGTCGCTCGGCTGCGACAGCCGGTCGCCGAAGGCGGTGGCCGGGCGATGCTCCATGGCGCTTTCGCGCGCGACGCGGGCGAGCGCCTCGTCGCGGGACGGCAGCGGCATCCGCGCGAGATGGAGGATGAGCCCGACATAGGCGATGCCGAACGCTGCCAGCACGACATAGCGCAGCGGATCGGCCATGCGCGGCCAGAGGCCGAGCCAGGAAAGGACGAGGAAGAGACCGCCGAGGCAAAGGATGGGGACGATGCGGGGCCAGGCGGCTTCCCAGACCAGCACCCGGCGCGCGCGGCCGACAGCCGTCGTGATCCGCCGCTGCGCCGCCGCTTCCAGCGCGGCCGGCAGCGCCGATCCCGTCTTGTTGCTGTCCGCAGTCTTGCCCGCGGGCTCGGTCATTGCCGCTCCGTCTTGTCCGCCACGCCCGCCGCCCCGGCTAGTGTAGCAACTGAAGTTGGGACGGGCGAGCCTTCCGGCAAGGTTTAGCGGTCAAGTGAGGCCGCGGCGAGACCGGCACGCCCGCATCGGAGGATGCGCGCGTGCCGGGTATTGCCCGTTAGCGCATGCCGCCGGAGGCGAGCAGCAGTTCACCGGTAAGCCAGCCCGAATCGGGAGAAGCCAGGAATACGGCAATCGTGCCGATATCGCCCGGCTGGCCGATTCGGCCGAGCGGCGTCTGCGCGACCAGCTGCTTCTCCAGATCGCTGCCGATGACGCCGGCCGTGCGCGTGCCCTCGGTCTCGACGCCGCCCGGATTGATGGAGTTCACGCGGATGTTCCGGCCCGCGAGCTCCTTCGACAGCACATGCGTGATCGCGTCGACCGCGCTCTTGGTGGCGGTATAGATCGACGAATTGGGCATCGGCAGCTGGCTGATGGTCGAGCCGATATTGATGACGCTGCCGCCTTCGGCACCGAAATGCTTCACGCCTTCCTGGGTGGTGAGCAGGAGGCCGAGCACGTTGGTGTTGAACTGCCGGTGGAACTCGTCCTCGGTGACGTCCTCGAGCGCGCCGAACTGGTAGACGCCGGCATTGTTCACGAGGATGTCCAGCGAGCCATAGGCCGCCTTTGCCTCGGCGAAGAGCCGCGTCACATCGGCCGATTTCGAAACGTCGCCCTGGACAGCGACGGCCTTGCCGCCTCTGCCTTCGATCTCCGCCACGACGCGGTCGGCGCCCTCCCTGCTGGAGGCGTAGTTGACCACGACGGAGGCGCCGGCGGCGGCCAGCTCCTTGGCGATGCCCGCCCCGATGCCCTTCGATGCGCCCGTTACGACCGCAACCTTGCCTGTCAGTTTGCTCAACTCATTCACTCCTGTTGGTATGAGTTGATTAGACAGTTAGATAATCGTCTAATCGTTACAAGAGGCGAGTCCGGTGAAATTTTCGGCCGCGGCCGGATTTCCTTCTCTTGGGTCAGATCTGGGAGAGCTGGGCCAGGTAGGCGTCGAGCACGTCGCGGCGCAGGACGAGGCTTGCGAACTTGCCTTCGCGCACGATCTCGATCAGCCCCGCCGTCTCCAGTTCCTTCAGATGATGGGAAATGGTGGCGGCGCTGACCTGCTGGTTCTGGACGACGCAGCTGCAGGCCAGCGGCGCGCTGGAGGCGCCGAGGTCCTTCAGGATCTGGTAGCGGCGCGGCTCGGCCAGCGCCTTCGAGATCAGCACCACCTGCCGATCGCTGAGGCGGGGCTCGGAGCGCTGGGTCTGGCCGGGATCGAGGGGAAACGCGTCTGCGTTGGTCATCGCCCCTCCAATATCGGTATTGCGCGGCAAAATGGCAATCTTGCCGCGCAGCG